>CAZUHI010000023.1:0-33408 GCA_964620495.1 uncultured Rickettsiales bacterium | reverse complement strand
AGCAGCAGCCCGGGTCGCAGCCGTCGACGGTCGCGCGGTACTCCTGCCCCTTGGACTGCCGAGCATCGCGGCGGGGAGCGCCCGCGCTGAGGCCGGCCCAGCCCGTCGCTGCGGTCGCGACGTGGGCGGGAGGCGAGCAGTCGAAGGGCTTCGCGTCCTCGGCCGGGATCGGCTCCCGGGGCTCGATGAAGACGAACGAATCGGCGTAGGGGCCGCCCTTGAGCAGGTCGAAGGTCTTCTTGCACACGGCCATGCGCTCGCCTCGGGGGTAGGTGTGGCCGTCGTCGTCGAGCGCGGCCTTGAAGGGGCCCCTGTAGACGACCGACTGGTTGTGGTCCCAGCACATGCCCTGCTTGCCCTTGTAGGCGACGACCGTCATGGACCGGAACTCGATGCCCTCCACCGTGCGCCAGGGCTCCTCCTGACGCTCGGCGATGGAGATGCCGTGGAACCCCGCCGCCTCGAAGACGCGCAGGAACTCGCTCTCCTCCCAGGCGCCCGAGATACAGCCGGACCACAGCTCGGGGTCGGTCTTCATGTGCGCGGGCACCACCTCGTCGCTCACGATGTCGGAGATCGCGGCCTTCCCGCCGTTCTTCAGGACCCGGAAGATCTCCGCGATCATCTGCGTCCGGTTCTCCTCGCCGACCAGGTTGAGGACGCAGTTGGACACGACGACGTCCACCGACGCGTCGGGGATCATCGGGTCCGTCTCGAAGCGCTGCTTCCAGGTCTCGAACTCCTGCGCGTCGGCCACGCTCGCCACCGGGTTCGCCCGCAGGTACGCCTCCACGGCGTCGAGGTCGGTGCGGAGGTCCTGGATGTACCCCTTGTGGAAGGTCGTGTTCTTCCAGCCCACGCGGTCCGCGACGGTGTCCTGGTGCCGTCGCGCGAGGGCGAGCATGTCGTCGGTCATGTCGACGCCGTGCACCCGACCCGTCGGGCCGACGATCTGGCTCGCGATGTAGCAGATCTTGCCCCCGCCGCTGCCCAGGTCCACGACCACGTCGCCTTCCTTGCAGTACTTGCTGGGGTCGCCGCAGCCGTAGTCGCGCTCGAGGATCTCCTCGGGCAGGACCTTCAGCCAGCGCGGGTCGTAGTCGATGGGGCAGCACAGCGCCGCCTCGGCTTCCTTGCTGGCGGCGGAGTACCGCTCGCGCACGGCGTCTCCGACGTTGGCGGCGGGGTCGTTGTCGAAGGGCACGTTCACGCGGGGGCTCCGGGATCGAGGACGGACGGGAGCGTACCAACGCTCCATGCCGTTGGATCATCGAGGGCGGCTCGGGTTGCAAAGAGGCGTCGGACCGCGACCAGGTCGGCGGGCGTGTCGACGTCGGGGCCGCTCGTGTCCCCCACGGGCACGACCACGAAGCGCAGGCCCATCGCGAGGGGGCGCAGCTGCTCCAGGCGATGGCGACGCTCGTCGACGGTCGGGGGCGCGGCGGCCCAGCGCTGGAGGGCGGCGTTGCGGTAGCCGTAGACGCCGAGGTGGCGGCGGGCGCCGGGGAGCGGGGCGCGGGAGAACGTCGTGCCCGCCACCTTGACCACGTGGGGGTCGTCCTGGAGGACGGGATCGAGGGGCGTCGAGGCGGTGGCGACGTCCACGGCGGGGTCTCGCAGCCCTTCGGCGACCGCCCGGACGGCCGTCGGATCGATCAGCGGCGCGTCGCCCTGGAGGTTGACGATCCTGAGGTCGGTCGCCCAGCCCGCGGCGACGGCGGCCACCCGGTCCGTGCCCGAGGCGTGCGCGCCGGTGCGGACGACCTCGAAGCCCTGGGCCCGGGCGTGCCCCTCGACTCGATCGTCGTCGACCGCCACGAGGACGCGCTCGGCCCCCGATGCGACCGCCAGGTCGTGCACCCGGGCGAGGAGGGAGCGCCCGCACACGTCGGCCAGGACCTTGCCCGGCAGCCGCGTCGACCCCCACCGCGCGGGAATCACGACGACGAAACCGTCCCCTTGGTGCTCTAGTCCGCGCATGCAGCGCCGCACCCTAGCGTCTTCCTTCGAGCTCGACGGGGTCGGCGTGCACTCGGGGGAGGCCTGCGCCGCTCGCGTGGGGCCGGGGGAGGGGTTCGTCTTCCGGGTCGGCGGGGTGGAGGTGCCGGCGCACGTGGACTGCGTCGTGGACACCACCATGAGCACGACGCTGGGGCGCGGATCGGCGCGCGTCGGCATGGTGGAGCACCTGCTGTCGGCGCTGTGGGGGCTCGGCGTGCGCGGCGCGCGGGTGGACGTCGAGGGGCCCGAGCTGCCCATCCTCGACGGCTCGGCGAAGCCCTGGGCGGAGGCGATCCTGGCCGCGTCGGAGCCCTCCGGAGTGGAGCCGCGGGGGGCGCGCGTGACGGTGGAGCTGTCCGACCGAGGGGGCCTCGCGGCGCTCGGACCCCGGCGGGTGACCTTCGACTTCGACCGCGACGACTACCTCGCCGAGGTGGCCTGGGCCCGCACGTTCGTGCACGCCGCCGACGTCGACCGGCTGCTCGCCGCGGGCATGGGGGCGGGCGCGACGGAGGAGAACACCCTGATCGTCCCGAGGCCGGGGGAGCCCCTCCCCGCGACGCGTGGTCCCTCGGAGCCGTCCCGCCACAAGCTGCTCGACGCGATCGGCGACCTCGCCCTCGCCGGACGCCCTCACGAAGGGACGATCACGCTCGTCGATTCGGGCCACGCCGCCCACGTCGCCCTCGCGCGAGGAGTGGGGCGCTAAGGGCAGCCCCCGAGGCCGTTGCAGGCCTGGATCGTGCCGCTGGGCCACTCGATCTTGGCCACCCAGTACTGGTCGCCGTCGCCGGACATCGTGAAGTTGTACGTCTGGGTGAGGACGCCGTTCAGGTAGATGTTCAGCGTCCCGTCGGTGTCGCCCCAGTTGTCGGTCGTGCTGCCCGTGTAGTCGTGGACCATCACGCGGTACCAGCCGTCGTAGGGCGCGAGCGCGGGGTCGGTGATGTTGATGTTCTCGGGGCCCGTGCCGGGGATGTCGTCGAGGTCCAGGTAGGGGTTGTCGAGCACGTCGTTGGGCACGCCCCAGTCCAGCGCGAGGCCCGCGCAGTTCGCGAAGTAGCAGTCGCCCGTCGTGTTCGGCGAGCCCTGCGCCCCCGTGCCGTCGTTGGCCTCGAGCAGGTGCAGGTCGAAGTCGTCCTGCTGACTCCAGAACAGCTCCACCCGGAAGTTCTCGGGCGGCAGCACCTGGATGGTCTGGGTGCACGTGTCCGACAGGCCCGCGGAGTCCGTCACGGTGAGCGTCCCCACGTACGCCCCTACCAGATCGACGTACGGCGACGTGGTCGGCGTGGCCGTGTTCGCGTTCGCCAGGGTGGTCGTGGAGCCCGCGGGTTGCGACGTGAGGACCCAGCTGTGCTGCAGCGACAGCGTCTGCGCGATGCCGCCCGTGTGAAGCGAGAACGAGTCGAGCTGCACCACCTCGAGGGGGTTGGCGAAGATCGTCGAGCCGCACATGGCGATGGGGAAGCCCGACGGGGGCGCCGCGTCGTCGTCGTCGGCCGCGTCGTCGTCGTCGCCCGGGTCGGGGATGTCCTCGGGATCCGCCACGCCGAAGATCGGGACGCGCAGGGTCGGCTCGTCCGCGTCGTTGCTGGCGATGACGAGGTTGGCCGAGTGCACCCCCTGCGTCTGGGGCGTGTAGGTCAGGGTGACGAAGTCGTACTGCCCCTGGCCCAGCGACGAGCCCGCCGCCTCGCCGGTGTCCACGGTGAAGTGCGTCGCGGGTTCGACGTGGATGGTGCCGACCTCCAGCGTGCCGGGCCCCGCGTTGCCGACGAGCACCTGCTCGGGCTGCGCCGGGACCTCGAGGAGGGTCGTGCCGAAGTCGACGACCTCCGGCTGCGTGTAGATGTCCGGCACCGGCTCGCCCTCGCCCGTGCCCACCACGGGGAAGTACAGGGCGTCGCCCGTGTTCGCGTCGCAGTCCCAGTTGAGCTGGTGCTTGACCACGAGGTGCAGGCCGTCTTCGAGGGGGTTGCCGAGCAGCGGCGTGTAGCCGACGCGCAGGGTCCGGGCGTTCTCCGGGGGCAGCACGCCCGGCGGGAAGGGCGGCGACAGCGAGAGCTCGAGGTGCTGCGCGACCTCCACCTCGTTGACGGCGTCGCCGGCCTCGTCGAACGACACCACGGCGAGGCTCACCTCGCAGATCTCGAGGGAGCCCTGCCCGACGTTCGCGACCACCACGTCGATCGCCTTGAACTCGCCTGTGGTCACTCGACCCAGCTGCAGGACCGCGCGCGAGTAGTCGGGGTCCCACCCGTCCGCCGACGACCAGGTGATGCGGAACTCCGGCTCCAAGGCCTGCAGGACCTCCTCGCTGCAGCCCAGCGGCAGGAGCAGCGCGACGGCGAGGGCGAAGGAGAGGTGGGACCGCATCGCGCGCACGATAGCCAGAGCTCGAGACGGAAAGTCTCGGTTTCGCTCCCTACTCGGCGAGTAGACGCCGAAAGCGAGACTTTTCGTCCACCGTCATCCCAGGTGCTTGGCCACCTCGTCGCGGATCGCGGCGGCGAGGTCGTCGGCGGGGGGGGACTCGGCGGCCGCGGACAGCGCGCCGGGGGAGCCGTAGACGACGCCGCACGCGCCCTCTGAGCGGCCTCCGGACCAGGCGTCCGCGGCGGGGGGCGGACCGGCGGGGGTCCAGGCCGGGGTGCCCTCGGGATCGGGGCCCGTCACCACGATCGGCGGCGCCTCGACCGCCTGCGCCTCATCCAGACCCGCCCGCGCGGCGGCGGCCCCGAGCGTCGCGGCGGCCCCTCGACGCTTGCCGAGCAGCGTGCCGAGGACGTCCTCCGGCAGGGGCTTCACGCCGCCGTGGGGGATCGCGAGGGTGTGGACGCGCGCGAGGTGCTCTACGAGCTCCATGCGCAGCATCGCCTGCTCCATGTCGCGCCCGACGGTGATGACCCCGTGGCGACAGAGGAGGATCGCGTCGTAGCGGTCGATCAGCTCCTCCACGACCGCGGAGCCCGCGGCCCCGAACGGCAGCGCGAAGCGGCTGAGGGGGATCTTCGCGCCGATCGAGACGATCGCCTCGGGCAGGAAGACGTCGATGGCCCGGCCCGCGCAGGCCATGGCGGTGGCGTAGGGCGGGTGCGCGTGGACGATGGCGTGCACGTCGTCCCGGACGCGGTAGGCGCCGAGGTGCAGCGCGAACTCCGAGGGCGGGCGGGTGTCGCCCTCGACCGGCTCCCCGGCCGCGTCCGTGACGGCGAGGTTGCCCTCGGTGGCGTCGGCCTTGGAGGTGGCGGTGGGGGTCACCAGGAACGTGTCGCTCCAGCGCGCGGAGACGTTGCCGTCGTGGTTCGCGACCCACCCCCGCGCGTGCAGGGCGTGGGACGCGGCGACGATCTCGGCGGCGAGGCGGGCGCGACTCATGGGCTCGGAACCCTATCACCGGACGGCCGGGAGCCGCCCAGGCCGTCCAGTCCGCGGCGGGCTTCGTCGCGCAGCCACGCGTCGGGGGACTCGTCCACCACGCGCTGGTACATCGAGCGGGCGTCGTCGAGGGCGCCTCGGTTGCGGGCCGCGCGGGCGAGGGCGAGGGTGGCCTGCAGGCGCTCGGAGGGGTCCAGCGTCGTGTCCGCGGCGACCTCGGTCCACAGCGGCATCGCGGCGTCCACGTCTCCCGCCTTCTCGAAGTGCGCGGCTCGCTCCACCTTCGCGAGGGCCGCGAGCGAGCGGTCCGGGCCCTGCATCGCCGCCTCCAGATCTTCGGCGCTGCCGAGGCGCCCCAGCTCGAGCGCGGCGGCCTGCACCCCCACCTCGGGGACGTCGCCGTCGCGCACGGAGCGCAGGATGACGAGCGCGTCGTCCACCCGGCCGGCCTCCACGAGGAGGTCGGCGGCGGCGGGCAGCTCGGAGACCAGGAAGCGGGGGCTGCGGCAGCTGGCGAAGACGGCGGTGAACAGCCCGGCCGCGGACGCCGCGTTGCCCGACTCGAGGCGGCCTCGCGCCATGGACATCTGGGCCAGGCACGTGTCGCCGGCCTCGCCGGTGGTCATGGCCGACAGCGGGGTGTTGTTGAGGAGCTCGTCGGCCTGCTCCTCGTGCCCGAGGGCGACCATGGCCGCGACCTGGCCCTCCACGGCGGCGTGCTTGATCGACGGATCGTCGGCCGCCGCGACGGACTCGGCCACCCGCTGGAAGGTCTGCAGCGCGTCGTCGTGCCGCTCGGCCGCGGCCAGCGCCTGGGCGAGGTAGAGGAGCAGGTGCGTGTAGGCCTCGGGCTGCTGGTCCTCGAGGCCCGCGTCCCGCGCCTCCGAGAGCATCGCCTGCAGCTCCGCCGGGGAGCCCGCGCCCATCTCCATCAGGAGCTCGCTGCGCTCGATGGCGATGGCGCCGCGCATGCGGTGCTGCTTGGGCAGGGCGTCGAGGGCCGCGTCCATCAGGGGGAGGGCCCCCTCGAGGTCGCCCCGGCGCCGCATGAGCGTGGCCTGTCCGAAGTGGGCGGCGGCCGTCATGCCCGCGTCCACGTGCGCGCTCGCGACCGTTCGGTAGAGGTCCACGGCGTCTCCGAAGAGGCCGCGCTTGTCCGCGATCCCGGCTTGGGCCAGCTGGGCGCGCGCGCGGAACACCGAGTTGTCGGGGAACTCGTCGTGGATGCGCTGCAGCGCGGCCCCCGCGCCCTCCCAGTCGCCTGCTTGCTGGAGGCGCCCCGCGATGTCCTCGCGCAGCTGCACTCGGTGCTCGTCCACCGTGCAGCGGTCCTCGGCGTGGCGGAGCAGGTCCAGCGCCGCCTCGGTGTCGCCGGCCTCCCAGTACAGCCCCGCGAGCTCGCGCGTGGCGGGGAGGATCTTGTCGGGCTCGTCGGCGAACTTCTCCTGGATGAGCAGGTACCGCCCGAACGCGCGGTCGCGCTCCCCGTTCCGCATGAAGAGGCGCGCGAGCCCGAGGTCGCCCTGCAGCGCGATGCGCGGGACGTCCGAGTCGGCGAGGGTGACGAGGCTCCGCTCGAGCGTCGCGGCGTCGGGCTCGGCGGTGAGGAGGCGGGCTCGCTCGTCGCGCGCCCGGGCGACCACGAGCTGGAGGTCCGGGAACGCCTCGACGACCTCGTCGTAGGCGGCGAGCGCGGTGGCGAGGTTGCCGAGCCGACCGAAGATCGCGGCGCGCCCGAGGGCGAGCTCGGCGCGGTCGACCATGGCGACGCTGTCCGGGATGTCCTCGAGGAGCTGCAGGGCGCGGCCCGGGTCGCCGAGCTGTTCGTATCGCGCGGCCGCCATCAGCCGCAGCTTCGGGGTCCCCGAGGGGTAGGCCGCGAAGTAGGTGACGACGGGGAGCAGCGCCTCGGCCGCCCGCTGGGCATCGCCGCGCGCCTCGAGCGTCGCCGACAGGATCAGGTTGCCGACGGCGACCTCCCGGGGGGACGCGCCCGCCTGGTCGAGCTCCCGCGAGAAGGCCACGGCGGCGTCGTAGCGCTCGGCCTTCACGAGGAGCTCCCCGAGGGCGAGCAGGGGGGTGAGGTCGGGCTCGAGCTCGCTCGCCTGGGCCAGGTCGACCGCCTCGCGGAGAGAGGCCTCAGCCGCCTTGAATTGACCCGCGGCCGAGAGAAGCGACCCCATGCTCATGAGCGTCTCCTTGCGGGCGTCGGGCTCATCGCGGAGCTTCCGCTCGAGGGCGTGGTAGCGCTGCACGTCCTCGTCCGCCATCTCCTCGAGCTCGACCTCCGGGGCGCCGCCGAGGGCGGGGTCGGCGGTGGAGCGCAACTGCAGGGCGACGTACACGCCCCCCGCGACGATCGCGACGAGCAGCCCGATCCGCAGGCCGGGGACGCGGTTCAGCGCGCGCAGACCGCGTCGCAGGAGGGGGAGCGGGGCGCGGGCGCCGCCCGCTCGGAGGTCGTCGACCACCTCCTCCTCGAGGCCGGCGCAGCGGACGAAGCGAGCACCCGCGCCGCGCACGCCGCGGAAGACGATGCGGCCCCGGAAGGCCACCGACTCGAAGAGCGCGTCCTCGATGCAGGCGTCCGGCAGGCGCAGATCCGCCGCGTCGGCGAACCGGACGACGGCCCCGCGGAGGTCCACGTCCTTGCCGCGCAGGCCGCTGATCGTGCAGTCCAGCATGGCCACGCCGCGGGCGTTCAGTCCGTCGGCGACCACGTCGTCGAAGGTGGAGTCGCGGAACTTCGTCTGCTCGAGGACGGCCTCGGCCAGGGACACGTCCGAGAGGGTGCAGCCGGAGAAGGAGCTGCCGGTCAGATCCACGCGCGACCAGGAGCCGCCGACCGCGCGCGCGTCCCGCCACTGGGTGTCCCGGGCGGTGGCGCCGTCGAGCTTCGCGCCGTCCAGGACGACGTCCTCCAGATCGGCCCCGTCGAGGCAGGCGTCGGTGAGGTCCGCGTCCTGCAGGATGGTCTTGGAGAGCCCCGCCCCGTCGAGCCGCACGCCCCGCATCGACGCGCCCACCAGGCTCGTGCCCTCGAGGCCCGCGTCACGCAGATCCGCGCCGTCCAGGTTCGCGCCGTCGAGGGTCGCCGCGCCGAGCATCCGACCCCTCAGATCCTGTCCGCGCAGGTCTGCGCCTGCGAGGCCGATCCCGACCATGCGGCCGGTGTTGACGTCGTCGAAGGAGAGAGGCTCGTCGGTCACGGACAAGGCCACGGCAATGTATCACCGGTCCGACGGGGTTGACCGACCCCCCTCCTTGGCCGACTCTTCTTCCATGCAGCAGGCTCCTTCCCGCGCTCCCTTCTTCGTCGCCGTCACCCTCCTCCTCGCGGGCTGTCCGCCCGCCGACGAAGGCACGGCGAAGGCCCAGGCCCCCCAGATCGTCGTCCAGCAGTCGGAGGCGGGGGCTCCCGCCGCGGTCACGGGAGCGACGGCCCCCCCGGGCGCCTCGAAGGCTGCCTACGCGGGCGCCAACTGGCAGAACCAGGGCAAGCAGACGGACGAGCCGTTCGAGGTGCAGCAGCTCCTCCGCGAGCACGACCCCCAGCTGATCGACGACCCCAACGACCAGAAGGGCGACGCGGGCTGGACGGACCTCATCAGCGCGTTCGCCGTCATCGACGCCCGCTACCTGTACGCCCGGGTGGTGCCGCGCGAGCCCATGGCCCGCGAGAAGACGGCCGAGCTGCGCTTCTGGCTCGAGCAGGGGCCGGAGAACATGGCCACCGTCGAGGTGAAGATCGGCACGCGCGAGAAGCCCTGCGAGATCAGCGACGTGAAGAACCCCGAGAAGCAGTCGGTGGTCCCCGAGTGCTTCTGGCTCGGCAACGCCATCGACATCCGCATCCCCCGGGACGCCGTCCCCCCCAACATCGACATGCGCAGCGCGTTCCACGTGAGCGGCTTCCAGACGTGCTGCGTGGACGAGGCGCGGACGCAGGAGTTCGACGTGATCGACGCGGCCCAGGAGGTCTGGCGCATCCCCGGCCTGGGCGACGAGCTCGAGGTGAAGGACGGGCAGAAGTTCGTGCCCGGCAACGAAGAGTCGGACGGCAAGCCGAACGTCCCCTAGCTTCTCAACCACCTCACGAAGTCGGCGAGCCCGTCTTCGAACGACAGCGACGGCCCGTACCCGAGGTCCTCGCGGCTGCGCGTGAGGTCCGCCCAAGTGCGCTTCACGTCTCCGCGGGGCACGTCCTGCCGGTCGATCACGGCGGTCTTCCCGAGGGCCTGCTCCACCGCCGCGATCATCGCGTCGAGGCGCACGGCGCGATCCGAGCCGAGGTTGTAGACGGCGTGGTTCAGGGTGCCCGCGAGCAGCCCGTCGGTGGCCGCGAGGACTCCGGCCACCACGTCGCGGATGTGGGTGTAGTCGCGCGCCATGGAGCCGTCGCCGAACACCGGGATCGCCTCGCCGTCCTCGATCCTTCGGGCGAAGAGGTGGATCGCCAGGTCCGGCCGCTGACGGGGTCCGTACACGGTGAAGAAGCGCAGGGCGACGGACGGGACGCGGTCGCGGTAGGCGTCCAGCAGGGCCTCGCAGTCGACCTTCGTGCGGGCGTACGGCGACCGCGGGTCGGGCGCGCAGTCCTCGCGGTAGGGGACGGTGTTGGCGTCGCCGTAGACGGACGAGCTGGACGCGAAGACCAGGGGCGTCCCCTCCCGGGCGCAGAACTCGAGGACCTTGCGCGTGCCCTCGACGTTGGTGCGACGGTAGAGGTCGGGGGCCACGAACGAGGGACGCACCCCCGCCCGGGCGGCGATGTGCAGGACGGCGGCGCACCCGCCGGGGAGGTCGTCCCACACGTCGGTCGCGATGTCGGCGTCCACGACCTTCACGGCGTCGGAGCCGCCCGTGGCGTCGCGCAGGTTTCGCCGCTTCACCGCGGGGTCGTAGTAGTCGTTGAAGTCGTCGACGACGGTGACGGATGCGGAGCGCGCGAGCAGCGCTTCGAGCAGGTGGCTGCCGATGAAGCCGGCTCCGCCGGTGAGCAGGAAGTGGTCGCTCAACGAGGGTCCGTCAGGAGGTGTGGATGTCGTCGACGATGCCGAGGATGACGGCGTGGAACGGGTCCTCCGCCGAGCCGAGCACCTGTCGGGCCGCGTTGCCCTCGCGCGCGACGACCACGAGGTCCCCTTCGCCGGCCTGCACGCTGTCCACCGCCAGGAACGCGGTGCCGCGCCGGGTCACGCCGTCCGCCCTGACGGGCTGACACGTGAGGACGGTCTTGCCCACGTAGACGGGGTGCTTGACCGTGCTGACGGCGTTGCCGGTGACGCGGCACAGAATCAAGCCTGACCTCCCCCCGCGGGGAGCGGTCGAGAGTCCACCTGGTCGATGATGGTGACGATGGCGGCGTCCACGGGGACGAAGGTCTCCACGAGCGCAAGCGCCGCCTCGCGACCGCCGACCCAGGAGACGACGTCCCCGATCCCGGCCTGACCCACGTCCGCGATGACGAACGGGCCGCCCACGACCTGGAGGGCGTCGTCCAGCGGCTCGGCGAGCAGCAGCTTGACGCCTTCGAGGCCTTCGTAGCAGCGGGTCGCGACGACCGTGCCTATCACTCGTGCCAGCTCCATGTCCGAATTCACGATAGCAGCGCAGGACCCGGGATCGGGACCGCCCGTGCGCATCGACGCGCCGAGGCGCTACCTTGTCCTCGCCCCCCGGAGATCCGATGTCGCCCCGCACCCTGTTCGTCGTCCTGTTCGCCACCCTCCTCGCCTCTCCCGCGTTCGCCGGAGACGCCTCGAAGTACGCGGGCACGTGGACGTTCGACGAGTCCGCCGGGGACCGGGCCGCGGCCGATGCCGCCGTCGAATCGTTGGCGTCGGAGTACGCGGCGATCATCCGGGGGCTCGTGCGCGGCAGGCTCCAGTCGGCGGTGAAGATCTCCGAGACGCTGACGCTCGCGCCCGGCGACGACTCGATGACCATCACGTCGCAGTTCTCGAAGTGGACGAGCGACCTCTCGGGGACCGAGGTCGCGGTGGTGAACCCCGAAGGCGAGACCGTCCTCCTCAAGCGCTGGCTGGACGGGGGCGTCCTCCACGCCGTGGGCTCGCGCGGGTCGTCGGAGCAGGGGTTCGTCTTCCGACTGGAGGACGGCGGGAAGACGCTGATCCTCGAGGTCGAGACGCGGAACCCGCGGCTCAAGCGTCCGCTGGCCTACTCGCTCACGTACCGGAAGTCGGACTGATCAGGACACGCAGGCGTCGCGAGGCGGACTGAGCGCCGAGCGCCACGACCTCGCCGGACGGCAGCACGACCCGCACCTCCGCGTCGTCTGCGCTGCCCAACCCGAAGTGGGCCACGGGCTCGCGCGCCGAGTGCACCCCGGTGCTCCCCACCCCGAGCCGCCGCCGCTGCACGACGCCCCCGGCCTCGATCTCCACGACGGCGCCGAGCCCCTCGGGGCTGCTCGGCCACGCCACGCCGACCTCCAACCACCGGCCGTCGGGGCAGGGCGCCTTCTGGATCGAGGGGGCGCCGATGAGGGCCGTCGCGACGATCTCGAGGCTCCCGTCGCCGTCCAGGTCCACGGGCACGACGGTGCGCCCGGTGGCGTGCCCCTCGAACCCGAGGCGGTCCCCGCGGTCGACGAACCCGTCCCCATCCCACTCCCACAGGTCGTCGCGGTTGGCGTCGGGGCGGTCGTACTCCTTCCACCCCCAGCTCACGAGCAGGTCCAGGTCACGGTCGTGGTCGACGTCGGCGAGCTCCATCGCCCAGGACGCCAGGGCCTCGATGGCGCGCGGTTGCAGGCCCCAGGCGGTGGTGACGTCCACGGCGGGGCCGACCGGGCGCGTGCTCAGGAGGACGAAGTTCGCGGTGTCGGAGACGCCGACCTCGTCCCATCCGTCGCCGTCGACGTCGCCGATGGCGAGGCCCATGCTGTTGATCCCCACGTCCAGGCCGAGCTCCTCGCCGGCCTCGCGGAAGGTGGGCGCGTCGTCCGTCCCCTCCCTCAAGAACAGGACGTTGGGCACGATCTCCGCCCCGTGGTCGTTGGCGACGTAGTGGTCCAGGTCGCCGTCCTGGTCGACGTCGAGCCAGCCGGAGGCGAACGCTTGACCCGAACGGCCGGCCGCCGCGCCGAGCTGCACGGACACGTCGCGGAAGCGCAGGTCACCCTCGCCGCGCAGGAGGACGTCCGGGGCGGGCTGCGACTGCTCCGCGGGCAGCGGGTCGGAGTCCCGTACGGCGACATAGACGTCGAGGAGCCCGTCGCGGTTGTAGTCGGCCCAGGCGGCGTTCATGGGGCGCCGGCGCGGGTTCGTCACCCGGTGGATGGGGTCGCGCTCGGTGAATGTGCAGTCGCCCTCGTTGTGGAACAGGCGCACGGCGGTCGCGTCGAGCAGGACGACCTCCCGCAGGCCGTCGTCGTCGAGGTCCACGGCGGACACGGCGTACGTCCGGTCGCCGTCTTCCAGGCCGGTGTTCTCGCAGCGGACGAACCCGCCGTCGCCGTCGTTGCGATACACGGCGTTGCGGCCCCAGACGGCGGTGAAGACGAGATCCGGGAGGGCGTCGCCGGTGACGTCGACGGCGGCCACCCCGCCGCCCATCACGTGGTCGAAGTCGGTCTCGAGGGGGTCCTCGGGGGGGGGCGCCTCGAAGTCGATCCCGAGCGACGCGGCGACCTCCACGTAGGAGCCGTCGCCGCGCTCGGCGCAGGTCGTGACGGGCAGCTCGGTGACGACGAACTCGTAGGGAGAGGGGACGTCGGGCTCGGTCGGACAGGCCACGAGCAGGAGCGCGACGCCGAGGGTCGAGACCCGCTGGCGCGGGGAGAGCATTGAACTAGGGTATCCGCATGTTCTTCACCCGCCGCAAGACGCAGATGGTTTCCCGGGACGACGCCCTCACTGGTCGCGCGTCCCGCATGCCGGTCCCGGCCCGGCACTTCGTCCACGGGAGTCCGCTCGACGACGACTTCCCCGGCATGGAGTTCGCGATGTTCGGGATGGGCTGCTTCTGGGGCGCGGAGCGCAAGTTCTGGCAGGCCGGCGACGGGGTGGTGAGCACCAGCGTCGGGTACGCGGCGGGCTTCACGCCCAACCCGACGTACCAGGAGGTCTGCTCCGGCCGGACGGGCCACAACGAGGTCGTCCGCGTGGTCTTCGACCCCTTGAAGGTCAGCTACGAGCAGATCCTCAAGGTCTTCTGGGAGAACCACGACCCGACGCAGGGCATGCGCCAAGGCAACGACGTCGGCACCCAGTACCGCTCCGGGATCTATGCGTATACGGCGGAGCAGAAGGCGGCCGCCGAGGCCTCGAAGGCAGCCTTTCAGGCCGGGCTGAAGGGCGCCGGCTACGGGATGATCACGACGGAGATCATCGACGCACCGGAGTACTACTTCGCGGAGGACTACCACCAGCAGTACCTGGCGAAGAACCCGGGGGGGTACTGCGGGTTGGGGGGAACCGGAGTGATTTGCCCTACTTCGCCGCTTTCGTCTGACTAGAACATTTCGGCCTAAGTAGACACAAAAATGTGCCCGGATCCGCCCCATTTGGGGCAGGATTTGTGTCTACTTTTCTGGAGGTGTTCATGGCCGCGAAGACCCCGGATCCGGTCCCGCTGAAGGTCGGCCGCAAGGCCCTGGCGATCGCTTACCCGCTGAACGCGCCGGGGAAGCGGCACGACGTCTGGTCGTGGCGGATACGCTTCAAGGACCCGACCACGGGGGCGTGGCGGTTCCGGGCGCTGGGGCGGCACGCGGTCGAGGATGTGTCCGAGGCGCTGGTGACGGCGTACCGGGGGATCGACCCGGCGGCGATCGCGGAGGACGGCAGCCACGTCAAGACGGTGGAGGACCTGGTCCGGGCCTGGTTCTGGGCGCAGGAGCAGCGCGGCCCCGACGGGGAGATGCGCGCCGAGCACCAGATCGCCGAGCGCACGCTGTCGATGTACCGGACGGCGTCGCGGCAGCTGATCCAGGCGGGCGGGCGGATCAAGCTGCGCGCGATGGGCACGGCCGAGCTCACGGCGCTGCGGGACAAGCTGGCCGAGACCTACGCGGTGCGGACGGTGAACCTGGCGATGAAGTGCCTGCGGCAGGCGGCGCTGTGGGGGATCGAGCGGAAGGTGGAGATCCCGCCGCTGAACTGGCGGAGCCTGCGGATCAAGCCGCGGGAGTACACGAACCGGCACCGCACGCCGACGCACGCCGAGGTGGAGCAGTTGCACGGCGTGTTGCGGCGGTGCGGGCTTAGGCTGGCGCTGTTCATCGCCTGGAAGACGGGGGGGCGGATCGGCGAGGTCTGCGCACTGACTTGGGCGGACCTGTACGAGGACGAGGACGGCGCCTGGGTGACGCTGTCGGGCAAGACGGGCGAGCGGCGGTTCCCGCTGGCGGCGGCGGACCTGGCGGAGATCCGTTCGGTGATGCCGAAGTACGCGCGGGAGACGGACCGGCTGTTCTCGGTGCACCTGCACAAGAACGGGTCGGCGTCGTTGGTGGTGGCGTGCGAGGGGCGGGGGATTGAGCCGTTCACGTTCCACGCGTTGCGGCGGCTGATGACGGACACCTGCCAGCGGCGGGGCGTCGACGTCGGGACCTACGCGGCGCTGATGGGGCACACCGCTGAGGAAGCGCTGCGGCACTACCGGCAGCCGACGGTCGATGATCTGCGGGGGGCGTTGATCAAGATCCGGCGGCGGCAGGCGGGGCCGGGGATCCTGGCGTGGTTGGAGAGGGCGGGGATGACGGAGGAGGAGGCGGTGGAGCGGTTGGAGGGGGCGGTGAATGCACCTGATTCCGGTGCACACTCATCGGCGCGGCCGAGGCTACGGCTGGTGTCATCCCCCTCGGAGACGTAGGAGAGCGACGTGGACCTCGACCGCCAAACCATCGAATCGATCGGCGGCGAATGGCCCTCGATTCGGATCGAGGGCGGCGAGCTTTGGCAGGCGCCGGAACGGCAGGAGCGCCTCGCCGACGAACTCGGCCGACTCCTGGCCCACGGCATCAGCCTCGGGTTCGACATCTCCGCGCTCCGACTGGTCAGCGTCACCCCGGACCTGGAGGGGCAAGCACGCCTCCTCGAGGTGGCGGATCTCGATGACGAGTCGCCAACCAAGGCGGTGGTCTGGGCAGGCGAGGCAGAGAAGCCGGCCGGCGTCCTGCTCATCGACGAGGCGATGGCGTTCGGGCTCACCGAGGCCAACGACAGCGCCCGGTCCACGGTCGCGGTCGGGATCGCCATCGTGCATCGCGAGTTGCTCGCGCTACCGGTCGGGGGGCACCCCGCCGCGCCATTCCCCGACTGCCTCGCTGTGCGGGAGCTGCTTGCCTACCGCGCATGGGCGGGTCACCTCGCGGGTGCGCTGTCGGGCATTGGCATCGATGCTCCGGCCATGCAGGGCACGTCGGCCTACATCGCGGAGGTCGTGGGGAAGGAGTCTGCGGGGGCGGCGCTGGCGGTCGATAGCTACCGGGAGGACGGCGAACTCGACCCGATGTGGATTCGTGTCATCGAGGCAGCAGGGCCGATTCTGTACCGCCTCGGTCTGTGGACCGGCCTGCTCGCCACCGCGCCCGAAAAGGCCGAGCCAGAGGGGGGTTGGAAGGCTCCGCTCGATGCGCTGGATTCGGAGTGGATCGACCTCGGCGCCGACCTCTTCGACGTTCTGAGGGGCGTTCCGATTGACGCAGACCCGCGTCAGACCGGTGAACTCGCTCGACTGGATGACTTCGTCGACCGCTGCCTCGCTCTCCTGGAGGTTGCCGCTTGGCCTGCCGAGGGCGGAGCGCAGATTCAGGTCTTCCCACCGAACGCGCCGGTTGAGGCCAGGGTCGGCTCCGCCCGCGGGACTCGGCGACTTCGCGAGCATGGGCCGCAAGTCCATCCTCAGGTGTCGACGGCGCTGGTCTATCTGGACTGGAACGTGGTGAACCACCTGTTCCGCGGCCACGCCCCGGGCCACGAAGAGACCTACGCGGTCCTCCGAGCTCGCCTGGACGATGCACAGGCAGTCGGTGATGTCGTGGTCCCGTACTCGATCGTCCATGTCCTCGAAGGCATGCGCTGGAAGGACGCCGACGAGCAGCCTCGGCTCCTGGCGTTCCTGGAGCAGTTGTCGCGGAGCGTGTACCTCGTCCTGAACGGTGACGAACGGCGCCCCGCGCTCGGACCTCGCGGGGTCCAGGAGGTCGTCGGTGACACCAAGGATCTCCTGGGCGTCGACTTCTCCGAGGGGAGCATGAAGGCGGTGGGGATTCTCCTCCGCCTCGGCGTCGAGCTCACCGAGGAGTGCATGGTGGTCGGCGGGCTGGATGATCCGGACACCGTCTTGACCGCTGGAACTGAGCTTTCTGGAGCGCGACGTCGAGAGATCGACGCGCTCGTGCGCGGCTTCGCGGACACGATTCGTGAGGTCGAGGCGGCGGTTCAGTCGGGAGCCACGGACCTCGACCAGCGGTTCGGAAGGCCAATCACCATCGCGGAATCACTCGGTCGCTACGCCGAGGTGATGGGCCAGCTCGGGGGCTTCCAGCGGAAGGCCTCGGATGCGGTGTTCGGCGGAAAGGCCGGGGCCGCTCCGACGCACCTGAACCCTCTGGACCTTCCCCACGCGATCGAGCGCATTGACGAGGCTCTCAGGGCCTTCGGGGTCGATGAGGGCTTCGAAGAGCAGTGGGCTGGCGCCCTCGCCTCGAACCCCGACCTCGCGCAGTCGCCGGTGGCCGGGCTGAACGCGATGCTCGGTGGGTGGGGAATCCACCGGGACAAGACGAAGGTGAGTGCGGCGAGTTCGTTGGCCGATGGCGCCCACCTTGAGTTCGCGCGCCACTGCGACGTCTTCGTCGTTGACGACAAGCCGTTTCGGGAGCGGACGAAGAAGAACTTCGAACGTCTGGCCGTTGAGTGCTTGGTCCTGTCGCCGGCGGAGGCCGTGGAGTGGCTCGTCGAGTCGCGTCAGTCCGCGGCAGGAACGAGCCAGTCCTCCCACGAGACCGGCGGATTCTGAAGATCCGCCGCCCGCTGCAACCCCTCGTCGTTTGTGACGAGGACCAGCTGCCAGACCTGCGCGGTCGCGAGGATCAGGATGTCGACATCCTTGGGCGCGTGGCCGGCGCGCTTCACCGCCGCCCAGGTGTCGACCGCCTGATCGACGATGCGGTCATCCAGACGCAGGACTCTCGACTGTCGACACAGGCCTGCGAAGTCACGGAGCCGCTTATCGTGCCCCTTGGCCTTCAGGCCGCGCTCGATCTCCCAGCGGGTCAGCGCGGAGAAGTAGATCTCCTCAAGGTCGTTGACGCGGTCGTGCGCGCCCTTGAGCGAGAGGGTCTTCGTGCCATCGGGGCGTCGCCTGGCTGCCGCCGGATAGGTCAGCCACGCCGAGACGATGTTGGTGTCGAGCAGATGGGTCACAGCGCCGGGGCGCGCCGCGCCTCGGACCTGGCCGTCGACTCCTCGATTTCGGCGAGTTCAGCGTCGTCGAGGCCCGTGAGGACGCGCGACGCCCATCGTTGGCGCCACTCCCGGCGGCTGAAGCCGGGGATGCTGATCGACGGGACCGGCACGCCGTGGCGGCGGAGGTCGTCGACGATCGCCCATCCAGCGCTCCAAGCGAGCTCGCACCACTGCGAGAGGAGCGGCGGGAGCTCCGCATCGGCCGACCGGACCGCGCCAAGCGCGGAGCCCAGGAGCGCTACTAGGCGGAGGTAGTCGCCACCAGGGCCATCCAGCTCTGTTCTGATCTCGTCCCGGGACGGCTCGTCGGTGGGGCGCGACGGGGGGCTGGTGGAGAAGGCGACCGCGGTGAGCAGCGGGACGATGACCCGGGCGATCTCGTACGCCTCGCGGAGTTGATCCGCTGCGGTTGGGTCAACGGAGTCGAGTCGCGCGGCGATGGCCGAATGGGTTTCAGCGCTCCGTTCGGCGAGGGCATCGGCGATGAGGCCGGAGAGCTCGGGGAACTGGCCGAGATCGAGCATCGCCATGCCGATCCGGACGTTGATCATCGCGAACTCGACCATGAGTTCAGGCAACCGGGCGTTCAGCTCCTCAGCATCCTCGATAGCTGCCAGCGGGTCGGTGAACTGTGTCTCCAGATGTCGTGGAGCCCAGGCAAGGCTTGCCCGGTGCCTTGCAGGGAGGCGCGAGATGAGTTGATCGATCGACCCGGGGGAGACCTCGGGGATCGGTGCTAGGGCGAGGTTGCTCACCCTTTGAAACTAGTGCGTTTGCGGCGATGCCACAACGGCCAGGATGGGCGCAGCCCCCGACAAGTTCGGCGATAACGGCAACTTCATCGCCGGCCGCGCCACCTGCGCGTCCCGCCCCTCCGGGCCAGCCGACTCGGAGACCTAGCCTCGCGCTCGTGCCGCGAGGTCGCCGATGAGGGCTCAGGACTGCGCGGCTAGAGGTCTCTCAGCCGCGCCCTCTGTCCGCGCTTCAAGGTCGGTGGCGGAACAGCCGTACGTCCTGCGCACATGGGCTTTCCAACCGCGCCATGCAGCCTCGGCCGCGGCCTGGCCGACGTGGCCGTTGTGGTAGCGGCTGTTCAGCCGGAGACGCCCGAAGAAGTCCCTGGCATCGACGCGCCCGTAGCGGTCCAGGTGTTCGAGCGAGTTCGAGATCGCATCCGCGATGGCGTACTCGCGGCCCTCGATGCTGTCGGCGCGGCCGTAGGTTCGAGCCTCGTGTACGACCGTCGCGTTGAAGACGTTTCCTTTCGGCCAGCACTTGACCAGCAGGGTGTCGGGCAGTTCTCGACGAGGCCGGGAGGCCCGGTCACGCAGTGCCTGTTCACGCTCCTCCTGCTCAGCGGCCCGCCATCGGGCTTCAGCCGCCGCCTGTAGCTCACGCTGCGCCGGCGTTCGCAGCGGCGACCACGGACCCTCGGTGGGAAGCCCGAGGCGTTCCAGCTCCTTGATCGTCTCCAGCTTCGCTTCGAGGGCCGCGACCGTCTGCGAGCGAGCCGACCAGCGGTAAACGATGACCCCGGGCGTGTCCTGGACCACGACGGTCCTCTCCCGCCCGCTACCGGAGAGTTCGGCCTGGAAGGACGCCATCTTGTTGAGCTCGGCGACCAGAGTCTTGAGCTGCTTCGCCATCTCCGCCTCCCTGGTCCTAGTACTCGCGCGTGAACCAGCCGAGCTGGGCAGTGTGGACGACAGCCCCGAAGTCCCCGTAGCGGTGCATCGCGAGGTAGAGGGCCTGATGGTAGTTCCGAGGGTCGGTGACCGCCTCGAAGCAAACCAGCCTATCCAGCGGCACAGCGATCTCGTGCGCTCCGATGAGGTTGAGCACGACTGTCGTCGCTTGGCGCTCTCGCACTCCCACTACGGTCAAGACGTAGGCGTCCCGCGCATCTCGGTAGACGACGACCCACTTCTTGTCGGACCCCGCGCTCGTCAGTAGCGGCTCGGCATGCTCCGTGTAGCCCAGGGGCACGGAAACCGGCTGGCCCTCGAATAGAGGACGGTGGGCGATCTCTCGTTCCACCAGGAGGTTCACCAAGGACTGCGCGGAGTGTCCCCGGTCAGTGGCCATCGTCTTGAACTGGTCCGCGAGGTCTTCGCGAATCCTCACATTCAGGCTTCCCATGAGATGTTCCTTTCCCGGCAAGCCGCGTATGGTCCCAGAAATAGCGTCTAAACGCGTCTGGCGCAAGCGCCCCGGCGTGAGAGGGGGCAGCAGGTGCAGGCAGAACCTGCAGATGATCCCGGTTTGGGCTCTACAGGTTCGGCGACAACGGCAACTTCATCACCGGCCGCGCCACCCGCGCGTCCCGGTCCCGCACCTTCCCGCCGTTCCCCCGGATCGCCTCGGCCAGGTCGCCAGCGATCACCCGCCGCCGCCCGGCGACGTCGTGGATGAGTTCCAGCCCGGCCATCCACCGCAGCGCGTCGGACCGGCGGATGCCGATCACGGCGACGGCTTCCTCGACGGTCAGGACGTCGCAGGGGCCGAGGCCGCGGATCGCGGGGCCGGGTTGGGCGTGAGCGCTCATCGCCTTCGACCGTAGGAGCGACGGCCCGGCCAGCTCCAGCGGAACCGCTGCCCCCACCCGTGGGGCAGCGCGGACAGTGACCCGGGGCAGCGCGGGCAGCCGAGTGATTTCGCGCATTTGAGCGCGGACACCGATTTCCGGATTGGCCCCGATCACCGCTCCTACCCCGCCCGAATCGCCGATCTCGAGAATCGCTGCCCCGCCGCAACCCCTTGAAATCAGGGCACTGCCCGCGCTGCCCCACCCGCTATCCGCCGGGTGAGGACAACGATTCTGGTTGCTCGTGTCGCCGATGCTTCCGAACCTCATCGACACCGACAGCGGAGTCCAAGCGGAGCACATGAGATGACGAACGCAGCCACCTACCGAATCCGGCCCGAGACCGTCCAGGCGGTCCTCGACCGGCACCACCTGACCCACCAGGCCTTCGCCGACAGCCTGGGCGTGAGCCGCTCGTACTGGAGCGCCCTGTTCCACCGCAAGCGCGCCCTGACTCCGGCCGTGCGCCGCGCCCTGCTCGACAGCCCGGTCCTGGAGGGGCTGGACGAGGCGCTGCTGTGGGACGTCCAGCGTGATGAGCCCCTGCCCGCCGACCTCCGCGCCGCGCTCGCGGTCAGCTCCTGAGCCCCCCGATGGAGCCCGCCATGTCCGCCGCCCCCTACCCGGCGAGTCCGCCGCCCGAGCTGCGCCCCGAGCACCTCGAGCACCTGCGGAGCTCGGGCCTGTCCGACGCCACCCTTCGCGCCGCCGGGATCTGCTCCCTCGACGAACGCGCCGCCTACGCCCTCGGCTACCCGGCAGGGCTGCGCGGCATCGGCTTTCCGTACCCCCGCGCCACCGTCCAGGTCGACGGCCGCCCTGTGCCGTACACCCGGCTGCGCGTCGACCCCGACCGACAGCGCGAGCCCGGCCGCAAGTACGAGAACCCGCTCAAGAGCCGCCTGCAGGACGGGCTGCCCTACTACCCCTACCTCCCGCCCGGGGTCGAGGCGCTCCGCAAACGCGCCGACCAGCCCGTCCTCGTGACCGAGGGCGAGAAGAAGGCGCTCAAGCTCACGCAGGAGGGCTGGCCCGCCATCGGCCTGCCCGGCGTCTTCCTCTTTGCCGATCCGGTCTCGAAGAAGCGCCCCCCGAGCAAGCCCCTGCACCCCGAGCTGCGCCGCTGGCGGCTGCGCGGGCGCAGCGTGCTGGTCTGCTTCGACTCCGACCGCGACACCAAGGAGATGGTCGGCCTCGCTCACGAGCGGCTGTGCAGGGCGCTGACCCGGGCCGGCGCGGTGGTCCGGGTCGTCGACGTGCCGAACCTGCCCGGCTGCGACAAGACCGGCGCCGACGACTTCCTGGTCGCCCGTGGCGCCGCCGCATTCGCCGAGCTCTTCGAGGCCGCGCGCCCCTGGGAGCCCTTCGCTTGGCTGGTCGACCTGGTCCCCCTGGGCACTGCGACCGCGGCGCTTCCGGTCGCGCTTCAGCCCGCCCGCGACTGGCTCCGCGGCGCGGCCCGAGAGGAGGTCGAAGCGGCCGCCCGCCGACTGCGTGAGCGCTTCCCGGAGCTGGACGTGCTCGCTGCCACCGAGCTGCTCACGGTCGACGCGTCCGACTCACGCGACGACGCGCCGCCCCGGGAGATCGTCGTCAACGGCCGCCAGATCCGGGACGTGGTCGACGACGCATGGAGCGCCCTGCTCGGCTCGCGGTACGGGCGCAGCGTGCTCCGCTACGGCGACCACATCGTCTTCGCGCCGCGCCAGAGCGCCGCTGCGGGCGAGCCGGTGAGCCTCCAGCCGTTGGACCCGCCGCTGCTCACGGCGCTGCTGAACCGAGCGGCGACCTGGCTGTGGGTCGGCCAGGAGGGCAAGACCAAGAACGCCCGACAGCCTGCCGACGTCGCCAGGGACATGCTCGCTCTCCCACACCGCCGCGTGCCCCAGATGACCGCGATGACGAGGGTGCCGCCGATGCGGGAGGGCGGGGCCGTGTCCGGCGAGCCCGGCCTGGACCCGCACAGCAGGCTGCTGCACGTCGCCGACCCGGCGGTGACGGCCGCGCTCGGCCGCCTTCCCGAGGCCCCCGGCCCCGACGACGTCGCCGCCGCGCTGCGGGTGCTGACGCTCGATCTCCTCGGCGACTTCCCGTTCGCTCGACCCAGCGACCGGGCTCACGCGCTGGCGGCTCTGCTCCACCCGTTCGTGCGGCACCTGGTTCGGGGGCCGACGCCGCTGCACCTCGTCGAGGCGCCGTCCGAGGGCACGGGCAAGGGGCTACTGGCGAACGCGATTCACTTGGTCGCGGTCGGGTCGGTGGCGCAGCCGACGCCGCTGCCCACTTCCGACGAGGAGGTCCGCAAGAAGATCACGGCGGCCTTGCTGACCGCTCCAGCAGTGCTGCTGCTGGACAACATCAGCCACGTCCTGGACTCGGCGAGCCTCGCGGCGGCGCTGACGACGACGGTGTGGACGGACCGCGTGCTCGGCCAGACGAAGATGGTCACGACGCCGAACCGCGCGCTGTGGCTGGCGACGGGCAACAACCCAGTCCTGTCCCGCGAGAACGCGCGGCGGACGGTGCGCATCCGGCTCGACGCGGATGTGGAGCGCCCCTGGCTGCGCGATGGATTCCGCCACCCCGACCTGCCCCGCTGGGCGCGGGCGCAGCGCCCCGCGCTGGTGGTCGCGGCTCTCACGCTGCTGCGGAGCTGGGCGCAGGCGGGTCGGCCGCGCGGCACGGTGCCCCTCGGCTCGTTCGAAGACTGGGCCGCGGTGGTCGGCGGGGTGCTCGAACACGCCGGCGTCGAGGGCTTCCTGGCCGACCGCGAAGACGACCACGAGGTCTGCGATCCCGAAGAGGAGGAGTGGGCGGCGTTCGTCGGCCGCTGGGCGGAGGCGTTCGGTGACGAGCGGGTGCCGGCCCGCGAGCTGCTCCGGCTCGCGGTGGACGTCGGCGTGTTCCACCTGGACGCCCGCGCCGCGCAGGACAGCCGAAGCAAGACGAGCTTCAGCCGCGCGCTGAGCAAGCGCCGCGACCGGCGCTACGGACCGTGGCGGATCACGATCCGCCGCGATACGAACAAGAAGGTGAACCTCTATGCGCTCGTTCCATAGCTCGATGTTCGGCGTCGACCCGCGGGTGGTTGCGGGCGGTCGCGGGTGGTCAACCGGTCCGTCCTGGGGACGGTCGGCCGCTCCGACGCTGCGCTCTGCCGCGATGCGCCCTCGGGCTGAGGCCCAGACCCCCCGCAACCACCCGCGACGCCCCGCACCGGCGCTGCCCGAAGTGGACATGACATGTCATGTCGGAGGCTTGTCATGACCGCTCTGCGCACGTTCGAGGAGGTGCTGCAGTCGCTCGCAGCGCAGTTTGGCGACGTTGACGCCCAGTTCCTGACGTCGACCGCCCATTCCGACCGGTTCGTCGAGGCGGTCCGCGAGCTCGCGGGCGAAAGCGGCGGCTTGCTGTTGGTCCGCGGGGCGGCGCGGTCGTGGATCGCTGGCGCTCGAACTGCCCGGCGGCGGGTCGAGGGCTGGTTGGAGGACTGGCAGGCGAGCCCCATCGTCGAGGCGGTATCGACCCGGACCACCGAGGGCGCCATGCTGGCGCTCCGAGTGCGCCCGATGGAGATGGCGCTGCGCGACGAGCTGCGCCTGGTCGAGGGCGCGGTCGTGGAGCACCTGGACCTGCGCGCGATCCGCCGGCTCGACGCGATGTCGGGCGTGGACCCGGACGCCGGGTGGAAGGGCCTGTCGGCGATCGAGCTGGCGATGCTGGAGCTGAAGATCGTCGGGCAGCGCGGCGACGAGGTTGTGCCGACGGTTGCCGGGATGGTCGCGTTCGGGCGGCGGCCCCACCTGTTCCTGCCGGGGATGCGGGTGCGGTACGTCGACGGCGAAGTGGAGCGGTGGATCGAGGGGAACGCGGGCGACCTGCGCGGCGCGGTGCTCAGCGACAAGGAGCTGGTGCGCGGCGTGGGCCGGGCGGCGATGTCCGAGCTGGTGATGAACGCGATGGCGCACCGGGACTGGTCGGCGGAGACCGAGGAGGAGCCGGTGGTGGTCGAACGGGACGGGGGGGTCGTCGAGGTTCGGAACCCGGGCGGCTGGGAGCCGCGCAAGGGAGCGCCGAACCCGGCGCTGGCGAACCTGCTGGCAGCGCGGGACCTGATTACGCTGACGAGCACCGGGCGCGGCGAGGTGCGGAGCTGGCTGAAGCGGCTGCAGGCCCGCGGGGTGACGTGGGTCGGGCGCGGTGACGTGGTGCGGGTGGTCGTGGAGGTGGCGGCGGAGCGGGCGAAACCGGTGGTTGCTCCGCAGCCTGCCGTCGTGCCCGCGCCGATCCGAACGCGGCTTCTGCCGTCGGTCCCGCCGCCAGTGGACCAACGGCAGCCCCCGATGCCTGCAACGTCTCCGAGCCAGGCGCTTGCCACCGAGCGCGACCAAGCCGACGAGCTCGCCGCCGCCGTCTACCGCAGCCTCGACGACCGCCAGCAGGACGTCATCGACCTACTCGTGGAGGGCGGGCAGCAGACCCGGCGGCAGCTCCAGACTTCGCTTGGCTGGTCGCGGTCGACGCTGCGGAAGGTGCTGGAGTCGTTGGTCGCCGAGGGCCGGGTGACGCCGTCGGCCGAGCCGGTGCGATCGCCGTTCAGGACCTATGGGTGCCTCCGCGATGATTGATTGTCAGGGAACCTCGAAGACTCCCGCGGACATCACCTTCAACTGGCACCCTGCGAATATGGACTGGCGACCCTACTCCAGCACCCGAAGAGGTCCGGTTGGCGATGCGCTTCGCGACGTCAACGAAGAGGCCCAGCGCCTCGGTCCCCTCATCGAAGCGGAGGACGCGCGACTCGCCGAAGATGAGGTCGAACTCAGCAGACGGCGGCAACTGACGTTCGACGCCGTCATCCAGAAGGTCGAGATTCGCTGCGCATCTCTGGCGCCCTGGGAGGACGACAGGACTCGAACCTGGGTGATCGTCGAGGACTGGTACCGCCGCCGCTACGGCAACCGCGCCTTTGCTGAACTGCCGACCCGGCTGCTGGTTCCAGTGATGCTGCGAGGCGCGGTGTATGAGCTGGAGGTTCCGTACGTCTTTGGCTCGCCGAGGTTGTTCCTGCCAAGGCTCTTGAAGGGCGCGACCAAAGAGCTTCGGGGCTCGCTGTCTGAGGATGAATTGAACTCCCTGCGGGGTCGGCTCAGGAGCGGCCTCGCCAATCTGGCTCGGATTGAGGTGGCCTTGGAGCGACCGCAGAGCACGGGGGGCGGCCTGTTCAAGACCGCCTGGGCGGACCACCGGCGGGCCTGTGACATGGCGGTGCGCAAGGACTTCGCGAACGCGGTGGTTAACGCTCAGCAGGCTGCGGAGAAAGCGATGAAGGCGTTCTTGCGGGACCGTGAGCGTGGCTTCACGGAGCGCGACATGCGGCGCCTCAGCCACGACCTCGACGCGGCGCTCACCCGGTGCGTCCAGATCGAAGCGGGGCTGGAGAATCTCCGGCCGCTCCTCGGCGATCTCCCATCCTCGATGGAGGCCCGGTACGGCGGAGTCGACGTGTCTGCCGCGGAGGCGGTCCGCGCATGCAGGGCCAGCCTCTTCTTTGTCGGGGGTCTCGCACCGAGCGCCGAATAGCTGGGGTCGGGCGTAGCAGGCGTCTGAAATCGACTCCCGTGCTAGCCTCGGCATCTGCTGGCAATAACTGGCAATCCCCGCCCGGAGGGCACCGTGACGGAGTTCATGACGGTCGCGGAGGCAGCTGCGCTGCTCCGCATCGGCGAGCGCACCGCCTACAAGCTAGTCCGATCCGGTCGCATCCCAGCGGTCAAGGTCGGGAACCAATGGCGCATCGAGCGCCGCGCCTTCGAGGCTTGGATCGCCGCCGGAGGGGACCGAGTCAGCGAGCCCGAGGACGGCGCGGGAGAGAACGAGTGAGCAGCTTCTCGGACAAGGTCTCCTTCATCTGGTCGGTCGCCGACAAGCTGCGCGGCACCTACAAGCAGTCCGAGTACGGGCGCGTCGTCCTGCCGCTGGTCGTGCTGCGCCGCCTCGACTGCGTGCTGGAGCCCACCCGCGGCAAGGTCCGCCAGGTCGCTGCCACCGCCACCAGCCAGCCCGACGTCCTGCGGCACAAGATGCTGCTGCGCGCTGCCGGCCAGGGCTTCTACAACACCAGCCCCTTCGACTTCCCGACGCTGCTCGCCGACCCGACCCACCTGGCCGCGAACCTCGCGGCGTACATCGGCGGCTTCTCCGAGAACGCGCGCGACATCCTCGAGTTCTTCCGCTTCGAGGTGCAGATCGAGCGGATGGACCGGGCCGATCTGCTCTTCGCGGTGATCAAGCTCTTCGCCGAGATCGACCTGCACCCCGACGTGGTCGACAACCACCAGATGGGCTCGATCTTCGAGGAGCTCATCCGGCGCTTCTCCGAGCAGTCCAACGAGACCGCAGGCGAGCACTTCACGCCACGCGAGGTCATCGCCCTGATGGTCAACCTGCTGTTCGCCGAGGACGACGAGGGCCTGCGCCGCGAGGGCATCATCCGCACGCTCTTCGACCCGGCCTGCGGCACCGGCGGGATGCTGTCGGTGGCCGAGGAGAAGCTCGCCGAGCTCAACCCCGACGCCACCCTGGAGGTCTACGGCCAGGAGCTGAACGGCGAGTCCTACGCCATCTGCAAGTCGGACATGATGCTCAAGGGCGGCAAGGCCGAGAACATCAAGTTCGGCAACAGCTTCACGAAGGACGGTCACGAAGGCGCCGGCTTCCACTACTGCATCAGCAACCCGCCGTTCGGCGTGGAGTGGAAGACGGCCCAGCCCATCGTGAAGGCCGAGCACGAGTCCCGCGGGTTTGCCGGCCGCTTCGGGGCGGGCCTGCCGCGTATCAACGACGGCTCGCTGCTCTTCCTGCAGCACATGATCAGCAAGATGCGGGCTCCCGCAGACGGCGGGACGCGCATCGCGATCGTGTTCAACGGCTCGCCCCTGTTCACGGGCGCGGCCGGCTCCGGCGAGAGCGAGATCCGCCGCTGGATCATCGAGAACGACTGGCTGGAGGCCATCGTCGCCCTGCCCGACCAGATGTTCTACAACACGGGGATCAACACCTACATCTGGCTGGTCTCCAACCGGAAGTCGGCCGCGCGCAGGGGCACCGTCCAGCTCGTCAACGGGGTGTCGTTCTTCCGCAAGATGCGCAAGAGCCTCGGTGACAAGCGCAAGGAACTCGGCCCCGGCGACATCGACACGCTCACCCGGCTGTACGGAGAGCTGACCGAGGGCGAGCACGTCCGGGTCTTCGACAACCCAGACTTCGGCTACCAGCGCATCACGGTCGAGCGCCCGCTGCGGCTGAACTTCCAGGTGTCCGAGGAGCGCATCACCCGGCTCGACGAGCAGCGGGCCTGGACCAACCTGCTGACGAGCCGCAAGAAGGGGCCGGCGGGCGAGGGCGAGATCGCGGCGGGGCGCGCGACCCAGGAGCAGGTGCTGGCCGTACTGCGGGGCATGGACGGAGAGGCGATCCACCGCGACCGGGCGACGTTCCTGCCGCTGCTGAACAAGGCGTTCAAGGCGGCGGGGGTGAAGCTGCCTGCGGCGCTCAAGAAGGCGGTGCTGGCGGCGCTGTCGGAGCGGGATGAGGAAGCCGCCGTCTGTCGGGACAAGAAGGGCGAGCCCGAGCCCGACACCAGCCTGCGCGACTACGAGAACGTGCCGCTGACCGAGGACATCGACGCCTATATGGCCCGCGAGGTGCTGCCCCACGTGCCCGACGCCTGGGTAGACGAGAACAAGACGAAGATCGGCTACGAGATCCCGTTCACGCGGCACTTCTACGAGTACGAGCCGCCGCGGGAGCTGGAGGTCATCGAGGGGGAGATCCGAACGCTGGAAGCGCAGATCCAGGGGATGCTGGCGGGGGTGTTCGGGTGAGCGCCCCCACGCCCTCGAAGAACCCGGCATTCAAGCCGGTCCGACTCCAGCATGTGATGCGCGAGGTCCGGCGCCCAGTGTTCGTCAAGCCGGACACCCGCTACACCGAGATTGGTGTCCGGTCGCACGGCCGCGGTGTCTTCCACAAGGAGCCCATCACGGGCGAGGACTTGGGCAACAAGCGCGTGTTCTGGCTCAAGCCGGGCACCTTGGTCTTCAACATCGTGTTCGCGTGGGAGCGGGCGGTCGCCGTGCTCTCGGACGACGAGGCCGGCTTGATCGCTTCGCATCGCTTTCCGACGTACGAGATGTTGCCTGGACGGGCACACGCGGGGTTCATGAAGCACTACTTCACGACCGGGTACGGCCACTACTTGCTGCGTCTCAACTCCCCAGGCGCGGCGGGTCGGAACAAGACCCTCAACCAGTCGGCCTTGATGAAGGAGGAGGTCTGGCTTCCACCGGCCGAGACGCAGCGCGCCATCGCCGACTTCCTCGACCGCAAGACCGCCGCCATCGACGCGCTGATCCGTAAGAAGGAGCGCCTCCTCGAGCTCCTCGCCGAGCAGCGCGCCGCCCTCATCCACCGCGCGGTTACCCGCGGCCTCGACCCCGACGCGGAGATGAAGGACTCGGGCGTGGAGTGGATCGGCGAGGTGCCGGCGCACTGGGAGGTTCGCCCGAGCCGCTACCTCGTCGATGCGAACCGCCGGATCATGTACGGAATCGTCCTTCCGGGTCCGCATTCGGAGGGCGGTATCCCGGTCGTCAAGGCGAACAACTGCCGGCCCGAACGACTTGTCCCGGAGAGGATGAAGTGCACCACCGTTGACATCGAGGCTCGCTATGCGCGGTCGCGTCTCGTTGCGGGCGACGTTGTCATCGCCATCCGCGGCTCTGTCGGTTCGGCTGCAATCGTTCCTCCGGAGCTGGAAGGAGCGAACCTCACGCAGGATGCCGCGCGGCTCTCGCCGAGTTCAAAGCTGTCATCGAGATGGCTCTGGTACCTCACGATGTCGCCCTGGTTCACTGGCTACCTCAGGCCAAGGATCTCCGGCTCGACCGTGAAGGGGGTCAATATCTGGGACCTCGCCCGAGTTCCACTTCCAGATGTCCCGGTGCCCGAGCAAGGCCAGATCGCAGCGCACCTTGATGCCCGGCTGGCGCCGCTGGAGAGGGCCATGACTGCGACTGCGGAAAGCACCTCGCGTCTCCGCGAATACCGCCAAGCCCTCATCACCGCCGCCGTCACCGGCCAGCTCGACCTGTCCTCCGAGGCCGCGGCATGACAGGTCAGGCGAACGTGAATGGAGCCGGGTCGGTGTGGACGATCGAGAACGTGCCGGGGGGGGAGTGAGCGATGAGGAAGATCGACGGAGACGCGAGGACGGTTCGGCAGCTGCTCGACGGCGTGAAGTACGCCATCGACTTCTACCAGCGGGAGTACGCGTGGCAGGAGCCCCAGGTCCAGGAGCTCATTGACGACCTGACCGGGAAGTTCCTGAACAGCTACTCGCCCGAGCACGAGCGACCGGACGTCGAACGATACGGTCACTACTTCCTCGGCTCGATCGTCATCAGCCACAAGCGCAAGCGGAAGTACGTGGTCGATGGCCAACAGCGGCTCACGACGCTCAGTCTGCTCCTTATCTACCTGCACCACCTCCAGGCTGATCGCGAAGTGGAGGTCCCGGTTGCCAACCTGGTCTTCAGCGAGAAGTACGGGAAGCGGAGCTTCAACCTGGACGTGCCGGAGCGGACGCCGTGCATGGAAGCCCTGTTCCAGGGTGAGACCTTTGACGCGCAGGACGCTTCCGAGTCGGTCAGGAACCTCGTCGGGCGCTACCAGGACATCGGAACCCACCTGCCCGACCTCGTCGCAGGCGAGGCGCTGCCCTTCTTCATCGACTGGCTGCTCGAGAATGTTCACCTGGTCGAAATCGAGGCCTACTCGGACGAGGACGCCTACACCATCTTCGAGACGATGAACGACCGCGGCCTGTCGCTCTCGCTACCCGAGATGCTCAAGGGCTACGTCCTCGCCAACATCACCGACGAGGACGAGCAGCGGCGGGTCAACGACAGCTGGAAGAAGCGCGTGCAAGCACTGCGTGAGCGGGGCGAGGCAGAGGACGCCCACTTCTTCAAGCACTGGCTCCGCGCCCGGCACGCGAGCAGCATCCGCCCTGGGCAGAAGGGCGCGCAGAACATGGACTTCGAGCGCATCGGCTCGGAGTTCCACCGTTGGGTGCGGGACAAGCGTGAGTCGCTGGGGCTGAGCAAGTCGTCGGACTTCGTCCGGTTCGTCGTGCGCGACGTCGACTTCTTCGCTCGCCAGTACCTCCGTCTGCTGGACGCAGCTAGCAGCTACTCGGACGAACTCCCCAGCGTGTACTTCAATGGGCAGCGGGGGTTCACCCACCAGTACATGCTGCTGCTCGCGGCTCTCGATCCCGATGACGAACCCAAGGTCGTTACCAGGAAGATCCAGCTCGTCTCGGACTACTTGGACATCTGGCTCGCTCGGCGCGTCTGGAACTTCCGAACCATCGCGTACTCGTCGGTGAAGTACACGATGTTCAACCTCGCCAAGGACTTGCGGGATCTCGACCTGTCCGCCCTGGCGGAGCTGCTCCGCGAGCAGGCCGAAGCCGAAGAAGAGACGTTCGAGTCGAACACGCGACTCCGCGTCCACCAGCAGAACTTCCGGCAGGTCCGCCACATCCTCGCCCGTCTGACCTGGTTCGTGGACGAGGGCTGCGGAGTCGGGACCTCGATCGAGCACTACCTGTCCCAGGGGAGGGGACGGCCGTTCGAGGTGGAGCACATCTGGCCGGACCACTTCGACCGGTTCAGCGACGTCTTCGACCACCCCACGGACTTCGACCAGTACCGGAACCGCGTGGGCGGCCTGCTCCTCCTGCCGCGGGGTATCAACCAGAGCCTCAACGACTCCGACTACGAACTAAAGCGCGACGCGTACGCGCAGCAGAACCTCCTTGCGGCGTCGCTCCACCCGCAGACCTACAAGAACAACCCCGCGTTCCGGCGGTTCATCGAGAAGTACGACCTGCCGGTCCGCGCCTACGACGACTTCGGCAAGAAGCAGCTCAAGAAGCGGCAGTTCCTCTACCGGCGGCTCGCCGAGGCGATCTGGTCGACGGATCGCCTGTCGGTCGAGACCGGGGCGTAGGGAGCTCTGTGACCACCTCGACCCTCGACGACATCGACGCCCTGCGCGAAGGCTGGGACTTCGAGGCGAAGAAGGCCGCGGGGCGCGACGGGCGGGGCAAGCTGCCCGAGGACTTCTGGCCCACCTACTCGGCGATGGCGAACTCCCGCGGCGGGCAGGTCGTACTCGGCCTCAAGGAGCGCCGCGACCGCACCCTCGAGCTTCACGGCATCGCCGATCCCGCGTCGGTGCAGCGCGAGCTCTGGGACCTGCTGAACAACCGGCAGAAGATCAGCGCCAACCTGCTTGCCGAGAAGGACGTCGAGGAGGTGCAGGTCGAGGGACGCACGCTGATCGTCGTGCATGTTCCGCGCGCCCCGCGTTCCGAGCGGCCGGTCCACGTCGGCTCGGACCCGATGACCGGGACCTACCTCCGGACCCACGAGGGGGACCGACGAGCGGACCGGGACCGGATCCGCCGGATGCTCGCGGATGCCGAGTACGCCACGCGCGACGCTCGGGTGCTCAAGGGCTACACGCTCGACGACATCGACGCCGACAGCCTGGGCGCCTGGCGGAACGTGTTCCGCAGCAAGGAGCCGGGGCACCCCTGGGTCGGACTGACCGACCAGGAGCTGCTCCGGCAGCTCGGCGGCTGGCAGCGAGACCGCGAGGAGGCCGTCGAGGGGCTCACGCTCGCGGGCCTGCTGATGTTCGGCCGCGCCGAGACCATCACCGAGGTGCTGCCCGACTACTTCGTCGACTATCAGGAGCGCGACAACCCGCCCGGCGGGGCGATCTCCTGGAGCGACCGCGTCCATCCGGACGGCCGATGGACGGGCAACGTCTTCGACTTCTTCCGCAGGGTGGTCGTCAAGCTGACCGCCGACCTCAAGGTGCCATTCCGCATCGGGCCGGACCTGCAGCGCATCGACGACACGCCGGTCCACCGCGCACTGCGCGAGGCGCTGATCAACGCGCTGGTGCACGCCGACTACGAGGGGCGGCTGAGCGTCCAGGTGCTCAAGCTCTGCGACGGCTTCGAGTTCCGCAACCCCGGCGTGCCACGCCTGCCGCTGTCCACCATCCGCGAGGGCGGCTCGTCGGACTGCCGCAACCGCACGCTGCAGAAGATGTTCGGGCTCATCGGCTTCGGTGAGCGGGCCGGCTCGGGCTTCTCGCGCATCCTCCAGGCGTGGCGCGAGCAGCACTGGGCAGCGCCGAGCCTGGACGAGGATCCCGAACTGGACACCACCACGCTGCGGCTCACGACCGAGAGCCTGCTCGACGAGCGGGTGCTGGCCGAGCTCGAAGCGCGCTTCCCCGACTTCCCGCAGCTGTCCACGGAGGGGCGCCTCGCGATCGCCACCGCCGAGATCGAGGGCCGGGTCACGAACCGGCGGATGCAGGAGATCTGCGCCTTACACTCGCGGGATCTGACGTTCCTGCTGAAGGACCTGGTGGACCGATGCTTCCTGGTGTCGCACGGCGACCGGGCCGGGGCCTGGTACACCGTCGCGGCCGAGGCACCGGCGCCGAGCGCGGAGCCGCAGCTCGAGTTCCCCATTCCTCCAGAGGGCACTCGGCAAACCACTCCGCAAACCACTCGGCAAACCACTCCGCACAGTTCGGGCGGAACGGACCTCATCGAGGCGGTCGCCGGCAAAGCCTGGGCGAAGCGAGCCGACGTGATCGCGGCCATTGCCGAGTACTGCCGAGGCGAGTGGCGGAGGGCCCGCGAAGTCGCTGACCGGCTGAACCGTGCCCACGCGACGGTCCGCGACAACTACCTGCGAGGGATGGTCAACGAGGGGCTCCTTGAACTGCGGGATCCAGACAACCCTCGGGCGGCAGATCAGGCGTATCGGACCCTGGCCGCGACGGATGGGGGGGAGCTCCGCACAAATGGGGGGGAGCTCCGCACAGATGGGGGGGAGCTCGGGG
>CAZUHI010000022.1:0-111256 GCA_964620495.1 uncultured Rickettsiales bacterium | reverse complement strand
TGGAGAAGGGGCTGCGCTTCGCGATTCGCGAGGGCGGCCGCACCATCGGCGCGGGCGTGGTCGAGGACATCATCGAGTAGCGATCCGCACACGGATCAGTCGCGGCCGGCGGTCTCTTCGGACCGACCGGCCGTGATGTCAGAGGGATAAGAGGTCACCGATGGCTGAGCAGAACATCCGGATTCGCCTGAAGGCGTACGACCACAAGCTCCTGGACAAGAGCGCCCAGGAGATCGTCGGGACGGTCAGCCGCACCGGCGCCGTGGTCCGCGGTCCCGTGCCGCTTCCGACCAAGATCAACAAGTACTGCGTCCTTCGCGGACCGCACGTGGACAAGAAGAGCCGCGAGCAGTTCGAGATCCGCACGCACAACCGGCTCCTGGACATCCTGGAGCCCAACGAATCGACGATCGACGCGCTGATGAAGCTCGACCTCTCCGCTGGGGTCGACGTCGAGATCAAGCTGAACTAGGTCGCGAGAGCGACCCAGAACCGGGCTGAGCCATGCCGACTGCAAACGTCTACAACTTGAGCGGCGACTCCGTGTCGAGCATCGATCTGCCGGACGACGTGTTCAACGTCGACCGTTACGATCACCTGCTTCACGAAGTGGTCCGCTACAGCCAGGCGCATCGTCGCCAGGGCACCGCGTCCACCAAGACCCGTTCGGCCGTTCGCGGCGGCGGCAAGAAGATCTACCGTCAGAAGGGCACCGGTCGTGCCCGTCACGGTGGGTCCCGCGCCCCGCAGTTCCGCGGTGGCGGCGTCGCCCACGGCCCGCAGCCGCGCAGCTACGCGTTCAAGCTGAACAAGAAGGTTCGGCGCAACGCGATGAAGAGCGCGCTCACGCGTCGTGCTTCGGGCGGCAAGGTGGTGGTCTTCGAGAACCTCGACCTCACCGAGATCAAGACCAAGCCGGTCGCCGAGCTGCTCAACAAGCTCGGCATCGACTCGGCCCTGGTCGTGACGGCCGAGACGAACGACACGATGAGTCGCTCCGCGCGGAACATCCCCTACATCAAGGTGCTGACCGAGGCGGGCCTGAACGTCGAGGACATCCTCCGGCACAAGCACCTCGTCCTCACCACGGACTCGGTCGCCAAGATCGCCTCGAGGTTCATGGCATGAAGCGCATCGGTGACATCCTCGTCCGCCCGCTGATGACTGAGAAGTCGGCGTCCCTCATGGATATCTCGAACACGTACGCGTTCGAGGTCGGCCGCGACGCCACGAAGATCGAGATCGGCCACGCCGTCTCGGACCTCTTCGGGGTGCGCGTCAACAAGGTCCGCACCATGGTCGTGCGGGGCAAGGTCAAGCGGTTCGGTCGCTACTACGGGAAGCGATCGAACTGGAAGAAGGCGTTCGTCACTCTGCACGAAGACGACGTCCTCAACATCTACACCGGCGTGTAGGTCGGAGCTTCCGATGGGTATCAAGAAGTACAACCCCACTTCTCCGGGTCGCCGGGGGATGTCCTCTTCGGACTTCTCCGAGATCACCACGGGGAACAATCCGCAGAAGGCGCTGCTCGCCAAGTGGAAGCGCAGCGGCGGCCGCAACAGCACGGGCCGCATCACCATGCGTCGTCGTGGTGGCGGGCACCGCAAGCGGATCCGCATCGTCGACTTCCGTCGCGACAAGGTCGGGATCCCCGCCCGCGTCGCCGGGATCGAGTACGACCCCAACCGCAGCGCGCGGCTGGCTCTGCTCATCTACGCGGACGGCGAGAAGCGGTACATCATCGCGCCGAAGGGCCTCACGGTCGGGGACGTCGTCGAGACGGGACCGAAGTCGGACATCAAGCCCGGCAACTCGCTGCCCCTCGTCAACATCCCGCTCGGCACCTGGGTCTACAACATCGAGTTGAAGCCCGGGAAGGGTGGCCAGATGGCGCGCGCGGCCGGTACGTACGCGCAGGTCATGGCCAAGGAGGGGCGCTACGTCCTCCTCCGCCTCCCGTCGGGCGAGCTGCGCAACGTGTTCCACCAGTGCTCGGCCACGGTCGGCCAGGTGGGCAACCTGCAGCACGAGAACATCAAGCTCGGCAAGGCGGGTCGGAGCCGCTGGCTCGGGCGTCGTCCCAAGGTTCGCGGCGTCGCCATGAACCCCGTCGATCACCCGCACGGCGGCGGCGAAGGCCGCACATCCGGCGGTCGTCACCCCGTCACGCCCTGGGGCAAGCCCACCAAGGGCGCCAAGACCCGGACCAACAAGGTCAGCAACCGCTTCATCGTGAAGCGCCGGAAGAAGTAGGAGCCGCTCATGTCTCGTTCCCTGAAGAAGGGGCCGTTCGTCGACGGGCACCTGCTCGAGAAGGCGGCCTCGGCCAAGGCCAGCAACAGCAACCGCGTGATCAAGACGTGGTCGCGGCGCTCCACCATCCTCCCCGACTTCATCGGGATGACGTTCGCCGTGCACAACGGCAGGAAGTTCATCCCGGTGTACGTGACTGACCAGATGGTCGGCCACAAGCTCGGCGAGTTCTCCCCGACCCGGACCTTCTACGGGCACGCCGGCGACCGCAAGTCGCGCGTGCGCTGAGGAAAAGGCCATGTCTCAAGAAGCTGTTTCCAGCGCCAAGCTCCGCCACATCCGCGTGTCGCCCCAGAAGGCGCGCCTGGTGGCCGACCTCGTCCGAGGCCGGAAGGTGGACGACGCGCTCAACGTCCTCAAGTACACGCGGAAGCGATCGGCTCCTCTCATCGAGAAGCTGATCCAGTCCGCCATCGCCAACGCCTCGGAGGCCTCGCCGGAGCTGGATGTCGACACGCTGTTCGTGAAGACCATCCATGTCGACGGTGGGCCGACGCTTCGACGCTTCCTGCCGCGGGCCCAGGGCCGCGCGACGCGAATCATCAAGCGCACGAGCCACATCACCGTGCAGCTCGGAGCTCGCTAGGAGCTCCTTGGAGCTCGCTGAGTGGCACAAAACGTTCGTTGACGGGTATCAGCGCGGCCTATAGGGTGGCGCGCCGCCGTGAGGCGGGTCCGTGATTTGGAGAGTGAACTGTGGGTCAGAAAGTCCATCCCGTCGGCTTCCGAGTAGGAACCGTCAAGACGTGGGAGTCCCGCTGGTACGCGGAGAAGTCCTACGCCCGTGATCTGCATGAGGACCTCCAGATTCGGAAGTTCCTCAAGAAGCGCCTCAAGGCGGCTCAGGTCAGCCGGATCATCATCGAGCGCGCCGCGTCGAAGGCGAAGGTCTTCGTCTACGCCGCGCGCCCGGGGATGATCATCGGCAAGCGCTGCGCCGGGCTCGAGGAGCTCAAGAAGGCGCTGCGGAAGGTCACCTCCACGGAGGTCTTCCTCAACATCATCGAGGTCCGCAAGGTGGAGCTCGACGCGCAGCTGGTGGCGGAGAACATCGCCGCCCAGCTCGAGAAGCGCGTCTCGTTCCGTCGGGCCATGAAGAAGGCGGTTCAGTCGACGATGCGCGCGGGCGCCAAGGGCGTGAAGGTCATGTCCGCGGGCCGCCTGGGCGGCGCCGACATGAGCCGTCGCGAGTGGTACCGCGAGGGTCGCGTCCCCCTGCACACCCTGCGGGCGGACATCGACTACGGCTTCGTGGTGGCCAAGACGACCTACGGCGTGATCGGCGTCAAGGTCTGGATTTTCAAGGGCGAAGTCCTGCCGGGCGACGAGAACGCGTAAGCGTTCCCCCGGTAGCAGAACGAGGTAGAGAGCAATGTTGAGCCCCAAGCGTGTCAAGCATCGCAAGGTGCAGAAGGGTCGCCAGCGCGGCATTTCGCGGCGCGGGAGCACCGTGGACTTCGGAACCTATGGCCTCCAGGCCATGGCGCCCGGGTGGATCACGGCGCGCCAGATCGAGGCCGCACGAGTCGCCATGACTCGTAAGGCCAAGCGTGGCGGTCAGATCTGGATCCGGATCTTCCCCGACAAGCCGCTGACGAAGAAGCCCGCCGAGACCCGAATGGGTAAGGGCAAGGGCGCGCCCGAGCTGTGGGTCGCCGTCGTGCGCCCCGGCCGGGTCCTCTACGAGATGGAGGGCGTCGACGAGAAGGTCGCCCGCGAGGCCATGCGCCTCGCCGCTCACAAGCTCCCGATCGCCACGCGCTTCGTGAAGCGGGAGGACTGGACATGAACGTCGCCGACCTTCGTTCGTTCGACGACAAGGGCCTGCTCCTTCGTCGTCAGGACCTCTTGGGCGAGCAGACGTCGCTGAGCTTCCAGCACGCGACGGGCCAGCTCGAGAACAGCGCGCAGTTGCGCACCACGCGCCGAGACATCGCCCGCGTGAACACGGTGATTCGCGAGCGTGAGCGCGAGCGCGGTCTGTCCACGGGCGGACTCGCGGCGGCGGTCGGCAAGCTCGATCCGGAGGAGACGGCCTTCGCCGCCTTCCGCAAGCGCTTCGGTAGCGAGGAGTAGAGATGTCCGAGGAAACCCAGGCCACCGCGGCCCCCCGTCGGAACCAGCGGACCCTGCAGGGGCTCGTGGTGAGCGACAAGATGGCCAAGACCGTCGTGGTCAAGGTCACGCGTCACGTCAAGCACGCCCGCTACAAGAAGTACGTCCGCGACAGCAAGAAGTACCAGGCCCACGACGAGACCAACGAGGTCGGGATCGGCGACCTGGTGACGATCGTCGAGACGCGGCCTCTCAGCAAGCACAAGCGCTGGCGCGTCAAGAGCGTCGACCGCAAGGCGGTGGGGTAGTCCGATGATCCAGGTCGAATCCGTCCTCGACGTCGCCGACAACTCGGGCGCCAAGAAGCTGATGTGCATCAAGGTGCTCGGCGGCTCCAAGCGCAAGTACGCGACCGTCGGCGACATCATCAAGGTCTCCGTGAAGGAGGCCATCCCGAACAGCAAGGTGCGACGGGGCACGGTCATGGAGGCCGTCATCGTCCGCACCGCCAAGGAGCTTCGGCGCGCCGACGGCTCCTACATTCGGTTCGACAACAACGCTGCCGTCCTGGTGAAGGACGGCGAGCCTGTCGGCACCCGCATCTTCGGTCCGGTCGCTCGCGAGCTTCGCGCGCGCCAGTTCATGAAGATCGTGTCGCTCGCTCCCGAGGTGCTGTGATGATTGAAAACAAGCGCGCCACGAAGCTCCGCGTGGGCGACGACGTGGTGGTGATCTCCGGCGCCCACAAGGGCGAGGCCGGATCCATCACCGGGTTCAGCAAGGACCGCACTCGTGTCTTCGTCGGCGGCGTCAACCGCGTCCGCCGTCACCAAAAGCCCCAGCCTGCACTCGGCCGTCCCGGTGGGATCGTCGAGAAGGAGGCTTCCATTCACATTTCGAACGTCGCTTTCGAGACCGACAAGGGGGCCAGCCGGCTCGCCTACAAGCTCGGAGACGACGGTCGCAAGGTGCGCATCGCCCGCAAGACGGGCGAGGAAATCCAGACCGGCGCATGACGGGCGTCGTCGGGATGATCCCGGCGGACGGCTGCCCCAGCGCACAAGGAGTTTCGGATGTCTGATTACGCCCCGCGTCTCGCTGCGAAGTACAAGAGCGAAGTCGTGGCGAAGCTGAACGAGGACTTTCAGTACGCGAACCCGATGATGGTTCCGCGGATGCAGAAGATCGTCCTCAACGTGTCCATGAAGGACGCGATCCAGAACGTGAAGCTGCTGGAGACGGCGGCCAACGAGCTGGCGACCATCACGGGTCAGAAGGCGGTCATCCGTCGCGCCCGTCGCTCGATCGCCAACTTCAAGCTGCGTGAAGGCATGCCGATCGGCACCTCCGTCACGCTGCGTCGCGCCCACATGTGGGAGTTCATGGATCGGCTCATCTCGCTGACGATGCCCCGCATGCGTGACTTCCGCGGCGTGTCGCGGAAGGCGTTCGACGGCCGCGGCAACTACAGCCTCGGACTGCGCGAGCAGATCGTGTTTCCCGAGATCGATTACGACAAGGTCGATCGCATCCACGGCATGAACATCACGTTCGTGACCACCGCGAAGACCGACGCGGAAGCCCTGGCGCTGCTCAAGCACCTGGGCATGCCCTTCAAGACGAACTGAGAAGAACAATGGCCAAGAAGTCGAAGATCGCCGCTTGGAAGCGAGGCCCGAAGTACCAGGTGCAGCACCGGAACCGGTGTGGTGTCTGCGGACGGCCGCGTGGGTTCATGCGCAAGTTCGAGCTGTGCCGGATCTGCTTCCGCAACCTCTCCCTCGAGGGGCGGATTCCCGGCGTCGTGAAGTCCTCCTGGTAGACCCCTGAACCTGCCTCGGAAGAGGTCGCCCCGCCCAGGTCCCACCTGTGGAAACCGCGCGGGGTGTCGGAGATAGAGCAATGGGCATGACAGACCCGATCGCGGACCTGCTTACGCGGGTGCGCAACGCGCAGCGGGCGCGGCACGACATCGTGACGATCCCCGCCAGCCGCATCAAGAAGTCGATCCTCGAGATCCTCAAGCACGAGGGCTTCATCTCGGACTACCAGTTCGAGGAGACCGGCCCCCAGGGCAACCTCCACGCGTACCTCAAGTACGACAAGGACGAGAAGCCGATCATCCTGGGCATCGAGCGCGTCTCGAAGCCGGGCTGCCGCCGCTACGTCGGCAGCAAGGAGATCCCGCGCGTCCTGAACGGACTCGGGGTCGCCCTCCTCAGCACCAGCAAGGGTGTCATCTCCGACCGGGACGCGCGTCGTCTCGGCGTCGGCGGTGAGGTCCTCGCGTACGTCTGGTAGGCGGAGTCGAACATGTCTCGCATCGGAAAACTGCCGATCCCGGTCCCGTCCGGCGTCACCGTCCAGGTGGCGGGCAGCAACGTCACGGCGAAGGGCCCCAAGGGGCAGCTGAGCCGCTCTTTCCCCGACCTCATCACCTTCGAGCTCGACGGCGACAAGGTGAACGTCCTCCGCGCGAACGAGACGAAGCGCGCCCGTGAGCGTCACGGGCTGTGCCGCAGCCTCCTCGCGAACATGGTCACCGGCGTGCACTCGGGCTTCAGCAAGAAGCTGTCGATCGTGGGCGTCGGATACCGAGCCGCGGTCAAGGGGCGCACCCTGGACCTCACGCTCGGCTACAGCCACCCGATCGCCTACCCGATCCCCGAGGGTGTGGAGATCTCGGTCGACAAGCAGAACAACATTCACGTCAGCGGAATCGACAAGGAGGCCGTCGGGCAGACGGCCGCCAAGATCCGAGGCTTCCGAAGCCCCGACGCCTACAAGGGCAAGGGCATCCGGTACTCGGACGAGGTCATTCGCCTGAAGGCCGGCAAGTCCGGCGTCGCGAAGTAGGAATCGTCATGGCCAAGACCAACCCCCGTAGCGCGGCGCGCCTGCGCCGCAAGATCCGCATCCGCAAGACGGTGCAGGGCACGGCCGAGCGGCCGCGCCTGAGCATCTACCGCACCGCCCGCCACATGTACGCCCAGCTCGTCGACGACGCGGCTGGTCGGACCGTGGCGGCGGCCACCACCTTGAACGCCGAGATCGACGGCCACCGCGGCAACAAGGCCGCGGCCGGCGCGGTCGGCACGGCCATCGCCGAGAAGGCGAAGGCGGCGGGCATCACGTCCGTGGTCTTCGACCGCAACGGCTTCAAGTATCACGGTCGGGTTCAGGCCCTGGCCGAGGCCGCCCGTAAGGGCGGACTCACCTTCTAGGGAGTCTTCGATGGCCCGTTTCATGGATGGCGACGTCGAGCTTCTCGATCGTGTCGTCGATATCAATCGCGTAGCGAAGGTCGTCAAGGGCGGCCGTCGCTTCAACTTCTCTGCACTGGTAGTCGTGGGTGACGCCGAGGGGCGCGTCGGCGTCGGTCTCGGCAAGGCCAACGAGGTCCCCGAAGCCATCCGCAAGGGCGGCGAGAGGGCGAAGCGCGCGATGGTGCGCATCCCCCTCAACGACGGCGGGACGATTCCTCACGCCATCGTGGGACACTTCGGCGCCGGTCGGGTGTTGTTGAAGCCCGCCAGCGAGGGTACGGGTGTCATCGCCGGTGGTGCGGTGCGCGCGGTGCTCGAGTGCGCGGGGGTCCAGAACATCCTCACCAAGTGCATCGGCACGAACAACCCGCACAACGTCCTCAAGGCGACCATGACGGCTCTCACGAGCCTCCAGTCGCCGGACAGCTACCTGCGTCGTCGCGGCGCCCCGGAGGTTCGGGACAACGCCTAGGCGTCGCCCGAATCCCGAAACGGAGAAGTCATGGCCACTCTGCAGGTGACCTGGAAGCGAAGCACGATCGGCCGTCCGCAGGACCAGCGGGCGACGATCCGAGGCCTCGGCCTCAGGCGTTTGAACCACACCGTCGAGCTGGAGGACACCCCCTCCATCCGCGGCATGGTCAAGAAGGTGATCCACCTCGTCGAGGTGCGTGAGTCCGAGTAAGCAACCCGGTGGGTAGCGAGTCGCCCCCGTCCCCCTTCGGGACGAGCCCACCCTCGGTGGGGCGGCGTGGAGCAGCGAAATGTCTCTGAACGAGTTGAGCCCGATCCCGGGCAGCACCCGTCCCCGGAAGCGAGTCGGTCGAGGGACCGGCAGCGGCACCGGCAAGACCGCGGGCCGTGGCCAGAAGGGCCAGAACTCCCGCAGCGGCGGCGGCGTGCGCCTCGGCTTCGAGGGCGGCCAGATGCCGCTCACCCGTCGTCTCCCGAAGCGCGGCTTCCACAACCGCTTCGCCAAGGACATCAAGATCGTCCAGGTCGGCGACCTCGCCGCGTTCGAGGCGGGCACCGTGGTGGACGTCGCCGTCCTCCAGGAGGCGGGCCTCGTCGGCAAGATCGGCGACGGCGTCAAGCTCCTGGGCAACGGCGAGCTCGCCCACGCCCTCACGGTGAAGGTCCACAAGATCAGCGAGGGTGCGCGCGCCAAGGTCGAGTCGGCCGGCGGCACCGTCGAGCTGGTCTGAGTCTTCTCCGCGTCCGTACTTCAGGCTTGATTCGAAGGTAGGTCCACAGGTGGCACCCAACTACATGGCGATCCCGAAGGTGCCCGAGCTGCGCACCCGCCTCTTGGTGATGATCGCGCTGCTGGGCGTCTATCGGATCGGGGTCTTCATCCCCAACCCCGGCACGGACCGCCAGGCCCTCTCGAGCTTCTTCGCGAGCGCGGGGGACGGCACCCTCTTCGGCCTCTACGACATGTTCTCCGGCGGCGCGCTGGAGCAGTTCTCGATCTTCACCCTCGGCATCATGCCGTACATCTCCGCGAGCATCATTCTGCAGCTCTTGGCGGTGGCGGTGCCTGCGCTCGAGCGGCTGAAGAAGGAGGGCGAAGCCGGTCGTCAGAAGATCACGCAGTACACCCGGTACGGCACGATCCTCATCTCCCTGATCCAGGGCATGGCCATCGCCTACGGCCTCGAGAGCATGCGCGCCCCCGGCGGCGCCGCGGTGGTGACCGACCCCGGTTGGCCCTTCCGCCTCCTCACGGTCCTCTCGCTGACCACGGGCACCTGCTTCATCATGTGGCTCGGTGAGAAGATCACCGAGCGCGGCATCGGCAACGGCATCTCGCTGATCATCATGGCGGGCATCGTCGCCCGGTTCCCGCAGGCCATCTGGAACACCTTCCAGCAGCTCAGCCGGTCGGAGTTCAACTTCCTGCAGGTCCTCCTGCTCGGTGTGTTCGCGCTGGGGGTCGTCGCGTTCATCGTCTTCTGTGAACGCGGGCAGCGCAGGATCCCCGTCCAGTACGCGAAGCGCGTGGTGGGCCGGAAGGTCTACGGCGGACGCGACACGCACCTGCCTTTGAAGATCAACATGGCGGGCGTCATCCCGCCGATCTTCTCGTCGTCGCTGATGGTCTTCCCGGCCACGATCGGGTCCTTCTGGCGGGACAACCTGTTCCTCCAGGAGGTGCAGAGCGCGCTCGCGATGGGCACCACGCTGTACCTGACCCTGTATGCGCTGCTGACGATCTTCTTCTGCTACTTCTACACTTCGGTCACCTTCGACCCGGCGGACGTCGCGGAGAACCTCCAGAAGCACGGCGGGTACGTCCCGGGCATCCGCCCCGGCAAGCCGACGGCCGAGTACATCGACCGGCTGCTCACGCGCCTGACGCTGGCGGGAGCGCTGTACATCAGCGCGGTCTGCATCCTCCCCGACATCCTCATCACGCAGGCCAAGGTCAGCTTCTACTTCGGCGGCACCGGCCTCCTCATCTGCGTCGGCGTGGGCCTCGACCTCGTCGCCCAGATCGAGAGTCACCTCCTCACCTCGCACTACGACGGGCTCATGGGCCAGCAGTCGGCGGGCGCGGTGCGTGGGCGTCGGAGGCTCTGATGCGGCTCATCTTCTTCGGGCCCCCCGGCGCGGGCAAGGGCACGCAGGCCCAGCGGCTGATCGCCGACAGGGGGATCCCGCAGATCTCCACGGGCGATCTGCTCCGCGCGAACCGCGCGCAGAAGACGGACCTCGGGGTGCAGGCCCAGAAGTTCATGGACCAGGGCCTGCTCGTCCCCGACGAGCTGGTCATCGGCATGGTCGACGCGCGGCTCGGCGAGTCGGACTGCGACGGCGGCTACGTGCTCGACGGGTTCCCCCGCACCGTGCCCCAGGCCGTCGCGCTCGACTCGCTGCTGTCTCGCCGCGGCGCCACGATCGACAAGGTGCTGGTGCTGGTGGTGCCGGACGAGCTGATCGTCGACCGCATCGTCGGCCGTCGTTCGTGCAAGAACTGCGGCGCCGTGTACCACACGAGCTTCTCGCCCCCGGCGACCGAGGGCGTGTGCGACGCGTGCGGCGACCCGCTCTCGCAGCGAATGGACGACACCGAAGAGAAGGTTCGGGTGCGACTCAACGAGTACGCCCACAACACGGCCCCCGTGGCCGATTACTACCAACAGCGCGGCCTGGTCGCGGAGGTCGACGGTGTCGGTGACATCGACGCGATCTACGTCAGGCTGCTCGGTGCCCTGGAGGGCTGAGCTTGGAAGTCCGGGGATCAATTCTTGATCTCGGACCGAATCGTGTGTATAGCGTGCGGCTCGCCGGCGGCGGGTTGATCTCCGCCCATGTCGGCGGCGCGCTTCAGATGCGAATCGTTCGTTTGATTCCAGGCGATGAAGTGATGGTGAAACTGAGTGATACGGACCCCTCGCGGGGGCGCATCATTCGCCGCTTGGAAGCGAAGCAGGAGCGTTGAGATGAAGGTACGAGCCTCTGTAAGGAAGATGTGCGACAAGTGCCGCGTCATCAAGCGCCGTGGCGTCGTCCGCGTGATCTGCGAGAACCCCAAGCACAAGCAGCGACAGGGCTGACGGAGCCGATTCATGGCACGCATCGCAGGTGTAGACATTCCGCGCAACAAGCGCATCGTCGTCTCTCTCACGTACATCTACGGCATCGGTCCGTCGGTGAGCGGCCGCATCCTCAAGGAAGCGGGAATCGACGAGAGCCGACGAACCCACGAACTCAGCGACGCCGAAGTGGCGCGCATCCGCTCGGTCATCGGGGCCAACGCGACGGTGGAAGGTGATCTCCGCAAGGAGGTCGCCATGAACATCAAGCGCCTGATGGACCTGAACACGTACCGAGGTCTCCGGCACCGCCGCGGTCTCCCGGTTCGTGGCCAGCGGACGCACACCAACGCCCGCACCCGCAAGGGCCCGCGTCGCATCCCGACGAAGAAGAAGAGGTAAGTCATGGCGAAGACCCGGAAGCCGACCAAGAAGAAGGTCTCCAAGAACATTCCCGTGGGTGTGGCGCACATCCACGCGACGTTCAACAACACGATCGTCAACATCACCGACACCAACGGGAACGCCATCGCGTGGTCGTCGGCGGGTGTCCGGGGCTTCAAGGGCTCCCGCAAGAGCACGCCCTTCGCCGCCCAGATGGTGGCCGAGGACGCCGCGCGGAAGGCCATGGAGCACGGCATGCGCACCGTGTCGGTCGAGGTGAAGGGGCCGGGAGGCGGCCGCGAGTCCGCGCTCCGCGCGCTGTCCACCGCGGGGCTGAAGATCACGATGATTCGGGACGTCACGCCGGTGCCGCACAACGGCTGCCGGCCGCCCAAGCGTCGTCGCGTCTGATTATTCGGGGTTCGTCCCCGCTCGATTTCGAGAGAACACCTGCCTGCGCGCTCATCGCGGAGGCAGTGGCGATGCCCCCGGGCGTAGCCGCAAGGAGCTGATGCGTGTCCGAGACCACTGAGATTTTCCGCAACTGGCGAACCCTGATCCGACCGCGTCGGCTGGTCCAGGAGGAGGTGTCCAACCCGGAGCAGTACGGGAAGTTCACGGCTCAGCCGCTCGAGCCCGGCTTCGGTGTGACGCTCGGCAACGCCCTGCGGCGTGTGCTCCTCACGAGCCTCCAGGGGACCGCCATCACGTCCGTCCGCATCGACGGCGTGCTGCACGAGTTCTCCACGGTCGAGGGCGTCATCGAGGACGTCACCGACATCATCCTGAACCTCAAGGGCGTGCTCATTCGTCAGCACACCTACGAGACGCAGACGTTCGTCGTGGAGAAGGAGGGTTCGCGCGGTCAGCAGATCAACGTGCTGGCGGGCGACATCCAGACCGTCGGCGACGCGGCGATCATGAACCCCGACCACCACATCTGCACGCTCGCGGGTGAGGGCAAGCTCCGCATGGAGCTGCGCGTCGAGAAGGGCTCGGGCTACGTCCCGGCCGATCGCAACAAGGACCCCGAGGCGCCCATCGGCACCATCCCGATCGACGCGATCTTCTCGCCGATCACGCGGGTCAACTACACCGTCTCCAACGCCCGTGTCGGTCAGCGCACCGACTACGACAAGCTCAAGCTCGAGGTGTGGACGGACGGCACGGTCGTCCCCGCCGACGCCGTCGCCTTCGCGGCGAAGATCCTCAAGGGTCAGCTCCAGATCTTCATCAACTTCGATGAGGAAGAGGAGCCGATCGAGGAGGCCGAGGAGCCGCAGGAGGAGTGGAACGAGAACCTCTTCAAGACGGTCGACGAGCTCGAGCTGTCGGTTCGTTCCGCCAACTGCCTGCAGAACGCCAACATCAAGTACATCTACGAGCTGGTCGAGAAGACCGAGGCGGACCTGCTGAAGACGAAGAACTTCGGCCGGAAGTCGCTCAACGAGGTGAAGGAAGTGCTCTCCGAGCTCGGCCTCCAGCTCGGAATGAAGCTGCACAACTTCCCGCGTCAGCGGGAGCTGTAATAGAGAAGGGGAGCTCGCGCGCAGCGTGGGTTCCTCGGGAGTCGAGTCATGCGACATCGCAAGAGCGGTCGGAAGTTCAACCGGAACTCCACTCACCGGAAGGCCATGTTCCGCAACATGGCCACGAGTCTCCTGGAGCACGGACGCATCCGCACCACGGATGCCCGCGCGAAGGAGCTTCGTGGTGTGGTGGAGCCCCTGATCACCCTCGCGCGGCGGGTCACCCCGGCGGACCTCGAGAAGGCGTCCGGCGAGGAGCTCGTGGCCTTGCGCGCCAAGCGCGTGCACGCCGTCCGCCAGGCCCGTCGCTGGGTCAAGGACCGGGACGTGCTGCAGACGCTCTTCTCGGAGTACAGCGAGCGCTTCGCGGACCGCCCCGGCGGCTACACCCGGATCACCAAGATCGGGCGCCGCAACGGGGACAACGCGCCGATGAGCATCATCGAGCTCGTCGTCGAGCCCCTGGGCGACGCCCCGGCCGCCAAGGCCGAGCCGGTCGCCGAGGTCCCGGCGGACACGTCGAACGACGCGGACGACTCGAACGACGCCGACGACTCGAACGACGCCGACGACTCGAACGACGCGGACGACTCGAACGACGCGGACGACTCGGACGACGGCGAGTCGGACTGACTTCGCGCCGCGCCGCGGCCGATCTTCGAAGCCCCGTCCGACTCCGGTCCGGCGGGGCTTCGTGCTTGGAAGCGTCGCCCTTGATGTGCGAGGACGCACGGTTGCTATAACGGGCCTGGGTCCGCGCGGACCCTCCGCTCGGCCGGGAGGGCCGAACGAACCGGGAGGCGAAGAATGAGCTCGCCGGCGGGTCTCGAGGCTGCGCAGGAGCGGTTGGCCAGCTACATGCGCGCGAACGGGCTGAAGCTCACGCGCCAGCGCGAGCTGATCCTCTCGACGTTCCTGAAGGCCCGGAAGCACATCTCCGTGGAGGAGCTCCTGCGCGACGTGCGCACGCGCGACGGCGGGGTGGGGCACGCGACCGTCTATCGGACCATGAAGCTCTTCGTGGACGCGGGCCTGGCCACCGAGCGGAACTTCTCCGAGGGCGCGTCCCGGTACGAACCCGCCGATGAGCACGGCGACGGCCACCACGACCACCTCATCTGCACCCGCTGCGACCGGATCATCGAGTTCGAGAACCACGAGATCGAAGAACTGCAGCTGACGGTCGCCTCGAAGCACGGCTTCAAGCTGCTCGACCACAAGATGGAGCTCTACGGCGTCTGCCCGGACTGCCTCGCGAAGCCCTGAAGCGGCCCGATTCCCGCGGTTTTGATCTCGCAGATCGGCTGTGTTAGCTTCCGCCGCCTCGGGCAACCGAGGCACATACGCGACGGTGGCGGAATTGGTAGACGCGCTAGGTTGAGGGCCTAGTGGCCACTGTGGCTGTGGGGGTTCGAGTCCCCCCCGTCGCACCATGCATCTTCAGAACGACGAAGGCCGAGGCATGACGCCCCGGCCTTCGGCGGTTCTGGATGGTGCGGGAGCTACTCGGCGGCGTCGCCCGCCGGAGCTTCGTCGGCCGGAGCGGCCTCGCCTTCGGGAGCCGCTTCGCCCTCGGGCGCCGGCTCGCCCGCCGGGGCCTCGTCGCCCGCCGGGGCCTCGTCGCCCGCCGGGGCCTCGTCGCCCGCCGGGGGCTCGTCGGAGGCCTCGGGCGCCTCCTCGGCGGCCTTCCCCTCGTTGAGCAGCTTCTCGATCTCGTCGGCACCAGTGCCCTCGAGCTTCGGTCCCTGGTTGCTGAAGTACGCGAGGGACATCGACGTGACCATGAACAGGGCGGCGACGACCGCCGTGACCTGCCCGAGGACCGTCGTGGGCCCCGAGGCGCTGTTCTGACCCTGGGAGGTGCCGCCCATCGCCGCGCCGAAGTCGGCGCTCTTGCCGGGCTGCAGCAGCACGACGAGGATGAGGAAGAAGCAGAGGGCGATGTGAAGCCCGGTGATGAAGATGACCATGTCTGTCCTTTCGGGGCCTAGGCCCCTGCGCTCTGGAAGCGGGCGATCGCGTCGAAGGAGTCCGCCTTCAAGCTCGCGCCGCCCACCAGGGCTCCGTCGATGTCGGGGCACGCCATGATGCCGACGACGTTGCTGGGCTTCACGCTTCCTCCGTAGAGGATACGCATCGAGCGCGCAGCGCCCGCATTCCAGTTGTTGCCGACCCACGCCCGGATGGCCGCGTGGACCTCCTGAGCCTGCTCCGGGGTGGCGACCCGGCCCGTACCGATGGCCCACACCGGCTCGTAGGCGATCACCACGCGGGACAGCTCCGTGGCCGTGAGCGTGCCCAGGCCTTCGCCGAGCTGCTTGCGGACGATGTCCAGGGCCCAGCCGGAGTCGCGCTGCTCGAGCGTCTCGCCGCAGCAGAACATGGGGGCGAGGCCCGCGCGGAGGGCCGCGACGACCTTGCTCGCCAGCAGCTCGCCGGACTCCTTCTCGTACGTCCGTCGCTCGCTGTGGCCGATGAGGGCCCAGGTGCAGCCCGCGGCCTTGAGCATCTCGCCCGAGACGTTGCCCGTGTAGGCGCCCTTGGGCTGCGCGTGCAGGTCCTGGCCGCCGACGCCGACGGTCGTCGCCTTGAGGGCGTCCACCACGGGGCCGATCGAGAGGAACGGGGGGAAGAGGGCGAGGTCCACCGCGGGCGGATCGAGCAGGACGTCGCGGATGGCGCGGGCCAGCTCGGCCGCCTCCGCGGGCGTGCCGTTCATCTTCCAGTTTCCCGCGATCAGGGGCCTGCGGCTCATGCTCGATCCTCCAGCGCAGCGAGCCCTACGAGTCCCTTGCCTTCGAGGAACTTGAGGCTCGCGCCGCCTCCGGTGGAGACGTGGGAGACGTCGTCGGCGTACCCGAACTTCACGACCGCCGCGGCCGAGTCGCCCCCGCCCACCACGGTGTACCCGCGCGAGGTGGCCACCGCCCGGGCCACCCCTCGCGTGCCGGCCGCGAAGGCCTCGCGCTCGAAGACGCCCATGGGGCCGTTCCAGAACACGCTGCCCGCGGTCTGGATCTGCAGGGCGTAGCGCTCGACGGTGGCGGGACCGATGTCGAGCCCCATCTGCTTCGGCGCGATGACCTTCGCGATGGTCGCCTCGTCCTCCGCGTCCAGCGCGGGCGCGACGACGTGGTCCAGCGGGAGGAGCACGCGTACGCTCCGGTCCTCGGCCTTCGCGAGCAGCTTGCGCGCGAGCCGGACCTTGTCCGCCTCGACGCGGCTGGCGCCGACCTCGACGTCCTGAGCGCGCAGGAAGGTGTAGGCCATCGCCCCACCGATCAGCAGCGCGTCCACGCGCCCGAGGAGCGCGTCGATGACCCCCATCTTGTCCGAGACCTTGGCCCCGCCGAGCACGCCCACGAAGGGCTTGGCGGGGGCGTCGAGCAGCGCCCCGAGGCGGTCCAGCTCCTTCTTGACCAGGAAACCGACCGCGCGGCGGCCCTCGAACCGCTTCGGCACCACGGCCACGGACGCGTCGCCCCGGTGGAGCGTGCCGAAGGCGTCCGAGACGTACAGATCGCCCAGCTCCGCGAGCCGGTCCGCGAAGGACTCGCTCCCCTCCTTCTCGCCGGAGCGGAAGCGGAGGTTCTCCAGCACCAGGACTCCGCCGTCCTGCAGGTCCTGAGAGAGCTTCCGCGCCCCCGAGCCCACGCAGTCGTCGGTGTGCCACACGTCCCGCTCGAGCAGCTCCGCGAGCTTCGCGGCCGCGGGCTCGAGGGACAGGGCGGCGTTCCGCTTGCCCTTCGGACGGCCCAGGTGCGACATCAGGACCACCCGCGCGCCCGCCTCCACGAGGTGGCGGATCGTGGGCAGCGCGGCCCGGATGCGGGTGTCGTCGGCGACGGCGCCGTCTTCCGTGAGGGGGACGTTGAAGTCCACCCGCACGAGAACGCGCCGCCCGGCGACGTCGAGCTCGTCCACGGAGCGCATGGCGGTCACCGGCAGCTCTCTCAGCCCGCGACCAGCTCGGTCAGGTCGACCATGCGGTTGGAGAATCCCCACTCGTTGTCGTACCAGGAGAGGACCTTGACCAGGTCCCCGCCGATGACGTCCGTGCACAGCGAGTCCACGGTGGAGGAGTGGGGGTCGCCGATGTAGTCGCCGCTCACCAGCGGCTCGTCGGAGACGGCGAGCACACCCGCGAGCGGACCCGCGGCCGCGGCCCGGAGGACGCCATTCACCTCTTCCTTCGACGTGGCCTTGCCGACCTTCACGACGAGGTCGACGAGCGACACGTTCGGGGTGGGGACGCGGACCGCGATGCCGTTGAGCTTGCCTTCGAGCTCGGGGAGCACGAGGGACACGGCCTTCGCGGCGCCGGTGCTGGTGGGGAGCATGTTCTGGGCCGCCGCGCGGGCGCGACGTCGGTCCTTCGGGTGGAACCGGTCCAGGAGGTTCTGATCGTTGGTGTAGCTGTGGATCGTGGTCATCTGACCGTGCTCGATCCCGAAGTTCTCCATGAGCACCTTGGCCACCGGCGCGAGGCAGTTGGTGGTGCAGGACGCGTTGGAGATGACCTTGTGCCAGGACGGGTCGAACTGGTGGTGGTTGACGCCCATGACGATCGTGACGTCGGGCTGCTTGGCGGGCGCGGAGATGATGACGCGGGGGGCGCCGCCGTCGAGGATCCGCTGGGCCCCGGCGCGGTCTCGGAAGATGCCGGTGCACTCGAGGACCACGTCGCAGCCCATCTCGCCCCACGGCACCTTCTCGGGCGCGCGGTTCGAGGTGCAGCGGATGGCGTGGTCGTCCACGAAGAGCTTGTCGCCGTCGGCCGTGACCGCCTGGGGCAGCTTTCCATGGACCGAGTCGTACTTGAGGAGGGGGGCCAGCTGGTCGGGCGACGAGAGGTCGTTCACCAGCACCGGCTCGAACCCGTCCCGGTCGAGCAGGACGCGGAGGATGCACTTGCCGATGCGGCCGAAGCCGTTGATGCCCACACGGATCGTCATTCGAGGCCCTTTCGCGCGCGCGCGACTGCAGAATCTGAGGAAAGGCGCGCAAAACTAGACCAGGGCGGGCGGTTGAGCAAGCGCCGTCGCCTTCTGGTGCGCCGTAGGTCGCGCGCGGGTAACCTCCGTCCGCCCATGCGTTACCGGATCACGGGACTCGCGCTCGAGCCGGCGATCGTCGAGGACGGGCGCCGGCTCGCGGACGTTCTGGCGCGGGTCCTGTCCGTGGACGTACCCGAGATCCGACAGGCGGTCGTCGTACGGCACTCCCTCGATGCCCGGAGACGCCCCGCGCGGCACATCTATTCCATCGAGGTCGACGTCCCCGACGCGGTGACGCCCCGCCCCCGTCCCCCGCGCGGATCGGCGGTGCGGTTGGTCGACTCGGAGACGAGCCCCGCGGCCCTCCGCGCGGACGGCGTCTTCGTGGGAAGGACCGCGATCCACCGCTTCGCCGAGGGCTTCCGACCGGTGGTGATCGGGGCCGGCCCGGGGGGCCTCTTCGCCGCCCTGGCCCTGGCCCGCCTCGGGGCCCCTCCCGTGGTGCTCGAGCGGGGGGGGCGCGTCGAGGACCGCGGCGAGGTCGTCGAGCGATTCTGGGACGACGGCGACCTCGACCCGGAGTCGAACGTGCTGTTCGGCGAGGGCGGCGCCGGCGCCTTCAGCGACGGGAAGATCTACACCCGCACCCGCAGTCCCCAGATCTCTTCGGTGCTCAAGGAGCTCGTGGAGCTGGGCGCGCCCAAGCGCATCCTCGTGGACGCGCGTCCGCACATCGGCGCAGAGACCCTCCATGCGATCATCCGCGCGTTCCGCGATCGCCTCGAGAAGCTCGGCGTGAGCTTCCGGTTCGGCGCATGCGTCACCGGGCTCATCCGCGACGAGGCGAGCGTCGTGGGGGTCCGGCTCGGGGACGAGGAGCTGCGGAGGGCGCCGGTGATCCTCGCGCCCGGCCACTCCGCGCGCGACACGTACCGCTTCCTGAGGGACGCCGACGTGGAGATGGAGGCGTGGTCGAGCTCGATCGGGCTGCGCGTCGAGCACCCGCAAGGCCTCATCGACCGGGTGCAGTACAAGGCCCCGTCGCCCCGGCGGCCCGAGCTGCCGCCCGCGGACTACCACCTGGCCCACCACGACCGGGGCGGGGGACGCGGGGCCTACACCTTCTGCATGTGCCCGGGCGGGCGGATCATCGCCGCGACCGCGCAGCGGGGCCGGGTCGTCACGAACGGCATGGCCGACACCCGGCGCAGCGGCGACCGCGCGAACTCGGGGATCGTCGTGCAGGTCCGCCCCGACGACTACGCCCCCTTCGGCGCCGGGGACGATCCGCTGGCGGGCCTGGCCTTCCACGACCACTTCGAGCGGCTCGCCTTCGAGGCGGGCGGGGGCGACTACCGCGCGCCCGCCCAGCGGGTCGTGGACTTCCTCGCCGCGCGGCCGTCGAGCGACCCGATCGACGCGACGTATCGGCCCGGGGTGACGCCCGGAGACCTCCGCGAGTGCCTCCCCGACTCCGTGTCGGCGACGATCGCCCGGGCCCTGGTCGGCTTCGGCCGTCGGCTCTCCGGGTTCGACGGCCCCGACGCGGTCCTGGTGGGGGTGGAGACCCGCGCGTCCTCGCCGGTGCGCCTGCTGCGCGACGACGAGGGGCGCTCGCTCGGCTTGAAGGGGCTCTACCCGGTCGGAGAAGGCGCGGGGTACGCCGGGGGGATCGTGTCGGCCGCCGTGGACGGGATCCGCTCCGCGGAGCGACTCGTGGAGCACCACAAGGTGCGCGTCGCGACCTGACGGGTCACTGCTCGTCGGGGCACCGCTCCACGATCCAGTCGGCCACGTACGGCCACACGAACCGCGGCGCGTCCTTCCCCATGACGATGTCCAGGTGGCCCCAGTGGACCTCCTCGCGCACCGGGCTGAACAGCTTGTAGGTCTTGTCGCTGGAGCCGCTGAGGTCGTATGCCGGGCGGGCGTCGGCGGGGGGCAGGAGGCGATCGCGATCCCCTGCGATCACGAGCAGGGGCACGTCCATGGCCACGAAGCCGTCCTCGTAGGAGCGGCCCTCGGCGTCTTCGAACCGGGCGTCCCCGGCCCATGACATCATGGTGAGAAACACGCCGATGCCGGTCCAGTCGAAGCCTCGGACGAGGCGCTCGCGAAGGACGTCGGGCTCCGTCGATCCCGGCACCCACCCCGCCATGGGGAAGGTCCAGGAGAGCTCGTCCGCCGCGTGCACCCGCCCCGCGATGAGCTTGCCGACGCCGCGGCTGAACACCCCTGCGCGGAGCTTCCGGATCATCGGCTCGACCCGCCGCAGGGAGTCGAGGTACTTCGCGATCCGGCGGGTCATGGGGTTGCTGCCGAAGCGGAACACCCCCGCCAGGGTGACGATCCCCGCCACGTGGTCGGCCACGCGGGGCGCGACGGCGTAGCAGACCGCGCCGCCGAGGCTGTGGCCGAGGATGAACGTCCGGGCGACGCCCGACCAGGCGGTCACCGCCCGGATGACCGCGGCCGCGTCGTCGATGTAGTCGTCGAACCCCGTGGCGGGGCTGGTCCCGAACTCGCGGGAGCGCCCGTGGCCGGTCAGCTCGAGGTTGTAGATGTCGAGGCCCTGGTTCGCGAGGTAGTTCACGAAGCTGCGGGTCGACAGGTGCCACGTGTAGCGGTTCTGGGCGAACCCGTGGATGAGGAGCACGGCGCCGCGTCGGGGGACGTCGTCTCGAAACTTCCGGACCAGCGCGAGGTCGCGGCCCGAGGGGGTCCGCGCGCGGAGGATCTCCTTGGCGAACTCGCCGAAGCGATCGCGATCGATGGCCTGCTCGACGCGCGTGCGCTGGATGAGCTCCAGCTGCGCGGTCGGCTCCGCGCTCACGTGAGGGGTGCGGCTACTTGCTGACGCGGGCGCGCCGTCGGGCGTTCTTCGTCGCCAGCTTCGCCTTCAGCCGGTTGGTGCGGCCGCGCTTGCGGTTGGACTTGGACTTCTTGCGTGCGTTGCCGGTGATGGACTTCATGGGGGGCTCCTGGGATGGGGCTTAGAAACCGGAGACGATGACGTCGGAGCCGGAGATCTCCAGCTTCGCGCGCCAGGACCTGGGGGCGGTGCGTCCGGGGCAGTCGGTGGACTGCAGGTCGAATGTGACCATGGCCTCGGTGGCGCTGGTCGCCTGGTCGTCGTCGAGGGCCCACGTGCCGGACTCGGCGCACGAGAAGGGGTCCTCGTCGCCGAGGCGCAGGGTGGTCGCGGCCTTGAAGCTCCCGTCTTCGCCGAGCTCGACGGTGTCGTAGACGACCGAGGCGCCCTCGTCGGCCACGTCGTAGCCGACGATCCCGGTGGACAGGAGGGACTTCACGAACGTGGCCGTGGCTCCCGAGAAGCGCGCCTTCTGGGCGACCGGCGCGGCCTCGGCGTCGCCGGACGACGTGGAGGAGGACTGCTTCGGGCAACCGACGGACGCCACGAGCGAGAGGCTCAAGGCGAGCAGGGCGAAGATGCGGATCATGGGACCTCCACGAGCAAAAGGCGCGGGAGGCTAAGCGGGCGATGAGGGGCCTGTCAAGCGGTCCGGAGAGCCGCCCCCTTCAATCCTCGTCGAGCGGCTCGAACTCGTCGTCTTCGGGGTCGATGAAGGTGTTCAGCATGTCGCGGAACTCCACCCAGCCCGAGGACGGAATGATGATCGTGGAGCGCCCCCCCGAGACCTCCGCGATCTTGAGGAAGCGTCCGCGCGTGTTCTCCTTCAGGTTGAAGTAGAAGCGCTTCTGCTCGATGCGCAGCTCCCGAGTGGTCAGTTCGACTTCTTCGGAGCGTCCGCGGCGATGTTCGCGAGAGCGTTGCACGTTGAGTCCTCCTTGCGGAATCGCCATTGTTTTACCTCCGAGAGGGATCGAGTCAAAGCGCCCGTCGCGTTTCTGGTCAATCTGGTCACTTTTTTCGAGTCCTCGAGACACGAAACGATTCGGCCCGTTTACTGGTACGGTCTCGGTTGATTGACGAGTCAATCAGCGAGGGGAACATGACGACGAAGAGTCGACGAGACCCGTCCGGGTTCGAGGCGAAGCGCAGACGCATCCTGGACGCTGCTGCGCGGGTCTTCGCCAAGCGGGGGTACACCGGCACCCGGGTGGGGGACATCGCGAAGGAGGCGGACATCGCCTATGGGCTCGTGTACCACTACTTCGACAGCAAGGAGGACGTCCTCCACACGCTCTTCCAGGACAACTGGGCGATCACGCTGAAGGTCGTCGAACAGATCGACGCCGAGGGGGGCGACCTCCGCTCCAAGATCGCTGCGATCTCGGGGTTCTTCCTGCAGGCGTGGCGCGAGAACCCCGACATCGTCGAGGTGATCATGATCGAGGTGATCCGCGGCCCGAAGTTCCTCGAGGCGGACAACCTCGCCGCCTTCCACCGCATCTTCGACCTCCTCGAGGCCATGTTCGTGCGGCACCGCGACGCGGGCGAGATCCGCAGCGACGTGCACCCGCGCCTCACGGCCCTGCTCTTCATGGGCTCCCTCGAGATCCTGCTGACGGGCTTCGTGGCCCGCGAACTCTTCTCCGAAGACGACCTCGTCCGCGAAGGGCGGGAGGCGCTCGTGGAGACCTTCATGAACGGCCTCGCCGCTCGCTGACTGGAGACCGCCTTGGACTTCTCGTTCACCGACGAACAACGTGAGTTCGCCACCGTCGTGGAGCGCTTCGGGCGCGAGCAGCTGGTGCCGAACTGGACCCAGGAAGCCGACGACGGGAACGTGTTCCTCCAGGCGTCGTGGGACGCCATGGGGGAGATGGGCCTGCTGGGCCTGCCCTACCCCGAAGAGTACGGCGGCTCGGGCGCCTCCGCCGTCATGACCTGCCTCGCGGGCGAGGCCCTCGGGCGCGCGGGCGTGGACTCCGGCACGACCCTCTCCTGGGGGGCCCACACGATCCTGTGCGGGGTCCCGATCTGGAAGATGGGCACCGAGGCCCAGAAGCGTCGCTACCTGCCCAAGCTGGCGACCGGCGACTGGATCGGCGGCTTCTGCCTCACCGAGCCGGGCTCCGGCTCAGACGCCGCGGGGATGGCGACCCGCGCGGTGCGCGACGGCGACCAGTGGGTGCTCAACGGGAGCAAGACCTGGATCACGAACGGGCCCACCGGTCATCAGTTCATCGTCACCGCCGTGACCGATCCCGACGCCGTCCCCACCTCCCTCGGCATCTCGACGTTCATCGTCGACGCCGACGCCCCCGGGTTCCGCGTCGGCCGCAAGCTCGACAAGCTCGGGTGTCGCACGTCGCCCACCTCGGAGCTCTTCTTCGAGGACTGTCGCGTGCCCGCGGACGCGCTGCTGGGCCCCGAGAACATGGGCTTCGTGCTCGTGGCGAAGTTGATCCTGGGGTGGGAGCGCACCTGCCTGCTCGCGCCCGCGCTCGGCGGCCTGTGGCACGGGCTCGAGACGGCCACGAAGTACGCGATGCAGCGCAAGCAGTTCGGACGCCCGATCGGGAAGTTCCAGGCCATCCAGGAGAAGCTCGCGAACATGCGCGTGGACTACGAGGTGTCCTGGGGGCTCCTCTACGGCGTCGCGGATCGGCTCGACCGCGACCTGCCCGTCCTCACCGAAGCGGCGACGCTCAAGACGTTCCTGTCCGAGGCGTCGGTGCGCAACGCCGAGGAGGTCGTCCAGATCCACGGCGGGTACGGGTTCAGCAAGGAGTACCTGGTGGAGCGCGCCTATCGCGACGCCAAGCTCGCGACGATCGGCGCGGGCACCTCCGAGATCCAGCGCGGCCTCATCGCCCGCGCCATCGGAAACTTCTAGCCATGGACTTCCGCCTCACCGACGACCAGAAGACCTTCCAGGAGTCGTTCCGGCGGTTCCTCACCGAGACCGTCGCGCCGCGGGCGGCCGCGGTGGATCGCGCGGGGCTCTTCCCGTACGCGAACTACAAGGACCTCGCGGGGTTCGGATACAACGGCATCGGCCACCCCGAGGAGTTCGGCGGCACGACCCTCGACGGCGTCTCGAACGTCATCGCCCAGGAGGAGCTGGCCCGCGCGTGCGCGTCCTCGTTCCTCTCCATCGGCGCCTCGGTGGGCCTGTTCGGGGTCCCGCTCCGCTCCTTCGCGAGCCGCGAGATGCAGTCCGAGATCATCCCCGGCCTCGTGACGGGGGACCTCATCGGGGCGTGGGCCCTCACCGAGCCGCACTGCGGGACCGACGCGGTCGCCATGAAGACCCGCGCGCGCAGGACCGACCGGGGGTGGGTCCTGAACGGCAGCAAGATGTTCATCACCAACGGCAACTGCGCCGACTGGGTGATGGTCGCGGCCAAGACGGACCCCGACGCAGGCCACGCGGGTGTCTCGATGTTCCTGGTGCACAAGGACACGCCCGGCTTCGAGGCCGGTCCGTCGCTGGAGAAGCTCGGCTGCCGCGGGTCGCCCACGTCCGGGCTGTTCTTCGAGGACTGCGAGCTGCCGAACGAGTGGCTCGTCGGGCCCCCCGGACAGGGCTTCCTGCTGGCGATGAAGACCCTCGAGTCCGGCCGCGTGGGCATGGCCGCCTTCGGGGTGGGGATCGCCCAGGCGGCGCTGGACGCGTCCCTGAAGTACGCCCGCGAGCGCACGGCCTTCGGCAAGCCGATCATCAAGTTCCAGCCGATCCACTTCAAGCTGGCGGACATGCACGTGGCCATCGAGGGGGCGCGCCTGCTGGCCTATCGGGCCGCTTGGGCCGCGGAGAAGGGGGTGGCGACGCAGAGCCTCTTCAGCGCCGCCAAGCTCTTCGCGACCGAAGCAGCGGTACGCTGTACGGACATGGCCATCCAAATCCACGGCGGATACGGCTACATGGCGGAGTACCCCGTCGAGCGGTACTACCGCGACGCGCGCTTGGGCCCCATCGGAGAGGGCACGAGCGAGATCCAGCGCTCGTTGATCGCCAAGGAGACGATCGCGGAGCTCGCCGGGTGACGGAGGGCGCGATCCAGGCCGTCGTTCTGGACCTCGACGACACGCTGTTCGATACGAGCGGGACGCTCATCGGTCCCGCCAACCGCGAGGCGGCCGCGGCCATGATCGGGGCCGGGCTGCCGGGCACGATCGAGAGCGTGGCCCAGCGCCGCATGGCCCTGAGTCGCGCCCACCCCGGGGACGACCCGGACGAGCTGACCGTCCGCTCCTTCGGCCTGGACGGGCGCGACGACGTGGCCGCGGCGGGGCGGGAGGCCTTCTACAGCCGCACCGTGCGCAGCATCGAGCCGTTCCCGGAGACGCTGGGCGTGCTGGAGGCGCTGACGGCCGCCGTGGACCTCTGCCTCCTGACGACCGGCGCCCCGCCCACCCAGCAGCGCAAGGTGGAGCTCCTGGGCATCGAGGACTTCTTCGCCGAGATCGTGCTCGTGGACATCGCGACCGAGAACAAGCTCGCCGCCCTCGCCGCCCTCCAGGCGCGGCGCGGGTGGCAGGCCGCCGGGGTGGTGGTCGTGGGCGACCGGATCGACCGCGAGATCGAGGCCGGTCGCAGGCTCGGGATGTGGACCGTGCGGATGGCTCACGGCGAGGGTCGCCACATGGCGCCGACCGGGCCCGAGCAGCAGGCGCACTACACGATCGACCGCCTCGACGGGCTCCCCCACGTCCTCGAAGACATCGTCGCCACCGGCGATTCCCCGGCGCAGGCCGTCGGCGAGGTCGACGCGCTTTGACAGGAGATCGCCCGGGGCCGTTGACAGGGGAGAAGACCTCCCTACAATCCCCCGCACTCCGCGGGACTAGCTCAGTGGTAGAGCATCGCCTTGCCAAGGCGAGGGTCGCCGGTTCAAATCCGGTGTCCCGCTCCAATCAGACTCAAGAACCCCGGCCTCTCGGCCGGGGTTTTCTGCTTGGCGATCCGGTGCTCCTCGTGGGGGTGGGGCTCCTGTTCGCGTGGTGCGTCGGGGGGGCCGCGCCGTCGGTCTTCTGGGAGGACTCGGGGAACCTCGTCGCGTCGGCGTGGCTGCTCGGCGTCCCGCACGCGCCCGGGGAGCCCGGCTGGCTGATCCCCGCTCGGCTCCTCATGTGGCTGCCGGTGGGCGACCTCGCCTTCCGCGCCAACCTCTTCTCTTCCGCCGCCCTCGCCGCGATCGCGGTCCCCCTGTGGTGGATGCTGCGGGCGTCCGTGCCCCGGCCCCGCGCCGCCGTCGTGCTGTTCGTCGTGCTCGCAGGGTTGATCGGGTACCACGCTCGCCTCCAGGCCGTCCGCGCCGAGGTGTACGCCCTGACCGCGGCCCTGCTCGTCCTCTCCCTCGCCGCCGCGGTGGTGCTCGAGGGCCGTCGGGCGACGGTGGGGGCGGCGGCCGGGCTGGGCCTCGCCGCGACGGTGCACCCCCTCCTCGCAGCGGCCGCGATCCCCGGTGTCGCCGGGGCGCGATGGGCACGTTCTCCGATCCGACGGGCGGACGTGGCGCTCGGCCTGGCCGTCGGCGTCCTCCCGGCCGCGCTCTATGCCGCCCTGCCGGTGCGCGCCTCCGTGGTCCCCTGGCGGAGCTGGGGCATCCCGACGACCCCCGGGGCGCTGCTGGACGTGCTGCTGGCCCGCAACTTCGTGCAGAACTTCGGGGGCGAGGCGGCGGATCCGTGGACCAACCTCGGCACCCTGCTGGAGCTGTACCGCCGCGCCGGGCTCCCGTTCCTCCTGGCCCTCGCGGCGTTCGCGCTGCTCTGGAGGGGACGTCGCCCCGTCCGGGCGCTCCTCGTGGCCGCGCCGCTGTGGATCGCGGGGAACCTGGCCACCCAGGCCACCCAGAACGTCGTCTACGCCGACAACCCGGACGTCGCGGGCTACCTCCTGCCGGGCTGGTTGGTGCTCGTGCCCCTCGCCGCCGTGGGTCTGCAGGCCGCATGGAGCGAGGACGTCCGCGCTTCGCTGCGGCTGCCTGCGCGGGTGACGACCGCGGGGCTGGCGGTGCTGCTCGTCGGCCTCCAGCTGCTCGACGGCGCCGACGCCGACCGTCGCGACGACCACCTCCCCGCCCGCTACTCCTCGACGCTCGGGTACGGCCTCCCGCCGGGCTCGATGTTGATGACGTCGGGGAACAACACGGCCTTCGTGTGGACGTACCTCGAGGGCGTGGAGCGCCGCGCGCCCGACGTCCTCGTGATGCACCGCGTGCTCCTGGGCCACCCCCACGACCGCCTCCGGCTGGAGCGCGAGACCGGCGGGTTCGAGGCGGCCACCGGCCTGCCGTGGGTCGAGGAGCTGCGCTCGCGACCGCTGAGCCGGCGCTCCGGGGTGTCGCGCCCGTTCTTCCTGGAGCTGCGCGAAGGAGACCTGGACGACCTGGCGGGGACCGAGCGTCACGGCCTGGCGGTGCGCGCGGACGGGGTCATCCCCGGCGGATCGGTGGATGTCGCGGCCGCGGCGACCCTCCGAGAGATGGGAGAGCGCCCCCTGACTCGCGACCCCACCGCCCGGCTGGTGCGGACCCGGTTCAAGGCGATCCGCGCTGCCGAGACCCGAGCCCGCGCGGGAGGCGCCCCTTGAACCGCGCCCCCTGGATCGTGGGCGGAGCGTCCTTCGCCCTGTGCATCTTCCTGGCCGCGCCGGGGACCACGTGGCACGACGGTGGCGAGCTGGGCCTCGCGGCAGCGACGCTGGGGGTCGCGCATCCCCCCGGCGAGCCCGCCTACCTGGTGCTCGCGGCCCTCGCGGCCTTGATCCCGGTGGGCGACGTCTGCTTCCGCCTCACGCTGCTGAGCGCCGCCACCGTGGCCGGCTCGGCGGCCCTGATGGTGGTCCTCGGACGTCGGCTGGCGGCGGCGACGGGGGCCTCCGAGGCTTCGTCGCGGATCGCCGGGATCGCAGCAGGGACCCTGGTCGCGGTGTCGCCCCTGACGGTGCTCCAGGGCGTGCGACCCGAGCTCTACGGCCTCACGCTGCTGGGTGGGCTCTTGGGCGTCCTGGGGCTCGCGATCGGGGGACGTCGGGGCGTCGCGCTGGCGGTCCTGCCCCTGGCGGTGATCGGCGCGGTGCACCACGCGATGTTGGTCGCCGCCCTGCCGGGCCTCGCCGTCGCGGCGCTCCTCCGGGGCCGCCGGGCCTTCGTCGCGGGGCTGGCGACGGCCGCGGCGTTCCTGCTGCCGGCTCTGGGCCAGTTCGCCTGGCTCCCGCTGCGCTCCTTCGCGAACACGCCCCTCGACTTCGGCGCCCCGCGCACGCTCGGTCGCGTCCTCTGGTCGATCACCGGCGCGGGCTACGCGCGGTCGTTCCAGGGGATGGACGCCGACCTCCTCCTCCGGAACCTGCGCGGCCACCTCGACCTCTTCGTCCACGGGTTCGGGCTCGTCGCCCTCCTCCTCGCGGGCCTCGGGGTCGCGTGCCTCGCCGCCCGCCGCTCGGCCCGCCCGGTGCTCGGAGCGGGCCTGCTCGTCGGCGTGTCGGGCATCGCGCCCACGGCCCTGCAGGGCCTGTTCGTCACCGACAACCCGGACGCTGCGGGCTACCTGCTGGGGGTGGTCGCGGTGGTGGCGGCCGCCGCGTGCGTCGGGATCGCGGTGGTGATCGACCGCGCGCGACCCGCGGCGGGGACCCTCACCGTGACGGTCCTCGGCGTCGGCCTGGTGGCGTCGGCCGCGCTCCAGCCGGCGGCCGCGACCCTCCGCGACGTCGACTTCTCCCGCCTCGACGGGCCCTCGCGCCTCGGCAACGCGGTCCTCGACGTCGCCCCCTCGGGCTCGCTCGTGCTCCTGGGGGGCGACTCGTGGGCCTTCCCCGCGCTGTTCGCGAGGTACCGCGAGGGTCGGCGGGCGGACGTGCACGTACATCCCTTGCACATGCTCGACCCCGAGGCGATCGTCCCGCTCGCAGAGCGTGGTGTCGTGCCGCGCGAGATCGATGCCCGCGTGTTGCAGGCCGCCGGTGCGGTGCGGAGCGGGGGGTGCTGTGTCCCTGAGACCCTGGTGGCCGGGATCGTCGCTGCCGGCACGCCGGTCCTCGTGAACGACACGTTCCTCCCCCCCTCCCTCTCGTCCGGGCTGCGACCCCACGGCCTGCTGTATCGCATCGAGCCGGGGGCGCCCGCCGGACTGTCACCCGCCGAGGTCGACGCGGCCGCGAAGGCGGAGGATCGGCTCGAGGCGAACCTGCTTCGCCGGCTCCCCGTCGGAGGCCACCGGGACGTCGTCCTCGAGGGGGTGATCGGGCGGCGATACTCGGCGCGCGCGGGGTTCTTCCGAAGCCGCGGCGAGGGCGCGCTCGCGCTCGCCACCCTGCGTCGCGGGTCGGCGGCGGCGGCGGATCCGTGGGCGATGGTGCACCTGGATCGGCACCGCATGGAGGAGGGACGAGCGCCCGTGGCTCCGGCGGACGGGTCGGGTCGACTGCCCCTCGGACCATGGCTCGAAGCGGCCGACGTCGAGGCGGGTCTCACCGAGTGGATCGAGGGGGCGGGAGGGGCCGGAGGCGTGGCCGACCTCCTCGCGCTGCGGGGTACGATCCGCCTCGTGACGGACGATCCATCAGGCGCCCGCGAGGACGTCGAGGCGGTGCTCTCGACGCATCCGAGCCACCCGAGCGCGCTCCTCGCGGCGGAGCGCCTGCGCACCCTCGGGGTGCTGGTCGACGTGTCCCCGGGGACACCCCCGTGAGCGACGAGAAGCCCCCCTTCGGAGGGTTCGGCGGCCTCGACTTCGGCGCCGACTCGGACGTCCCGAAAGGGTCGACGGGGTCGATGTTGCCGGATCTCGACCGGGAGAGCGCCCTCGAGCTGCGCGAGACCGAGGCGCTGGAGCGGATGGCGAGCCGCCGGAACGCCGACGTCCGGGGGCAGCTCCGCGAGGGCCGTGCCCGTCGCTTCGACCGCCTGCGCCGGGACCCCGGTCGGGAGATCGCGCTCGTCGTCCTCCTGGTGGCCGCCCTCGCCACCGTGGGCGTGTTCGGGGCCAGCCTCAAGCAGCAGCGCTTCGAGCTCCTCGGGCAGTCCGCCGACGGGACGTTCTGGATGGAGTCGGCCCAGCGCTTTCGGTACATGCGCATGGTGGCGCAGGGGGAGGAGATCCCCGCCGTCGACGCCCGGATGCAGGCCCCGGACGGCTACCCCACCCGGTCGGACACGATCCTTCAGGAGGAGCTGTACGGCCGGCTGATTCGCGCGGCGCGCGCCAGGGCCGAGGAGACCGGCGCCACCGCCCCCTCTCCCGCGGCGAGCGCCCGCGCGATCTCGCGGTGGGTCTCCGCGTCGTCCGTCTTCCCCATGGCGCTCCTGGTGCTCGGGCTGACCCGCAGGCGAGACGCCGCGCTGGTCGGGGCCGCCGCCTTCCTCTTCGCCCTCCCCGTGGCCGAGCGGGGCACCGGCGCGGCGCTGTTTCGAGAGGACATCGCCGTCCCCGCGCTCCTGTGGCACCTGGCCTTCCTGGGGATGTGGACGCGGAGGCCGCGCCACGTGCGCGGGGATGCTCCGACCCCGCACAACGCCCCGGCCGCCCTGGCGTCGGGCGTGGCCCTCGCCGTCGCGCTCCTGCTGTGGAAGGTCGTGGCGTTCCACCTCCTGCTGTTGGCCGGGTTCTTCGCGACCGCGTTCCTGCTCCGTCGGGATCGCCCCGCGCGCCTCGCCACGGGGTGGGCGCTCCTGATGCTCCCGGCCGTGGCCGCGTGCTTCCTCCCGCTGCACCTCCGACACGACGGCTTCCTCACGTCCACCGCGATGCTCGCCTCCTACGGACTCCTCTTCGCCTTCGCGGGCGCGGCCCTCACGAAGAAGGCCCCCGTGGCCTGGCTCGTCGCGGGCGCGGGCGTCTTCGCGGCAGCTCGGTTCGCGCTCCCGCGGGAGGCGGGGCTCGACCACGCCTGGGAGACGATCATCGCGAAGCTGCGGTACCTCGACCGCAAGCCCGACGACCCGAGCCTCCTGTCCTTCCACGCGCGTCACTACTGGACCGGCAACTACTTCAGCCCGACGCTGCTTCGGCTCGCTCGCGACTGGCCCTTCCTCGCCGCCGCGGCGCTGCCCGGGCTCGTCTTCGCCGTGCGGTGGTGGCCGGCCAAGGGCGGCGAGGGGGCCGGCCGGGAGCCGGACAGGCCTCCGCCGACCCGCCTCCTCGAGGGCGACGGCCCCGCGGTCCCGCTCCGGCCGGCGGCGTCGCACTTCGTGATCTGGCTGGTCGTCGCCTTGGGCGGCTCGTACCTCCTCTTCTCGAAGCTCCAGCTGTTCGCGGCGATCGCCGCCGCCGCCCTGGTGGGCCTCGGCTTCGCCGCCGTGCGCAGGCTCCGGCGGCCGCTGCGGGCGGCGATCGTGGGGCTGATTCTGGTCGGCGTCGCCCACTCTTGGGGGGCCGTCCCCGGAGCCGACGTGCTCCTCCCCCCGCCCCCGGCGAGCAGCCCGACGGTGGTCTTCCCGCCCGCGTCCATGAACCGGATGGCGACGTTCGTGGAGGAGCACACGGGCCCCGACGATCCGATCCTCGCCTCCTTCGTCGTCTCGCCCTTCCTGCTCACCTACCTCGATCGCCCGACCGTCCTGCACTGCTTCTTCGAGGGCGACCTCCTGGGCCGCCTCGAGGAGGTCGTCACCGCTCGCTTCGGGTCCGAGGAGGAGCTCGCCGACGTGGCCCGGAAATACGGCGCCGTGTACTACCTGCACGAGGCCCACCACAGCCTCCGCACGGACGCCCGCATGTCCCAGCGGTACATCGCGGACCGGATCGACTGGCCCGCCGACGCGGTCGTCATGAAGATGTCCTTCGCGCCCGAGTCCCTCAGGCACTTCGAGCTGGTGGCCGAGGACGGGTTCTTCCGCCTGTTCCGGGTGCGCGACGAGCCCGGCCGGGCCCGGCGAACGGAGACCCCCACGCCGCTGTGGAACCGCCGGCTCTTCACGCACCTCTTCGGCGACCCCCTGAAGGGATCCACGCCCCGGGACGACGGCCTGCGGCCCGTGCACCTGCTCCACATCGAGCAGCAGGCCGAGGACTTCCTGGAGCGATCGCGCCGGGGCGGGTTCCCCCAGCGGGAGTGGGCGCTGCAGAAGGCGGCGGAGGTGGCCCCGTACCGCCCGGAGCCGCACCTCGGGCTGGCGAAGCTCTACGGCGAGATGGGGCGGCACGATCGCGCCGAAAAGCACCGCCGTCGGGCGGGCGCCCTGCGCGCCGCGCTGTACGGACACGGGAGCCTCCCCGCGGACGCGGTGCCGCCCCCGGTGAGTCTCGGCGAATAGAGCGCGCGGCCTCCTTGCGAGCCGGTTTCGGGATCTGCTAGGCCCCGCCCTCCGCCCCACCTCGCAGCCTCGGACCGCCTCATGAAGCTCTTCATCGACACCGCCAACCTCGACGAGATCCGCGAGGCCGCGTCCTGGGGGATCCTCGACGGCTGCACCACCAACCCTTCGCTCATCGCGAAGGAGGGTCGCGACTTCGTGGAGACGGTCCACGAGATCTGCGAGATCGTGCAGGGCCCCGTGTCGGCCGAGGTGGTGGCGCAGGACGCCGAGGGCATGCTCGAGGAGGCCCGCCTGCTCCGGCAGGTCCACGAGCACGTGGTGATCAAGGTCCCCATGAGCCACGAGGGCCTGAAGGCCACGAAGGTGCTCGCGGACGAGGGTACGCCCGTCAACGTTACGCTGATCTTCAGCGCGGCCCAGGCCGTGCTCGCGGCGAAGGCCGGGGCGGCGTACGTGAGCCCCTTCATCGGGCGCATCGACGACACCGGTCACGACGGCATCGCGACCCTCGCCGACATCATCGGCGTGTTCGACAACTACTTCTTCAGCACGGAGGTCCTCGCCGCCTCCATCCGGCACCACAAGCACGTGCTCGAGTCGCTCCGGCTCGGCTCGCACGTCGCCACCATGCCCTACAAGGTCCTCAAGGGGATGGTGAAGCACCCCCTCACGGACAGCGGCAACCAGCGCTTCCTCGACGACTGGGCGAGCGTGCCCGGGGACGGCATCGTGGCCACCGTCGAGCGATTCCTTTCCAAGCGCGGCTGACGCCGGCATCCTGCGCCGCCTGAATGACCCCTCATTCAGTGCATGGAGGAGAGCCCGGCGCCATGTCCACGCGCAAGACCGACAAGCGTCGACAGATCCTGGACGCCGCCGTCGAGGTGTTCGCGGCCACCGGCTTCCACAAGTCCCGCGTCTCCGACATCGCCCGGGAGGCGGGCGTCGCCGACGGCACGATCTACCTCTACTTCAAGTCCAAGGACGACGTCCTGATCTCCATCTTCGAGGAGGCGATGGGCGAGATGATCGAGCGCGCCGAGGCGGCCATCGCCGACCTCGAGGATCCGCTCGCGAAGCTAAGCCGCCTCGCCGTGCACCACATGGAGAACGTGGAAGAGAACAAGACGCTCGCGAAGGTGCTGCAGGTGGAGCTGCGGCTCTCCAACACCTTCATGAAGGAGTACCAGCCGAAGCGTCTGCGGCAGTACATGGACATCATCGGTCGCATCATCGAAGACGGTCGGGAGCGCAGCCTCATCCGCGCCGACGTCGATCCGCGCATCGTGCGTCGCGCCATCTTCGGGGCGCTCGACGAGATCGCCATGCAGTGGATGCTCACCCCCAACCCCACCTATTCCCTGACGGAGTCGGCGGCCGCTGTGGCCGACGTGTTCGTCCGCGGGATTCGAGCGTAGACCCGAGGCGGCCCGAGCCGCCCAACCCAAGGAGACACCGTGAACATCGGCGTACTGCTCAAGCAGGTCCCCGACACCGAGACGAAGGTCCGCATCAACGGCGACGCGTCCGGCATCGAAGAGGGCGACATCAAGTGGATCGTGAACCCCTACGACGAGTTCGCCGTCGAGGAGGCGCTCAAGTTGAACGCCGCCCTCGGTGAGGGCGAGGTCGTCATCTTCTCCCTCGGTCGCCCGAAGACGGTGGAGGCGGCCCGCACCGCCCTCGCCATGGGCGCTCACCGAGCGGTGATCCTCGACGACGACGGGTACCTGGGCAGCGACGCGTACGGCGCGGCCAGCGCCCTCGCCAAGGCGATCGAGGGCGAGGACATCGGCCTCGTGTTCGCGGGCAAGGTCGCCATCGACGACCAGAACTTCCAGGCGCCGCAGATCGTCGCCGCGAAGCTCGAGTGGCCCCACGTGACCAACGTCAACGCGTTCGATCACGAGGGCGACACCGCGCTCGTGAAGCGCGACGTGGGCGGCGGCACCGCCGAGCAGGTCCGCGTGGCCCTCCCCGCCGTCCTCACCTGCGACAAGGGCCTCAACACCCCCCGGTACGCGTCGCTGCCGGGGATCATGAAGGCCAAGCGCAAGCCGGTGAAGAACCTCTCCCCGTCCGACCTGGGCGTCGAGGACGACGTCGGCGCCGACAACGCCAAGGTCGTCCTGAGCGACTACACCATGCCCCCCGCGCGCCCCGCGGGCCGCATCCTCGAAGGCGAACTCGCCGACCAGATCAAGGAGCTCGTCGGGCTGCTCCGCACGGAAGCGAAGGTGATTTGAGATGAGCGACATCCTCGTTTTTTGTGAGACCGCGGGCGGCGAGGCGAAGAGCTCGGCGCGCGAACTCCTGGGCAAGGCCAAGGAGCTGGCCGACGGCGGCGACGTGACCGCCGTCCTGCTCGGCGCGGACGTGTCCGGCGACGGGCTGGGGGACTGGGGCGCCGACAAGGTCGTCACCGTCTCCCACGACGCCCTGGCCTCCTACGTGCCCGGCGCCTACGCCGCGGCCCTCTCCCAGGTGGTCGAGGACGCGAGCCCCGACGTGGTCCTCGGCTCCGCTTCGGGCCTGGGCAAGGATCTCCTGCCCCGGGCCGCCGCGCTCCTCGAGACCGGCGTCGGCGCCGACGTGGTCGACCTCCGGGAGGGCGACGACGGCATCGAAGGCGTGCGTCCGCTCTACGCGGGCAAGTGCCTCGCAACCGTCCAGGTCACGAGCGAGCCCAGGTTCTTCTCGGTGCGCCCCAACTCGTTCAACATCGAGGACATCGAGGCGGGCGACGGCGACGTGGAGGAGTTCGAGGCCGATCTGGAAGACGACTACGGCTACGAGGTCGTGGAGGTCACGAAGACCGGCGGCGACAAGCCGGATCTCACCGAGGCCGACCGCATCATCTCCGGGGGGCGCTCCCTGAAGTCGGCGGAGAATTTCAAGATCTTCGACGAGATCAGCGATCTCCTCGGGGCCGCCGTAGGCGCCTCCCGGGCGGCTGTGGACGCGGACTACTGCCCCCACTCCATGCAGGTGGGGCAGACCGGCAAGACGGTGAACCCGTCGCTGTACATCGCCTGCGGCATCAGCGGCGCGATCCAGCACCTCGCCGGGATGCGCACCAGTCGGGTGATCGTCGCGATCAACAAGGACCCCGACGCCCCGATCTTCCAGCACTCCACGTATGGCATCGTCGCGGACCTCTTCGAGGCCGTCCCGATGCTCACGGAAGAGCTGAAGGGCTTCCTCGCCGACTGACGAAGCGGAGGCACGTATGTCCCAAGACACTTCCGGCTTCGAGCCCTACGAACACGGGGCCCTCGAGCAGGACGACGACTACGTCCTCCAGAAGCAACAGCAGCTGCGGACCCGCATCGCCGCCGCCCTGATCCTGGCGGTTCTGGGCGGCGGCGGCTGGTTCTTCTCTCGGTTCTCCGCCCAGAAGGCGGCCGACGAGCTGCGACTCTCGGCCGAGAGCAAGCTCCTCCGCGGGGACTTCCAGTCGCTCAACGCGGCGGCCAAGGAGGTCCTGGAGGCCATCGCCGAGGACGAGCGGGCGCCCGCCGAGTTCCTCGTCCTCGACGCCCAGGCCGAGCTGCTCCTCTACTCCCTGTACACGGATCAGCACAGCCAACTCGCGCACGCCCGCGAGCTGATCGACACGGCCGAGACCCGCGATCCCGGGGCCGCGCGCACGAAGCTGGGGAAGGCCCTGGCCGAGGCGATCGCGGGCTCCCCGGACGAGGCGCTCGCCATGGCGGCGGACGGGTTCGAAGGCCTCGAGCCCGCGTGGGCCCGGCTCGTGAGCGCCGAGGCCGAGCACCGCAAGGGCCGGTTCGTCGAGGCGGCGCGAGCGCTGGACGGGTGCAACGCCCCCCTGTGCATGGCGTGGGGCGCCCGCTCGGCGTGGCTCGCCGGCGACGTGGATCGCGCCGCCGACGGAGCCGCTCGGCTCGAGACGGCCGCCCCGGGGCACGAGGTCGCGCGCGCGGTCGGGGGCCTCGCCGCCGCCCGCAAGACCGCCGACGCGGAGTCGGAGTCGGCCCTGGGAGCCCTCCTGGAGCAGGGCGAGCCGCTGCCGAGCCCCCTCGCGGCGCTGGTCAGCGTCGACCTCGCGCGCCTCCTCAGCCGCACCTCGGGTCCGAAGCGGGCCGAAGAGTTCCTGACGGCCGCCCTCACCGCGGACGAGGCCTCCCCGATCCTCGCCGCCGAGTTCGCCCGCATGCGACGGTTCCAGGGGAGCTTCGGGGCCGCCAAGATCCGCGCCGACAAGGCGCTGCGCAGCCGCTCCGCGGAGCCGACCCTGCTCGGCGAGATGGCCGCCTCGTCCTTCTTCAACGACGACTCCGCCTTCATCCGCGATCGCGTCTCGCGCGTGCCGAAGGGCGCCGAGGAGAGCGACGGAGTCAAGCGGGCCCTGGCGTTCGCGGACCTGGTCGACGGGGTGGCGGGCAATGCGCTGCCCGCCTTCCTCTCCACGAGGCACCTCGCGGCCCCCGGAGAGACCGATCTCTGGCTCGCCTGGACGCACCTGAAGCTGCGCGATTTCGAGGCCTCGGCGAAGGCCGCGGCGGCCGCCCGCGAGCAGTTCGTCGCGGCCATGGGGGAGGGCACTCCGGAGGTCGCCTCGGCCGCCCTCATCGAGGCGCAGGCCCTCATTCGCGGGGAGATCGTGGGGGGGGCTGAGACCGCCCAGGAGCTCCTCGACTCCCACTACTCGGACGCGGGGATCACCCCCTGGACGGCGTGGCTCTACGGACAGGTCCACGAGGCCCGGGACAACCCCCGCGGAGCGAAGGACGCGTACCTGTTGGCTTGTCACAATGGGCAGGATTTCGCCCTGTCCTGCTACGACCTCGCCCGGATATACGACGTTCTGTCGATGGACGCGCTGGCGCGCCGCACCCAGAAAGAGGCGCGTCGGCACTACCTGCGGACGGCCCCGAAGGGGCGGCACGCAGGAGAGGTTCGGGCCGCGCTCAAGGACTGAGCGGGATCCGTGACGAGAAGCTGACAAGCCGTTTGCTTGGCGGGCCATGGGCTCTCTGATAGAGTCCGCCGGTCTTGTCCGGGGGACGACACCTAAGTCATTGAAATTCCGTCGCTTTCTTAATCTGCGACGGCCAAACTAGAGAGAGAAAGAGGAGTTGACATGACCATCACGAAGCACTGGCTGCCCGCCCTGCTGCTCGGCACGTCCGTGGCCTTCATGGGCTGCCCGAGCGCCGATCCCGGCACCGACGACGACGACGCCGCGACCGACGACGACGACGTGAGCGACGACGACGACGCCCAGGGCGACGACGACGACGCTCAGGGGTTCGACGCGGACGGCCTCACGTTCAACTTCGCCCTGACCTCCACGCTGACCGACGTCGGTGACGACGACGACTCCGCCGGTGGCGAGCGCGGCACCTCGTACCAGATCGAGACCGAGTTCATCATCAGCTACTGGGTCGACATCATGAACGGCATCCGCAACTGCGATCAGCACGTGACCGTCACGGGCGAGGCGTGGTTCGAGTACGGGATCGTCGACACCCTGGGCGACCAGGGCAGCTGCGAGAACTGCACCGGGTTCATCGAGTACGACCCCACCACGGTCACCGACACGTCCAACCCGGACCTCGATCCCGACCACTGCAACCCGGCCGACCTCCAGGCCGTGGGCGCCGACTACGCCGCCCGCATGCTCAGCCCGGCCGACCCGAACGCCACCCCGGTGCTCTACGGTGACTTTCTCACCACGGCCACCTGGGACTACACCACGCACGATCTTCTCGGCGTCGACATCACCGTCAGCACCGAGGCCGATCGCACCGCCGCCGGCAGCGCCGCGGAGTGGGCGCAGTACAGCCTGACCTACAGCCACACCGGCTTCACGAACGCCCACCCGCAGAGCCTCGCGGGCGGCGCCGGCCTCGACGCCATCACCCGTCCGCCGCACCCCGGCTCGACGTACCTGGGCTCCTGGGAGATCTTCCTGAACCCGAAGAACAACCAGCACGACTGGGCCAACGAGCAGGACATGGTCGGCGACTACGGTGGAAGCGCCAACTACATCCTGACCCTCGGTACGGGCGGCTGAGCCGACCCCCGAGCGTTCACGCTTGAAATCGGGCGAGGCCTTCGGGTCTCGCCCTTTTTCGTTCTGGGCCCCGCCGCTACTCGGTGGGGGTCCCCTCGGGCGGGGGCGCGTCGGCCTGCCCCGCGTCTTCGCTCTCGGGCGGGGCCTCGGGGTCGACCGGGTTCAGGATCGCGCGGGCGAAGAAGAGCGCGGGCAGCAGGAGGGCCAGAAGGGCCCAGGACGTCCCCACGGCGGCGCGGATGCGGGGCTGGGCCGCGGCCGGATCGTCGCCGCCCAGGACCTTCTCCCAGAAGCGGCGGACCGCTCCGCCGCCCACGCGCGCTCCCCGGGCCGCGAGATCGGCGCGGGCAGAGTCGTCGAGCCCGCCCGCGTCCCGGAAGTCGGCGCCTTCGACGGCCGCCGAGCTGAAGTCGGCCCCCCCGCACCAGGCGCCCGAGAACAGGCAGCTGCGCAGGTCCGCTCCGGCGAAGTCGATGCCCTGCAGGACCGCGCCCCCGAAGTCCACGCCGCTCAGGCGGGCGCCGGTGAACCGGACCCCGGTCAGGTGCGCCCGCGTGAAGTCGCAAAGGACGAGCGTGGCGCCTTCGAAGTCGACGTCGGTGAGGCGCGCCTCGCGGAGGGAGACGACGCTCCAGCGGCTCCCGAGCGCGACGACCGCGGCGATGTCCGCCCGCTCCAGGTCCACGACGTCCCAGGTGGAGCCCTCCGCCTGCCAGTCCCTCAGGGCCGCGCCCCGGAGGTGGGTTCGGGAGCAGGTCCCGTCCGCGAACCGCGCGCCGGAGATCGTGGCGCGGGCGAGCGCGCAGTCGGCGATCGTGGCGCCCCTCGCGTCGAGGTCCGAGGCGGCGGTCCCCTCGGCCGCGACGCCCCGGTTGTCTCCGTCGGCCAGGGCGGTGCCTCCGCCGCGTCCGGCGCTCCGCAGGGCCCGCGTCAACGCGATCGCGCCGCGCTCCGAGTAGAGGAACGGGGCGTGGCGACGGAGGGAGGAGAAGAGCGCGCGCATCAGTCGTCCACCGCCGCCAGCTCCTGCCGTCCGGTGAAGGTGAAGCCTCGCACGCGGAGGGCGGGGCAGAGGTGGACTTCGTCGTCGAGCCACCAGCCGGGGATCGCCTCGAGCTCGCTCGCCACGCCGTCCACCCGCTGGAACGCCTCGAGGATCGGCTCGGTCCACCGCAGGTTGTGCGCTGCGCCCACCAAGCGCCCGTCCTCGATGCGGAAGGCCCCGTCTCGGGTCAGCCCCGTCATCAGGGCGCGCCTGGGATCGAGCATCCCGTTGACGTAGTGGAAGCGGGTGAGGAACAGGCCCCGCTCCACGCCCGCGATCAGCGCCGCCTCCGAGGAGTCGCCGGGGGCGACCCGAAGCCGTCGGGGTTGCCCGCCGGGGTCCGGGGTCATTCCCCCGATCTTCGAGCTGCCGGTGGACGCGCAGCCTCCGCCGGCCTTCGCCGCGGACCAGCGCGAGTGGACCGGGGTGCCCGCGATGCCCGCCTCGATGAGCCCGACGCGGCGGCAGGTGACTCCGTCGTCGTCGAAGGGGAGCAGGGCGGCGTCGGGCGCGTCCGCGCGGGGGTCCTCGGCGATCGAGATCGCCTCGCCCGTGATGCGCGTGCCCTCGCGGTCGGCGAGGAACCCGGTGCCCTGGAGGTGGGCGCGGCTGTTGAAGCCCGTCATCGCCATCCAGTCGAGCAGCTCGGCGACCGCGTGAGCCGAGAGCACGACGTCGATGGGGCCCGGGTCAAGCGGCGTCGGGCCCACGGCGAGACGGCAGCGCTCGAGGGCCGTCGCGGCCACGCGGGCGGGATCGATGCGGTCCAGGCGGCCCGTGTTCACGCCCGCGAACGAAGACGCGTCGCCTCCCCCGTCGGCCTTGAGGGCCCACACCTTGAGCCCCGCCCGGGTCGACCGGAAGTAACGCTCGAGGCCGCCGCTGTCCACGACCGCTCGCTCCACGCCGCCCGTCGACCACGCCCCGGCGAGGCGGATGCCTTCGGTCTCCGCCTGCGCGAAGGTGCGGGCCAGGAACGGGGCCTTCTCGGCGGGCCCGGCGGCGGCCGTGGCGTCGTCCCAGCCTTCGTCGGTCGCGGCCCGATCGAAGGCGGTGGCGTCCCCGTCGTGGGCCGGCGCCTCGCCCGGCAGCGGGTAGCCGTCGGGCGCCGGGGGCAGGGCCTCGGCCGACGCCCAGGCCCGGGCGATGGCGCGCTGCACCCCGGTCCGCGAGATGTCGTTGATGGTGGCTTCCCCGACCCGACGATCGCGGAACACCCGCACGGTCACCAGGTGGTTTCGGAGCGCCTGCGGCTGGTGGACCCGCGACTCCGCGAATCGGCACACGTCCACGTCGTACGCCTTCACGGTGGCGATCGTCGGGCCGGGCGCGTCCGCGAGGGCGGCGCGAACCTCCGAGAGGATTCGGTCGGGGCCGAGCAACGACATCAGACGAGCGGCTGCATCCGCACGCCCCGGAAGCGCGCCGCGGAGACGCCGTGCCCCACGTGCATGATCTGCATGGGGTCGCCCTTGCCGCAGAAGAGGATCCCCCACAGTCGCCAGGCGTCGGCGTCCGCGACCCCGTCGCAGGCCCGCCAGAACGTGGGCGTGATGCCCGTGTAGCCGGGATCGCGCACGAGGTCGCCGGTCAGGCGCCCGTCCTTGATGACGTACCCGGCCTCGCAGCCGAAGTGGAAGTTGAGGCGCAGGTCGTCGATGGACCAGGACCGGTTCGTGTCCACGTAGATGCCGTCCTGGACGCCGCCGATCAGCTCGTCGAACGACTCCTCCCCCGGCTCCAGGTTCACGTTGACCATCCGCACCAGCGGCGGCCGCTCCCAGGAGTCGGCGCGCATGGCGCCGGAGCTGCGCCCCAGGCCCGCCTCGGCGGCGTACTCGCGACCCGAGAGGTAGCCCTTGAAGACCCCGCGATCCACCAGCACGGTGCGACGCGCGGGGACCCCCTCGTCGTCGTAGGCGAGGCTCCCCATGCCGCCGGGGACGAGGGAGTCGGCGACCAGGGTCACGTGCTCGCTGCCGTAGCGGAACCCGCTCTCCAGCAATCGGGGTTGGGCGAAGGAGCCGCCCGCGAGGCTGATCTCGGTGCCCAGCACCCGGTCGAGCTCGAGGGGATGGCCCACCGACTCGTGCACCTGCAGCGCGAGCTGGGTGCCGCCGATCACGAGGTCCTTGGGGCCCGACGGGCAGACCGGCGCCGAGAGCAGGGCCACGGCCTCGTCCCGGACGCGCGGGGCCTCCCCCTTCAGGTCGAGCGTCTCGATGAACTCCCAGCCGGCGCGACGGTTGTCGCCCTCCCACTCCTTCGGCGCCGACCGACGCTGCACCAGGGCGCCGCGCTTCGCCGTGGCCGCGATCCCGCCGCCCGAGAGCACCTCCTGCTGGGTCACCAACGCGCCCTCGGTGCTGCCGAACACCTTCTCGATGCGGCGAAACGACAGGCTGCCGCGCGCGAGGGTGATCTCGGGGTGCTCCCGCACCACCTCGGCGGCCTCGAACAGGACCTTCAGCTTGCGATCCAGGGGCACCGCGAACGGGTCGATGAGGTAGGCGGCGGGCACGTGGGCGCGGTGGGCCTCCTCCTCCGTCAGCCGGACGGGCCTCGTGGCCGCGATCGCGTAGGACTTCGCGGCCTCCACGGCGCGGTCGGCGGCCGCGATCCAGTCGTCGATCGACTCCCCGGGGCACCCGGCGAAGCCCCAGCCGTCGCCGATGAGGACGCGCACGCCCACCCCTGCGTCCTCCAGATCGGAGATGCCGTCGGCCTGCTGATCGGACGTGTGGATCGACTGGTTGCGGGTGGCCATGGCGCGCACTTCGCCGTATCGGAGCCCCCTGCGTCGGAGGTGTTCCACCACCTCCTCCACGGCCGAGGCGTCGCGGGGGGCGGGGCGATCGGAGAGCGAGGAGACCGTGCCGGGGCGTGCCCGTGCGGGGTGGGGCAGCGCGGGGGCCATGAACGAAGACTACCCCCGCTGCCGACCGACGGCGCGCAGCACCTCCGAGAAGCCGGTCGGAGCCTCCCAGGGCGCGAAGTGACCGGCGTCCACCAGGTGGAGGCGGCCGCCCGTGGCCTTCGCGAGCAGGTTCGCCTGCCAGCGCGGGTACCAGGGATCCTTCGCCCCCCACACGAGGGCCACGCGGTTCTTGCGCAGCCGCTGGGCGAGCCCCGGCGGGGGGCTCATCGCCTTGGCGATCCGCCGCATGCGCATGGGCCACTCGTCGCCGTGGTCGCCGAACGCCTCCACGAGGTCGTCGGCGTGCTCGGGCATGCAGCCCCGACGCAGGAACAGCTTCCCGGCGTGCCGCTTGTAGAAGAAGCGCCACAGCACCGGCCCGGCGGAGATGCGCGCGTAGATCCAGTAGGGCCCGAGGGCCGTCCCGCTGAGGACGACGCGTTGGCCCGGCCGCGCGACCATCGCCGCGAGGACGCCCCCCAGATCGTGCCCCACGACCACGTCGGCCTTCTCGGCCGCCGGGCGGAGCTCTTCGGCGGTGTCGACGAGGTTCCAGTCGTCCGGGGTGTTCCCCACGCCCAGTCCGGGGATGGTCGGGCGGTCCAGCAGCCATCCCGGCGGCAGGGAGAGCCGCTCCCACAGCCGCGGACTGGTGGGGACGCCGTGCAGGGCGAGGATGCGCATCGGGGGTCGACCCTAGTCCAGGACTTCGACCTCGTCGCGGGTGACGGTCTTGGCCACCTCGCGGAGCTTGCCGAGCATGTAGTCGTCTTCGCCGTACACCCGCCGCAGCTGCATCGACAGGTCCTTGGCGCGGCGGAAGGCGGACACGAGATCGCCGGAGATGTCCGTCGCCGACTCGATCCAGAGGCCGAGCTCGTTCAGGGACTTGCCCTCGTACCAGGCGACGCCGAACGGGATCATCTCGGGGGTGAACGTCACGGGCACGCCGATCGCCCGCTCGGTCATGCGGACCGACTCGCCGAAGCGGATCTGACGCATCCGTCGGGCCATCTTCGCCTGCTCGCCCCGGGGGCGCTGGCGGACCGTCACGGTGCGTGAGAACGAGTTGGACAGCGCGCACAGGGCCCCGAAGAGCAGGTGAGGCTCGAGCGGGTCGAGCATCCCCGAGAGGACGAGCTCGGTGCTGAAGATCTCCTCGATCTGCATGTGCAGGAGCACGCGGCCGCCCGCGTTGAACTCGAGGTTCGGCTCGATGTACCCGACGTCGTGCAGGAGCTGCTTCTTCTCCATGAAGTCGCGCCACACGCGGTCGGCCGACTTGCCGTGGGTGCGCTTGATGCGTCGCCACTTCTTGGCTCGCCCCGCGAGGTGGCGGGGCGGCTTGCCCGCGGAGGGGTCCTCCGGGTCGTACCCGTCCTTCTTGAGGCGCGTGGCGATCGCGTCCATGCGCCCCTGCTCTCGCTTCGCCTTCTGGAGGAAGTGGAAGTTGAGGAACGACTTGTCGATGATCGTGCGGATGGCGTCGAGGTCGCGGTTGTGGCGCTCGAGCAGGTTCGCCACGGAGTTGAACGACAGGTTGAAGGAGCTGCGGACGGGCTCGTGCGCCCCCTTCACGTAGGCGCGGATCGCCTCCTCGTCGCGCTCGTAGTCGGCGAACTCCTCGAGCAGTACCACGTACCCGACGTCGTCGATGCCGCGACGCCCGGCGCGCCCCGCCTTCTGCATGAACTCACGCACCGTCAGCGGCACGACGGCCTTGCCGTTGTACTTCCGCAGCGCCTGGAAGATGACGGCGCGGGCGGGCATGTTGATGCCGAGCGCGAAGGTCGACGTGCAGTACAGGACCTTGATCAGCTTCTTCTCGTAGAGCTCCTCCACGAACGCCTTGATCGCGACGTGAGCGCCGGCGTGGTGGAAGGCGATGCCCTTGAGGTACATCGCCTCCTGCTCGCTGGTCATGACCTTGGGGAATGCTTCGTCGAAGACGTCCACCCGCTCCTTGATCAGGCGCTGCTCCTCGAGGTCCGTGAAGCCCTCGTCGGGCACTCGGCGCGCGAGGTCGCGGGCGAACATCTCGGTCATCTTTCGCGAGAAGGCGAAGTAGAGGATCGGCCGAAACTCCGCACCGAGCATCTGGACCAGCTCGTTGTGCCGGGTCTCCTTGGTGCCGGGCAGCCACAGCTTCTTGGGCTTGCGCCGCCGCCTCCGTCCCCGCCCGTCCCGCCTCCGCCGGCTCGTCTCCTTGCGGTGCTCCTCCGCCATGGCCTGCTCGGCCATCTTCGTCCACTTCGTGTGGAGGAAGCCGTAGCGGGCGAGGTCGCAGACCCCCGCGTCGCGGTTGGCGAGGTAGATGCTCAGCGGCACGTGCCGCGTCTCCTCGATGACGACCGGGACCTCCTCGCCGCGGACGTACGAGAGCCAGTCGGAGAACTCGCGGATGTTGGCCAGCGTGGCCGAGAGGCCGAGGATCTTCACCGACGGCGGGAGGTAGATCAGCACCTCCTCCCAGACCGTGCCGCGCTCGGGATCGTCGAGGAAGTGGATCTCGTCGATGATCACGTAGGCGAGGGACGACAGGTCCTCGCCCGTGAGCAGCATGTTGCGCAGGATCTCCGTCGTCATGATCCGCAGCGAGGCGTCGCGGTTGATGACGAGGTCGCCGGTGATCAGGCCGACGGCCGACTCCCCGTAGAGGCGCGTGTAGTCGCGGTACTTCTGGTTCGACAGGGCCTTGATGGGGGCCGTGTAGATGACGTCCCGCTGCTCCGTGAGCGACTGGTCGACGATGTAGTCCGCGATCAGCGTCTTGCCCGTGCCGGTAGGGGCCGAGACGAGGACGCTGCGGTGGCTCTGGACGTGCGTGATCGCCTCCTCCTGGAAGCGATCGAGCTTGAGGCCGCGGTACTCCATCTACTGGAGCAATTCGATGGACAACTCGACCTCGTGGCCGAGCGTATCGAGCAGGTACTTCTTCAGCTTCTTCTTCAACTTCGCCTCGATCTGCCGCGCTCGCTCTCGGGTGACCCCGAACCGTCCCCCGATCTCTTCGAGCGTCTTGGGGCTGTCGGTCATCAGTCGCTCGGTCCACAGGACGACCTCGCGCTCGTTCTCGAGTCCGTCGCCGAACGCCCGCATGGCCCCGGAGATCATGTGGAGCATCTCGCGGTTCTCGACCTCCACGTCGGTCTGGAGGCCGGGCGCGGGGAGCATGTCGCCGCGGGTGCGGTCGTCCTCGGCCCCGATGGGTGCGTCGAGGGACGCGTCCGGCGACGCCAACCGCTGCTTCATCTCGATGACGTCCTTGACGTCCACGTCGAGCGAATCGGCGATGCGCTGGGGGGTCGGGTCGAAGCCCAGATCCCGCAGCCGCTTCGTCTCCTTCGTGAGGTTGTAGAAGAGCTTGCGCTTCGCCTGCGTGGTGCCGACCTTCACCATGCGGTGGTTCGCCAGCAGGAAGTACATGATGTACGCCTGAATCCAGTAGCGGGCGTACGTGGACAGGCGCACGCCGCGGTACGGATCGAACTTCTGCACGGCCTTCATGAGGCCGATGTTCCCCTCCTGGATCAGGTCCAGGACGTTCTTGTAGAAGCGCCGGTACTTGAACGCGATCTTCGCGACGAGGCGCAGGTTCGCGGTCACCAGCTTGTAGGCGGCCTCCCCGTCCCCGTGATCCTGGAGCCGGACCGCGAGGTCGTGCTCCTCCTCGGGGGTCAGGAGGGCGTATCGCGACACCTCGGCCATGTAGGCGCGCAGCGGATCGGCCGCCGCCAGCGACTTCTCCTGCCGGGCGGGCAGCCGCGACTTCGCGGGCCTCGGCATGAGGGGCGGGCGACCGGGGGGCCTGCCGTCGTCCTCCTTGTGCGCGGTCGACGCGATGAAGGCGTCGGCCTCGTCCAGCACCTCGGCCTCCAGCACCTCCGGCTGGAGCACTTCGCCCTCTTCCTTGGTCGACTCGGTGCTCATGCTCTCGGCGCGACCTCGAAGTCGAAGACGAGGGCGTCCCCGCGCAGGTCCTTGCGCACGCCGTCGAGGCCGGGGGCGTGGTCGAACGAGGCCGCCAGGACCTCCCCGGCCACGAGGCCGCCGTGCTCCGCCAGGGCCGCGACCACGGCGTCGCTGCCGTCGAACTGCAGGACGATGCGGTCGTCGTACCGGAGGTCGCGCTCCTTGCGCTCGCCCTGGATGCGGCTGATGCACTCGCGCGCCAGCCCCTCGCGCACCAGCTCGTCGCTGAGCACGGTGTCGAGCGCGACCATGACCACGTCGTCGAACGCGGACGTCGTGCCCTCGCGCTGCTGGATGCGCACGTCGAGATCGTCGCCGGACAGCACCACGGCCTCGCCGTCCCCGGGGGTGATGGTGAGCGTGCCCTCGGCCTCCCAGGCCGCGACGGTCGTCGCCGGATCGAGCTGCGCGATGGCCTTCGCCACGAGCTTCATCCGCTTCCCGACGCGTCTGCCCAGGGCCCGGAAGTTGGGCTTCACCTGGTAGGTCACGTAGGCGCCCCGGTCCTCCGCGAACCGCACCTCGCGCACGTTGAGCTCATCGCGCACGATCTCCGTGACCTCGGGGACCTTCAGGGCGGCGAGGAGGGTGTCGTCCACGGACACGACCGTGACCGCCTGAAGGGGTTGACGCACGCCGATCGCGGCGTCCTGGCGGGCGGCGTGACCGAGCGCCACCGTGCGCCGGGCCGCCTCCATGCGGGTGAGCACCGTCGCATCGACGGGACCCGCCGAGGGCCACGACGCGAGGTGCACCGAGTCGATGGGGTTCTCTTCCTGGGAGCGAACCAGGTCGCAGTGCAGGCGGTGGGCGAGGAACGGCGTGAACGGCGCCGACAGGTGGGCGATGCCGACCAGCACGTCGTACAGGGTCCAGTAGGCCGAGGCCTTGTCCGCGTCCGAGCCCGCCGCGCCGCTGCGCCAGAAGCGCCGCCGGGACCGCCGGATGTACCAGTTCGTGAGCAGCTCCACGAGGCCCTCGAGGGCGGCTGCGGACCGGTTCAAGTGGTTGGTCTCGAGGCCCGCCGTGACCTCCGTCGTGGTCTCGGACAGGACAGACAGGATCCAGCGGTCGAGCGCCGGCCGCTCCTCGAACGCGGGCGCGGCGCCCTTCGCCGGCGAGAAGCCGTCGAGGTTCGCGTAGATGGTGAAGAAGGACCACGCGTTGAGCAGCGGGAGCAGGTACAGCTTGAGGGACTCACGCACGGCGTTCAGGCCGAAGCGCGACGCCAGGGTCGGGTCCTTGCGATAGAAGAACCAGCGGAAGGCGTCGGCCCCGTACTCGTCGAGGACGGTCTCGGGCGCGACGACGTTCCCCCACTTCTTGCTCATCTTCTTGCCCTCTTCGTCGAGGACGTGACCGAGCACGATGCAGCTCTTGTAGGCGGGGCCGGCCTTCAGGAAGGTGGCGATGACGTGCAGGGTGTAGAACCACCCGCGCGTCTGATCGACGGCCTCGGAGATGAAGTCCGCGGGGAACGCGGCCCCCGAATCGATCTTCGCCGCCATCTCCTCGTTGAACGGGTAGTGGTGCTGGGCGAAGGGCATGGAGCCCGCGTCGAACCAGCAGTCGATTACTTCGACCACCCGGCTCATGCGAGCGCCGCAGGACGCGCAGTCGAAGTGGATGTCGTCGACGTACGGGCGGTGGGGGTTCCACTGCTCGGTGTCGTACACGTCCGTCGGGAGGTCGCGGTCGGCGCGGGCGAACAGGTCCGGGTAGGACCCGAAGCACTCGAGCTCCCCGCACTCCTCGTCGGCGCAGCGCCAGATCGGCAGGGGCGTGCCCCAGTAGCGCTTGCGGGACAGGGCCCAGTCCACGACGCCGTCGAGCCACTTGCCGAAGCGGCCGTCCTTGATGTGGTCGGGGCGCCAGTCGATCGTCTGGTTGCCCGCGACGAGCGCCTCCTTCATGGAGGTCGTGCGCACGAACCACGACGACGTGGCGAAGTAGTACAGGGGCGTGTCGTGGCGCCAGCAGTGCGGGTAGGGGTGCTCGTACTTGAGCGACCGGATGAGCCTGCCGTCGGCCTTCAAGGCGTCGAGGATCGGGCGGTCCGCGTCCTTGAACCAGAGGCCGGCGAACGGGCCGGCGTGGTCGCGGAACTTGCCGTCGAGCCGCATGGCGCAGTACATCGCCAGGCCGTACTTCGTGCCCACGCGGTGGTCGTCCTCACCGAAGGCGGGGGCCATGTGCACGATGCCGGTGCCCGAGTCGAGGGTGACGTACGGGTCGACGCAGACCTGCCAGTTCTCGCCGCGGTCGTCCTCGGCGTCCGTCCCGGTGCCGCTGAAGGCGAACAGCGGCTGATACTTCAGGCCCTCGAGGTCGGCGCCGCGGAACGTGGCGATCGCCGGGGCCTCGCGCAGATCGAGGGGCTTGTTGTCTATCAGCTCCTCGACGGGCGTCGCCATGTTCTCGGCGAGCAGGTAGCGCCGCTCCGGGTGCGCCGTCGACTGCACGAGCTTGTAGCTGTGCTCGGGGTGGACGCACGTGGCCATGTTCGAGGGCAGCGTCCAAGGGGTCGTCGTCCACGCGAGCAGGTGCGCGTGGTCGAGGGAGACTCCGCCCACCCTCTGGCCGGGCAGCAGCTCGAACGCGACGGTGACCGACGGGTCCTTGACGTCCTTGTAGCCCTGGGAGACCTCGTGGCTCGAGTGCGTGGTGCCGCACAGCGGGCAGTACGGCAGGACCTTGTGCCCCTCGTAGAGCATGTCCTCCGAGAACATCTTGTGGAGGATCCACCACACCGACTCGACGTACTCGTTCGTGAACGTGAAGTACGCATCGTCGTAGTCGAGCCAGAAGCCGAGGCGCTTGCTCGCCGTCACCCACTCGCGCTCGTACTTCCGCACCGAGCTGCGGCACAGGTCGTTGAACGCTTCGAGGCCGTACCGCTCGACGTCCGCCTTGTCGGTGAAGCCGAGCTGCTTCTCGATCGCGATCTCGACGGGCAGGCCGTGGGTGTCCCAGCCCGCCTTTCGGGCCACGTAGCGGCCCTGCATCGTGCGAAAACGCGGCACGACGTCCTTGATCGCTCGCGTGAGCGCGTGGCCGATGTGGGGCACGTTGTTGGCCGTGGGGGGACCCTCGAAGAAGACGAAGGGCTCGCCGTCCTTCGTCTGCTCCACCGACTGCTCGAAGACCCGCCGGGCCTCCAAGGTCTCGATGATCTCGGCTTCCGAGCGCGGAAGGTCCTTGATCGTCGGGGGATTCGGGAAGGGTCGGGACGACACGGTGCTACCTGAGCTGCGGGGTACCCGGAGCGGCGTCCACGGCGGACGGTCCGGGGGAAGGGGACTCTAAGAAAGGGTGGGGAAAAAGCAAGGCGCGGGGAACGTGGATAGAGTCGCCGACATGCGAACAGCTACGTGCCTCGCCCTCCTCGTGTTTCTCGCCGGGTGCGGAGGCGATCCGGCCCCTCCCGAGGCGATTGCGCCGGACGCCGCGCCCGCGGTCGACCAGGTCTCGGGGACCGAGGCCGCGCCCGCCGCGCCCGCCGCCGAGGCCGCCACTCCCACGAAGACGCATGCGGCCGTCGAGGGGGGGGCCGGCACCAGCAAGTACGCGGACTGGACCATCTCCTGGGACGCCGAGCGGGCCCGCGCGGTGGGCTCCCAAGGGACCTCGGTGGCCATCTTCCAACCCGAGCCGGGCGTCACGCACCGGGTGCTGTCGGTGGTGGGGCCCTACGTGTCGTTCGAGCGCGAGGCCGACGGTTCGAAGACCTGGAGCGTCGCGAACGTCGAGACGCCCGGCGAGGCCGCCGATCTGCGGAAGGTCTTTCAGCCCGTCGCGATCTACAACGCGCTGCGCATGGACAAGGGCCTCGACAAGGCCTTGCGCGGCAAGAAGGCGACGGACCTGGCGAGCTTCCTTCAAGCGCTCGACGGCGGGTGTGCGATGTCGCTGGGCCCGGAGATGATGAGCTCCTTCGCGTTCCACGGGCTCGACGGGAACGTCGTGACCGTGCGCGTGGGCGTGGCCCACGGCTGCGAGATCGAGCGGGGGACGTTCACGGAGTTCGATCTGCGGCTCCCGGTCGGGCAGCTGATGTCGATGCTGATCCCGGCCGACGCCGCGGGGACCTTGCTCGAAGACCGCTGAGGATCGGGCCGGGAGCAGGAACGCCCTTCCAGGCTGACCGACCGATCAGTATGGTCCGCCGCATGTCCCGCCAGCTCCTGATCCTCGCCCTCCCCGTCCCCCTCCTGTTCGCCTGCCCGACGGCCGACCGCTCGGGCCCGCCGGACGCGGAGGAGGCGACCCCCTTCGACTGGGGCTACGAGCTCGACGAAGACGTGGAGACCTACCTCCCGGACGACTACGTCGCGGAGGAGCCCGCGCGCGTCGTCTTCCTGGGTGACTCGATCACCGCCGGGGTGGGCGCGTCCCAGGGCTCGCTGGCCTACCCGGCGCTCTTGGAGGAGAACGACGACGGGACCTGGGACGGCTGGGGCGACCACGACCTGCGCTCGGTGTACGGCGCGGACTTCGACGTCGTCGACGTGGCCCAGGGCGGGGCGGTGACGGACGACCTGGTCGACCGGCAGCTCCCGGCGCTGAGCGCGCAGCTCGGCGACTCGGTGTCGGGCCAGACGGTGGTCATCATGACGATCGGCGGCAACGACATGCAGGCCGCGATCCTCCCGCTCCTCCAGGCGAACGATCAGGACGCCGAGGCCGACCGGATCATCGGCGGGGTGGCGGACAACATGCACGAGACGCTCGACTACTTCGACGACTCGGAGCGCTTCCCCGACGGCACCTTCGTCTACTTCGCGAACGTGTACGAGCCATCGGACGCGGTGGGCCAGAGCGACCGCTGCTTCTTCGGCATCGACTACTCCACGATCATGCGGTACTTCGTCCAGGCCAACGGCACGATGCGGGACATCGCGGAGGAGCGCGGCGCGGCGATGGTCGACATGCGCGGTCACTTCCTGGGGCACGGCATGTACAACGAGGACGAGGACAACGACGCCTACGACGACGACGACCCCTCGCGCTGGTTCGAGAGCGACTGCCAGCACCCCAACGACCGGGGCCACCACGAGATCCGCCGCCTGTTCGTCACCGCCGCCGAGGGCCGACCCCTCGAGGCGTTCGGCGAAGCCCCCTAGTCAGAGCGTCTCCAGGAAGGCGATCAGGTCCGCCTTCTGCTCCTCGGTGAGCGTGTCGCAGCCGAACTCGTGGCCGTGGTTGGCCCAGACGGGCTCGGTCACCGGGATGCGCGGCCCGCCGACGCACAGCAGATCGTCCAGCCCCAGCACCGACCCGTTGTGCAGCAGCTTGCCCTTGGCCCACAGGCCGGTGAGGCGCGGCGCCTTGAGGCCGTGGCGGAGGACGGCGCCGGGGTTCCCCTCGTCGAGGCCGCAGCACGGGGTGCCGACGAGCTCGGGGTCGCCCATGTACATGTACGCGTCGTCGGTGCCGATCACGTCGTAGTCGTAGACCGTGCGGCTCTGCCCGCGGGGGCCGTCGTGGCAGTCGCCGCAGCCGGCCAGGTCGTCGAAGATCCGTCGACCCTCCTGGGCCTGCGCCGCGGCGGGGGGCGTCGGGTTGGTGGGCGGACGCAGCGAGCGGATGTACTCGACCAGGGGGTCGAACCGCTCGGGCGGCCACTCGGCGAGGGGGCCGTCGGCGATCGCCACGAACCCCGCGAGGAACGTGTGCAGGTCCGGCGCGTCGCCGTTCCAGGCCAACAGCGGCGAGTCCATGCCGAAGCGCGCGCGCTCCGCCTCGTCCGGGATCGACCACAGGTCCAGGATCCGGGAAGGCGCCTCGACTCCGTCGTCGACCGGCGCGGGAGTGAGGATGGCGTCGAGGACTCCGGGGGGCCACGACGCGTACTGACGCTGGTCCTCCAGGGTCAGCTGCGGTGAGTCGAGCATCACGGTGATGAGGGGCAGGACGGACCCCACGAGCTGGAGGCTCAGCCCGAAGTCCGCGTCGATGGCGTCCAGGACCGGTTGCACCTTGGCGAGGGCGTCGGGGTGGTGCTCGTCGGGGTTGAAGAAGGGGTTCGCCTTGAGGGGGGCGAGGAACAGGGCCAGGTTGAGGGCCGCGTAGTCGTACTCGAGGTTGGGATACCCCACCGCGTAGCGTCCGTCCGGCAGCTGCCCGAAGTGGCACTGGGCGCACCCGAACGCCGCGGTCTCGTTGCCGCCCAGGGGGACCCCGGTGGGGAACCCGAGCGGACGATTCGTCGCGGAGTAGGGATCGGGGACCAGGCCGTAGTTCGAGAAGCCCGTGCCGATCGTCGACTCGAAGTGGTTGCCCATGAAGTCGAGGATCGTGACGGGGACGCCGAGGCCGTCGAAGCCCTCGTAGAAGAACATCTCCTTGCCGCACAGCAGCATGTCGCGTCGGTCCGCCGGGTCGCCGCTCCAGCGGTCGCACGCTCCGGGCAGCGTCCCGCCTTCGAGCAGGGCCTCGAGGTCGGCGCTGGTGTTGATCAAACCCTCCGACGTGTCCGGTATGGGCGCGAACGGATCGAGCTCCTCAGGGGCTGCGTCGTCGTCGTCGACCGCGTCGTCGTCGTCCGTTGCGTCGTCGTCGTCGACCGCGTCGTCGTCGTCCATTGCGTCGTCGTCGTCGGTCGGATCGGGCTCCCCCCGGGGGGTCGGGCAGCCGAGCCCGCCCACGAACAGGCCGAGCAGGAGGGGGAGCGCGAGGAGGGGTCGAGGCGGCGTCATGACGACTTTATCTACCGCACGGTCGATATAAGTCAAGCCGAACCCTCCTCCCGTGGGCGGGGCCTCACGCGGCCGGGGTCAGCGCCCGGGGGCGTCGATCAGGAGGGGGGCCTCGTTGAAGGCGAAGCCGCGCACGACGACGGTCTCGCCGGTGGGCTCCTCGAACTGACCGAGGACGTCGAGCGTCGCGGTGCCGGAGAAGAAGCCGGACGCGTTCGTCTCGGTGGCGTCGGTGATCTCCACCTGGCCGCCCGGGTCGTTGCCGTAGGCGTACCAGGACTGATCGCTCGGGCTCATGCTGCCGTTGGTGACGTCGCCCGCGCCGATGCCGGGGGTGATGGTCCCGAGGTTCTCGAACCGCAGGCTCAGGGAGTAGGTGAGGTCGCCCTCGCCGGGGAACATGGCCTCGAGGTTCCAGGCCTCGAAGCCGGGGCTCAGGGTGACGTTCGTGGTCTCCAGGGCCTGGTCCCCGGGGTCCTGGCCGGTCTCGCCGTCCGCGTCGAAGTCGAAGGAGAGGAAGCCGGCGGCCGCCCCCGAGTCCACGTCGTCGGCGTCCAGGGAGCCGTCGCCGTTGCGGTCCAGCCCGCCGAAGTCGTCCCCGGCTGCGTCGTCGTCGTCGGAGTTTCCGCGGCCCGGGGGGCACGCCAGCAGGAGCGCCGCGAGGGGGATGAGAGACAGGTTCGTGAGTCGGTTCATGAGTCCTCCGGCGAGGCGTTTACCACATGGAAACGACCACGAGCAGGGCCGCGACGGGCACCCCCAGCGCGGTCCCCCAGGTGAGCGCGAGCCACCCCACGAACGCCGCGCGATCGGCCGCCGTCGGGGTCGCCTGGACCCCTGTCCCCAGCTCGCCGATGACGTCCCCCAGCCCACGGTCGAGCAGGGTGTCGTCGAAGGACGTCCGGTACAGGTTGCGCGACCGACGCCCGCGCACGAACGCGGCGAACACGCGCCGGGGACCGAGGAGGATCCCGTAGGCCATGGCGAGCAGATTGAGCACCCAGGCGACCAGGAAGCGGTCGCAGCCCGAGGCCACCTCCCACGCGCCGATCTCCGCCTCGCCGAGCAGATCGGTGGAGTACCCGGTGACGAGGTGGTGCAGGTCGTGGAACCGGACCGCCTCGACTCTCGCCGCGGAGTTGGGGAAGCCGAGGGGGATCGGTCCGACCTTGGTGACCGTGACCCAACGCGCGGAGTAGCCGCCGTCAGGGCCGAAGTCGTTGTCGCGGAAGTACTGCGCTCGGGCGGCGCGGAGGTCGAGGGCCGGGTCGTACGGCGTGGTCACTGCTCAGTCCTCCGCGCGTCGACGGAAGTTCGGCAGCGCGGGGCTGCGCACGTGCTCGAACACCAGGGACGTCTCGATGCGTCGCACGTCCTCCCTGGACGTGAGGCGATCCAGCGCGAACTCGCGCAGGTGGTGGGTGTCCCGGACCGCCACGTGCAGCACGAAGTCGTGCCGCCCCGCCACGTTGTAGAGCGCGACCACCTCGTCCGCCCCGCCGACTTCGTCCGTGAACGTCCGCCAGGTCCGCCTCGTGTGCCCCGCCAATTCGACGAAGACCAACGCCTGGAGGTCGATGCCGAGCGACGTCGGCGCGACGTCCGCGTGGTAGCCGCGCAGGTGCCCGGCCGTGCGCAGGCGTCGGACACGCTCCAGGCAGCTGGACGGCGCGAGGCCGACCTCCGCGGCGAGCTCCTTGTTCGAGAGTCGACCGTCCTTCTGCAGGAGGTCGAGGATTCCGTAGTCGATTCGGTCGAGGGGCGTCTGGGCCAGCATGTCCCGCATTCTATTCGAGTGAACGGGCCTCGTGGCACACCTATGTTCGTTCTTGATGACGCGTGCCCGAATAAAGCGTGACTCGGCCGGCCTCGAGCTGGTCGTGGATCTCGCCCTCGCGCTCCATCGCTGCGACACGACGGCGCATCGGCTGGAGACGACGGTCGCCGACGTGGGCCGCGCTCTTGGGCTCGACGTGGACTGCTTCGCCTCCCCCACCGCCCTCTTCATCGGGGTCGGCGACGCTCCCGCGCGGATGTTGCGCGTGGAACCCGCGGAGTTCGACGCCGAGGCGCTCGTGGTCGTGGACGGGATCGCGCGCGACCTCTGCGCCGGCCGGATCTCGCCGAGCGGGGCGCGCCGTCGGCTCAAGAGACACCGGGGGCGGCCGGGGCCGGGGTCTCGCCTGACCCTCCTCGCGTTCGCGGCGGTGAGCGCGTCCGCCGCCGTCCTCTTCGGGGGGCGGGCCGCCGATGCGGGGGTGGCCGCGCGAGCTGTGGAGTGGGCCGGAGGCCGGGGCGTTGGCGGGAGCGTTCGTGGTGGGCCTCGCCGGGAACGCATGCGCGCGTCGGGCCGGCGTCCCCTCGCCCGTCGTCATGGTCCCCGGGATCCTCCTCCTGGTGCCTCGTGGGGGGGCTGCTGGCCGCCCACGCCGTGCTTCCGGAGTCGAGCGGTAGGATTCGGCCCCCGACTAGAACATCGCCGCCTGGTTGCGATCGGGCTCCTCGACGACGGCCTCTTCGCTGGGGGCGTCCGGGTCGTCGCCCCGGAGGAGGGCCTTCGCCGCCTTGCGCTGGGCCCGCTCCTCCTCCTGGACGGCCTTCCACGCGGCCTGATCGGCCAGGAGCATCCCCAGCGTGGGGGCCATCTTGTCGGCCATCTTGAGGGTCAGCTTCCCGGTGGCTTCGGCGTCGTGCTCGGCGCGGTGGGCGTTCTCGAGGTCCACCCCGAGCCGGTTGCAGACGCTGCCGAGGGCGTGGCTGTCCGCGCTCGGCATCATGCGGCGCGCCCAGATCAGGGGGTCGAGGACGGGGACGATGGGCATCGTCAGCCCACACCGCTCGAACTCGCGCTCCAGCACGCGGAAGTCGAAGTCGGAGTTGTAGGCCACGAAGAGCCGGTCCTGGATCCGCGAGCGGATCAGCCACTTCACGTCCTTGAACTTCGGCTTGCCCGCGACCATGGCGTCGGTGATGCCGGTGACCTCGACCACCTTGTCCGGGATCGGCACCCCGGGGTCGAGCAGCATCCCCCACCGCTCGGCGGCCTGGCCGCGCTCGAAGCGGACGATCCCGACCTCGATGACGCGGCACTCCTCCATGTCGAGCCCGGTCGTCTCCACGTCCACGGCGACGAGGGGCATCTCCCGCCAAGCGGCGCCGGCGTCGAAGGCGAGCAGAGCTGCGTCGGACATGACGACGATCTAGCAGTCAGGCCTCGAAACGTCTGCCCGCCCGTTCGACCAGGCGCTTCGCCAGCTGCCACACGGCCCACGCCCGCGCCGGGTGGCCCAGGGCTGCGGCCACGTTCCCGGCCTCCGTGGCGCAGGCCGCGGCGTCCTCGTCCACGTAGCCGGTCGCGTCCATCTGGTCCTTGCCCATGGCGAAGTGCGTGTCCCACTCCTCCCACCGGTTCTGGTGCGCGAGGAGGGGCAGGAGGGTCAACCGGGTGACGGCCACGCCCCCCGGCTCGTCGCGGGTCGCGAACCACGAGAGGCAGTCCTCGAGCAGGGGCTCCGCCTCGTCGAACTCCTCGCGCAAGACCAGCACCTGGGCGAGCGCGAGCTGGGTCGTGCGGGCCTGGGGCGCCCCGATGTCCTCCCACTTCTCGAGCGCGCCTCGGAACAGGGCCGTGGCCGCGACCAGGTCCCCCTGGAGGCGGGCGGAGAGGGCGCGGAGGACGTCCAAGGAGGCTTCGCCGGCCCGGTCGCGGGCCCGCTCGAAGTAGTTCGACGCCAAGCGCGTGAGGTCGCCCGCTGCCCCGAACAGGCCGGAGCGCGCCGCCATCTCCGCGAGCAGCGCCAGCGCGCGGCCGGCGCCCGCGGGGTTGCCCGCCGCCTCGTGAGCGACCACCGATCGTTGGAGCAGCGACTGGGCCTGCTCCAAGTCCCCGCGGGTGCGCGCGACCCCGGCCATGGCGTCGAGGCAGGCGGCGTGCATCTCGTCGTCGCGCACCTCGACGGCGTACTGCTCCACGACCTCCAGGCGCTGCCACGCGGCGTCGAGCTCCGCCCGGCGCAGGCACCGGCGCGCCTTCTCGAAGGTCAGCGCGATGCGCAGCTTGCGGCCCTCGAGGCCCACGCCCGCCGTGATCGCCTCGACCTCCGCCGCCCAGAAGTCGAACCGCTCGTCGTCGCCCTGCATGCCCGCGAGCCGGGCGTGGAAGAGGCGGGCCCACCCGAACGTCGTGGGGGCGAGCTGCGCGCCCGCCTCCTCGGCGAGGGTGTCGAAGCGCTCGAGGAGCACCGCGGTGTGGGCGAGATCTCCCGCGGCGAGGCGGGTGCGCACGGCGTCGAGCAGGGGCGTCGCGGCCTCGGCGGGCCGCCCGGCGGCGATGAGGTGGTTGGCCACGCGCTCGGCGGCGCGCAGGCCCGAGCGGCTGCGGAGGGACCGGGCGAGGACGAAGTGATGCTCCTTGTGCCGGTCGGCCTCCACCGCGCGTCGCTCGAGGGACTCGCGCAGCATCGCGTGGGCCAGGGCCCAACCCTCGTCGGGCCCGCCGGGCTCGCAGGTCGCGAGGTGGGCGTCGAGCAGGGCGTCCACGAGGTCCGCCGACGGCGAGAGACCCGCGTGCGAGCAGGCCGCCGACCACTCGCCGGGGTCGATCCGACGGCCGTGAAGCGCGGTCATCTCGAGGGCGGCGCCGTCGTCGTCGCCGCGCCCCTCCAGGAACCGGGCGATTCGACCCGACCACACCGCGTGCAGGCCGTCGGGGAAGTCCACCTCGGCGTCGTCGCGCAGGCGCAGGCCCGCCGGTCCCGCCTCCAGCAGCCCGCGCTCGACCCAGTTGCCGATGAGCTGGATCGCGAACTGCGGGTTGCCCGCGGTGCGCTCGGCGACTCGACCGGCCAGGCGCGCCTCGAGCGGCAGCAGGCCCTGCACGAGGCGGAGGTGTTCGTCGTCGTCGAGCGCCGCGATGGGCAGATCGCGGACGGCGGCGCGACGGCCGAGCTCGTCGAGGAGCGCGGCCTCGGCGGGTCGCGACGGCAGCGTCTCGGTCTGCACCGTCATCACCACGAGGACGGGGATCGGGATCCGACTCCGGGGAGACAGCAGGCGCCGCACGACCTCCAGGGACTCGGTCCCCCAGTGCACGTCGTCGAGCCAGAGCACGAGCGTGCGCCCGGCCGCGAGGTAGCGGATCAGGCGCTGGAGCAACATCCGCCGCTCCCGTCGCGCGGTCGCCGCCGTCCGGGGCAGGTCGCGGGAGCGCTCGCCCGGCAGCAGCAGGTCCGCGATCGAGCGCATCTCCGTGGGGTCCGCGACGCCCCAGGTGGTCATGAACCGCTCGAGCCGGGCGCGGGCGGCGATCCCCTCCAGGCCCGTCAGCTTGAGGCGACGCTGGATGGCGTGCACGAGGCCCTGGCCGGGGCCCCCCTCGCCGGCGTGGCTGACGTCGAGCATCTCGGCGGACGCGATCTCGTGGGCCCGCTCGGCGAGCCACCGCGCGAGGCGGCTCTTGCCGGTCCCCGCCCCCCCGCGCAGCACGACCGCCCGCGCCGCGGAGTCCCGATGAGCCTCGTGCAGGGCGGTCCAGAGGGCGTCGCGCTCGGCGATCCGCCCGCTCATGCGCGGCCTGCGCAGCCAGTAGAGCCCGAGGTTCGCGCTCACCGGGCTGGGGTTGCCTTCGCGCTCCTCGGCGCTGCCCCAGGACTGGGGGAGAGGGGAGACGTCCAGCGTCGGGCTCTCGCCCACGGTCTGGGTCTTGGGCGACGAGATCGCGATCTCGCGATCGAACCGAAGCGTCGAGAAGCGACGGTCCGACGGCGCGAGGTTCAGCGCCTCGGGGGTGCGCTGGTCGGGCTCCGTGTCCACCTCGTCGGGATCGTCGACGCCCACCCAGGCCGAGGGCGACGGATCCTCGGAGTAGGTGGAGGGCATCTCCTCGAGGTCGCGGGCGGCCTCCGAGGCTCGCTGATAGCGATCCGCGGGGCTCTTCGCGAGCAGCGTGCGCAGCCAGGGCTCGAACGCGGCGGGGACGGCAGAGGCGGGCGTCAGCTTCGGGGGGGCACGCGAGGTGTGCGCCTCCAGCACCTCCACCACCGATCGCGCGTCGGGGAAGGGCGGGTGACCCCCGACGAGGGCGTACCCGAGGCAGCCCAGCGCGTAGAAGTCGGTCCACGGACCGTAGTCGCGGGCCTCCCGACGGCACTGCTCGGGGGCCATGTAGGCGGGGGTCCCGGCGAAGGCCTTCTCCAGCTCCCCCACGACGCCTCCGCGCACCGCCTGGGCGATGCCGAAGTCGGTGAGCTTCACGTCGGTCCGCTCGCGGTTGATCAGGACGTTCGCGGGCTTGATGTCGCGATGGATGATCCCGCGGGCGTGGGCGTGGGCGAGGGCGTCGAGCAGGCGCAGCAGGATCGTGCGCACGTCGCGCCACCCCAGCCGCGCGCACAGGGGCTTGAGGGAGCCGCCGCGCACCAGCTCCAGCGCGAGGTACAGGCCGCCCTTGGGGAGCAACACCTCCCCGTTCTGGACGACGTCGGCGCGGGCGTTGCCGAAGTCGAGCACCCTCACGATAGACGGGTGATCCAGGGACGCGCTGAGGCGGATCTCGTTGCGGAAGGCCGACGCCTTCGCGTATTTCGAGGTCAGCAGCTTGATCGCCACGGGGTCCCAGGTGGCGCCGTGGACGGCCTCCCATACGGTGGCCATGCCCCCCGCGCCGAGCGTCTCCACCAGCCGGTAGGGGCCCAGCTCGGTCCCGGCCCACTCCGCGGTCGTGGACCGGGCCGCGGACTCCGAAGTCGTCGAGCCCCCCGCTGGATCACCGCCCATGACGTCATGATAGAGCCGCGCGCCCGCATTCGCGCCTCCCGTCCGCCCCGCCGGCAGAGTGCGGCCGATGCGCGACGACGCCCCCACTGCGATCACGGTCCGCGCCGGAGGCCTGGCTCACCGGGTCCTGGTGTGGGAAGGAGCCCCCTCCCTCACGCTGTTCGCGGTGCACGGCTACCTCGACTGCGGCGCCTCCTTCGCCGCGATGGTCCGGCGGCTCCCCCCCGGCCTGCGCGTCGTCGCCCCGGATCTGCGTGGGCACGGCGAGACCGAGCCCGTCCCGCCGGGTGGCTACTACCACTTCTTCGACTACGTCCGGGACCTCCGGGACCTCGTCGACGCCACCGTGCCCGAGCGGATGGTCCTGCTCGGCCACTCCATGGGCGGGACCGTGAGCTCGCTCTTCGCCGGGAGCTGGCCCGCCGACGTGGAGAGGCTGGTCCTCGTCGAGGGGCTGGGGCCTCCCCAGGAGCGGCACGAGGACGGACCCGAGCGGATGGCGCGCTGGGTGAAGGAGGTCCGAGGCGTCCCCACGAAGGCGCCCAAGCGGTTCGGGAGCCTCGACGACGTGGTCGCGCGGCTGCGCCGGAGCAACCCCCGCCTGGAGGAGGACCTCGCCCGGGAGCTCGCCCGCAGCCTCGCCCGGGAGCGCGACGACGGCGGCTGGGAGTGGCGTCACGACCCCCTGCACCGCACGCGGACCCCCGCCCTCTACGACTGGGCGCGGTACCGGCCGTTCGTGGCCGCGATCACGTGCCCCGTGTTGCTCGTGACGGGGGCGCTGTCCTGGTACCGCTACCCCAGCCTGGAGGAGCGCCGGACGGCCCTGCGAGACGCCCGCCGCCTCCACTTGGAGGACGTCGGCCACATGGTCCACCACGACGCGCCCGAATCCCTGGCCTCCGCCGTCGCCGCGTTCCTCGGGGGGAGGGAGCCCGACGGCGCGACGGGCGCGTAGAGATGTACGCGTTGACCGGATGCCGGCCCGCTGCGACCATGCCGCCTCCAGTCGCCTATGTCGGGGCTGGTTCTCCCCGATTCGAGGCCACGTGCGCATCAAGCTCATCAACCCCCGTTTCCACAGCCGCTACTTCTGGGACTTCGCAGAACTGCAGCGGGTCATGGACCGTCGAGCCAACAACTTTCTCCTCGCGCTCCCCACGCTCGCAGGCCTGACGCCCAAGAAGCACGAGGTCATCCTCGTCGACGACAACATCGAGGCGCCGGACTTCGACGAGCCCGTGGACCTGGTGGGCCTCACCGGGATGACCTGCTACATCAACCGCGCCTTCGAGATCGCGGACGAGTACCGCCGTCGAGGCGTCCCGGTCGTCTTCGGCGGCCCCCACGCCACGCTCGCGCCCTACGAGGCGCTGGAGCACGCGGACGCCGTCGTCATCGGCGAGGCCGAGAACGTGTGGGAGCAGCTCCTCGAGGACTTCGAGAACGGAGAGATGAGGGAGGTCTATCGCGGCGTCGACGCGAAGCCCACCCTCCAGTCGAACCCGCCCCCGCGGTGGGACCTCGTCGACTCCCGCGACTACTGCTTCTATGGCGTCGAGGCCACCCGCGGCTGTCCGTTCGACTGCCACTTCTGCTCGATCAAGCAGATCTACGGGCCCACCTTCCGCACGCGCACGCCCGACGAGGTGCTGTGCGAGCTGAAGAACGCCCCCAGCAACCAGATCTTCTTCACGGACGACAACCTCATCGGCAACAAGCCGTTCTGCCGGGAGCTGTTCGGGAAGATGAAGGGGATGGGCCTGTCCTGGGGCTGTCAGATGAGCATCAACGTGGCGTTCATGCCCGACATGCTCCAGATGATGAAGGACGCCGGCTGCTTCTTCGTCTTCATCGGCCTCGAGACGCTCAACAAGGAGGCGGTCGAGGAGATGAACAAGCCGGTGAACCGGCTCGACTACTACAAGGCCGTGGAGAACATCCAGGGCCTCGGCATGCACGTGATCGGCAGCTTCATCGTGGGGACCGACGGCTGCACGAAGCAGACGTTCGACGACATCTTCGAGTACGTGCAGAAGAGCAAGCAGAGCTGGCTCATGGTCAACATCATGAACAGCCCCCCCGGCACCGTGCAGCTGCGCACCATGGAGGAGGCCGGTCGAAACCTCGTCTACTCCTACGACGAGCTCGACGGCGCCCACGCCACGGTCAAGCACCCCACGATGTCCCGCGCGGAGATCGAGGAGGGGTTCCGCGACCTCTACCGGCGCGTCTACGACTGGGACCACATGCGCGAGCGCTTCACGCACTCCCTCGACGAGGGCACGTGGACGCAGAACGCCCTCACCCTCACGCCCCCCGAGCAGGCCCGCATCGCGGCGCGCCTCTTCAAGCGCTACGTCCTCAAGGGGAGCCGCGCCCAGCGCCGGTTCTTCTTCTCGATCGTCTCGCGCGCGGGTCGGCGGGTGAACAAGAACTCGATCATCAACATCCTGCTGCTCGCGCTGAACTGGAACCAGTTCGCCTACGACCTGAAGCCTCGGGAGATCCCCACGGGTGAGCCGATCAAGTTCCGTCAGGAGTACATGGTCCCGGTCGAGAAGCAGACGCTGGGCACGGACGGCCTCGCGAGCGGCGTGGATCGCGAAGTCCCGCGGATGATCAGCATCCGGGGCCGGAATGAGCCGCCGTCCAGCGGTTCGGGGCCGGTGGCCGGCGCTCTCTGAGCGGTCTTCTCCGCTTTTTTCAAACAAAGCACTTGGCACTGGGCGTTCCGGCCGGCACCTTGCCGGCCCGATGAATCAAGCCACCGAAACACCCAGGCCTTCATCCTCCGCGCGCGCGCGCACGCGTAAGGCAACCTCCAACGGCTCCGGCAACGGCGCTTCGACAGCCCCCGAGGGGCTCGAAGTCGTCGAACAAGAGGAACAGCTCCTCTTGGATGTCCAGGAGAAGCTCAAGCGTCCTCGCGACGTGAAGCGAAGCGCGATCGACGTCGACCGCATCATCCTCGAGATGGAGCGGCTCCGGTCCGAGATCCCCGGCGCGAACGAGGACGAGCGTCCCGGGCTGCTGATGCAGTTCGAGCGGCTCGGCCACCAGCTCGACCAGCACGGCAAGGCGGAAGACGCCGACCAGGTCGACCCCGAGAAGCCGTACTTCGCGCACATGCGCCTCAAGGAAGGGCGTCGCACCCGCGACGTGTTCCTGGGTCGTGCCACGCGATTGGACCGGGGTCTGCGCATCGTGGACTGGCGTCACGCGCCCGTCTCGAGCCTCTTCTACCGGTACCAGGAGGGCGACGATTACGACGAGGAGTTCGGCGGCCGTGAGGTCGAGGGCACCGTGTTGGCGCGTCGCACCCTGACCATCAGCGAGGGCGAGCTCCACCGAGTGCAGTCCCCGCAGGGTCACTTCGTGCGTGACGACGAAGGCTGGCACCAGATCGACAGCCTCCGTCCGAAGCTGGCGGGGGGCGCCGGCGAGGCGCTGAAGTTCCACACCTCGCGCACCGGCGTCGCCGCGCGCATGGGGTCGGGCAAGGCCTACAAGGTCGACAAGCACCTGCCCGAGATCTCGGCGCTCATCGACCCCGAGCAGTTCAAGCTCATCACGGCCGACGACGCTCAGCTCGTCGTCATCCGCGGTGTCGCGGGCTCCGGCAAGACGACCGTCGCGCTGCATCGCCTCGCGTACCTGAACTACAAGCACCCGGGCGAGTTCCGGGCCAACCGGATGATGGTCATCGTGTGGGGCAAGGCGCTCCAGCGGTTCATCAGCAAGGTGCTGCCCGCGCTCGGCGTGAAGGGCGTCGCGGTGCGCACGTTCGCGGAGTGGTCCGACCAGATCCGCGCCCGTCTGTACCCGTTCATGCCCACCCGCAAGGCCGACGACACGCCCGCCGTCGTCACCCGGTTCAAGCTGCACCCGGCGATGCTCCGCATCCTCGAGGACTACGTCAGCAAGAACAAGGGCTGGGACACCGCGAGCCGCGCGGTGGAGGACTGGTCGCACATCCTCACCTCCCGCAAGCTGCTCAAGCGAGGCCTCAAGAAGTACGCCCCCGGCGCCTTCTCGGACGAGGACCTCGACCGGATCCTGCGCTGGACGGTCCGTCAGGTGGACCTCGTCAACGAGTACCTGCAGATCCGCTCCGAGGCCGACGACATGGACGCCGAGGACGTGAAGCGCGTCCAGGACGAAGTGTTCCTCGACGACGAGGACGATCCGCTCCTCCTCCGTCTGTGGCAGCTGCGCGTCGGGCCGGTCCCCTACCGGGGCACCCGCGGCAAGCCGCTCCGGTACCGCCACCTCGTCATCGACGAGGCGCAGGATCTGTCGCCCCTCGAGGTGCGTGTTCTCATGGACTGCACCACGCCCGAGCGGTCGATGACGCTGGCCGGCGACACCCAGCAGCACGTGCTGCAGGAGGCCGGGTTCACCGACTGGAACGAGTTCTTCGGCCACCTGGGCGTGAAGGGCACCGCGGTCTCGACGCTGCGGGTCTCCTACCGATCCACCCAGCCGATCGTGAACTTCGCGCTCGACTGCCTGGGCACGCTCGCCGAGGACGAGGCCCCGCCGACGGCCAACCGCGACGGTCTCCCCGTCGAGGTCTTCGGCTTCTCCGACCACGGCGAAGCGTCCGCCTTCCTCGCCGAGTCCCTGCACGGGCTCATCGCGGAGGAGCCCAACGCGTCGGTCGCGCTGCTCGCGCGGACGCCGGAGCAGGCCGGGCTGTACTACCAGGGGCTCCAGCAGGCGGCGCTGCCGCGGCTGTCCTGGGTGCGGCAGCAGGACTTCGCGTTCGCGCCCGGCATCGAGGTCACGGACGTCACCCAGGCGAAGGGTCTGGAGTTCGACTACGTCATCCTGCTGGACGTCAGCGCGGATGCGTGGCCGGACACCCCGGCCGCCCGCCGTCAGCTGCACGTCGGCGCCACCCGCGCCGCCCACCAGCTGTGGGTCATCTACATGGGTGAGCCGTCGCCGATCCTGCCCGAGCAGAACACGACGACCGCAGGCTGAAGGACGTGTCCGACGACACCGGCACGATCGTCCGAGCCGCGTTCGATCGGTTCGACCTCAACGGCGACGGCCACATCGACGCGCACGAGATCAAGACCGTCATGGCCGAGATCGGCGCGCCGCTGACCGACGGCGAGGTCGCCGAGATGATCGCCAAGGCCGACGCCGACGGGAACGGGATGATCGACTTCCAGGAGTTCCTGACCCTCGCCGCCCGGCTGCTGTCGCGAGCCAAGTAGGCCCCCCCGGCATCAGTCGTCGATGTCGGGGGCGGCGTACTTCTCCTTGTCCGCCAAGTAGATGAGCAGCGAGCCCTCGGCCACGTACTCCGAGGCCTTCGGGTTGATGTGCTCGGTGCCGTCCGGCGCCCGGAACCCGAGCACCAACGCGCCGCGCTGCGCGGCCTGCATGGATCGAAGCAGCTCGAGGTAGCCCCGGATGTGGGCGTGCTCCGCCGGGATCTGCCCGACGTACACGCTCTGGTGCTGATGTCCCGCGAGGAGGACGCCGGACATCATGTCCGCCGCCCCGTGGTAGCGGATGGCGTGGGCGAGCATCGACGACCCCACCTTGCGAGTCTCCACGACCTCGTTGGCTCCGGCCGCGCGGGCGTGCTGGACGTTCTCGCTGTCGAGGATCTCCGCCACGACGTAGAGCGCGTGCTTGCGCTTGTCCATCTCGGACGCGTGCTCGGCGAGGTAGGCGCGGATCGTGAACACCGTGAGGATCGTGCTCGCGTCGGCCTTCTGCGGCTCGGCGATGCGGTCCCCGGCCACGATCACGGCCGCGGCGTGGGTGAGACGGACCTTGTCGAGCTCCGACTGCTTGGTGGGGTCGCCATGGACCCACAGGAAGTCGGCGGGCAGGTCCCGAGGCTGCTCCTTGTCCGCGAACAAGACGACGCGCGTCTCGTCGAGATCGAGCTCGCTGCGCAGGGCGGAGAGCAGGAGGTGCGTCGTCCCGTCGTAACCGCAGACGACGAGGTGGTCGGCGTAGTCGCCCATACGAAACTGCTCCTCGCGAATGGTGAGAACCGCGCTGACGAGGCTCTGCCCGATGATCCCCGCGAACAAGGCGAGGGTCACCATGCCCCCGACCATCAGGAAACCGCCCACGATCCGGCCGAGGGTCGTCAGCGGGGTGATGTCGCCGTAGCCGACGGTGGTGATGGTCACCAGCGCCCACCAGAAGCCGTCCGCCGGGCTCAGGTCCGGCTGCGCCCCCGCTTCGGTCAAGAAGAGGGTGATCCCGCCCACGACCGTCTCGAGCCCGAGCAGCGAGAACGCGAACGTGAACAGCAGCGTGTTCGACTCCACGGCGCGGATGAAGCCCTCGAACGGGTTCGCGTACCGGAACGCCGGCGCCGAGCGCAGCAGCCGCAGCAGGCGGAGGGCCCGCAGCCCCCGGAGCCCCGGGAACACCGCCAGGATCGCCAGGAGATCGATCAGCTGCATGGGCCTCACGGCGAAGCGCACGCGGGCCGACGTGACGAGGCGGAGACGCTCCAGCCGCCCCGCGTGGAACACGCGCAGCGACTCCGGCCGCACCGTCCCCACCCGGCAGACCCACTCGATCGCGAACAGCACGAGGATGACGCGATCGACGAGGACGAGCCTCGGGTCCTCGACCGTCCGGAACGCGTCGAACACCAGCAACACGATCGACAGCGCGATCAGCGCCCACACGAAGCCCTGCGTCCACTTGTAGACGCTCGTCTTGGGCGCGTGGAAGGCGTCGTGGAGGGTGGTGGAAGACGTCGTCATGCCGTGAGCCGCGGCGGCCCTCCCAGATGGTCCAGGATTCGACGCAGCGCGTGGAGGTCGTGAACGTCCGCGTCGAGCTCGGGGACCTCCTCGTAGAGCAGGCCCTCCCCGCAACGACCCCGCAGCCCCTCGATCTGCTCTCGATCGGCGGCCGCGAGATGCACCCGACGCCGATGATTTCCCCACACTGCCTCGACGGCCTGGTCCCAGCCCGGGATCTCCGGCCTGCGCCGGAAGCCCGCCGCCCAGGGCGTGGCAGGCGTCCGCCCCGGGGACGTCCGCAGTGCCTTCACCCGATTGATGACGAACCCCTCGAAGGGCATGGAGGCCTCGGTCAGGCGCTTGTGGAAGTAGAGCGCCTCCGCGAGGGCCACGCGGTTGGGAGACGCCACCATCAGGAACGAGGTCTCCTCCGAGGTGAGCAGCTTCGTCACCCCCTCGGCGCGCGCGCGGAACCCCGGCATCAGCCCCCCGAACACGGTCGCGAACTCCGACAGTCCCTGCACGACCTCGCTGCCGGTGAAGCGCTCGAAGATGGCGAACAGCTTCTCCTTGCCCTTGCCGAAGATCTTCAGCCCGGCCCGCGCGGCGGAGAAGCGCTTGCTGTCGTCGCGCGCCGCGCCGAGCCACTTCATGGCGCCCTGCTCCACGATCCGCATCATCCGGTCGGGGGCGTCCAGGAAGTCGAGCGCGTTGCGGGTCGGGGGAGTGTCCAGCACCACCAGGTCCCAGCGGTCGGAGCCGTGCACCTCCAGGAGCTTCTCCATGGCCATGTACTCCTGGGATCCCGACAGGGTGGCCGACGCGCGCTGGTAGTAGTCGTTGGCGAGGATCCGCGCGGCGGCCTCGGGCGAGCTCGCGTACCGACGGACGGTGTCGTCGAAGGTGGCCTTGGCGTCCAGCATCATGGCGTCGAGGCTGCCGCCCGCGGCCGCCCCGTCCCCCAGATCGATGGCCACGGGCTCGTTGAGCTTGCCCGCCACCCCCAGGGCGTCGGCGAGGCGACGGGCGGGGTCGATCGTCATCACCAGCGCGCGCCGTCCGGCGAGCGCGGCGCCCAAAGCGAGCGTGGCCGAGACAGTCGTCTTGCCCACGCCGCCGGTGCCGCACACCACCAGGACCGACCGGTTCGTCAGGATCCCGTGCAGGTTCACAGGAGGCTCCCGAGGGCTCCGCCGATGAGCCGGAGCTCCGCCGGGGCGAGATCCCGCCCGGGGAGCCGCAGCACCTCGATCACGGGCACGTCCACCGCGGCGCGCAGTCGGGACACCTGGGCCTCGGCGCGGGCCCGCTCGGCGAGGGTGCGTTCGCCGTCGAGGATCGCGCGCGCCGCCCGCCCGCCGAGCAGGACGCCCTCCTCCCGGATCGCGCTCCACAGCGCGTCCTGGGAGCGATCGGGGAACAGCGGCGGGGGGACCGCGTTGACGACGATCCCGGCGACCTCCGTGTCCACCTCACGGTCGAGGGTCTCCATGGCCTGGATCGCCTCGCTCACCGGCAGGTCCTCGGCGAGCGTCACCAGCAGCACGCCGAACCGGCTGCGATCGGCCACGAGGTCCCGGATGTCCCGGGCGTTCTGGAAGAGGGGACCGACCTTCGCCAGGTCCATCATGGAGCGCGGCGATCGCAGCATGGAGAGGCCGTGTCCGGTGGCGGGGCCGTCCACCACGACGAGGTCCCAGCGGTGAGGACCGACCGAGTCCGGGCCGAAGCCGCCGTCGGCCCGAGTCCACTCGAGGTCCAGGACCTTGCCGATCGAGATCAGGTCGCTCAGCCCCAGCACGCCGTCCATGAGGGGCGCGATGAAGCGGTTGCGGAAGACCGTCTCGTACAGCAGCCGGAAGCGCAGCATGCGCACGAGGTACTCCTCGGTCGCCTCCGCGGGCGTGATGCTCATGCCGTCGAGCCCGGGCGCCAGCCGATGCCCCGCGTACCCCACCGGGGGGGTGCCGAAGAGGGTGCTGAGCGACTCCGCGCCGTTCATCTCGGCGACGAGCACCCGCTTGTTTCGTTGCTCCGCCGCGGCCAGGCCCAAGCTCGCGGCGAGGGTCGACTTCCCGACCCCGCCCTTGCCGAACACGAAGACGACGCGCCGATCGACCAGCGCTTCGGGACCTGCGGACACGGTCCGCGTTCTACAGCATCGTCGATCTCGGATACCCTCCCCCGCTACGCGCGTGGTTCGCGCGAGGAGAGGTTGTGGCGAAGAGCGGTGGAGGCAAGAAGGGCGGCTGGTTCTCCCGACTCCTTGGCAAGAAGGAGGAGGCGACGGACGAGGCGACCGTGGTTCTGCCCACGGCGATCGTGGTCGCGGACCTCTTCGACGAGGGCCACGAGGTCACCGCTCGGTTCCGCGCGCTCGGCCTGGATCCGCACCTCTCCGTGGGCGGCGAGGACGCCATGGCGAGGCTCCAGGGCAGCGCCCCCGCCGTCCTGTACCTGGACTGCTGGGAGAGCCGCATGGACGGCCTGGCCCTCCTCCAGTTCGCGTCTCACTACCTGCCGGATCTGCCCGCCCGCGTCATCGCCCGCGTGCCGGGGGGCGGCGCGAGCGCCCAAGGCCGGGAGCTCGTGGCGCTGGGCGTGCGCGCGATCGCGCCCAAGCTCATGTCGATCGGCGCGCTCGCCGAGGCGATCGAGCAGGCCACCGGCGACCCCGTCGACCCGGTGCTGTTGGCCGAAGCGCACGCGAAGTACCCGGACGACGACTCGGACTCCGAGGAGGGCGACCTCGTGATCGGCGCGGAGATCGGCGGCCGGTACGGCGTCCTCGGGATCCTCGGTCGCGGCTCGTCCTCCACGGTCTACGAGGTGATCGACGGCGAGAGCAGCGCGGACTCCACCCTCGACGAAGAGACCGTCGCGCTGAAGCTGCTGATCCCCGGCGCGCCGGGCGACGACCCGGCCGGCGCGCTGCTTCGCGAGTTCGAGGTGACCGCCGGAGTGGACCACCCGAACGTGGTCCGCGGGCACGATCGCGGCACGCACGACGGCATGGCGTTCATCACCCTGGACGTCGTTCGAGGAGACAGCCTCCAGGACTGGCTCGCCCAGCAGGAGACGCTCCCGGCCGTGCCCGAGACGTTCAAGCTCCTCGCGGGCGGGGCGCGCGGGCTCGAGGCGATGCACGCCGGCGGCATGGTCCACCGAGACGTGAAGCCCGGGAACTTCCTGGTGGACGAGAAGACGGGCCTCCTCAAGCTCATCGACTTCGGCGCCACGCTGATGCCGGACTCGGTGGAGAGGATCGAGCCCACGGGGAAGATCGTCGGCACGCCGATGTACGTGAGCCCCGAGCAGCTGCACGGCGACACGGCGGGGACGATCCGGAGCGACGTCTTCTCCTTCGGCGTCGTGCTCTACGAGGCCCTCGCGGGGCGGCTGCCGTTCCGCGGCACCAACGTGAATCAGCTCCTTCGTCGGATCGCCGAGGCTCCGCCGGTGGCGCCGGTGAAGCTCAACCCGGACATCCCCCAGGCCCTGTCCGACGTGATCCTGCGCATGCTCTCGAAGCGGCCGGAGCTTCGCCCCATGAACGTGGCGGACATCCTCGAGGCGCTCGGGGAGGGTCGCGAGCCCCCCCCCGTGGCGGTGGACTCGACGACGAGCGGCAACAGCGACGTCGTGGCCGCCCTCCTGTCGTTCGCCGACGACTCCTTCGAAGACCTCGACACGGCCCCCGACGAGCCCCTCGAGGCCCCCGAAGATCCCCTCGCCCCCGAGGACGAGGACACCGAGCAGCCCTAGACCGGAAGGACCCGGAGTGCCGATCTACGAGTACCGCTGCCCCGCCTGCGGGCATGAGTTCGAGCAAATCGTCCGCGTGGACGGCCCCAACCCCGGCTGCCCGAAGTGCCGGGCGGGCACCGAGAAGAAGATCTCGCTGTCCGCGTTCCACCTGAAGGGCGGCGGCTGGTACGCGGACGGGTACGGGAGCGGCGGCGCGAAGTCCGACGCGGGCGGCTCCGAGTCCTCGTCCGACTCCGGCTCATCCGACTCCGGTTCCTCCTCGGGGTCCGGGTCGTCGCCGGACTCCGGGTCGTCGTCCGGCTCCGGGTCGTCGTCGGACTCGGGTTCGTCCTCCTCGACCTCCTCCTCGACCTCCTCCTCGACCTCCTCTTCCACCTCGGGGGACTGATGGCGATTCTCGACGGTCGGGCGCTCGGCAAGCGCATCCGGCAGGGCCTCAGGGCCGAAACCGCGGCCTTCATGGAGGCGACGGGCGTGCGGCCGTGCCTCGCCACCGTGCTCGTCGGGGCGGACCCCGCGTCGGCCGTCTACGTGCGCAGCAAGCGCCGGGCGTGCGACCGGCTCGGCTACGAGTCGCGCCACCACGAGCCGCCCGCCGACATCTCTCAGGGGGACCTCCTCGCCCTCGTGAACTCCCTCAACGACGACCCCGCCGTCCACGGGATCCTCGTCCAGCTCCCGCTCCCGAAGCACCTCGACTCGGCGCCGATCATCGACGCGATCGACCCGGAGAAGGACGTCGACGGCTTCCACACCGAGAGCGTCGGGCGCCTGGCGCTCAAGAAGCGCGGCTTCGTGTCCTGCACGCCGAAGGGGATCCTTCGCCTCCTCGACGAGTCGGGGCTCGATCCCACCGGCAAGCGAGCGGTGGTGGTGGGGCGGTCGGCGATCGTCGGCATGCCGGTGTCGCTGCTCCTCACTCACGCCCACGCGACCGTCACCGTCTGCCACTCGCGCACGCCCCCGGAGGACCTCGAGCGGCTCGTGCGCGCGGCGGACATCCTCGTCGTCGCGATCGGCCGACCGGAGGCGATCCCCGGGGCCTGGGTGAAGCCCGGGGCCGTCGTGATCGACGTCGGCGTCAACGACGTGGGGGAGCGCCCGGACGGCAAGCGCGAGCTCGTGGGCGACGTGGAGTTCGCGACGGCCGCCGAGCGCGCGTCGTGGATCACCCCGGTGCCCGGAGGGGTGGGGCCCATGACGATCGCGATGCTGATGGAAAACACCCTCGAAGCGGCCAAGCAGGCAGCGACGTAGCGCGCGCACTGGTACTTTCCCGGCGTTCCCGGCCCAGCGAGGTTCCCATGGCAGCCGCGACCGACTTCGTCAGCTTGAAGAAGACCCCGCTGTTCGACCGCCACGTCGCGGCCGGCGCGCGCATCGTCGACTTCGGCGGGTGGGCCATGCCGGTCCAGTACGCGGGCCTCCTCAAGGAGCACCACGGGGTGCGCGAGGCCGTCGGCCTGTTCGACGTGTCCCACATGGGCGAGTTCGTGGTCGAGGGCGCGGGCGCCGAGGCGTTCCTGCAGCGGATCACGACCAACGACGTGACGGCCCTGGCGGCCGGGCAGGCGCAGTACTCCCTCGCCCTCACGCCCGAGGGCGGGATCGTCGACGACCTCCTCGTCTACAAGCGCGGCGACGGTCGGTACCTGATCTGCGTGAACGCCGCCTGCATCCCCGAAGACTGGGCCTGGTTCTCGTCCCACCACGACGAAGCGGCGGACGCCTGCACCCTCGAGGACGCCTCTGCCGAGTACGCCCAGCTCGCGATCCAGGGGCGCCACGCCGAGGCCGTGGTGGCGAAGCTCACCGACCATCCCGTGTCGGAGCTGGCCTACTACCGCTTCGCCGAGCCTCTGTTCGCGGGCGCGCCCTCCATCCTCGCGCGCACCGGCTACACCGGCGAAGACGGGTTCGAGGTGTTCACGGCCCCGAAGAACGCGCCGCGGATCTGGGACGCGATCCTCGAGGCGGGCGCGGAGTTCGGCATCCAGCCCATCGGGCTCGGCGCGCGGGACACGCTGCGGCTCGAGATGAAGTACTCCCTGTACGGGAACGACATCACCCGGGAGACCACGCCCCTGGAGGCGCGCCTGGGGTGGATCACGAAGCTCAAGAAGGGCGACTTCGTGGGGCGGGACGCGCTCCTGGCCCAGAAGGCAGAGGGGCTGAAGCGGGTGCTCGTCGCCTTCAAGCTGCTCGACCGAGGGATCGCCCGCCACGGCTACCCGGTCCTCGTGGACGACGAGGTCGTGGGAGAAGTCACCTCGGGGGCCCCGTCCCCGTCCGTGGGGGCCTCCATCGGCCTCTGCTACCTGCCCTTCAGTCACCGCAAACCCGGCTCCCGATTCGAGGTGCAGGTGCGCAAGAAGCGCATCGCCGCCGAGGTCGTGAAGCCCCCCTTCTATCAGCGCCCCTACTGACGCCTTTCGCGCAGCCCGGAACCCGACATGACCGAAGTTCGCAGCGACTACCGCTACACCGATGAGCACGAATGGATCCACGAGACCGAGAGCGGCACCGTGCGCATCGGGATCACCGATCACGCCCAGGACGAGCTGGGGGACATCGTCTTCGTGGGCGACTTCCCGGACGTCGGGGACCGGGTGGACTCCGGAGACGCCGTGGGCGTGGTGGAGTCGACGAAGGCCACCAGCGACATCTACGCCCCGATCAGCGGGAAGATCGTCGCCCTCAACGAGGAGCTCGAAGAGGAGCCCGAGCGCATCAACAAGGGTCCTTACGGCGACGGTTGGCTGATGGAGATCAAGCCCGCCAACAAGGCGGAGTTCGACGAGCTCCTCAGCGCCGACCAGTACACGCAGCTCCTCGCCCACAGCTGACGCCATGACGCGCCGCGTGCTCGACCCCGTCGACGCCTTCGCCCCCCGGCACCTCGGACCCCGGGACGCGGACGTCGCCTCCATGCTCGCGACCCTCGGGGTCGACTCCCTCGAGACGCTCGCCGATCAGGCCGTGCCGCCGTCGATCCGGGTGGATCGGAGCCTGGACGCCCTGCCGGACGGCCTCAGCGAATCCGACGCCCTCGCCCTGCTGCGCTCCATGGCCTCGAAGAACGAGGTCCGTCGCACTTGGATCGGGATGGGCTACTACGGCACCAACGTGCCGCCGGTCATCCAGCGCAACGTGCTGGAGAGCCCTGCCTGGTACACCCAGTACACGCCCTACCAGGCCGAGATCGCCCAGGGCCGCCTCGAGGCCCTGCTCAACTTCCAGACGATGGTGGCGGACCTCACCGGCCTGCCGATCGCCAACGCGTCCCTGCTGGACGAGGCGACCGCCGCGGCCGAGGCCATGGCGCTGTGCCGGGCGGCCACGCGCGGCAAGAAGTCCGGGTTCTTCGTCGAAGACGGCGTACACCCCCACGTCGTGGCGGTGGTGGCGGCGCGGGCGAAGCCCATCGGGGTCGAGATCCACCGGGGGGCGGCGGTGGACGCCGACTTCGCGGGGCAGGACCTCTTCGGGATCCTGCTTCAGTACCCGAACACGGACGGGGCCATCGAGGACTACGCGGCGGTGGCCGAGGCCGCCCACGCGTCGAAGGCCCTGGTGGCCGTCGCCACGGATCTGCTGGCCCTGACGCTGCTCACGCCCCCGGGCGAGTGGGGCGCGGACGTCGCCGTCGGCTCCGCCCAGCGCTTCGGGGTCCCCTTCGGCCTCGGTGGCCCGCACGCGGCGTTCATGTCCGTCACGGAGAAGCACCAGCGGAAGCTCCCCGGCCGCGTGGTGGGGGTGTCGATCGACCCCGCCGGGCGGCCCGCGTACCGCCTCGCGATCCAGACTCGCGAGCAGCACATCCGCCGCGACAAGGCGACCTCCAACATCTGCACCGCCCAGGTGCTGCTCGCGATCATGGCGAGCATGTACGGCGTGTATCACGGCCCCGGGGGTCTCACGGCCATCGCCCGCCGCGTGCGCGCCGCCACCCACGCCCTCGCCGTCGCCCTCGAGGCGCTGGGAGCGACCGTGGACGGCGGGCCCCGCTTCGGCACGCTGCGGGTGCGTCTGGCGAATCCGGACGCGGTCGCCGCCGCCCTGGAGCGGGCCCGGATCAACCTCCGTCGGTACGACGACGGCTTCGGCATCTCCCTGGACGAGACCGTCACCCGCGGCGACCTCGCGGCCCTCATCGCGGCCTTCTCGGACGGGCTCGACTCACGCCCCGGCGAGTTCGACCTCGACGCCCTCGCGGCCGACACGCCGGAGCTCCCGGCGGGCTTCGCCCGGTCCTCCGAGTTCCTGACCCACCCCGTCTTCAACTCGCACCACAGCGAGACGGAGATGCTGCGGTACATCCACTCGCTGCAGGCGGGGGACCTGTCCCTGGCCTTCTCGATGATCGCCCTCGGGTCCTGCACGATGAAGCTCAACGGCACCTCCCAGATGGTGCCGGTGACGTGGCCGGAGTTCGGGAACATCCACCCCTTCGCCCCGCGCGCGCAGTGGTCCGGCTACAGCGCCATGTTCGACGACCTCGAGCGCTGGCTCGCGGAGGCGACGGGCTTCGACGCCGTGAGCCTGCAGCCCAACGCCGGGTCCCAGGGCGAGTACGCCGGCCTCCTCACCATCAAGGCGTGGCAGGAGGCCCGCGGCGAGCACGGGCGCGACGTGTGCCTGATCCCCACCTCGGCCCACGGCACCAACCCGGCCTCCGCCGTCATGGCGGGCTTCCGCGTGGTCGGGGTGGCCTGCGACGAGGACGGCAACATCGACGTGGACGACCTCCGGGTGCGCGCCGCGGAGCACGCCGATCGCCTCGGCGCGCTGATGGTCACGTACCCGTCGACCCACGGGGTCTTCGAGACGTCGATCCGCGAGGTCTGCGCGGTCGTGCACGAGCACGGCGGCCGGGTGTACCTCGACGGCGCCAACATGAACGCGCAGGTCGGCCTGTGCCGGCCCGCCGACTATGGCGCGGACGTGTGCCACCTCAACCTGCACAAGACCTTCTGCATCCCCCACGGCGGCGGCGGCCCGGGCATGGGCCCCATCGGGGTGACGGCGGAGCTCGCCCCCTTCCTGCCGGGGCACCCCCTCGTCGAGGGCGTCGGGGGCGCGCAGGCGATCGGTCCGGTGAGCGCGGCGCCCTACGGGAGCCCGTCGATCCTCCCCATCCCGTGGATGTACATCGCCACCATGGGGCGGGACGGCCTCACGAAGGCCACGCAGGTCGCGATCCTGAACGCGAACTACATGGCGGAGCGGCTGTCGAGCACGTTCGAGGTGCTGTACCGGGGCCCCAACGGCCGGGTGGCGCACGAGTTCATCCTCGACATGCGCCCGTTCAAGAAGAGCGCGGGGGTCACGGTCACCGACATCGCCAAGCGGCTCATGGACTACGGGTTTCACGCCCCCACGGTGTCGTTCCCGGTGGTGGGCACGCTCATGATCGAGCCCACGGAGTCGGAGTCCCGCGCCGAGCTGGACCGCTTCTGCGACGCCCTGATCGCCATCCGCGAGGAGATCCGGGCGATCGAAGAGGGGCGCCTGGACGCAGAGGACAACCCCCTCAAGCGCGCGCCTCACACCGCCGTGGACATCGCGTCGGAGGGCTGGGATCGGGGCTACTCACGCGAGCTCGGCGCCTACCCGGCCCCCTGGGTGCGTGCCCACAAGTTCTGGCCGCTGGTGGGTCGGATCGACGAGGCGTACGGCGACCGCAACCTCATGTGCACCTGTCCCCCGTGGCACCCCTCTCAATAAACCGGCTCGCTTCGCCTCCGCCGGTTTCTTGCCGGGGGCCCCGCACTACCTCCTGAGGACTCCGCTTCGCGTTGCTCCGCTGCGCGCGCTCGGGGCGCTTGCCTACACGTCCTGAGCCGCGCGGGTCAGTCGCCGGAGTCGGTGATCGGGGGCAGGAACGACGGCGGCGGGAGCTTGCTGCCGCCCGCGCGCTTCTTGCGCTTCTTCGCCTCGACGGCGCGCGTGCGCTGGGTGTCCGTGGCCTTCGGCAGGTCGTCCATCGAGTCGAGCCAGTCGTCGGACGAGTCCGTCGGGTTCGGGATGTCGGAGACGCTCACGCCCTCGACGACCACGTTCTCGTGCACCATCGGGGGGCCCTCGTTGGCCGCCGCGACCGCGGGGGAGATGGCCACGGGGGCGGTGCGCAGGGAGTCCGCGACCCACTCGTCGTCCGCTTCGATCAGCTCGCGGGGGAGCGTCTCCGCGTCGGCGATGACCCGCAGGTTGTCCGCGGCGACGGCGGTGGACCCGGGCCGGGCCGAGTCGGGGGCCGCCTCGACCTCCACGGCGTCGTGCCGATCCGTCACCAAGGCGGGATCGACCGTCCGATCGCGCTCCGGCATCGGGCCCGCCAGGAGTCGGGCCTGAATGGCGGCCTCGAGCGCCGCGGAGTCGATGCCCAGCTTGGTCTCGGCGCCCGGCACGGCGTCTCCCCCCACGCTCAGGCGGATGCGGAATCGGCGGCCGCCGACCTCGAACACGTCCCCGGGGAACGCCTCGGCGCTGACCACGGGCGAGCCGTTCAGGAGCACCGGCCGCAGGCTCGATCCCGCCCGCACCTCGATCTCCTGGCCGCGTCGCCGCACGGTGAAGAGGGTGCCGACGCCGTCGTCGCCGATGCGTACGTCGTCGTCGTCCGTGAACCCGCAGGAGGTGGTGCCGGCGTCGGGCTTGAACCGCACCCCGGTGCCGTCGTCCGTGATCTCGTGGATCTCGGGTCGCCCCGAGCGGACCGGGGAGGAAAGGACCTCGTTGTTGTTTCGCTGCGCCCCTCGACGGAGGTCCTCGATGCGCTGTCGCGCGGTGTCGAGAGGCGCTGCATCGGGGTCGCCACCCCCGGAGTCGAACTCGGACAACGAGAAGTCGAGGGTGAAGTTGGCCTTCCGCCCCCTCGCGCTCCCCGGCGCCGCGGCCTCGACCACGGGCCCGTCGGAGGCGTCCACGGCGACCTGCCCGGCCCTCGCGACGGCCTCTCGGGCCTTCTGGGCGGCGGCGTCGCGCTGCCGGTCGAGGCGATTGACGCGCGGCGGCGGCTCACCCCCCGGCCGCGGCGACGTGCGCGCGTTGGGGTTCGGGCCACGACCTGCGAGCGCGCGGGGGACCTTCAGCCCCTCGCTGGGCAGCGGCGCCACGAACCCCGAGTCGAGGGACGTGGAGACGTCCTGCTCATCCTCCTCGAGGAACTTGAGGGTGTAGCCCCCGATCACGATCGCGTCCGAGTGGAAGAGCAGCGATCGCTCGATCGCCTCCTCGTTCACGAACGTCCCGTTCTTCGTGTCCAGGTCCTGGATGATGTAGCCCGCGACGCTCTCCCGGATCACGGCGTGACGCCGGGATACACGTGAGTCGAGCAGCTGGATGTCGACGCCATCCGCGCGGCCGATCAGGACAGGCTTGTCCGGGAGGTAGAAGACCCCCTCCAACCGTCCGCCTCGAAAGATGCTCAGCTGTGCCAATGCTCTCCCTCACCCGCCCGCACCGACACCGATCCGGGGTCGTTGATCCTACATCCCCACGGACGGAAGGACCAAAAACGGACCGAATCGACCTGCTGAGGCCTATCTGGGGGCGGTGATGAGCCCGGGGAACTGGACGTTCGAGCGGGGGTCGATGCCCGTCATCTCGGTGCGCTCGACCACGATCGGGATGGCGAAGCCGAAGTTGCGGATGTGGATCATCCCGTCGTCGTCGGCCGCCTCGGCGGGCGGGTCGGGGAACGGGGCGGCGAGGCGGAAGGCCTCCTTGATGGCCTCGTCGAAGGCAGGGACGCCGCTGGGCTCGGCGATCTCGATGGCCACGAGCGTGCCGTCGAGGGCGATCAGCCCCTTGAGCTGCATCTTGTAGAGGCGCTTCGTGATGGGGACCCGGGGTCGCGCGTTGGGCAGGGTCTGGCCCGCGTAGAAGACCACGAGCCGCTTCACCCGGTTCCAGAACGCGGCGAACACGAACTCGTGGGCGTTGAGGGCGGTGGCGTCCGACACCGCGACCTCGGGGAGCCAGTCCGCCGACGGGGCACCCGCCATGAACGTGCGGTCGTGGCTGGAGAGGACGTCCTGGGCCACGCCGTCCTGGTCCGTGAAGTCGAACAGCGACGGGTCCGGGAAGTGGGAGAACCGTCCGTCGCGGAACGCGCGGCTGCCGGTGCTCGCGCCGGTGCTCGCCGACGACGTCCGCTGGGCCACCTGCGACTCGAGCTCGTAGGCGTCCTCTTCGCTGTACGTCGGGGCCGTCACCTCGCGGTCGGCGCGGGTCCTCGGGTCCACCGTCTGCACCGGGACGGTCGCGTTGTACTCGGCCAGGAAGTCCGCTTCGTCCGGCGGCGTCTGGTCCTCCGGCGGGGCGATCTCGACGATCTGGCCGGAGACGTCCCGCTCCTCCTCCTCGAGCTCCTGCTCGGGCTCCTCCTCGGGCTCTCCCTCGGGCGGCGCGACGGAGAGGAAGGTGAACTCGAGCCGGTCCTCCGCCGGGGGCGGGGCCTCGCGGAAGTAGGTGCTGTCGACGAACCAGATCGCGAACGGGACGTGCAGCAGCAGGGAGAGGATCGCCGCGATCGCCGCGTTGCGGCGCAGGGACTGCGAGCGTCGGTCTCTCCGGGGCACGTCTTCTAATTAGTCACCGGCGGCGTCGCCTCGCAAGGGCAGGGACGCCCAACAGGAGAACAAACGCCGCGGCCGAGCCCTGGGCCTGGGTCTCGGTCGTGTCGTCCTCGCACCCGCAGGCGGGCGACTCGCGGAAGATCACGGGCTCCTCGCCGGTCCCGCACCACGGCCCCAGCTCGGCCCCCTCGAAAGCGAAGCGATCGGGCGACGCGACGGCCATGGCGGAGAGGTACGTGAGCATCTGAGTCCACAGGTGGGGCTGCGCGACGCGCTGGTCCACGGCGTCGAAGAAGGTGTCGCCGTCCGTGTCGAGGGCGACCCAGACCTCCCCGAGGTGGTGCGTGCCGGGGATCGTCAGGTCCTCCGCCATGCGCCGGATCGACTCGGTGTTCGTCTCCACCTGGCGCCCCGCCGAGCGCGGGTGCAGGTCCCAGTAGCGGGCGAGGGACAGCGTCTTCTTCTGGACGTAGGAGGCTCCGTCGGTCTCCAGGGCGGTGGCGGCCCGCGACGCGTCCAGGGCGAAGTCCGCGTAGTCGTCGAGGGCGCCGCGGGTGAACGCGTCCACGGCCCCGCGGAGGGCGGCTTCGTCCCCCTGGTTGCCCACGAGGTCCTCGAAGTAGACGTCGTGCGTGGGGTCGACGGCCAGCTCCTCGGGCCAGAGGATCCAGTCCGCCCGGTCCTCCCCGTCGCCCGCGAGCTCGGACCACGTGCCCGGATCGTCGTCCTCGCCCGGGGTGTAGTAGAGGCGAAACGCCACGGTCGCGAGCTCGTGGGCGCGCTCCTCCCAGTAGTCGACGCGGGGGTCGTCGATGCAGAGCGCGCGGGCGGCCCGGGCGGCGGCGAGCAGGCCCATGCGGGTGGTGTGCGTCGAGTAGATGCTGACGCTGAAGGTGGGGTTGTCGTCCTCGCTGGCCTCGCACGGGCGGAGGGCCTCCCAGTCGCCCGCCGCGAGGGCCGCGGCGCGGGCGTCGGCGTCGGGGATCTCGCCTCGCTGCAGCGCCTCGTAGGCGGGGAGCCAGGGGTGGCGGGCCGGGCCCTCGGTGCCTTCCAGCGCGGGGTGCGACGGATCGACGCAGGCCGCGAGCAGGTCCGCGCCGCGCTCGATGGCGGGCCACACCGAGGCCAACGCGTCGCGCTGCTGGGCGTCGTTGGCCCCGTACGCGGCGTGCGCCCAGAAGCCCCACAGGGAGAGGCCCACCTGGTCGATCTCGAAGTGGTTGATCGAGGCCGTGCCGGTGAGGCCGTCGGCGAAGAAGTTCATGAGCCAGGCGCCCCGGGGGCTCTGGAGGATCTCGCTCCCTTCGTCGCCGAAGAGGACGTGCTCCTTGTTCTGGCGGGCCGCGAGGAACCGCTTGTGACGGCTCACCAGGTCGTACTCCCCGGCGACGTCGAGGCCCAGGTCGAAGAAGACCGAGTCGCGGGGCCAATCGAGGTGATACGCGGGCTGCGTGGAGATCGACGCGACCATGGCCGCCGTCGCCGCGTCGGTGCCTTGGTGCAGCGCGATGAGCGAGCGCTTGGAGAAGGCCGTGGTGGCCTCGCCGAACGCCTCGTGCTCGGGCAGGTGGGCGTCCGCGAGCATGGCCTCGAGGGCGGCGTCGGCGCGATCCCGGCCCGCGTCGAAGCCCTCGCCGCGGGCGGCTTCCAGGATCTCCAGGGCGCCGTGGGGCGTACCCGCTGCGGCCCAGAACACGTCGAACACGGCCTCGCCCGCCTCGTCCAGGGGGGCGTCCCAGGCGAGGGCGAGGTTCGCCCGGCAGGCGCCGAGGGTCGAGCCGCTCATCGTGTCGGCCTGGGCGGCGTCGAAGGCGGACTCGGGGGCCCGGCTCCAGGTCGGGTTCTCCGCGCAGCGGGAGTCGGTGTCGATGCCCACGTGGTGCTCCGAGGACGCGCCGCCCCCCATGGCGATCGCGACACCGTCGCCGAACGACGCGGCCTGAAGCTCCTCGATCTGCCCGGCCGAGGGCGACGTCTCCGGCTGGTTCATCAGCTGGTCGAGGAGGCCGAGATCGGCTCGGTCGTCGCCCGGGCGGAAGTGCACGACGGCGTCGGCGCCGGCGTCGAAGTACGCGGCGAAGTCCCCCTTGGAGTCGTCCTGGATCGGGTTCAGCGGATCGCGGTGCAGCGACGGGGCGAGGTTGGCGTAGAGCACGTAGGTGACGTCCGTGACGTCGGTCCCCTCGTCGGCCCGGACGAGCGTCCGGCGCAGGACCACGTCCGCATCGGAGTCGACGGTCGTCCACTGGGTCACCGTGAGGCCCAGGACCTCGTTGCGCGCCACGATCTCCACCGCCGCCGACTCGTCCCCGGCGTAGCGCTGGTCGTGGGTCCACGCCGCGTCGCGCAGCCAAGTGAACGACTCCCCGGACGGCGACGTGACGCGGAGGCCCCCGAAGATCCCCTCCGTCTGCCGGGCCCCGAAGTACTGCAGCGAGCGAGCCTCGTCCGACGCCTCGGTCTCGAAGTCCACGTGGTCGAAGTACGACGGCGACGGCCAGGACAGCACGGAGACCTCGCCGCGCGGCGCGACCCCCGCCGTCAGGCGGCCGTTTCCGCTCTGGGACGAGAGGTACGTGGCGCCGAGGAGGTGCTCGTTGATGTCCCAGGTTCGTTGGGCGGACGCCTCGGGCGGCCCGAACAGGGCGGCCGAGGCGAAGACGGCGAGCGAGGCGCCCGTGCGGAGGATCGGGGAACGACTCATTCGGTCTCCGGCGGGTCGCTGAGGCGACGCACCTTCTTCAGCTTGCGTACGAGGGAGGCGTCCATCGGATCGACGTCGATCCGCTTCGCCTTGGAATCGGGGGTGAAGCGGAGCGTCTTCCGTCGCTCGTCCACCATCACCCGGACCACGAGGGGGGCCTTCGAGTTCGCCACGTAGACGTGGACCGGGATGCTGACGGGGTGCACGTCCTCCACGTGCCCGAACTCCACGACCACCTCGCCCGTCTTGCGGTCGATGGAGGCCGTGTACTCGACGAACGGCAGCGATCCGCCCTCGAGGATTCGGGCCGCCTGGTCGCGCAGGTCGCGCCCGCCGAGCTCCTCGACGGTCTTCAGGAACCCGTCGGCGCCGACCCCGCGGCCGGACGAGCGGTTCATCAACTCCTTGGCGCCGTCCAGGAACGGACGGGCCCCCACGCGGTCGGCGATCTCGGACCACAGCAGCGTCGCGCGGCTCCAGGTCTGAAACGCGAACGCCCGGCCCTGGCGCTCCCCCACGAGCACCGGCGGCGCGGCCCCGTCGACCTCCGCCGTGAGGCGACGCATGCTCTGCGTGCGCTGCTTGAGGGCGCCCATGCCGCCCACCCGGCCGAGGAACAGCAGGCCCGTCCAGGACGCCGCGGCCTCGGTGATCCAGATGTCCCGGTAGGTCCGAGGCGGCGTGCGGTGACCCCACCACTGTCGCGTCGTCTGCACCATCAGCAGGTACTTGCCGATCTCGAGGGGCTCGACCATGAGCGCGTCGATGGCTCGGGCCTCCACCAGATCGTGGGACGGCGCCGTGATGGGCGACCCGGACAGGAGCATGCCCGACGGACCCTGCACGAAGCCCTGCCAAGGCCGCATGTGGCCCGGCGGGAGGCAGGACCAGCCCCCTCCGCTGTTCCCCTCGGCGCCCGCCTGCCAGTTCAGCATCGGGTACGGGACGCCCTCCACCACGTGCAGCGTGCTGTAGGGGAACGGGCCCCACAGCGCGGTGTTGAACTCCACCATCGCCCGGGCCATCCGGCTGCTGCCGGTCAGGTCCGCGGTGGAGCCCTGCGGACCCCAGGCGATGATCCGCGGGTTCGCGCCCTGGTCCTTGAGCTCCGTCTTGCGGAGGGCGCCCACCACCAGCGTGAGGTTCTTCACGCCCCCGGGCTCCTCGTAGGCGTAGTGCCAGCCGCTCTTCTCCTCGCGCTCCTCGAGCAGGTCCCCGGGGGCGATCGCGCGCATGAACCGGGGCGTGTGGATCTCGACCCGGCTGGCGAAGTGATCCGGGCGCGGGTTCCTCGGGTACCAGGCCCACGGCCCCAGCTCCGAGAAGAAGGTGTCGGGCATCTCCCGACCGCCCGGCGAGACGTACGGGATGCCCTGGGTCATGGGCCCGCCGTAGTCGATCTTCAGCTGCGCGACGCCGCCCTTCGCCACCGGCTCGGCGAGCACGACGAGGAGGCGGCTGCCCCGGTGGATCACCGGGAGGAGGCGGTCCTGGCCGTCGCGGACGCGGGCGATCTTGATGAACCGCTGGGCGGCCTCGGCCACGCAGAGCTCGCGGCGTCGGTCCATCTCGAGGACCACCGCGTGCAGCGGGCGCTCCTTGGGGTTCAGGACCTGGACCTCGGAGCGGATCTCCACCCGGACGAGGTCCTGGCCCGACGGACCCGCGGGCGGGAAGGTGACGTCCAGATCCGTGGCGAGGACGTCGTAGTTCGACCCCGGGCTGGGGGGGGCGCCGAAGCTGGCGACGACGTCCAGATCCGGCGGCGCCTGCCCCTGAGGCCGGGCGAGGTAGATCGCGGTCGTCTCGTCGGGCAGCAGCGCGCCGCGCGGGTTGTGCAGGTACGACAGCCACGACCCGGGCCCGCCCGCGAGCTTCAGGTCCGCCAGGAAGTGCCCGCCTTCGCTGCCCCCGCCGTAGAGATCCAGGAGGGTGTCCACCAACAGGTCCGGGGCCCAGCGGCTCCACAGCGGGTTCCCGAGGACGGAGTCGCGGGCCTCGTAGACGCGGTAGGCCGAGCCGTCCGAGTCCGGCGGGCCGGTGCGCTCTCCGGCGAACAGCTCGTCGGCGGCGCCGTCGGTGAAGCGCAGGTGCGCGGCGGTGAACAGCTGCTCGAAGGGGGCGAAGTCGGTGGCGGTCTGCCAGGTGGTGGTCTCGACCCCGGCGGGGAGCACGAAGTTCGCGCGCCCGTCGCCCAGGAAGACGGCGCCGGAGACGCGCCCGTCGGCCGCCGTGAGGGCGTGCAGTCGGCCGGACTCGAACGTCAGGGTGACCCCCGGTCGCGTGATCGTGAGGCCCTTCGCGTCGATCGAGGCCTCCTTGTCGAGGGTGAGCGTCTCGAGCGTGGCCGCCGCGTCCACCACTTCGGTGAGCTCGACCGCGTGCGCCGGAGCGGACACGGCCGCGAGCGTCAGCGAGGCGACGAGGGCGGGGAGCAGGGAGGAAGAAAGAGTCGGCATCGGGGGCTCGGGTGGCGAAGGGCGGCGCATGGTAGCAAGGTCGATCCGACACGCGCGCATGCGCGCGAGCGAAGGGAACACGGTGCCGACGTCGTCCATTCCCGAAGGTGGACCGCGACTCCGCGATGCGCTCCGTTCGGGCCGCCGCCGCGGCGCCGTGGAGGCCGTCCTGGAGCTCCGCCGCGAGGGCCTCGGGGTGGACGCCGTGGCCGCGCAGTGCGTCGATCACGTGCTCCGCGCCGGGGGCGGGCTGCTTCGGGGGTCCCGGTTCGGGCGCGTCCCCGAGGTCCTCGCCGCGATCCCCGTCCTCGGGGCCGCGGTGGGGGAGGACGCCGCCTGGGACGTGGCCACGGCAGCCGCGGATCTGCTCGCCGTGGCGGTGCCCCCCGCCCCCACCGCCGCCGCCGCCGTCCCCGGTTCCCCCGTCTGGGCGTCCCGCACCGAGGACTGGGGGCGCCCCGCGCTCACGGCGGGCGCGGTGGCTCGCCTCGACGCGTGGCTCGGCCCGACGGGGCTGACCGACGGGCTCCGACGCTCCTTCCCCCCGCCGCGCCGCCCGCCGCTCCATCGACACGGGCCCTGGGTCGACCCCTCGCCCGACGGCGTCGTGCTCGCGGCGACGGCGCTCTTCCGCGCCCGCCCGGGCTTTCGGGAGGCGGCCGCCGTGCTCGTGGCCCGGGAGGCCTGGGCCGACGGCTCCGCGATCGCCGTCGCCGCGGCCGCCTCGTTCGCGCAGGACACCCGGGATCACGCCCCGCGGCGGCGCGGTTCACCGGCGCCGGCGGGTCCCCCCGAAGCCGTCGACGACGCCGTGTTTCGGGAGGCCCTGGCGGACGCCGCGACCCGGGAGGCCGTGCACAGCTTCGGGGTGGTGCACGCCCTCGCCGCCGCCCTCGCGGAGCTCGCCCGGGAGGGGTCCCGACCCGTCGCCGCGGCGGCCCGATCCGCGCTGATCGCGTCGCGGCCGACTCAGTCGCCGGCCCGCCCCCCGGGGGCGACGCTTGCAGCTCGCAAGTATCGGGCATGACAGAGAAAACTCAGCACATGCATGTATACTCGTCGGCCCTTGGATTCCGACGACCAGCTGCTCCTGTTTCGCCGTCCCGGCGCGCCCGAGACGGTCGAACGTCGGCCCCCGAGGCGTTCTCCGCAGCGGTCCCGAGGGCGCCCTCATCGCCGCGCGGGCGGGCAGGAGGCGTTCCCGTTTCCGCGGCGTCGATCCGAGATGCCGTTCGCCACGCGGATGTCGGATCTCGTGCGCCGCCTCCAGCTCCTCGAGCGGGACGCCAAGTCCGGCCTCAAGCTCACCCTCCCCCAGGCCCACGCGCTGCACGCGCTGCGGGCGTCCGGCCAGCTCAGGATGCAGGAGCTGGCCATGTGCCTCGGCCTCGCGCAGTCCACGGTGACCCGCCTCGTCGCGCCCCTGAAGCGGATGGGGCTGCTGGACCGTCGCCCCGACCGGCGGGACGGCCGCGCCACGTGCGCCTTCCTGACCCCGGAGGGCGCGGCCATGGCCGACCGCATCGACGGCGCCGACATGGAGCTGTACGAAGACATCCTGTCCCGGCTCCCCGAGACCCGTCGCGCCGAGGTGGTCGCGGCGATCGCCCTGCTGCACGAGACGGTGGCGGATCTCGGCGACGACGCCGGCGCCTGAGCGGCGACTCATGAACGAGCCTTTCCACAAGCGACAGCCGATCCTCGCCGGTTGCCTGGGGTGCGTGGGGGTCGGGATCCTCGGCACGATCGCGGCGGTCGTCTTCATGACCCTCCTGGGCAAGAGCTGCATCGACAACGCGAGCAAGCAGCTCGGCGTCGACAGCCTCCCCGCCACCGTGCGGGACGCCATGGCCCAGGGCTACGGCATCTCGATCGACAGCACGCCGGAGGGCACGAAGTTCTCGGTCACGCCCATGGAGCCGCGCGCGGTCACCTGCGCGGACGTGCACGGCGTCCTCTTTCCCCACCTGACGGGCACGCTCGAGACGGTCGTGGTTCACTCCGAGAGCTACGAGGCGGGACCCGACGGAACGATGCAGCCGGTCCCTATCACGTGTACATGGAGCGGGTTCCCCACGAAGGAGACGCCCGCGGGAGATCCCCAGTGAAGAAGCTCGTTTTTCTGCTCGCCGCCGTCCTCCTCGTGCCCGCCTCGGCGACCGCCAAGCCGAAGGACCGTCCCAAGCTGCTCCAGCCCCTGGAGGACGAGCTCACGGCGAAGGGCGAGCTCTCCAAGGACCTCTCGAAGCTGCTGAAGGTCGGCGAGTTCTGCATGAGCGACGACAAGCGCTGGGACAAGGCGATGTCGGACGGCCAGACGTCCATCAGCATCATCCGCGAGATGCTCATCGACTCGGTCGTGTGCTGGCAGCGCGCAGAGAAGAAGGCCGGGAAGCTCGGTGAGGCGGCGTCGCCGGCCGCCGAGTACTACGCCGCCCGGGCCCGCTACATGGAGACGTTCCGGAGCTTCATCTGGGCGATCGAGGCCAAGAACGTCCAGGACCGCCTGTCGGTCTGCAAGCGGCTCAAGACGGCCATGGACGAGGCCGGCGCCGCGAACACGGCGGCCGACGGGCTCGCCGACAAGTTCACCACCGAGGACGGCAAGGTCCTCGCCCTGGCCACGATGCAGACCAGCAAGGGCCTGGGCGAGCAGATCACGGACGAGTACGCCAACCAGCGGTGCGAGTAGCACACGCGATCCTGCTGGGCGCGGCGGTCGCGATCGTCGGCTGCCCGAAGAAGAAGCCGCCGGAGCGGGAGCTGCCCACCCCGAGCGAGGTCCGTCCGACCGTCGCGCGCACCTGGGCCGAGATCACGCCCGCCTTCTACGAAGAGTTCGCCGAGTTCGCGGACTACGACATCGTCCCCACCGTCGGCGAGCTGCTGCTGCGCCACGACACCACCCGCTGGACCCGCCGGGAGGCGGTGTGGGGCCCACCCGATCTGCCCGTGATCGAGTTCATCGACACCGACCGTCGAGCGACCGATCGGTCGGCGGTGGCGGGGTGGGTGCTCGCCGACGCGCCCGCTCCCTCCGAGGAGGGCCTGCTCCCCGCCGACGACCCCGGGGTCGCCCCCTCCCGACGCGTGCGTGCGGTGATCCTCCGCGACTTCGCGGGCGCCCCGACGGCGGCGACGGCCCCCGATCTGCTCCTCACGATGGGGGACGTGTTTCCGCCCCCGTGGACGTTCTGCGCCCCCGCGGCGCCCCCCGGCACCGCCCTCGCCTACGACGCCGCCCGAGGCCTCAAGTTCGGCCTGGTTCAGGATCCATCGAAGGACGAGGGGGGCTGGACCGTCGATCACGTAGAATTCCTGAGCCCCGGTTTCGTCGCCGAAGATTGGTGGGCGGCCAAGGGGTACGGGGAATGTGCGGCGTTCGCCGCGATGGACGCGCAAGGGCGGGTCCGAACGCTGCGCGCGCGCTGAGAGGAACCCGATGCTTCGCACCCTGCTCGTCTGTCTGCTCGCCCTCCTCCTGTTCCCCGCCGGCCCCGCGCAGGCGGGCAGCGACGGGGGCTTCGACCACGCCTACACCGGCTTGGACGGCGTCTTGCGGGCCCACGTCGACGGCGAGGGGATGGTGAACTACGCCGCGCTGAAGGGATCGCCCGAGCTCGCGGCCTTCCTGAAGTCGGTCGCCGACGTGTCGGCCGAAGAGGTCGGCGGCTGGTCGCGCTCGTCGCAGATCGCCTTCTATACGAACGCCTACAACGCGATCACCCTCCAGGCGATCGTCGACGCGCTGCCGACGGCCTCGATCCGGGACATCACGCCGAACGCGTGGGACCACGAGCGCTGGACGGTCGCGGGCCGCACCGTGTCCCTCAACTGGATCGAGCACACGAAGCTGCGGAAGAACCTGAACGAGCCGCGCGTGCACTTCACGCTCGTGTGCGCCGCGAAGGGCTGCCCGAAGCTGAAGAACCGGGCCTACACGGCCGCGAACATCGGCGCCGAGATGGAGGCCGCCGCGAAGACGTTCTTCTCGGATCGCACGAAGAACCGCTGGGACGCCGAGGGCAAGAACGTCTACCTGTCGAAGATCCTGGACTGGTACGGCGACGACTTCGTCGGCTACAAGGGCCTCCCGGAGATCGCGGGGATCGACGGCCTGAGCGCCAAGCAGCAGGCTGGGATCCGCTTGTTCGCCAAGTACCTGAGCGAAGCGGATCGGGCCGCGCTGGGTGCAGGCGGCCTCGCGGTGATCTACAACGACTACGACTGGGCCCTGAACAAGCAGTAGCGGAGCGACCTTGCCCGAGACCGTCCCCATCCAATACGGCGACCTGTTCGAGTTCCTCGAGGACTATCGGGCGGCGTTCTCGCAGCTCCGATACGCCGTCCCGGCGGGCACGGTGAAGGAGGGCGAAGAGGTGGCCTTGGCCGTGGCGGTGCCCGTGCTCGAAGAGGTGATCACGCTCTACGGGCAGGCCGGGACCGCGAACGGCGAGGGCGCCCCGGTGCAGATCGACCCCGAGGCGGGCGACGGCATGTCGCGCCTCGAGGGCTTCTATCGATTCGTGGGCCAGGTCGTGGAGTCGATGCTCGTCTCCGGGCGCTTCCAGGTGACGGGGCAGTGGGCGGCCGGGGGACCGGCCGGAGCCGCGACGGCGGGGGGGGCGAAGACCGCCGGACCGGTGGGCTCCGAGGCCCTGGGGGACGCGCTGCTCACCGGCGAGGTGAACGAGAAGTCCATGACGCTCCTGCTCATGGAGCTGTACCGGACGAACGCCCGCGGCGTGCTGGAGATCCAGTCGGAGTCGGGGCGACGCCTCGCCTACTTCGACAAGGGCGGCATCGTGCAGTGGGCGGCCGACCCGATCGTCCAGGACGAGTGCCTGGGCGTGCTGCTCGCGAAGGCGAAGAAGATCGACCAGCTCCAGCTGCGGAAGAGCCTGGAGCTCATGAACGACACCGGCCAGCAGCAAGGCCAGTGCTTCATCGACATGGGCGTCCTGACGTTCCCCCAGCTCGTGGTCTCGCTGATCACGCAGGTGGAGGTGATCACGCGCGGGATCATGCGGAGCGACGTGGGCACCTACTCGTTCCACCCGAAGCCCAGCCTCGGGAAGGACTTCATCACCCCGCCCATGAAGGCGGCCGGCTTCCTGTACGCCTACTTCCGCAAGCGCTTCGCGGCGTCCAACACGATGGACCTCGACCGCCGGGTGCAGCCGTTCATGGACAGCTACACGCGGCTCGCGAAGGACGTCCCGGTGCGGGACATGAAGCTCAAGAAGCCCGAGCAGCGGTTCCTCCAGATCGTGGGCGCGCGGTCCTACCGCTTCCGCGAGATCTTCACCGTCTCGAACATGGGCCGAGCCACCACGCTGCAGGCCCTGCTGACGCTGATCGAGCTGAACATGCTCGAGTTCGTCGAGGGCGAGGACGAGGGGCAACGCCTCGAGGGTCTGGGCAAGCGCCTCGACGCGAAGATCTACAACCTCGAGGGGGCGAACCCGTTCGACGTCCTCGAGATCCACTGGACGTCCCTCGACCCGCAGGTCAAGAAGGGCTGGGAGAGCCTGAAGAGCGAGTGGACGAAGTTCGGCCGCGGCAAGCTGCCCCCCGAGCTGGAGGCGAAGCGGAAGATCCTGCTCGACGCCTTCGACGCGGCGTACGACGAGATCGGCGAGAAGCGGAGGCGCGTGCTCGCCCGCAAGCAGTACTACGAGGACCAGCAGCACGAGTTCAGCGCGGACCTGCTCTTCAAGCAGGGCGAGATGCTGATGGTGCGCGGTCGCTGGGACGACGTGATCGACTGCTTCGAGAAGGCGGCCGAGCTCATGCCGCGCGAGGGCAAGTACCGACAGATGCTCAACGTGGCCCGCAACAAGAAGGCCGGCGCCTGAGGACTCAACCGACGCGGCGTCGCAGGGCGCGCTCGGCGGCCGCGGCGTAGCCCCCGCCGAACATGCGGGCGTGCGTGAGCTGGTGATACACGTTCCAGAGGTCTGCGCGCGATCGCCAGCCGGGGGCCGGATGGGCCTCCTCGTAGGCGTCGTGAAAGGCCGACGGGAAGCCCCCGAACAACAGCGTGAAGGCCAGGTCCGCCTCGCGGCAGCCGTAGTGCGCCGCGGGGTCGAACAGCCACGGGCGACCGGCGCGGTCCGTCAGCCAGTTGCCGCCCCACAGGTCCCCGTGGATCAGCGCCGGGCGCTCGTCGGCCACGGGCAGGTGATCCTCGATGTCCGCGCAGACGCGCTCGATGCGGTCGCGGAGCGACGACGGCAGGTGCGGTCCCGACATCGGGCGCAGCCGGTGGTCCGCGAACCAGCGGGCCGCGCCCACCGCGGCGGGGAGCTGCGGGTTGGCCTGGGGCAGGCTGCCGATCCAGCCGTCGCGGGGGAAGCCGTACGTGGGCGACGTCGTCCGGTGGATGGCCGCGAGGCCCCGACCCAGCTGCGCCGCGGACGCCGGGGTGCTCCGACCGACGTCGATCCACTCCATCTCGATGTGAGTCGGCCCCACGCTCAGGACCTCGGGGACGCTCACGTCCGCGCCCGTCGCCCGCAGCGCTTCGAGGCCCGCGGCCTCCACCTCGAACATGCCCGGCGGGGCCCCGGCGATCTCCTTGCGGAACGCGGCGCGGCCGTCGATCTCCACCCGCATCAGGTCGCCGCGAGCACGTCGTCCATCGAATAGAGGCCGGGAGACCGCCCCGCGGCGAGCCAAGCCGCCGCCCGCAGGCCGCCCCGCGCGAAGGTGTCGCGGTCCCAGCAGCGGTGGGTCAGCTCGATGCGCTCGCCGTGCCCCACCAGGAACACGGTGTGCTCGCCCACCACGTCGCCGCCGCGGAGGGTCTGGATCCCGATCTCCGCGTCGGTGCGCGCGCCCGTCTCGCCCACCCGCGAGGGCACGGCCCGATCGCGGGAGGGGGCGCCGCTGCGGGCCTCCTCGGCGGCCTCCAGGAGCATCCAGGCGGTGCCCGAGGGAGCGTCGACCTTGCGTCGGTGGTGCATCTCCACGACCTCGATGTCCCAGCCCGGACCGAGGCGGCGCACCGCGTCGCCGACCAAGGACCGGAGCACCGTGATGCCCGTCCCGGTGTTGGCCGCCTGCACCACGGGGACCGCTTCGCCCAGGCGTCGCAGGTCGTCCTGCTGCCGGTCGGTGAGGCCGGTGGTTCCGATGACGAGGGGGCGCGGCGCGGTGAGCAGGCGGGCGAGCAGCGGGCCCGTCCAGTCCGGGTGGCTGTAGTCGATCACCACGTCCGCGCGGTGAAGGTCGTCGGCGAGGGAGAGGCCCCCTGCCGAGGGGTCGCCGTCTTCGATGAGGCGGGCCAGGGCGGTGCCCATGCGACCGTCCCCGGAGAGGTGGACCGAGGTCACGCCGGCCCCACGGTGGACGGGGCGCCGGGGGCCCGCTCGGGCACCAGCGAGGCGAGCAGGAGGGCCGCCTCGAGGGCGTCGGCGCCCGCGTCCGTCAACGGCGTGAGGGGGAGGCGCAGCTCGGCCGACGGGATGAGGCCCAACCAGTGGGCGGCCGTCTTCACGGGGATGGGGTTCGACTCGCCGAACAGCGCGTGCATCAGCGGCAGCATGCGGAGGTGGATCGCCAGCGCCTCGGCCGGGAGGCCTTGCCTCGCGCCGGTGTCGATCGCCATCAGCCGCTGGGGCGCGATGTTGCCCAGCACCGAGATGCAGCCGTCTCCGCCGGTGGCGATGAAGGGCAGGTACGTGAAGTCGTCCCCGCTCAGGAGCACGAAGTCCTTCGGCACCACGCGACGCACGTCGGCGGCCCGGGTGAGGTCGCCCGTGGCCTCCTTGATGCCCACGATGTTCGGGTGCTCGGCGAGGGTCGCGACGGTGGCGGGCTTCATGTCGCAGGCCGTCCGGCCCGGCACGTTGTAGAGGATGATCGGCAGGTCGGTGGCGTCGGCCACGGCCTGGAAGTGGGCGACGAGGCCGTCCTGGGTCGGCTTGTTGTAGGCGGGGGTGACGACCAGCAGGGCGTCCGCTCCGCTCCGGGCGCCCCGCCTCGCTTCGTCGATCGCCCCGTGGGTCGACCGAGCTCCCACGCCCGCGATCACGGGCACGCGACCCCCGACCTCATCGACGACCGCGCGGACCACCGCGGCCTGCTCGTCCCCCGTGAGCGTCGCCGCCTCGCCGGTGCTCCCGCAGGCGACGAGGCCCTCGATCTTGCCGTCCAGCTGCGCGCGGACCAGACCGCGGAGTCCGTCCTCGTCCACAGCGCCGTCGCGCATCGGCGTCACCAACGCCGTCATCACTCCTCGCAGGGTCATCGCTCGTTTCTCCTCAGCCTCGCGCGCCACTCGTGGGCCACGCGCCGGTGTAGACGGTACGTGCAGGACCCTCCAGCGACACGGGACCGTCCCCCGGCCAGTGGATCCGCAGGGTCCCGCCCCGCAGGCGGACGTCGGACGTGTGCCCTTCGACCCGACCCTGGACGCGCGCCGCCACGAACGCCGCGCAGGCGCCGCTCCCGCAGGCCATCGTCTCGCCCGCGCCGCGCTCCCAGACGCGCATGCTCAGTCCGCCGCCGTGCACGCCCAGCCGCTCGACGTTCGTCCCGTCCGGGAAGCTCGCGTGGGTCGCGACGGCGGGTCCCCAGGTCCTCAGGTCGGAGGGCGGGGCGTCCTCCGCGAACACGACGAAGTGGGGGTTGCCCATGCCCACGTCGAGCCCCCGGATCGCGCCGTGGTCCGTCTCGACGATTCGGGGGGCGTCGGCGGGTCGCGGTGTCCCGAGGAGGACGCGGACGCCGCGATCGGTGAAGGTCGCGTCGACGTCCCCGGCGCCGGTGCCGAGCCGCAGGGACTCGGGGTTCGAGCCGTCCTCCCGGAGCCGCAGGGCGACGCAGCGCAGGCCGTTGCCGCACATCTCGGCGACGGAGCCGTCCGCGTTCCAGACCGTCATCGAGCCCGCCCGATCGCCGTCGGGAGGCCCGATCACGAGGACGCCGTCCGCTCCGATCCCTCGACGGCGATCGCACACGGCGAGGGCCAGCGACGGGCCCGCTTCGGGCGGCAGATCGGAGGCGTAGACGACCACGAAGTCGTTGGCGGTCGCCTCCATCTTGAAGAACGGGAAGCTCATCGGGCCGAAGCGTATCGCGCCGGAGCACGCCGTCCCCCCGTGGGTCGACAAAACGTCTCGGATCGACGGGCAGAAGCGTCCCCTGCGCCCGAAACCGAGACGTTTTGTCGGGTGGGCGGGTGAGGGCAAGCGCACCAAGCGCGCGCAGCGGAGCGCAGCGAAGTGGAGTCTGAAGGAGGTGGTGCGGGGCCCCCGGCGACAAATCTCCGATTTGTCGAGAGGGGTGCCCTAGAAGTGGACGAGCGCGCGGAGCTCGGCGCCGACGGTGGGGGCGAGCCCCGCTCCGAACACGTCGCCGGGGATGAAGACCGCGGCGCGGCCGCCGATCTCGAAGGCGCCCGCGATCGTCCAGCTGCCGTTGAACCCGATCTCCGCGCCGTACGCGCCGGCCTCGTCCGTGTCGGCGAACACGGTGCGGATGAGCGGGAAGGCGGCCGTGAGCGACACGCCCAGGCGGACGTTGTCGATGGGCTCCACGTGCACCGAAGGCACGATGTAGAAGGCGTTGCTCACGCCCTCGCCGGTGACGGCTCGGCTCGTGTCGACGTTCTGGTTCTCGTCGTCCGCCGCGGCGCCGCGCGCGAACTGCGGCATGGCGTGCTCGAACATCAGCTGCCCGACGTCGTGGTCGCGGTCCATGCGGAGGGCGGTCCAGCGCGTGTCGGTCGGGTCCGTGTCCCCGCTCGCGAAGCCGAAGTGCACCCCGAAGTCCACGGGGTTCATCTGCAGACCCACCTTGAACGCGCCCCCGCCCTGGAGGATCTCGAGGTCCTCGACGCCGATGTCCGTGGTCGCCGCGCGCCCACCGATGAACACGCCCTCGCCCTCGATGGAGAGGGGACCGAGCTGGGTGGCGCCCCAGAGGTTCACGTTGGCGATGTTCAGGCTGTTCGACGGCTGACGCGTCCACCGCACCCACACCGCGCCCTTGTGGACCTCGCCGAGGTAGCCGCCCGTGAAGAGGAAGGAGTGCGTGTCGTCCGCGCGGTTGATCCAGCCCTCGGCGCGGGTGTCGAACGCGATGCTGATGCGCGCGGGGTCGAGCGCGGACGTGGACACCATCACGCGGTCGACGGTGTCGCCGTACTCGCAGGTGTCGCAGGTGCCGTCGTTGGCCACCAGGCCCATGCCGAAGTGGCTGCCCATGCGGCCGACCTTCAGGTCGACGTACTTCGTGTACAGCTCCGCCCAGGCGCGCCGCACGAACAGCGACTCCCGGTAGTCCGACCCGGGCAGGACGCTGCCGGAGAGGCCGAGGGGCTCGTTGAAGGCGGTGCCGTCCGCCGAGTTCACGGCGCCGATCGCCTGGAGGATCTCGGGGTTCGAGCCGAAGCGCAGCGCGTCCATGACGTCCACGTCCGCGAAGACGTGCACGTTGGAGTTCACGCGCAGCTGCGGACGCAGGAGCAGGCGGTGCTCCAGGTACGTGCGCACCCCCTCCGTGTCCGCGTGATCGCGGTCGAGGCTGAGGGTGTCGAACAGGTTCGCGCGGAACCGGTAGTAGCCGTCCAGCCGGAACTCGACCGCGGACGCGCTCGAGGGCACGACGAGGGCGAGGACGAGCGCGGCGACCGCTGCGAGTGAGGGGGTGCGTACCAAGGCGGCGGTTTGTACCACCGCCGTTCCGGGTTTGTCGAGCCGCGTGCTATTCCCCTCGGCATGCCTCCCGTGACCCTGACGCAGCACATCCGGCTCGCCCAGAGCAACCACCCCGGCGCCAGCGGGAACCTCAGCGCGCTGCTGACCCAGATCGGCGTCGCGGGCAAGGTGATCTCGAGCAAGGTCAACAAGGCGGGCCTGGTGAAGCTCCTGGGCACCACCGGGCGCACCAACGTGCAGGGGGAGACCGTCCAGAAGCTGGACGAGTTCGCCGACCACACCTTCGAGGACATCGTGGGCCGGTCCGGCCACGTGTGCGCGCTGCTCTCCGAGGAGCAGGAGGACGTCATCGACGTCCCCGACGAGCACCGCGGGAACTACATGGTCGCCTACGACCCCCTCGACGGCAGCTCGAACATCGACTTCAACGTGTCGATCGGCACGATCTTCAGCGTCTACCGCCGAGTGACGGAAGGCCCCCACATCACCAACAAGGACCTCCTGCGCGCCGGAAACGAGCAGGTCGCCGCCGGGTACATCATCTACGGCAGCTCGACCGTGTTCGTGTACAGCGTGGGAGACGGGGTCCACGGTTTCACGCTCGACCCGTCGGTGGGGGAGTACGTCCTCTCGCACGAGAACATCCGCGTCCCCGACCGGTGCTCCAACCTCAGCATCAATCACTGCAACGCGCCTTACTGGGACCCGTGGACCCACGCCTTCGTGGACGAAATGATGGCGCGCAACGACGCCGACAAGCGCCGGATCAACTGCCGCCACATCGGCTCGCTCGTAGCCGACTTCCACCGAAACCTCCTGGCGGGCGGGATCTTCCTCTACCCCGCGGATTCGCGGTCACGACGCGGGAAGCTGAGGCTCATGTACGAGGGCAATCCGCTCAGCTGGATCGTCGAGCAGGCGGGCGGCTACGGGTCCGACGGGACCGGCCGGATCCTCGACATCGTCCCCGAGGAGCTGCACCACCGCACGCCGCTGGTGATCGGAAACCGGGCCGAGGTGGAGCTCGCCGAGCGGATCGTCGCGCGGGGCTGACCCGCCGAGCTACTCGCCCGCGGCCTTCTTCTTCCGCTCCCTGGCCTTCTTCTTCCGCTCCCGGGCCTTCTTCTTCTCGGACGGCTTCCGGGCCTCGGCCGACGCCTGCCGCGCCTCCCAGTGCACGAGGGCGGCCAGCCGCGCCTCGGTGATCGACAGGACCCAGCCCGACGGGTGCACCGTGCGCCCCGCCACGAAGTCCTCCTTCACCTTCGCCGCCAGCCGGCGCAGCACCTCCGGCCCGTCCGCGCCGCCCCAGTCCTGCCCCCCGAACAGGGCCTCCACGAGCGAGTCCTTCGTGGGTCGGTCCTCCGCCTCGTCCAGCCACGCCTTGCCGATGCGGGCCGCCGTGCGGGGGAGGATCTTGGTGACGTCCACCGGGATCTCGACCGTGTCGCACCCGGGGGCGGTCACGCTCAGGACGAAGGCTCCGCCCAGGCCGGCGGTGAATCGAACCAGGAAGTCGCGACGCCTCATCGGTCGGCTCCGTCGCGCGCCGCCAGGAGCTGGAGCCGATCGGCCAGGCGCAGGGCGAGCGCGGTGATGGTGTAGGTGGGGTTGGCGAAGCCGACGGTGGGGTAGAGCGAGCTGCCCGCGACGAACAGGTTGGAGACCCCGTGCACCTGCCCCCAGGCGTCGCACACGCCGCGCTTGGGGTCGACGTGCATGCGCGTGGTGCCCATGTGGTGGGCGCCGCCGCGGGTCTTGCGCCACGGACGCTGGTCGTCGACGGTCACGCGCAGGCGACCGAGTCCGGAGATCCCCATCTCCTCCCCGAAGATCCGCAGGGAGCGGTCCAGCGTCTTGCGGTCGAGGTCGTTCAGCACCCAGTTGAGGCGCACCTTGCGCATGCCGAGGGCGTCGCGGTCGTCGTCCAGGGTCACGCGACTGGCGGGGTTCGGGGCCTGCTCCGCCCGCACGAAGATCTCCGACACGTGCGATCGCAGCTCCCCGTCCGTGCGGTCCGGGCGCCCGGCGTCCAGGGCGAAGCTCGACTCCAGCACGGCCTCGTCGAGCTCGTTCACCTTCTGCGTGGCGAAGGACTTGAGCTGCACGCTGAACTGCAGCAGCCCCTCGGCCTCCTGCACGGCGGGCGTGGTCGTGAACACGCCGCGGGTGCGCTTGCCGCCCGCCAGCGGGTCCGCCTTGCTGCCCCCGTACATGGACAGCGGCATGCGCTTGCGGGTGGCCGCGGGATCGAGGAAGGCCAGCTTGCCGCTGCGGTGCCCGTGGGGGTGGTCCGAGAAGTAGCGACCCACCAGGTCGTGCTGGTTGCCCAAGCCGCCCGGCTGGTCCGCGTCGGACACCAGGAGGAGGCGCGCGTTCTCGACGCCCCCGCAGGCGATCACGAACCGCGTGGCCTCCACGGTGAACCCGACGCCCGCGAAGGTCTTCACGTCCGCGTGATGCACGCGGTCCTTGCCCTCATGGGTGCGGAAGCCCAGGACGTTCGCGCCGGTCATCACCCGCACGTCCGCGGCGTCGAAGAGCTCCTGGCGGTACTTCGTCCCGAACCTCGTCGGCTTGCTGTAGTGGAAGATCTTGGTCTCGATGCGGCTCCCGTCGCCCACGGGCAGGGGCCGCCGCTTCGCCTCGGCGTAGTCCTCCGCCGTGGCCTCGAATCGGGGGATGTCGACCCACTCGGCCGCCTGGTGGTACCAGGGCGCGAGCTCCGCCTCGTCGAAGGGCCAGCCGCTGCCGGGGACCCAGGCGCGCTCGCGGAAGTCCACGGGGTCGAGGGGCCGGCACCAGCCGTTCCAGTGGTTGGTCGTGCCCCCGAAGAAGCGCAGCCGCGTGGTCGTCAGGTACCTCTTGTCCTTCTTGCCGCGGTACCGGTTGACCATCTCCCCCTCGTAGAGGTCCTGGCTCTCCTTGGAGCCTTCCAGGTCGCCGCCCTCGAGCAGCAGGACGTCGAGCCCCTTGCCCACCAGGGCGCGCGCGATCGTGATGCCCGCCGCGCCCGAGCCCACGACGCAGATCCCGCAGCGCAGGACGCTCCCGGCGGCGACGGCCGCGGTGTCGACCTTCATGTCCTCAGCCTCCCTGCCTGGGATCCCGCCGCATCTGCTCGGCGCACAGGTGCGCCAGCGCCAGGACCGTCCATTGCGGGTTCACGCCCGTGTTGTCGGGGAAGATGCTGGCGTCGCAGACCCGGAGGTTCCCGAGGCCGCGGACCCGGAAGTCGCGCTGCACCACCCCGCCGCGGCGCATCATGGCGTTCCCGCCCTGGGGATGCGCGCTGGTCATGCGCAAAGCCCGAATGTCCCGGAGCTCCCCCTTCCAGGCGAGGGGCCGCTCGTCCTCGAGATCCGCCTCCGCGCCCAGGATGAAGTCGACGTCCTCCTTCGTGCGCAGCCGCCACCCGTGCCGCGACGGGACGAGCACGTGCGCCAGCTCCCGGCCGCCCCCCTCGATCATCTGCAGGGCGAGGCGCCGCAGGCCGTTGCGGAAGGAGTCGCGCAGGCGGCGGGCGTGGGGGGTGAGGCGACCGTCTTCGTCCTTCTGCCGGGTCTCGAGGAGGATGTAGGGGCGCGCGTCGAGGTGAGCGCCGCGCTTCTCGTCGGGACGGATCCCGTAGTCGTCCAGCCGCTTGTCGAAGGTCAGGTGCTCCCGCGGGGCCCCGGGGTCGTACCAGTGGACCGAGCCCAGGCTCGGGTGAGACCCCACGAGCACGACCGCGGCGGTCGATCGCCCGTACGCCTTCATGTTCCGCCGGTGATCGACGAAGTACCCGGGGACCCCGAGCGCGAACCCGCCGGGCTCGGACGACCACGTCTCGATCACGTACCCGGCGTCCTCCTCGCCCCCGGGGGGCACGAACGAGTGCGTCATCTGCAGGCCGCGACGCTCCTGGGGGGCCTCGCCGTACACCGCGATGAGGGGGACGGCGAGGTTGGCGCTGAAGCGCTTGCCGATCGACTTCGCGACGCGCAATCGACGGACGTCGGGGCTCTTGAGCATCAGCAGCGAGCTCCCCACGGCGCCCGCCGAGAGGACGTACTCCTTCGCACGGACCCTCACGCGGCGGGTCCCCGTGGCGCGGTGCTCGGTGTGCGGCATGTCGACCACCAGGTGGTCCACGGCGGCGCCGTTGCTGGTGAGCTTGATCTCCAAGACCTCGGCCTCGGCGGCCACGGTGACGTCCCGGTCGGGGTCCGCCAGGGCCGCGCGCAGGTACACGTCGTAGGCCGATCGCTTCGCCCCGTAGGCGCAGCCGACGTTGCAGAACCCGCACCCGACGCAGCCCTCCTTGGCGAGCAGCAGGGGGTTGAAGCCCTCGCCTCGGCTCGGGCGTCGCGAGGTCGCAGAGGGCGGGTCGGCGGGGTCCGGATCCCACCCGCCGAGGCGGTCGGCGAGGGCGTTGATCGGCGCCCGTGGGGCCAGGGCGCGGGCCAGGGGGACCAGCCGCATCTCCTTCGCGACGGCGTCGTAGGCCTCGTGGAGGATGTCCTCCGGGGTGCGGGCGAGCCCCATCTTCGCGAGGGGGAACCCGGCCCTCATCCAGCGGCGGATGCGCGCGTCGGACATGCGCACGCAGATGGAGTTGTTGACCATCCCGCCCCCGCCCACGCAGGAGCCCTGGAGGATGAAGATCGACCCGTGCTCCTTGTTGAGCTCGCCCCAGTCGTCGTTGGCGGCCTGCAGCCCGGCCCCCTCGTACAGCTCGGTGTAGGCCTCGAACTCGGCGTTGTCCGTGCCTCGGTGGAGGCCCTCGGGGATCGCCTTGCCCTTCTCGAGCACGAGCACCCGCTTGTCCGCGCCCAGGCGATGCGCGAGCAGGGAGCCCGCGGGGCCGGATCCGACGATCACGACGTCGTATTCCTCGGCCAGGGCCCAGCCGTCGCGCTCGCGGCGCACGTCCAGATCCTTGAGCGTGGTCGTGGGCAGCCGCGCGTGGACCGGGGCCCGGGGCTCCCCCACCGGCATGGGCTCGTGACCGATGCCCTCGTAGCTCTTCTGGAGCGTGTAGTAGAGGAACTGGTAGAGGTTGTGCGCGGCGTCGAGGCTGCCCGTGTTGACCACCTTGGTGACCGGGTTCCGGATCAGGATCCGGGTGGCCTTCCGGAAGAAGCGCAGGGCGCCGACGTTGCCCTCGAGGAACCGCTCGATCGACGCGCGTCGCCACGTCGGGACGCGGCGCAGCATCTCCAGGTACTGCTCCTCGACGTCCTCCGCCGTGGGCCCGCCGTCCTCCTGCGTGTGCAGGAAGCCCACGAGCGTCCGGACCATCACGGCCACGTCGTCCGTGTCCCGCCGGATGGGGCGCGGGGCGCTGCGGATGATGCGCAGGAACCGCGCGAGGCCCCGGCGACGGTCGCGCGGCGTGCCGCCCGTGAGCTCGACGTCCGAGATGTGCTGGTCGTAGCCTCGGGGCGGGTCGAACATGACCCCCGTCCCCACCAGCTTGCCCCGGCGACGCACCTCGATCTTCGAGTCGTACGGCCTGCCCAGGGGATCCAGCACGCGCTCCACATGGAACGTCGTGCGCCCGCCCGTGGGCTCGAGGGCCCGCACGCGGAACCGGATCCGGGAGATGCCCGCGATGCGGCCGTCCCGCACGAGGCGGATGTGGCCGGTGCGCTCCAGCGGGGTGGGCTCGAGGACCCCGTCCCACGCGACCTCCCCCGCCACGATCGTGCCGAGCACGGTGTTGGAGTCCTCGAACGTGGCGAGCCTCGGGATCCGCACGCGGATGTTCATGCTCAGGGCGCCGCCCGCGAGCACGTCGTCCAGCTCCGCGTCGGTGCCCATCACGGCCACGCCCGCCATCGACTCGCTGAAGTGGACGGTGAGATCGGGGTCCGCGGGGGCGTGGCGGCCTGGCATCGCGAGAAGATACCCTCCCCCCGGGACATGACCCGACCCGGCGACATCTCCGAGGCCACCACCGCGCTCGTCCGCGGCGTACCGGACTCCTTCGCGCGCTGCGAGCTCACGTGGATCGAGCGGCGCCCCATGGACGTCGCGGCGGCCCGGGCGCGACACGCGGCCTACGTCTCGGTGCTTCGGGAGGCCGGGCTGCGGGTCGTGCGGCTGGACGCCCACGAGGACCACCCCGACTGTCCGTTCGTGGAGGACGTCCTCATCGAGGTCGGCGACGTGCGGGTCCTGTGCAACCCCGGGGCGCCGTCCCGCCGGGGCGAGCGGGCGGCCGTCGGCGAGCGGTTCGAGGTCGTCGTCATGCCCGACGACCTGCGGCTCGACGGCGGGGACGTCCTCCAGGTCGCGGGTCGGGTCTTCGTGGGCACGTCGTCGCGCACCCATCCGGCCGCCGTCTCCTGGCTCGCGGGGGTCGTGGACGCGCCGGTGGTGCCCGTGGACATGGGCGAGGGCACGCTGCACCTGAAGACCGCGGCCACCCCCATCGACGACTCGACCGTGCTCTCCGCGCCGCTCCCGGGCCTCCGCGCCGCGGCGCCCGATCTCGCGGTCGTGGATGCACCGGACGGCGAAGAGGCGGCCGCGAACGTCCTGCGGCTCCCCGACGGATCGCTGGTGGTGACGGCGGGCGCGCCCCGCACGGTCGCCCTGCTGCGGGCGCGGGGACACCGGGTGAGCACGCTGGACATCGAGCCCTTCGCGCGCGCCGAGGCGGGCCTCACCTGCCTGTCCGTCCTGCTCCGAGGAGACGCATGAGCGACGACTTCAAGGGTCACTTCGTCCACGTCAGCTACCACGCCTGGATGCTCCAGGACGAGGTCCGTACGGCCGCGCTCAAGGGGATGGTCGCCGAGCTGGTGAAGCCGGGCGACGTGGTGGCCGACGTGGGCGCCGGCACCGGGATCCTCGGGGCGTGGGCGCTGCGGGCAGGGGCCTCGAGGGTGTACGCGATCGAGGCGAGCCCCATCGCGCGGCTGGCGCGGCGGTTCTTCGACGCCAACGGCTTCGGGGATCGCGTCGTGGTCCTCGAGGAGGACGGGGGCACCGTGCAGCTGCCCGAGAAGGTGGACGTGGTCGTGTCGGAGTGCCTCGGCAACTTCGCGTTCAGCGACGCGATGTTCCTGGCGGTGGGCCGCTTCGCCGACCGGTGGCTGAAGCCCGGGGGCCGACGGGGTCCGTGTCGGGTGCGGCTCATGCTCCAGCCCGCGGACGGACGCCTGTTCGCGGATCCCACGACCTTCTTCCGCGATCCCTACGACGACCTCGACGTCTCCGCGTTCATCCACGCCGCGGAGCGACGCGTGGAGGTGTGCGACGCCGTCCCCTCGTTCCTGCGCGCCGAGGCGACCGTCGTGGCGGACTTCGACCCCCTCGCGCGGCCCGACTCGTTCGTCCTCGAGGGGGACTGGGAGCTGCCCGTGGGCAAGCCCGTCACCGGCGTCGTCGGCTGGTTCGACGTGGACTGGGCCCCCGGCACCACGATGACGACGTCGCCCCAGGCCGAGGGCACCCACTGGAGCCAGACGCTCTTCCACGTCCCGCTCCACACGCCCGCCGCGGGGGACCGGCTCTCCATTCGGGTGGACGTGACCTTCTCCGACGGCGAGGTGCCCGCCTACCGGTGGTCCGGCGCCTTCCGATCGGCGGACGGCAGCCTGATCCGACGCTTCAACCGGTCCTCGAGCGACCTGTTCACTCCGGAGTGAAGCCGCCCGGCGCGCCGCGCCCCTCGCCCGAGTGGATGCGCCACCGCCGCTCCTTCGCGACGAACGGGAGGGCGGGCTTCGGGTCGCGGCGTCGGGACAGCACGAAGCCGCCGCGGTTGGCGGCCACCCACGCGTCGAGCTCCTGCGGCGAGATCCACGACACGGGGTGGTCCGAGCGGAACCCGGGGGCGTAGTACCTCCGCCCCTTCGGGCCGGGCTTGTGGACCACGACGGCGAGGGGCGCGTCCGGCGCCGCGTACCGGTCCACCAGCCGGAGCATCGACGGGCGACCGTCCGGCGCGCCCTCGCGCTCCAGGCGCGGCTTCCAGCTGTGCGACGAGATGCCCCAGGACACGACCACCGCGAGGGCCACGGGGGCCCACCACCCCCGCGCCGCCCACCGAGGACGTCGCGTCGCGAGCCACCACAGGGCCACGGCGACGACCACGAGGGCGCCCGTCGCCGGGAAGAGGTTCAGGCCCGCCTCGCCGTGCTCCGACCGAAGCCAGTGCCGGATGCTGCGCATGCGCCCGCCCCTCACCCGCTCCGTGACGCCCGCGATCCAGACGGCGAGGCCCGCGATCCCCACCCAGGGGACGATCTGCGCCGCCCGCGCCCACCACGTGCCCGCCCGGAGCCGCTCGACCAGGGGACCGTCGACCAGGAGCCGGTGGGCCGCCACGGCGCCGCCGAGGACGAGCGCGGTCTCCAGGGGGTCGAGGTAGCGCGGGTACAGGTCCCAGCCGTCGAAGCCCTCGCGCCGCAGACGGAAGCGGAGGATGTGCAGGACGGTGAGGGCGAGCACGCCGAGCGTCGTGTAGGCGAGGAAGCCGAGCGCGCGACGGAGGCTCGGATCGCCGTCGCCGCGGCGGGTCCGCCAGAGGTACAGCCCCAGGATCAGGGGAGCGCCCCCGGTGCTGAAGATCAGGTACGCGAGCTGGCCCGTGGCGACGTCGAGGGCGAGGTCCCGGGTCGCCCCGTCCAGGAACGCCGCGGAGCCCGCCGCCAGGTGCTCGGCGGCCGCCGAGCTGCCCTCCACGCCGGTGTAGGGCGTGATCGGCGACCCGAGCAGGCTCGTCGCCCAGAACTCCGGCAGCAGCCCGATCCCGAAGCCGACCCCCAGGAGGACGGGGCGCAGCAGAGGGATCCGCTCGCGGCGGGCGAGGGCGCCCAGGACGTCGTGCAGCCACAGGACGCCGAGCGCCAGGGGCAGCACCGCCGCGAACCTCCGGGTGGCCACGGCGAGGCCGCACACCAACCCCAGGGCGACCCAAGGGCCCACGCGCTCGGGGCGACGCCACGCGAGGCCGCAGAGGCCGAAGCAGACGAGGATCTGCGCCGCGAACAAGGTCTCCGTCTGCGGGTTGTAGCCGTGGAAGGTCCCCCCGAAGAGGAACTGGGCGGCGGCCAGCAGGAGCCACGCGCGGCGGTCGCCGAGGACCGATCGGAGGGTCGGGAACAGGGCCAGCGCGCCCCCCGCCAGGAGGAGGCCGTGGAGGACGTAGATGGCGGTGAAGCGGTCCGCGTTGGCGTCCAGCGCGAACGTGGGCGCGATCAGCATCGGGTAGACGGGCGGGTAGGTGATCGACACGCGCGTGCCGTAGGTCCCGTCGCGCCAGAGGTTGAGGGCGAGCTCGAGGTAGACGTTCGCGTCGGAGCGCATGCCCGGCGGGAACGGATCGCCCATCTTCAGGAGCAGCCCGATCCGCACGAGGACGGCGCCGAGGAAGAGCAGCGGGAAGAGGCGAGACGGCATGCGCGGGGCGGGACCTTACCGGCTCGATACGGGCCCCGGAGATCGGTCGACTCACCGCCCGCCGTGTGCGATAAACCGCGACCCGATGAAGATCCAGCTCGACGGCCAGACCATCCAAGTCTCCCTGGAGGCTCCCCAGGCGGGCGCGCGCGTCCGCGTCACCGACGGCGACCGCGTCCTCTACGACGGCCGCGTGTCCGAGGGGCTCTCGATGCAGCTCGACGGCGAGCAGTGGGGCGTGCCCGAGCCGGTGCGTCAGCTCCTCGGCCAGTCGCTGCCCCCCATCGCCGACTACTCGCCCGAGGCCTTCTCGCCCCTCGCCACGCCCTTCATCGGCTTGATGACGCTCGCGCTCCCGGGCGCCGGCGCGCTGGGCCGCTGGAGCGAGCCCGCGGTCGTGCAGAGCCAGCTCCTGCCGATCACGGTCATGGCCGGAGTGCTCCACTACGCGCAGTCGGTCTTCGAGGGCAGCAAGGTCTACTTCCGAGACCGCGGCGGTGAGGGCATCGAGGGTCGCCTCTTCCGGTTCCGCCTCAACGCGCGGCGGATGTGGCGCTCGGCGATCCGCATGGGCATCCCCCTGGACGAGTCCACGGCGGACGGGGCGCGCCTCGACCGCGCGGCCTTCGAGGAGCTGTACCTCGACCTGGTCCAGCGCACGGTGCAGGCCAACGCCAAGGCGGGGCTGTTCGCGGGCGCGTTTCGCCCCATCGACCCGGACGACCCCACCGTCAACTGGACGGCTGCGCCGCCCGCGCTGTACGTCCGCCCGGTGATGTTCGCCACGGGCCCGGTCCTGGGCGTGAAGCCCGCCAACCACTACACCTTCGCTGTCTACGTGACCCCCGCCGGCAAGTACCGCTCGGACCTGCTGCTCAAGGTCGAGGACCAGCACCCGCGCGCGTGGCCCGGGGGCACCGGCGCGGCGAAGGCGTCGTGCAACTACGCGCCCACCCTGCAGCTGATGCGCGAGCTGTACGCGAAGAAGCGCACGGTGACGACGGACACGCCGTGGGAGGAGGTGTGGGACGACCTCCTGTTCATCGACCCGGAGCACAACATCGAGGAGATGGGCGGGGCCAACTTCTTCGTCCTGCGCAAGGACGGCGAGCGCCTGCTGCTGCGCACGCCCCCGTCCATGCGCGAGCGCGGCGACGCGGACACGATCCTCCCGGGCGTCACGCGCAACACGATCATCGACCTCGCCTCCCTGCTGGGCATGGACGTGGAGGTCGAGCAGATCCGGCTGCGGACCTGCATGGACATGGACGACCACCGCGCGCGTCGCACGGCCGTCTTCACCACCGGCACCGCCGCGGGCGTGGCCCCCGTGATCGCCCTGCGGCACGGCTCCAAGGTGAAGCGATTCGGCGTGTGGGACGACGTGGACAGCCCCGCCCGCAACCGCGTCCTCACCGCCGATCCGAGCCCCCCCGGCAGCCCCCTGCACGCCGCCAAGATGCTGCGAGGCGTGCTCTTCGCGCTGCAGTTCGGGGACGAGAAGCGCCTGCGCGAGCTCGCCGGAGAGCACGCCGACGCCGTCGTAGGTCGCGCCATCGAGCAGGGGTGGATCCAGAAGTTCAGCGTCAGCCGCTGATCGTCGAGCTCAGCCGGCGCCGACGACCGCCGGGGGACAGCCTGATCGGCCCCGCGGGCGGCCACACGAGAAAACACCCGTGACAGTCGTGCAGCGCTCGGCATACCGTGGAGGCATCAGGATCTCGACATCGATTCCCCGGGGGGCGATATGACGACGAAGCCGATTGGACGGACAGCGACTCGAACCACTCTGCTCGTCGGAGTTCTCCTGCTCGGCCCGCCGGCCGCGACCGGTGGAATTCTCGGCGTCAACTTCGTCTCGAGCAACATGCCGGACGACCTGCCCACCTGTGGGGAGTTCAGATTGGCCGCGAACATGTGCGTCACGAACCAGCGGCTGCTTGCGCCGGGCCTCTCTTGGCAAGAAGCGCTGATGTTCGACAAGTACGCGCCCAATGCGCCGGCGGAGATCCCGCTGAACCCCTGGTTGACGACCCCCGCCGCGTTCTCGGATTGGGAGGAGTACTACGACCACTTGATCTGTGCGCCGTGGAAGTACGCGGCCATCCAGGTCCACCCGGTGCTGTGGCCGTACGGAGAGGAGGACCAGGCCGACTGGAACGCCGGCGGCGTCAACACGGTCTGCGAGGCGGCGGACTACACCTCCCTGAGTGACGTCGCGTCCCTCGACGATCTGAGTAATGAAACGCCCCCGGCTGCTGCGTCTCAGTCCTACGCCGCCTATTGCGGGACCAGTTCCTTGCCACCCCTGGCGACGGCTGTCCCCTCGCCTGCCGTCTCTTCATCCTTTTCGGTCAGCTGGAGTCCGAACGCACCCTGGTGCGACTGCTACCTGTTCGACGAGGATCCCGCGCTGAGCGACTGGGGCGGCCTGTACGTGGATCCGCCTTATCCGAGGGATTCGAGCGGCGCCGCCCTCATCGAGGGCAAGGCCGTCAAGGGTGGCCTTCGATGGCATCGAACGCCAAGCGGGGCGACCCTGGCGAGCGGCGACGACGTGTGGAAGTGGATCGAGAATGTCGTCGAGCGATACGACGGTGACGGCGTCGACGATGCCTTCGACGAGGTCGGCTCGATCTGTCACGAGGCCACGGGCGGTCCTGTCCAGTACACCCCGTCCTTGGCCTGCCCTGTCAGCGCGCGAACCATCACCAACACCGACTGCGTAGGGCGCGCTGCGCCGGGGACCCCGATTCCGCCGGTGCTGCACTACGAACTCGCGAACGAGCCGGAGGCCAACGGGGACTTCCGATGGGACCCTGCATGGTCCGCGAGCATGGCGGAGGACTACGAGAGCCTGGTGGCTCAGGCGGAGGCAACTGTGACATCCGCCTGCTCGGAGTGCGGGGTCGTGAACGGGGGAGCCATCACGCCACCGAGCGATTCCGCGTGCATATCCAGTTCCGCCGCTACCGGCACCTTCAACCCCACCGGCGCGATCCCTGGGGGCGGTATCCAGTCCACCTTGTGGACGGACTTCTACTCCGGCCGCACGGACCCCGTCTCCGCGTGCACCTACGCGCCCAGCGTTGCCTCGTCGATGGACCTGTTCGCGTTCCATCACATCGCTTCGAACACGCCCACGCCGTCGTCCGCGTACGGCAACGCCTTGGGATACGGAGCTCCTCCGGTCGATTCCTGGGGGGATCCGAACCTCGCGGCGGGGACGCCCGGCCTCGGCTGGCTGGAGTGGATGTTCGCGGTCGAAGATGCAGCGGGGACCGCCTTCCCCGACCAGCAGCACCACCTCGCCAACGAGATCTGGGTCCCCTCGGACGGAGCCTTCCAGGTCGGCTCGGACCTCTATGAGTACGACGATCAAGCCAACCACGTCGCGCAGGGTTTGGCCGTCTATCTCAGCCGAATCCTCACCTCCCCATTCCCGGAGTCGATTCCGACGGTAGGCGAACCCCCGGGCCTCTTCGCATACGGGGCGCTCTTCGACACCGGTTCGTTTGCGGGGTTGCACCAGGTTCCCGGGCCCGGCTCTCTCCCGAACCCGGCTGCCTCCGTGTACGAGTTCTTCGGGGAACTGCTGGACGACGCGATCTCGGTTCAGATCCGAGCGCCCCAGATCCTCAGCGGCTACGGAGAGTGCGCACCCCAGCCTTCGAGCGCGGGGGACCTTCTCGAGATCTGGTCCGTGGACCGGGACTGGCTCGACGGGACGACCCCGACGGTCGACTACGACCCGACGAACATCTTCGCCGCCGAGTACCTGTTCGACACCGCGAGCGGCCGTCAGGTGCTCGTGTATTGGAACGAGGCTGACCTCAAGCGGGACGGCAACGGCGACGTCGTGCTTCCCCCCGAGTGGAAGTGCGACACGTCGGCCCCGTCGGTCGCGGGGCTGAACAGCTGGTCCTCCTACACGGGTTGGGGATCGCCGATCACGCCTGCGGTCGCAGGGCAGCCGGAGGACCCGAACACCGTCGCGGGTGTGGTCGTCGCCTGTCACGAAACGGCGGGGTCCTCTCCTTGTCCCTAGGACGGCGGTCACTGCTCTTCGCGGCCATGACCTGTGTGGTCTGGCTCGCCGTGGGGCCTGCTGCGCTCGGCGCAGATCGTGTGGTCCTGCGCTGGATGGGTGAGTTTCAGGGAAGCGTCGGACTTGGCCGGGGTGTCGGCGATCTGGATCAGGATGGCCAGGGTGAGACTGCGTACCCCGTGCCCGGCGGGCTCGAGATCGTGTGGGGTCCGGCTGAGGAGGGGAGTCCAACGTACTTCGTTCCGACACCCCAGACCGCGATCCTGGCAGCCCCCGTCGTGCGAGGAGGCGGAGACGTTGATGGGGACGGTCTGTGGGACTTGGCCGCGGTTGTGGCGGGTTCGGGATTCGGTCCGTCGGGCCATCTTTTGGGCTTCTACGGCCCCGCCGGCGAGGGAGAATGGCTCGTCGCTGATTGGCACCTGACCGGGGAGTCGTTGGGCGCTCGCATTTCCGCTCTGGCCGACTCGGCCGACTACAACGGGGATGGAAGAACCGATCGAATTGCGATGGACCGCCCCGCTGGGCGCTGGTTCATGTTTCTTGGATCAGAGTTCGGCTCCTCCGGGCCTCAGTTGATCCAAGCTGAGTTCCCCGCGGGGGTCCCTGTGGGCTCGGGTGACTTCGATGGCGACGGACGCGCCGACTTGGCTCTGATTCGAGACCCGGTTGGTGTGAGCGTCGCATTTGGAGCAGACCCCCTTCCGCTACTGACCGGCCTCTGGATCAATACTGACGCGTTCATGGGGGCGGATGCAGTCTATCCGGCGGGGGTGGGCGATCTCGACGGCGACGGGTTCGAGGATCTGGTCGCAGCCGCAGCCAACTACGGAGGCGGAGTGTTCGCTGCCGGTGAGCTCCTTGGATTCTTCGGTGGGCCCGGCGGTCCGGCCGAAGTCGCGACCAGTCTCTACGTCCACAACGAAGGATACGTATCCGGGCATCACGGCAGCTTGGCGGGTGTCGGCGACCTGAATGGCGATGGGTACGCGGACTTCGTGGCCTCCGCCGAGAATGACTCCTCCAGCGGCCCGGACGTGCGGTTGCTCGTGTTCTTCGGGCAAGGCAGTGGCCTGCCCGTTCTCGCCGCTACGGTGAGCGGTGAGACGACCGAAGACCGTATCGGCGTCGCGCTCGCCCCGGGTGGGGACCCGGACGGAGATGGGTTCGCGGAGTTCGTCACCGATCGGCGATCACCTTCAGCCGGCCTTAGCGCGGGGCTTCTCTACGGCGGGAGCCCCGGCTACCCGGCCGCGGGCCCAGCGCAGGAAGCCAGCCTCATCCCCGCGGGCGATCTCGACGGCGACGGGTTCGACGAGGTCGTCGTGATCACGCAGTCGCAGTCCCTGCAACTCATCGGCGGAGGGCGGGAGCCTCTCGAAGATCCAACGCCGTTCGGGCCGGGCGTCACGATCCTCGGCGGCGTCGATGTCGACGGGGACGGCTACCCCGACCTCGTGGTTGCAGATCCGGACGAGGGGCTCGGGGGGATCGTCCGGGTCCATCGCGGGTCCCCCGACGGTCCGTCGACCGCCCCGGATTGGGTCATCGAGGGTGCGACGTCCGACGAACTGGGTCTGGCTCTTGTCTCGGCCGGGGACCCCAACCGCGATGGGTACGGCGATTTCTGGGTCCAGGCCGACGGGTTCCTTCGCCTCTACCTCGGCAGCTGGGCGGGGCCGCTGGAGTCGCTCCTCGTCGTGGTGGAGCACGACGACGCTGTCGTCTCCGCCGGAGAAGACCTCGACGGCGACGACTTCGCGGACTTGGTGATCGGGATGCCGTCGTCCGGACCTGGAGGTGAGGTCCACGTTCACCTCGGTCGGCCGGGTGACCTGTTCAACCAAACGCCCGACGTCGTCCTCTCCGGCGCCCCCGGCAGCGGCCTGGGAGCTGCCGTCTTGCTGAGCGGCGATCTGACCGGGGACGGCCTGCCCGAGGTCGTGGCTTCAGCCGCGATTGGAGAGGTGCTCGTGTTCCCGGGCTCGCCGACGGGCCCCGCCGCCCCCGCGGCTTGGACGCTGACTGCGCCCTCCGAGGAGGTCGACTTCGGGAGCCACCTGGCCTCCGTGGAGACGAGGACGCTCGGGGCCTCCGATCTCGCGGTCGGCGCCGTCGGGCACGTCTTCTTATGGGAGGGCGCCTCCTCGGGCCTCGCCGCGGAGCCCTCGTGGAGCACCGAGACTTCGGGAGGAGTCGTCCGGCCGGGGGGCGACATCGACGGCGACGGCTACGGCGACCTCCTCATCGACGGAGCGGTCTTCTTCGGCAACCGGTCGGATGGCACGGGCTCGGCGTTCTCGCTCCGCCCACGGCAGCTTCGTCCGGAGACCGGCCTCCCGATCCCGCCGGGTGGACGGAGCGACTCGGCGACTTCATTCCAACTCGCGGTGGACGCTCGAACCTACCGGGGTCGCGCCCGGGTGAAGCTCTGGATCGAGGTGCAGCCCGTAGGTACCCCGTTCGACGGGACCGCATCGCACGTCGGCGACGAGTGGATCGACATCGGGATCGACGGCATCGAGGTGGCCGCGCGGGTCGACGGGCTGGAGCCCGACACTGCCTACCACTGGCGGGCTCGGCTGCTCTTCGATCCGTCCCAGAACCCCGCCCAGCCGTGGTCACGTTGGCTCTTCGGGGGCGCGAACGAGCGTAAGGACGGGGTCCACTTCCGCACCCCGACGCCGGACGCGGACGGTGATCTCGAGCCCGACCGGACCGACTGCGGCCCGGATGAGGCCTCGGTCCACCCCGGCGCCGAGGAGGTGGCGGACGACGGGGTCGACCAGGACTGCGACGGCCTCGACACGGTGGCCTGCACCCCCGATCAGGATGCCGACGGATACCGCGCCTCAGGACCCCGCGCGCTGCATGTAGATCGGTGCCCCGAGGGTCTGCTCGGGGTCGAGATCGACCTGGACTGCGACGACGCCGACGCGGCGGTCCACCCCGGCGGAGACGAGCTCTGCGACATGGTCGACTCGGACTGCGACGGCGACCTCGTGGACGAGTTCGCAGACGAGGACGGAGACGGGCTACCCGACTGCGACTCGGGTGACGACGACGACTCCGGTCCCGAGGACTGTCCCGATGGGTGCGATTGCTCCCATGCCGCATCGGGGGGCTCGGCTGCGTTCCTCGTGGTGATCGCCCTCGCTGCTCCCCGCCGCAGGAGGACCGCAGCGCTCAGCCGGCGGTGACGAGCAGCTCGTTCACCTTGCCGC
>CAZUHI010000021.1:95673-117017 GCA_964620495.1 uncultured Rickettsiales bacterium | reverse complement strand
GGTGGACGACGACGACGCGGTGGACGACGACGACGCGGTGGACGACGACGACGCCTCCACCGTGGACGACGACAACGACGGCCACACCGCCGACGTCGACTGCGACGACGAAGACGCCGCTGTCCACCCGGGCGCCGAGGAGCTGTGCGACGGGAAGGACAACGACTGCAACGGCACGATGGACGCCCCCGCCGCGGGCAACGCGGGCTGGACGTACGGGCTCCTGCACAGCGACGACTCCGAGGAGGTCGTCTACGACATCCTCCCGGTGGAGGCTCGGGGGCAGGATCTGCCGTCGGTCTCGGGCGAGCAGGCCTCCTTCGACGTCCCGGACTTCGCGTTCCCGTTCTACGGCCTGCAGGTGGGCGACACCTGGACCTTCTCGGCGGACGGCGTCCTCGGGTTCGAGGGCCTGGACCCGGGCCTGGCCGCGGAGGGCGCCCCGCTGCCGTCGGCGGGCGCACCGAACGGGATCCTCGCGTGGTGGTGGGAGGCGCTCGGCGCCCCGGACATGGCGAACCCGCCGACCCTGAACCGCATCGGCTCCGGCGACTCCGAGGTCGTGCTCATCAACGCCCCGGACTACCCGCACGCGGGCTCGGAGACCGAGACCATCTCGCTCCAGGTCCAGCTGCACGAGACGACCGGGATCGTCGAGATCCACTTCACCGACGCGGTGGACGACGACGACGGGGCGGCCGTCACCATCGGCCTGGAGAACCGGGCCGGGACCCTCGCGACCACGTACGCGAACGCGGCGACGGGCGTGGCGGAGGTCGGGACGGCGGTGCGGTTCTTCCCCGTCGTGGCGGGGGAGGCGGACCTGGACAGCGACGGCAGCCTCGCCTGCGAGGACTGCGACGACCTCGACGAGCAGCGGTACCCCGAGGCCACCGACGACTGCAACGGGATCGACGACGACTGCGACGGCGCCGTGGACGCGGGCGCCGCCGACTGCCCCGCGGGCTGCACCCAGAGCAACTTCAACGGCGCGGCCTCGTACCTGGCCTGCAACGTGGACCCGGCGACGTGGACCGACGCGCTGGCCGCCTGCCGGGCGCAGGGGTACGACCTCGTCTCGATCCACAGCTCGCTCGAGAACACCCACGTCGCCGACATCGCCGACGCCGCGGACCTCACGGACGGGTTCTGGGTCGGCATCTCGGACTCGGACGCGGAGGGTGTGCTGGGCTGGAGCGACGGCAGCGAGCTCACCTTCACGGCCTGGGGCACGACCACCAACCTCGACGTGCTCGACTGCGTGGGCATGGGCCTGTCCGTCGCCGACGAGTGGCTCTGGACGTCGTGCGTCGCGCCGCTCCCGTACGTCTGCAAGGCGCCCGCGCCGTGAGGCCGGGATCCGCCGACCGGTAGAGTCCGGGCATGTCCGCCCGCGCCCGTCGATGGATCCGCCTCCTCCTCCGCTACCACAACGTCATCCTCGAGGGCGTCCCGGGGACGGGCAAGACCCGGGCCGTGGAGGAGATCGCGGCGGCCTGGGAGGCCGAGACGGGGCGTGAGCTGCGGGGCCGGGGTCGAGGGCCGTTCGCCGCCACGATGCACCCCGCGCTCGCCTACGAGGACTTCGTGGAGGGGCTGCGGCCCGGCGGTCGCACCGAGGCCGGCGAGGGGGACGTCGTGTGGGACGCCGACTCGGGACACGAGGCCGACGCGGGCTTCTCCGTCGCCGACGGGTTCATCGTGCGCATGTGTCGGATCGCCGCGGAGCACCCCGATCAGGACGTGCTCGTCCTGCTCGACGAGCTGAACCGCTGCAACGTGCCGAAGGTCCTCGGCGACCTGCTCACCACCCTCGAGCACAGCCGTCGGGTCGCCCACGCGGGGGGCGCGTGGGACTACGAATCGGCGACGGGCGTGACCTTGGCCTACTCGGGGCGCGTGCTCTACGTCCCCTCGAACCTGTACGTGCTGGCGACCCGCAACACCACCGACCAGTCCGTGGCGCCCCTGGACGCCGCGCTGCGTCGTCGCTTCGCGTTCGCGCGCCTCGAGCCCCTCCCCGGGGCGGACGTCCTGGCCTCCATCCGCGCGGCTCGGGGCGGGGACGTCGCCGAGGCCCTGACCGGTTCGGCGGAGGTGTGGGAGCGGCTCAACCACGACGTCCTGCGGCCCTGCCTGGGGCCCGACGCGCAGCTCGGTCACAGCTACCTGTTCGGGGCCGCCGCGGAGCTCGAGCCCGGGGTCGCGATGCCCGGGGAGGTCGGCGCGGCGCTGGGCCGCCTGGACGCTGCGGGCACGCCCGCGCGACGCGGGTTCTGGATCAAGACGGGAGCGATGACGGGCGGGTCGCGCAACCAGCTGGACCTCTCCATGGCCGGCAAGGCGGACCGCAGCCGCGGCTCGGTGGACCTGTTCCGGCCGGGGACGCACACGGGCAGCCCCAGGTGGAGCGTCGACATCTCCCGGCGGGGCAAGACCTACCGCGGCTCGCCGATCAGCTACCCGCCGGACAACGGGACGTGGCGCATCCTGCTCAACGGGGCCGCGTCGGACGGCGAGACCCTGACGCCGCCCGTGAACGACCGCGACCAGTACCGGTACCGCTGCCTCGTGTTCCTGGAGACCGGGCCCGACGCCTTCGAGATGGTGGTTCTGGACGCTCCCCGGGAGGCCGAGCTGGTCGCCGCGGGGGTGTCCGACGAGACGACGGGGGGGCGCGGCTACGGGACGCTCGCCCTCCCCACCGCGTCCGCGGCGCCGGTGGTCGAGTTCATGTGGCGGTACGAGATCCTCCCCCAGCTGGCCGACCTCCTGCTCGCCCACAGCGCGATCGACCTCCTGGCCGAGGACGGCCGACGCGCGTGGCTCGACGCCCGGCCCGAGCTGGCGGCGCACGGCGAAGCGACCGTCGCGGCGTTGGCGGCGCTGGACGCGCTCCTCGCGGGCTTCGGGATCGTTGTCTCGGTGGCGGGGACGGGCCTGGCGCGGGCCCCCGTGTGGGCCACCTGAACCGCGTCTTCCGAGCGGCCCCCGAGGGGCGGCACTCCGGCGCCCTCGTGCTCCGACACGCGGGCCGTCGCGTGGTCGTGCTGGTGCTGCCGAAGGTGTGGCGCGACGGTCCCCCCGGCCACCATCGAGTGGACCTCCCGGCGGGCGCGGCCGCCACCGTGGTGTCGGTCCACGAGGGGGACACGCTCGAGTTCGACGGCGAGGACGCGTTCGGCGAGGCCGCTCTCCGGCGCCTCGGCCGCGGGGACGACCGAAGCCCCCTGCTGCGCCCCGGCGTCGCGCGGCCCCACGACGCCGCCCGGATCGACGGTGGGCTCGACGACCTGTTGCGCCTCGTCTCGGTGTCCCGGCGGGGACGCGCCGCGGTCGAGCGCCCCGTGGACGCCGCCCGAGAGCGGCCGGGCTCGCTGCTGGCCCCCCTGCTCTACGCGAGCTTCCTCGACGAGGTCGAAGAGAGCCTCCGGTCCGTGCGACGGGGGTACGTCGAGCGAACCGAGCGCCTCGGGTACGTGCGGGGCCGGATCGTCGCCTCGGACCTCGGCCGCCACCTGGCCACGGGCGAGCCCACCCTCACCTGCACGTTCGACGAGTTCGTGGCCGCGACGCCTCTGATGCGCGTGGTGGCGGGCGCGCTGGAGGTGGTCGGGGGGCGAGGAGAGTCGGACCTGGGGCGCCTGCTCGGGGGCGGCGTGCGGGTGTCGTCCCGAGCCCGTCGGCTCCGGCGGGCGCTGGCCGGCGTCGAGGCGTATCCACGCAGCCAGGGTGCGTCGATCGGGGCGCGTCTGCGGCTCTCCCGCCTCGATCGCCCCTGGGCCGCGGCCCTGAGCCTGGCCGTCACCATCCTGCGCGGCAACGAGCTGGAGCAGCGGGAGGGCGCCCGGGGAGACGGGCCCGCGCTGCACTTGGAGGTCTGGACGGAGAAGATCTGGGAGGACGCCCTGCGCGACGGCCTGCGCACCCGGATCGGCTTCGGCGGCATCCGCGCCGTGCGCGACGGCAACGCGTCCTCGGGAGGAGTCCGAGCGCCGGCGCCCTTCCGCCGCGTGGACCGCGTCCAGCCCTTCGCTCCCTACCGCCCCGACCTGGTGGTGGAGGTGCTCGCCGACGACGGCCCCGGCCTCGTGGTGGTCGACGCCAAGTACATCCAGCGCGACGCGGACGCGGGGGCCGATCGGGCGCACTTGGACCAGATGTTCGCGTACAGCCACCTCACCCGGACCCGGGGGCTTGGCGGGGCGCCCGTGACCCGCACCGTGCTGGCGTACGCGGGGCCGTCTCCCGCCCCCGTCGGCAGCTACCGGCGCAGCCCCGACGGGCTCCCCCTGGAGGCCGTCGCGCTGCCCTTCCCCAGGCCCGCCGACGCCGCCTCTCCCGCGGCCTGGGGGCGCTACCTGAAGCGGCTCGGGACCTCCCTCGAGGCCGTCGTCAGTCCGCCGCCGTCGGCCATCGCGCGGGGTTCGTCAGCGAGCTGACCTCCTCGGCCGTCCGCGCGGGCGGCACGATCCGGAACAGCCGCGCCAAGCCCGCCGGATCGAGCGCGTAGGCCGAGGCCACGAGCACGTCGAGCTCCCGCCGGATCCTCGGACGATCGGCGCGCGGCGGGGCCTCGTGCACGCCCAGGGCCGCCGCGAACGGGCGGAGGCGCGCGTCGTCCACGAGGAGCGACGCCACCCGCCTCGCCACGTGGTCCCCGAGCTCGGCCGTGCGCCCCGCGAACGAGACGCGGGAGGCCCATCGCGCCGCCGGGGGCACCGGCAGCTGGCGGACGACCTTCGACGTGAGATCGATGCCGTTGAGCTTGAGCCGCAGGACCCCCTCCACGACCGCGCTGCCGAGGATCGCGAGCAGGACGGCGAGGTCCCTGGGGGGGCTTCCGTCGAGCTGGAGCAGCTGCACCGACTGGATCGTGGGGAGGTGCGGGAGCAGGGTGGCGATGCAGGGCGTCGTGTTGGACGCCGAGGTCGTGTTCCGCCACACGAGCGACCAGGGCTCCTGGTACCGCCGCGTCAGCTTCTCCCAGGCGTCGGCCTCGAGGAACCAGCGGACGACGGGCAGAAACTCGGGGTCGGCCTTGCGCGCGTCGGCCACCTCCTTCGCCTTGGCCTTCCCCACGTAGCGGCGCTCCTCGGGCACGCCCTCGAACGTGCGGGCGCGTCCGTCGCAGGGTCCGAGGAACTTGCCCTCCCACACGGCCAGCCGGTCCGCCCCGGGGGCGCGGTGGAGGTGAGCTGCGTGGGCCGTGAGGTGGACGATGCGGCCGAAGCGAGGGCTCCACTCGGCGTCGAAGGCGGCGTTGTCGGCGGCGAGGTCCAGGAGGAGCTGGAGCTGCTCGCCGCGCTCGATGCTGGGCACCATCCCGGTGAGCGGGTTGAGGACGTCCAGCACCGCCTCGTCGAGCGCCACCAGCCCCTCGTCCGTGGCCAGCTGCTCGGTCCGTGTCAGCCCCGCGCGGAAGGTGAGGCGGCCCGGCTCCCCGGCCCCCGCGACCACCCAGCAGAAGCGCTCGCGGCTGTCGATCGGGAAGATCTTCTCGGTGTTGATGAAGTCGTGGATGGCCACGATGCGGCCGTCGCCCAGGAGCGACCGGAAGAGCCCGCGGTGGGCCGGCGTGGTGCAGATGGCGGTCTTCACGAGCAGCCCGGCGACCCCGTCGTCCGCGAGGTGGGCGAGGGCCAGCGCGGTGAACAGCGTGTAGGTGTTCAGCTCCCCCGCGCTCGCCGCCGCGAGGCGGGGGTCGCGGCGAATGGCGTCGCGGTAGGCGTCCACGGAGGCCGCGGCGTCCAGGAACCACCCGTGGAGGACGGGCGCGACGGCCCGGGTGGCGTCGATCGCGCGGCGTCGCTCGGCCTTCTGCGTGCGGGCCGCGACGGACGGATCGAGCCGGGAGAAGAAGGCGCGCTCCTCGAGCCGGATCCGCTCCCACGGCGGGTTGCCGAGGATGAGATCGAAGTCGTCGGGGATCGCCGCCCCGGGCCCCAGCCCCAGGCGCACGTCGGTCGTCTGTCCGGCGCGCCAGATCGCCCGTCGGGCGTCCGCGTCGAGGGGCTCGGGGCCGATGGCGAGCGGGTTGGCGTGCACGAACCGGGGGGCGAGGGCCGCGAACGTCTCGAACCCAGCCCCCTCCGGAGCCAGGCGCGCCCGGGCGGCGAGGAGCGCGAGGGGGTCGATGTCCACCGCCACCACGCCCTCGAGCGCGCCCGCCACCAGGGACTGTCCGCCGTCCGCGAGCAGCGGGCCGACGCGGCTGCGCAGGTAGTGGATCCACGCCGCGAGGAACCGCCCGGTGCCCGACGAGAGGTCCGCGACCGTCGCCGAACGCAGCAGCTTCGCGACGGCGGGGGCGTGCCTTCTGCGGTCGGCGTCGGGGGAGCGCGAGAAGGCGACGATCCCCAGCCGCTGCTCGATGAGACGGTCCACCGCGGAGGTCGTGCACGCGCGGGCGAGGTGCGCGGGCGTGTAGTAGGCGCCCTGGCGGTTGCGATCCGCCTTGCCGCGGGCGCGCACGAAGCGTCCGTCGCTCAGGCGGAACTCGACCCCCAGCAGCCCCTCGACGAGCGCCGCCGGGTCGGCGTCGGGGCCGAGCTCGCGGACGCAGGGGTCCAGGTCCGCCCCGTGGCGGTCGAGGAAGTCCGACGGCGGAGCGAACTCGCCCAACCCGAAGGAGGGGAGCCGACGCGCCAGGGCGCGCGCGGAGGTCCGGTCGGCGTCGGGCGCGAACCCGACGGCCACGACCGCCGCCACGGCGAAGCCCTCGACGTCCCGCCGCAGGGCCTGGAGCCGCCCCGGATCGAGGACGCGGACCCCGTCGGTCAACCGGTCGAGGTCCCGATTCAGGCACCGCTCGATGGCGTCCCCGACGGCGTCCACCAGGCGCGTCACCGGGGCGCCTCCACGCGGACCTCGTCGTCGGCGACGGTGAGGAACGGACGGTTCAGGAACGCCGCCCGGTGCACCGCCGGGAGCCGGGACACCAGCCATCGAGATGCGGTGAGGCCTCCGAGGGCGTCGTCCAGACCCGGGAGGGCGCCCCGAAGGCGCGCGGCGAGCTCCTGCACCGGCACGCGGCGCTCCCGTCGCGCCCAGCCCGCGCCCACCCCGAGGGCCACGAGGGCGTGCTGGTGGAGCACGTCGTCGAGCACCCTCGAGCGCAGGGGCGCGCAGTCGGGTAGGACCGCCTCGAGCTCCTCGCGGATCGCGTCCACGTCCCCGTCGGTCTCGAGCGCCACCCACTCCAGCAGCCCCTCGGCGGGCGGCACTCCGCGGGTGGGTCCCGACCGCTTGCCGCCCCGCCCCCACCGCGCGGCCGCCGCGAGCACCGAGCCTCCGGGCGGCCCCTCGACTCCTCGGGACCGCGCCACCGGCGCCCCGACCTCGGCCTCGATCGAGGCGCGCCCGGCGTCGTCCAGGCCGAAGACGTCGGCGACTCGGGCCTCGATGCGCGCCTCCAGGCGGAGGCGCTCCAGCTCGTCGTCCAGGCGGGCCCGGATCGACGCGAGGGCGTGGGGGAGGACCGGCTCGTCGAGCGCGACCGGGGGGACCCACAGATCACCCGCGGGATCGCTCCGGCCCGCCTTGCGCTTGAGCGCCACGCACGCGTCGGCCCACTCGGCGAGGGACGCGTCCGCGGCGAGCTCCTCGCAGAAGGGCAGCGCCGAGATGTACCCCGCGGAGATCGTGAGCTTCGGGGAGAGCGTGCGCATGAAGTAGGTGGCGACGCGCGTGTTGAGGTAGCCGAGGTGCGCCGACGCTCGGCCTCTCCGTACGACGATCCCGGGTCCGCTCGCGATGAACAGCTCCGTCGGGCGTCGCACCCGGACGTTCATGCCCGCGGTCCCGGTGTCGCTGTAGACGAGGGCGGTCTCGTCCATGCGGTCGAGGTTCCGCACGGCCGACCCGGGGTGATCGCGCACGGCGGCCCCGCCGTCGGCCCAAAGGACCCGGTACCGATGCAGCCCCGCCCACTTGCAGTAGCCGCCGCCCTTGCTCACGGGTCGCCAGTCCGGGTCGTCGCTCGGCACCTGCCACCCGAACCGCACGAAGCGGGGGTTGTCGCCGGTGGACGTGCCCTGCATGGGCTCGGCGAAGTCGCCGTAGGTGGGCATCGCGCGGGCCCGGGCGTCCAGGGCGGGGGGCACGTGATAGGCGAGCGCCGCCCCGGGCCTCTGGAGGAGCCGGGCCGGGTCCACCACGAAGGTGTCCGCGGGGTCCGGCGCCGCCAACGCCGCGATATTCTCGGCGCGCGTTCGGTGCACGAGGCGATGGAATCGGGCGGGTCGGCCGGGCGGGGCCGCGAGCACGGTGAGCGCCACGCGCGACTTCTCCCCGGTCAGGTCGGCGAAGGCGCCCGGGCCCAGGTCGTCGGAGCGCAGGATCGACGTGTGTCCGAGGATGCGCCGACGGGCGGCTTCGAAGGTCGCCAGGTGGAACCAGTTGGACTGGTGGACCAGGCCGACGCGGTCGTCGGGCCCGAGGACGTCGACGCAGTGCAGCAGGAAGGCGAGGCAGAGGTCGTTGCCCGCCTCGGGGACATGCGCGGCGAGCCAGGCCTTGAGGGGGCGAGACATGAGCCGACGCCCCAGGAACGGAGGGTTGGTCAGGAGCACCCGCCGGTCCGCGGCGGCGAGGTCGGCGTGGACGTACGGAGATCGCTCGGGGTCGAGGAAGCCGCGTTCGTCGCCGACCGCGCCCGCGTGGACGCGCGGCATCCGGGTGGGCAGTCGCCCCGTGAGCCGCGTCGCGTGCACGACGAGCGCCAGCCGGGCGACCGCGGCGGCGTCCGGGTCGAGGTCGTAGCCGACCAGGACCTCGCCCAGCAGCCGGTCCACGTCGTCGTGCCCTGCGCGCACGAAGTGGTCGAGGGCGGCCACGAGGAAGTTGCCTCCGCCGCACGCGGGGTCCGCCACCACGAGGCCGCGCGCCGGTGCGAGGTCCCCGAGGGTCTCGCGCACGAGGTGCTCGACCATGTACGCGTCGGTGAAGAACTGGGTGGCCGCGAGGAGGCGTCGCCCGGCGATCTTGGTGCCGTCGGCCAGGGAGCCGCCGATCGCGGCCTGCTCGCGGTCCGCCTTCAGGTACTGGAAGAGCCAGGCCGGGGTGTCCGGGGCGCCCGCGGCCTCCCCGAGGGTCTGTGCGGCCGCGACCAACGCGTCCCGAACGTCGCCGGTGGTGCGGTCCCAGGCGGCCGCGGCGAGGGGGGCAGCGTCCCGGGCCATCGCCTCCGCGTCAGTGGAGAGACCGCCGTGCAGCGCCCTCGCGAGCAGTGTCCGGGCCACCGCGAAGAGCGCGGCGGGGCGACGATCCGCGTCTCCCGACGCGATGATGTCGGCCGCGAACCGTCGCACGTGGCGCCGCTGGGACGCGGGATCGATGACGGCGCTCGACGGCATCCGGCTACCGGCAGAGGTCCGTGGCGTCTCGGCACTCTCCCCACAGCCCTCGATCCTCGGAGCGGGCCTCGGACTCGGCGGCGCGGAACTGGTCCAGCCAGTTCTCGTTGTTGCTCCACACGAACTCGCACGCTTCGCCCTGCGTGACCATGGTGAGGTTCACCCAGTCGTCGAAGCCGGTGCAGGACGGCGTGTCGCCCTTGTGGATGTAGGCGAGGACGCGGTCGAAGCCGTCGCGCAGCTCGGGGCCGAAGGTCAGCCACACGCTCGCGCCCACGGGCAGCCGCTCTTCGGTGGCCGTGCTGGCGGCGTCGCCGTAGCAGTCCGCGGGGGTCGCGCCGTGGCGGACCTCGGGCGTGTCCACCGACAGGAAGCGCACGTACTCGCGCCCCATTCCGTCGATCTCGAAGATGGCCGTGTCGCCGTCGATGTGGGACCGGAGCGTCGCGAACTTCGGCTCCGAGGCCGGCGTCACGCCCGCGGGGAGGCACGACGGGTCGTAGTTCGCCGCGTCGTCGTCGTCCGTGGCGGGGCCCGCAGTGGGACACGCGACCGCGACGCCGAGGACCAGCGCCGGCACCGGGAGGGCCGCGCGCACGCTACTCCCGGACCCTGAACATCGAGAGCAGCTCGGCGCGGATGGAGGTCACCCAGTCGTCGAAGTCGCCGCTCTCGGGCACCACGACCTGCACGCGACCGTCGGACTTCTTGCTGATCCCGCCCGGGTCCTTCGTGCCCAGCGGGATGACGATCAACTCGCGGTTGATGTCGTGGTCGTCGAGGATCTCGAGGATCTCCTCGATCTGCGGGAACGTGACCATCTCGCGCACGGCCCCTCCTTCTGTTTGTGATTGCGGCGGCGGAGCCGCGAGGGTACAACGCGCGCCGCTCGATGGAACGGTTCCGCACAACTACGCCCGGGGCGCGCCTCGCCGTCCTCTTGGTGGCCTTCGCCGTGGCCGGCCCGACCCTCGCGCCGCGCGACGCGGAGGCCCAGATCGTGCCGCGCTCGCTCGAGCTGGACGTCGGCGGAGGCTACTACTGGTTCCTGTCGAACCTCGAGAACCTGCACAGCTCGCCGATCGTGGGCGGCAGCATCGGCATCAACTTCTTCGAGTTCGTCGGGTTCGAGGCCAACTTCGACTACACCCGGACCTACACGTGGCACGGCGAGCGGGTGGGCCACTACTTCGCGTCGCACTACGACCTGATCGTGCACACGACGCCGTGGCGCGTGATCCCGTACTTCGCGGTGGGCGTCGGGTTCCAGAACTACTCGATCTCGGAGGACTTCCGGAACGACACGCCCCTGGACGACGGAAACAAGTGGCGCGACCCGTACGCGCCCTACGAGGGCCGCGAGGGCTTCGGCGACGTGTCCTACAAGCCCAAGGACATCGATCTGATCATCGACGTCGGCGCCGGCATCAAGTTCCTGCTGCACGAGCGCATCGGGCTGCGGATCGACTTCCGCTACCTGCCCAGCTTCGGCGACAACACCGACGCCGACGACGACATCCCCTACTGGGACGACGACGACGAGCTGCGGTACACCGACCGCTTCCATCACCTGAAGCTGCGAGGCTCGGTGTTCTTCCTCCTGGGCGGCGGGCCCGGCAAGGACACGGACCGCGACGGCGTGCCCGACCGCGAGGACGAGTGCCCGGCCGACGCGGAGGACAAGGACGACTTCGAAGACTTCGACGGCTGCCCGGACCTCGACGACGACAACGACCAGGTCGCCGACGCGGTGGACCAGTGCCCGAGGGTCCCCGAAGACCGCGACGGCTGGCGGGACTCCGACGGGTGTCCCGAGCTGGACAACGACGGCGACGGCCTCCAGGACGCCGAGGACGGCTGCCCCAACAAGGCCGAGGACGGCGACGGGTTCCAGGACGAGGACGGCTGCCCGGACCTGGACAACGACACCGACGGCATCCCCGATTCGCGCGACGCCTGCCCCGGCGAGGCCGAGGACGACGACGGCTTCCGCGACGACGACGGCTGCCCCGAGCCCGACAACGACGGCGACGGCGTGGCGGACCCCCTGGATCTGTGCCCCAACGCGCCCGAAGAGGTGAACGGCATCGAGGACGAGGACGGCTGCCCCGAGCGCGACGCGGACGAGGACGGCGTCTACGACGGCCGCGACCAGTGCCCCACCGAGGCGGAGGATCTGGACGGCTTCGAGGACAAGGACGGCTGCCCGGACGTGGACAACGACGTGGACGGCCTCCTCGACTCGCGCGACATGTGCCCGATGGACGCCGAGGACGCGGACGGCCACGAGGACGGCGACGGCTGCCCCGACCGAGACAACGACGAGGACGGCCTCCTCGATGCGCGCGACGAGTGCCCCGACAAGGCCGAGGACGACGACGGCTTCGAGGACAAGGACGGCTGCCCCGACTACGACAACGACCAGGACGGCGTGCTCGACGGCGAGGACGCGTGCCCCGTGAACGCCGAGGTCATCAACGGCTTCGAGGACGCGGACGGCTGCCCCGACGAGATCCCCGAGGAGCTCAAGAAGTTCACGGGCGTCATCCCGGACATCAAGTTCAAGGTGGACAGCGACGAGCTGCTGCCCAGCTCCTACCCCACGCTCGACCAGGCCGCCGACGTGCTGATCCGGTACGAGGGCGTGCGCATCGAGATCCAGGGCCACGCCAGCAGCGAGGGCGACGACGCCTACAACCTCGAGCTGAGCGACCGTCGGGCCGCCTCGGTGATGCGATATCTGGCCGGTCGCGGCGTCGACCGCAGCCGCCTCCAGTCGAGGGGCTACGGCTCCACGATGCCCGTGGCGACGAACAAGACGGAGGACGGGCGCTCGAAGAATCGGCGCGTGGAGTTCCAGATCGTCGAGCGGGGCGGCGGGCAGTAGCCGCCCGGGGGGTAGGCGCGCAAGCCGCGGTCCCCTACACTCCCGGCCTCGATTGGAGGCTCTGTGGACCCCTTCCTCGGTCAGATCAACCTGTTCGCCGGCAACTTCGCCCCCCGCGGCTGGGCGTTCTGCGACGGCCAACTCATCGCGATCAGCCGGTACTCGGCGCTCTTCTCGCTGCTCGGCACGATCTACGGCGGCGACGGACGCACCACCTTCGCGCTGCCCGACCTCCGCGGTCGCGCGCCGGTCCACATGGGCAGCGGCCCGGGCCTCAGCGCCTACCGTGAAGGCCAGAAGGGCGGGGCCGAGTCGGTCACGCTCGGCGTCGCGCAGCTGCCGGCCCACCACCACGGAGTGGAGGTCCAGCACGTGGACAACACCTCGCTGGGCGCGGAGGTCGCAGGCGGCATCGCCGACGACCCCACCCAGATCACGGCGACCCACACGACCGCGAATACCGGCGGCGGCCAGCCCCACGAGAACCGCCAGCCGCACCTCGCCATCAACTACATCATCGCCCTTCAGGGCATCTTCCCCCCCCGGAGCTAGCACCCCATGGAACCCTTCATCGGTCAAGTCATGATGTTCGGGGGCAACTTCGCCCCCCGCGGCTGGGCGCTCTGCGACGGCCAGCTGCTCTCGATCAACTCCAACTCGGCGCTCTTCTCGATCCTCGGGACCACCTACGGCGGCGACGGGCGCACGACGTTCGCCCTTCCGGACCTCCGGGGTCGCGTCGCCATCGGGCCCCGCACCGGACCGGGCCTCAGCAACTACAACCTCGGGCAGAGCGGGGGCGTGGAGGCCGTCACGCTGACGACTGCGCAGATCCCCGCCCACAGCCACGACCTCGAGGTCCAGCACCCCGTCACGGAGGGGACGACCGCGTATGCGGGGGCGGAAGAGGACAACACCCAGGCCACGGGCACCGAGGTCACGAACTCCACCGGGGGCGGGCAGTCCCACGAGAACCGCCAGCCCTACCTGGTCGTGAACTACATCATCGCCCTCCAGGGCACCTACCCGTCACGGAGCTAGGCATGTCCAAGCCGAGCCGCCGCAGCGTCATCCAGGGCCTCGCCGCGGGCGGGAGCGTCACCGTGACCTCCTTGATGACCGGGTGCGAACTGATCGACGACATCGAGGACGTCGTGGACGACGTCGTGGACTCCCTCGCGGAGCTCGAGCTGGGCGAGACCCAGCTCGTCTGGAACCCGGACACGGGGGTCATCCACCAGGTGATCCGCGAGGAGCACGCGGTGGCGCGTCTGGACGCCGACCGCAACGAGATCTGGCGCTACGGCTGGGAGTACGAGGAGCCCGACCCCGAAGTTCCCCCCGAGCCGACCCTCAACCGGCCGACCCACCTGATCCCCAACGCGAACGGATCGGTGTACGTGGTCGATCGCGGCAACCACCGGATCGTCCACCTGGACGAGGACGGCGGCCTGATCAACGCGTTCGGGACCCCCGGCGGGGGCGACGGCGAGCTGAACCACCCCGTCGCCGCCGCCGTGGATGCGGACGGCAGCCTCTACGTCACGGACGGCAAGAATCACCGCGTTCACGTCTTCGACCCCGACGGCACCCCGGCGGGCACGTTCGGGGAGTTCGGCTACGACTCCGACGAGACCGAACTCGAGGACTACCAAATCAACACCCCCCACGGCATCGCCGTGGACCGCGACGGTCGCGTGCACGTGGTGGACGCCGGCAACGCTCGCATCCACGTCTTCGAGCGAGGTGGCGAGTGGGTGCGCAGCTACGGCTCGTTCGCAGAGGAGGGCGGCGACGGCCTCCACTTCGCCCCTCACTCGGTCACGGTGGATCCCCTGGGCAACAGCTGGGTCAGCGACCCGGTGCACATGGTCGTCCAGATCTACTCGCCCGACGGCACCCCGCGGCTGCGTCTCAGCGACCTCACGCTGGCCGACGGCCGCCACGTCGCGCCCCTGGAGATCGGCTTCAGCGCCGCCGGCGCGGTGTACGCGCGGGTGCTCGCCTGGAACGACGAGGAGCCGCCCGAGGGCGAGCCCGACGAGGACGAGGGCGAGCAGTAGCCGCCGCCCCCGCCCTCAGGACGCCTTGCGGCCCTTGCCCCGCGCGGCCCGCAGGATCCGGTGACAGACCGGCGCCATGCGGGTCACCAAGTCGATCGGGCTCTTGTTCGCGTTGCTGACGACCGCGGCGGAGATCCCGGTGCGGTGGTCGCCGAACGCCACGGTGCTGAACGCCCCGGGGTGGCCGAACACGTCGCGCGTGCCGAACCAGCCGTAGACGGACGGGCCCCAGGCCCCCACGAAGAAGCCGCGCGAGAGCGCGATGGGCACCTTGTTGGTGCGGTCCCAGCCGTAGATCGCGCGCTTCGTGTAGAGCCGCACCTGCTCCTCGGACAGCAGCTGCTCGCCGCGCCTGCTCACGCCTCCGTGCACCAGGAATTCGTAGAACGCCGCCAACGTCGCCGCGTCGCAGACGAGGCCGGCCCCCGGGATGAACGCGTCGATCAGGGGGGAGTCGGGCCCGAGGGCGTCCACGATCGTCGTGAACTTCATGCCCGCGACCTCCACCGGCTTCTTGGCGGTCGTGTAGGAGCGGGCGTGGCCTTCGAGGTCCTCTTTGTCCGCGCCGAAGCGCAGGTTCGGCAGCTCCAGCGGCTCGGCGAGCTCGGCGCGCACGAACTCCTGGAGCGGGACGCCGCCGGCGCGCTCGATCACCTCGGCCAGCAGCCACCCGTACTCGAGCGGGTGGTAGGCGAGCTTGCCGCGCTCATGCACCGGAGAGGCCGCGATCAAGGCCGCGCGGACCTTGTCCTGGTCCGGCCAATCGAGCCACTCGTTGCAGAACTCCGGCATCAGCATCCCGGAGGTGTGGGTGAGCACGTCGAGCGTGGTGATCGTCTCCTTGCCCCGGGCCGTGGCGAACTCGGGGAAGAGCTCCGCGATCGGGGCCTGCACGTCCAGGAGGCCGCGCTCCTCGAGCATCGCGACGACGACGGCGATCACCGCCTTCCCGGCGGAGAAGACCGGGAACTGCGTGGTGATGGTCACCGGAGAGCGCGTCTCGCCCGGTCGGTCGTCCCAGCCCCGGGCGAGCCCGATGCCTTCGTCGGCGATCAGCACCCCGCTCCGACGGATGGCGATCTGGCCGCCCGGGAAGCCGCCCTCGATCTGGTTCTTCCGCCAGAGGCGCAGCAGGCGTCGAACCTCCGCGGCGGAGACGTCGACCTCCTCCGGATCGGTCACGAATTCGTGAGGGAAGGCCCGAGACATCCCGGGATGGTAGACCCCTGGATGTGGTGCGCGTAGCGATCCTGAACATCGCGACGATTCTTCTGCTGACGGGGGTGGGCGTCGGGTGCGCGCAGGAGCGGGCGGAGGCCCCCGCGCAGGGGCGACGTCTCACGATCCTGGCCACGAACGACTTCCACGGCGCGTTCCACGAGGAGCGCACGAGGGACGGCGTCGCGGTGGGCGGCGCGGCGGCGCTGGCGGCCACGATCGACGGCGTGCGCGGCGACGTGGGGGCCGACCGCGTGCTGCTCGTGGACGGCGGCGATCTCTTCCAGGGGACGCCGCTCGTGAACGCGACCGAGGGCATGGCGAGCGTCGAGCTCTTCAACCGGCTGGGCTACGACGCGGTGGCCATCGGCAACCACGAGTTCGACTACCGCGGTCCACCGAACGACCTTCGGGCCCCGCTCGAGGCGGCGGCCGCCGCCGCGTCCTTCCCGTTCCTCTCCGCCAACACCTTCCACGACGACGGCAGGCCGTTCGTCTCGAAGGGCATCCGCGGCTCGGTGATCTTGGAGCGCGGCGGCATCAAGGTCGGCCTCCTGGGCCTCACCACCGAGACCACGCGCACGTCGACGCACCCGAAGAACGTCATCGGCCTCACCTTCGCCCCGGCGCACGAGATCGCCGAGGAGGTCGCCGCCCAGCTGCGGGCCGCGGGCGCCGAGGTGGTGATCGCCCTCGCGCACGTCACCGGCTCCTGCGCGGAGGAGCGCCACCCCGGCATCGACGACCCGCCGCGGTGCACGCTGACGCCGTCGGAGCTCAAGAAGCTGACGATGCTGCCGCCGGGCACGCTGGACGTGATCGTGGCGGGTCACCAGAACCAGGTGATGCACCACCGGTACGGGTCGACGTTCGTGATGGAGCAGGCCTTCAACGGCCGCCGCGTCGGCCGATTGGACCTGGTGCTGGGTCCCGACGGGGTCGATCTCGTCGCCTCGAAGATCCACCCGCCGATCCGCGTCGAGGGCGCCCCCCGCGAGCCGCTCTGCGGGGACCTCGGGCCCGGGGCGGACGCGAAGCCGAAGGGGTCCGGTCCCCTCGACGCGTGGCTCGCCGAGCGCGAGGCGGCGCTGGGGCTGGGGCGCTGCGCCCGGGTCGGCTGCCTCGCCCGCGGGGCGGAGCGCAGCCGGGAGACCCAGAGCACCGCGGGCACGCTCGTGGCAGGCGCGATCCTGGGGTCCTGGGACGCGGACGTGGCCTTCCAGAACGGCGGCGGCATCCGCACCGGCCTGGCGCCGGGGCCGGTGTACGCCCCGGACCTCTTCCGCATGCTCCCGTTCGAGAACACCGTCGTGCGCATGGACCTCTCGGGGGCGCAGCTCCGGGAGATCCTGCGGATGGGCACCTCCGGGGACGGCCCCGCCGTGCAGGTCGCGGGCCTGGACTACGGGTGGGACGACCAGCGTCGTGGCGACCGCCTGTGCTGGGTCCGGGTCGGCGGCGAGCCCCTGGAGGCGACGCGTCGCTACCGCGTGCTCATGAACGACTACATGGCGGCCGGGGGACTCCACCTCCCCGGCATCGCCGACCTCCCGCGGGAGGAAGGTGCGCGCCTGCGCGACGCGCTCGGAGACGCCCTCCGGGCCGCGGGCGACGCCTGCCTCGATCCCCGTGAACCCGCGGCATCCCAGGTCGCCTTTCGGACGTCCTGCCCGTGACGAAGACCCCCTTCAGCCCCTACCACAAGCAGCTCTTCGTGCTGCTGAGCGTCGCGACCTTCTTCGAGGGGTACGACTTCATGGCGCTCACCCAGATCCTCCCCGAGCTGCGGGCGGAGATGGGGCTGCCGCCGTCGGCATCCACCTGGATCGTCGCGGTGGTCAACGCCGGGTCCATCGCCGCGTGGTTCCTGGTGCGCAAGGCGGACACCTGGGGGCGTCGCCGGGTCCTCACCGCGACGATCGCGGGGTACACGATCCTCACGTTCCTGACGGCGTTCTCGCCCAACGTCTGGGTCTTCACGTTCCTCCAGTTCCTGGCCCGCATCTTCCTGCTCGCGGAGTGGGCGGTGGCCATGGTCTACGCCGCCGAGGAGTTCCCCGCGGACCGGCGCGGCATGGTCATGGGCGTGATCCAGGCCTTCTCGAGCCTGGGCGCGGTGGTGTGCGCCGGGGTCGTGCCCCTGATGTTGACGACGGAGTACGGCTGGCGGACGGTCTACCTGGTGGGGATCGTGCCGCTCGTGCTCGTCGCCTACGCCCGCCGCAACCTCGAGGAGACGACCCGCTTCGCGGCCGTCGAGGGTGAGAAGCACTCCTTCTTCGACATCCTGCGAGGCCCCCACCGCAACCGCGTCCTCGTGGTCGGGCTGATCTGGCTCGTGACGTACTGCTGCACCCAGAACGCGGTCGTCTTCTGGAAGGAGTTCGTGCTCGCCGAGCGCGGGTTCACCGCGGGCGACGTGGGCAAGGCGGTCACCCTCGCGGCGGTGGTGTCGATGCCGATGGTGTTCGCGTCCGGGAAGCTGCTGGACGTGATCGGGCGCAAGCCGGGGTCGGTCGTCATCTTCGTGGCGACGTCCGTGGGGGTCTGGGGCGCCTACAGCCTGGGCGCGTCCGTGGAGCCGGGGTCGGGCGCGGAGGCCTTCTGGCCGCTGACGGGCTGCCTCGTCCTCGCCGTGTTCGGCGTCTCCGCCGTCCTGCCCGTGCTCAACGCCTTCACGACCGAGCTGTTCCCCACGGACCTGCGGGGCGACGCGTACGCTTGGGCGAACAACCTCATCGGGCGCATCGGGTACGTGGGCGCGCCCCTGATCGTGGGGCTCTTCGTGGACTCCGCGGGCTGGGGCGGGGCGGTGCGCCCGACGGCGATCTTCCCGCTCGTGGCGCTGGCGCTGATCCTGTGGCTCCTGCCCGAAACGGCGAACCGCGAGTTGGAGGAGACGGCCCAAGTCTGATGTTCACGGCCGCGCTATGCTGTGGATCTTGGAGGGAGCCGAGGTGGGACGAGGGGCCCGGAAAACTCGGGGAGCCCATTCCGCGCGCAGCTATGCGGCGGTGCTGTACGGCCTCGCCTCGGGGGGGCGCAGCGGCGTCCTGAAGGTCGGTCACGACGGTCAGGAGCGGTCGCTTCGCGTCCTCGCCGGTCGTCCGGTCTCGTTCGAGTCCTCCGTGGCCGCCGACGGCCTGCAGGCGTCCCTCGAGGCCGCGGCCGCGGTCCCCAAGCGCCAACTCGACTGGATCGTGTCCAAGCTGGAGCCCGGCGAGTCGCTCGAGGACGCGCTGGTCGGCTCGGGCGCGCTCGACGAGGAGCAGCTCGCCGGGCATCGCCGCTCCATCCTCGAGAGGGGGGTCGGCGCGGCGCTGGGCTGGGCGAGCGGCGAGTGGTCCTTCGAGCCCGCGGACGCCATCGACCCGACGCGCGTCGACCCCCGCCTGTTGCCGGCGTTCACCCTGCCCGCGGGGCTCTGGCGAGGGGTCGTCGAGCATGTGGACGCCGCGTCGGTGAAGGGTGAGGTCACCGCGGCCGACGCCGGGGACGTCGGCATTCGTCCGGCGTTGATCGACGGCTTGGACGGGTTCGGCGTGGAGTCGCCGCTGGACGAGCTGCCCGGGTTCATCGGCGTGGGGTCCTCCGCCGCGGCGCTGCTCGACGCGGTCGCCGACCCGTCGGGCAACGTCGTGAAGCTCTTGTGGCTGCTCGAAGTGGTGGGACTGATCAGCCGCTCCGGTCGGGCCACCGCGGCGGACGCGGCCCTGGTGCACGACCTGGCCACCCGCGTCGCCGAGCCGCCCGCGCCCCCGAAGAACGAGGCTCCGTCCCTCGCCCCGATCCCGCCGGTGGCGGTGGAGAGCCCCGCCGACTTCGCCACCCGCAGCGACCCGAGCATCGACGCCGTGACCAGCCGACGTCGGGCGGCCGCGCTGCGCGCCGCGGCGGCCGACCCGAAGGCCCTCGCCGCCGCGATCAACGCCGACCACGCCAAGCGCATGGGCAAGACCTACTACGAGTTCCTGGGCGTCGAACCGGACGTCTCTCCGTCCGCGATCCAGTCGACGTCGGCGCGCCTGCTTCGCCGCTGGCAGAGCGCGTCGCGCAGCAACCACCTGCCGTCGGAGGTGCGCGCCCTGGCGGATGAGCTCGCCAAGGGCATCACGCTCGTCACGCGGATCCTGGGCGACACCGGCCGCCGCGCCGAGTACGACCGCCGCTTGGCCCGAGGTCAGGCGCCGGTGCTCGAGGGCATCCGCGGCGCCAGCGCCTCCGCCATCCGCGCCACGACCAACCCCCGGGCGCGTCGCACCGACCCCCGGCGGCGCCAGCACACCGATCCCGGCATGCAGGCGGTGACGCCGGACTCGTCGGACGAGCACGCGCAGGGGCGGGCCCTGCTGGCCAAGCGCGATTGGGACGGCGCCGTGCCCCTGCTCCAGCGCGCGCGACGCAAGGCTCCCTCGGACGCGACCGTCCTCGCGGAGCTCGGTTGGGCCGTCTACAACGCCAAGGGCAAGGCCCACAACCCGGACGAGGCGGACGAGTTCCTCCGCCTCGCGCTCACCTTCGATCCCAAGCAGACCCAGGCTCTCGAGTACCTCGCGCGCATCGCGGTGCGGGGCAGCGACGTGGACGACGCCCACCGGCGCCTCCGGAAGCTGTTGGCGGTCGATCCGAAGCACCGCTGGGCCCGCCGCACGATGAACGACCTCCCCGAGCCCGGCACGGCGGACAAGTCGGGCAAGCGCAGCTTCGGCTTCTGGAAGAAGGAATGAGCACGCTCGTCGTCCTCGTCGGCAGCGCGCGCACGTCGGAGACGGCGTTCGTGAACGGGCTCGCGTCCGTCGAGCCCGACGTGCGACTGGCGGGCGACCTCGCCGGAGCGGCCGAGATCGCGGACGGCGCCGGCCTCGTGGTCGTCGAGGCCGGCGAGGTGGGCGGCTTGGACGGCCTCGAGGCCGTCGCGAAGACGCTCGACGGCGCGGACCTGGCGGTGCTCCTCGGAGACGGCGCAGGCCTGGCAGATCACTTGTTCGGTGGTCCCGTCGCGGCGTGGTACCTCAAGACGCCGCTGGGCCCCGAGATGCTCAGCCGCATGGCCGACGCCCTCGCGCCGCGATCGGAGGCCGCGTCCGCCGAGGCGCTCGCCCAGATCGAGGAGCTCCGCGCCAAGCTGGCGGCGCGCAAGGAGGAGATCGCGGGGCTCCGCGTGGAGCGCGAGGAGCTCGCCGGGATCGAGGCGGAGGTCGCCGAGGCCAAGGCCGCCGCCGAGCGCGAGAAGGAGTCCGCCGAGCGCGCGGTCGCCGAGCGGGACCGGGTCGTCGCGGACCTCGAGAAGATGGTCGAGGCGCGGGACAGCGCCCAGGACGCCGCGGCCCTGGCGGACGAGACGCTGCTGGAGCTCCGCGGAGAGCTGGCGTCCGCGCGCGGCGACGCGGAGCACCAGAAGTCCGAAGCCGCCCGCGTCCTCGCGGAGGGCGCCGCGGCGCAGGAGAAGGTCGCCGCCGCCGAGGGGCGCGCCGAGGCCTCCGAGGCTGCGGCCGCCGAGGCCGCGGCTCGCGCCGAAGCGGCCGAGTCGGCGTCTGCCGAAGCCTCGAGTCGAGCCGAAGCGGCGGAGGCTGCCGCTGCGGAGTCTGCCGCGAGGGTCGAGGCTGCCGCTGCGGAGTCTGCCGCGCGGGTCGAGGCTGCGGAGGCTGCGGCTGCGGAGTCCGCCGCGAGGGTCGAGGCCGCCGAGGCTGCGGCTGCGGAGTCCGCGGCGAAGGTGGAGGCGGCCGAGGGGGCGACGGCGACGGCGACCGCGGAAGCGGCGGCCGCGAACGAGCGCGCGGCGGCGGCGGAGGCTGCGGCTGCGGAGTCGGCCGCGAAGGT
>CAZUHI010000021.1:72444-95573 GCA_964620495.1 uncultured Rickettsiales bacterium | reverse complement strand
GCCGCGAAGGTCGAGGCTGCGGAGGCCCTGGCTGCTGAGTCGGCCGCGAAGGTCGAGGTCTCGAACGAGCGCGCGGCGGCGGCGGAGGCTGCTGCTGCTGAGTCGGCCGCGAAGGTCGAGGCCGCGGAGGCCCTGGCTGCTGAGTCGGCCGCGAAGGTCGAGGCCGCGGAGGCCCTTGCTGCGGAGTCGGCCGCGAAGGTCGAGGCCGCGGAGGCGGCGACGGCGACGGCGACCTCGGAAGCGGCGGCCGCGAACGAGCGCGCGACGGCGGCGGAGGCGGCAGTCGCGGCGGCAGAAGAGCGCGCGACGGCGGCGGAGGCCAAGCTGGCCGAGTCCTGGGCCGCTGCCGATGCTTCGGCGGAGGCGCTGGACGCCGCGGTCGCTGCGCGGGACGAGGCCACGGCCGCCCGAGACGCTGCGCTCACCGCGCGGGACGAGGCGGCGGCCGCGCGGGACGAGGCGACGGCCGCGCGGGACGAGGCGACGGCCGGGCGGGACGAGGCGACGGCCGCGCGCGACGCCGCGATCGGCGAGCGCGACGAGGCGTTGGTCGAGGCGAAGAACTCGATGCTCGCGGCGGACACCGCCGAGGAGCGCGTCGTGGCGATCGAAGCGCAGCTCAAGGAGGCCCGCGAGACCGCCGCCGCAGACGCGGGCACGCAGGTGGAGGCCGCAGAAGCGCGCGCGTCGGCGGCCGAAGCGCGCGCCTCGGCCGCCGAGGAGGAGGCGGAGGCGGCGCTCGAGGCCAAGGTCGCCGAGGTCGCCGAGGCTCGAGCCGCCCTCGAGACGCTGCGGACCGAGCTCGACGAAGCCGTGGAGAAGGTGCGCAGCAGCTCCGTCCGCGCGGACGAGGCCGAGCTCCGAGCCCTCGATCTCGAGACGGCCCTCGAACGAGCCCAGTCCGCCACCCCCGACCAGACGCTCAAGTCCGAGCCGGGCGACGAGGCCGACGTGCGAGAGGCCCTGCACGCGGCCCGCGCCGAGATCGACCAGCTCACGATACGGACGAAGCTCACGCTCGAGCTCGTGGGCGGCAAGGACGAAGAGATCGCGGCCCTGCAGGCGGAGGTGGAGCGCCTTCAGGCCTCCGTCGCGGCCGCCGCGCAGGCGCCCGCTGCGTCGGCCGCCCCCGTCGCTGTCGTCGCGCTGGACCCCTCCGAGGTCGACCTCGGCCCCCTCGTCACCACGGTGGAGGCGCACCGCGGCCACGTGGACAAAGGCTTCGAGACGTGGATGGGCGTCCAGGTCACGCTCGGCAAGGCCATCAAGGAGCTGCTCGTGATGGCCCAGAAGGAGCCCGAGTTCGGCCCGACGGTCTACCCGATGCTGGATTCGCTCAAGGAGATCACGGACTCCGGCATGGAGATCCTCTCCGGAAGCCGCAGCCACCTCGAGCAGCAGGCCGAGGTCCTGAAGGCCATCTCCGGAGCCGCCGAGGGCTGAGCGCGCTCCTCTCGGCTCGGCTCCGGGCACAATGGACCCATGGCCGACGTCCCGTTCCTCATCACGCTGCTCTCGCGCATGGAGGCGCTGTCCGCCTCCGACCTCTTCATCACCGAAGGCAAGGCGCCCGCCGCGCGGATCCACGGCGGCCTGAACCGCCTGGACGCTCCGACCACCACGGGCGAGGACTTCGATGAGCTCCTCGGGTGGGTGCTCCGCGAAGAGCAGGCCGCGCGATTCGAGCGCGACGGCGACCTCGACGCGGGCTTCTCCCTCTCCGGCGGCAAGCGCTTCCGGCTGAACCTCTCTCGTCAGCAGGGCCGTCGCGCGATCGTCGCCCGCGCCGTCCCCTTCGCGGACCTGGACTTCGACGAGCTCGGCCTGCCCGAGTCCGTGGCCTCCCTCGCCGACAAGCCTCGCGGCCTCGTCCTCGTCACCGGGGCCACCGGCAGCGGCAAGTCGACGACCCTCGCGGCCATGATCCACAAGATCAACACGGGCCGCCGCGCGCACATCATCACCCTCGAAGACCCGATCGAGTTCGTGCACCGCGACTACCTCGGCCGCGTCTCGCAGCGCGAGGTCGGGTCGGACACGGAGTCCTTCGCGCGCGCCCTCAAGGAGATCGTCCGCCAGTCGCCCGACGTCATCCTGATCGGGGAGCTGCGAGACGCCGAGACGATGCGCGTCGCCATGTCCGCGGCGCTCACCGGGCACCTCGTGCTCGCGTCGCTGCACACGATCGACGCGACCCAGACCCTGCAGCGGATCCTCAGCTACTTCCCCGACCACCTCCGCGCCCAGGTCGCGATGGACCTGTCGCTTTCGCTGCAGGGGATCGTGAGCCAGCGGCTCCTGCCCCGTGAGGACGGCGCGGGGCGCATCGCCGCGGTCGAGGTGATGACGGCCACGCCGCCGGTGGCGAAGCTCCTGCGCGAGCAGCGCGTCGACGAGCTCTACGACCTCATGCGCAGCTCCTCGGATCCGGGGGTGCTCACGTTCAACCGGTCGCTGCTGCACCTCTACCGCGAGGGGATCATCGACTACGAGATCGGCGAGGCGTACGCCACCAACCCCGAGGAGTTCGCGCTCCAGGCCCGGGGCATGACCACCGGCTTGGCGAGCTTCCAGGGCGGCAAGGTCACGGCCGACTCCAACCTCGACATGAAGGCCCTGCTCACCGCGGCGTTGGACCACGGCGCGTCGGACCTGCACCTGACGGTGGGGCGGCCTCCGATCCTCCGAGTCACCGGCGAGCTCGTCCCGATCGGTGAGATCCCCCTGAGCGAGGGGGACATGCGCATCCTGCTGTACTCGATCCTGAGCGGCCGGCAGCGGTCGGTGTACGAGCTCGAGCGCGAGATCGACTTCGCGCTGGCCCTGGACCGCGACCGCCGCTTCCGGGTGAACGCGTACTACCAGAAGGGCCGCATGGCGGCCGCCCTGCGCGCCATCCCCCGGGACATCCCGTCCGCGGAGCAGCTGGGGCTCCCCCAGGCGTTGCTCGATCTGGGCACCAGGCCGCACGGTCTGCTCCTGGTCGTGGGCCCCACCGGGTCCGGCAAGTCGACGACGCTCGCCTGCCTCGTGGACCGCATCAACCGCACCCGCGCCTGCCGGATGATCACGATCGAGGACCCGATCGAGTACGCCCACACGGGCATCGAGGCCACCATCGACCAGCGCGAGATCGGCGCCGACACGAAGTCGTTCGCGGCGGCCCTCAAGTACATCCTGCGGCAGGACCCAGACGTGATCCTCGTGGGCGAGATGCGCGACCTCGAGACCATCTCCGCGGCCCTCACCGCGGCCGAGACCGGCCACCTCGTGCTCGCGACGCTGCACGCGAACGACGCGATCCAGGCCATCGACCGGATGATCGACGTCTTCCCGTCCCACCAGCAGGGCCAGGCCCGGGCGATGCTGTCCGCGGCCCTCCTGGGGGTCATCTCCCAGCGCCTGCTGCTGCACGCGGAGGGCAGCAGCCGCGTGGCCGCGTTCGAGATCATGGTCGCCAACGCGGCGATTCGGAACCTGGTGCGCGAAGGCAAGATGCACCAGGCGAAGTCGATGATGGAGAGCGGCCGCCGCGACGGCATGCAGACCCTCGACAAGGCCCTCGAGGACCTCTACCGCGATGAGATGATCTCGTACGAGACGGCCATGCGGTACATCAGCAACCCGCGGAAGATCCCCGCCCCGCAGATGCCCGGATACGGAGCGCCCGACGGCGACGAGCCGACCGGCGGCAACTTCGGGGGCGGCAGCTACGGCAGCCGCTGAGACACCGGGACCTCGTGTCAGGCGAGCCGGCGCCGGATGGCGGCCACGAACCGGTCGAGCGCCTCGGGACACTGGGGGAAGAAGAGCGACGGCTCGATTAGCTCCAGCTCCATGATCACCGGCGCCCCGTCCGGCCCGGGGGCGACGTCGATGCGCGCGTAGAGGAGGTCGCCCGGCACCGTCGCCACGGCGTGCGCCGCCAGGGCCCGCTGCGCCTCGGTGATGGGCATGGCCTCGGACACCGACTCGTCCTCGCCCTGGAAGCGGGGCGTCTTGCGCACCGAGTGGGTCACCTCGCCGTCGATCCACACCAGGGCCCGCTCGCCGTAGCCCTCGACCGACGCGAGGTACTGCTGCACGAGCACGTCCCGGTCCGTCGCCAAGGCGCGGAGGTGGGCCTCGCCCGCGGGGTCGCCGCGCTCCGTCTTCAAGGTGCGGAACGACCCCGCGGACACCGCCGGCTTGACGACCGCCACCTCCCAGCCGCGCCGGGCGAGGATGCCGTCCAGGGGCTCCGTCGACCCCGCGGGCACCAGCTCGGTGGGCGTCACGGGGAGTCCCGCCGCCTCCAGGTCCAGCAGGTAGCGCTTGTGCAGGTTCCACCGCACGGTGGCGGCGTCGTTCCAGAGCTCGCCCCCGGTCGCGACCCGGTCGATCCAGGTGCGGAAGTCGCCGATGCGCCAGGGGTAGTCCCAGGTGGAGCGGAGCAGCGTGGCGCGGGCGGCGGGCCACGGGTCCACGTGCCAGCCCGCGAACGCGTACGTGAGCCCCGCGCGGTCCAGGGCCTCGGCGAGGGGGGCCTCGTCGGGGTCGGGCTCCGGAAGAGGGACGCAGGTCGCGATCGCGAGGTCGAGCATCAGTCCAGGGAGATGGTCAGCGTGTACGTGCCGTCCTGGGGGGTGCCCGCCGAGTTCACCCAGGTGTCCGCGGCCACCCAGTAGGTGCCGGCGGAGACCCAGGCGGAGGCCTCGTGGTGGCCTCGGTCGAGGCAGCTCCAGTTGTTCGCGGAGGCGAGGATGTGCACGTCGATGTCGACGCCCTCGCCGTCCTGGACCGCGGCCGTGAGGACGCCCGAGCGCGGCACCTCCACCTGGTACACGACCTCGCCGCCGGACTCGTCCGTGTTCGGGGCGCACGAGTAGCTGTCCCAGTTCGACGGGGCGAAGCTCGTGTTCCCCACCCCGACGTACGGGAGCGAGTCCACGCACTCGTCGTAGGCGCACTCCGGGAGCGCGTCGTCGTCGTCGTCGGTCGCCGCGTCGTCGTCGTCGCCCGCGTCGTCGTCGTCCCCGGGCAGGGTCTCGTCGATGGTGAAGCTCACGTCCTCGATCGCGAGGAGCGAGCCGCCGGGCGCGTACCCCCGGGCCCGGATGGTGCGGGCGCCCAGGGCGTCGAAGCGATACGTGAACGTGGCCGGGTCGCCCGAGAGGCGAGGCGCCAGGAGGGCGGGACCGGACCAGAGCTCCACGTGATCGATGCCCGGGTGGGTGAACTCGAAGTGCACCGGGTCGGTCACCGACGCGCCCGCGGTCGGCTCCGAGAACGCGATCGCCGGGGTCACCGGCGGCGAGCCCGTCGCGTAGGTCGTGACGGCCGCGATGTAGTCGTCCCAGGGGAAGTGGGCCCCCGGGTCCGTCCGGCCCGCGCAGTTCGACGGTTGGATCTCGCCGTGGCCCACGATGTGCTGCCGGTCGATGGGGATCGAGTACTCGTTCACGAGCCACGCGGTGAGGCGGGCGGAGGAGTCGAGCATCGCGGGCGTCCAGGTGGACGGGTTCGACGACGCGCCTTCGTGCTCGATGCCGACGGTGTCGCTGTTGTTCCGGCAGGCGTGCCACGCCCGGTCGTCGTCGTCGACCATCCGCGTGATCTCGCCGTCCGACTTGCGGACGACGTAGTGCGCCGACACGTCGGCCCCGCCGTTGCGGAACCAGGAGACGGCGCCCGCGTAGCTGCCCTCGGTGGTGTGCAGGACCACGCGCTCGATGGAGCCCGTGCCGCCGGGGCGCGCGTCGTAGTTGCTCCAGTGGGCGAGGAGGCGCCGGTCCGCCTGGGGGTAGCCGGGCCCGAAGCGCTCCTCGCCCGTCTCGTACGGCGCGAACTCGAAGGGCACGTCCTCGAGGCCCTGGAAGCGGCGGGCGCGGATGCTCACGGTCTCTCCGTCCCCGGTGCTCGCGTCCAGCCCGAGCTGGAGCGTGCGGAACACGTCGGCGGCGAAGTCGTGGGCGAGCCACTCCTCGTCCTGGTCGGCCCAGGCGACGACCACCGGCCACCACTCGGCGGTCACCGTCGCGTCCGGCGCGTCCGGCGCGTGCTCGTCCCGCAGGGCGTCCAGCACGGCGGCGCCCGCGTAGATGTTCGGGGTGCGGTCCTCGATGCGCTCGTCGTCGATCCCGGAGAGGGCGATCGCCTCCTCGATGCGCTCGGGGCTCAGCCCCATCCAGCCGACGGAGGGCCGCGACTCGGCGTGCTCGTGGTCCCCGGGGGCGAAGGACGACTCGTGCCAGGCGATGGCGGCGAGCAGGTCGGCAGGCACGCCCCACTGCTCGGCCGCGCCGTCGAACAGCTGCGTCGCCGACCAGGGCTGCTCCTCCAGGGGCGCGGGCGGAGGCTCCTCGATCGTCTGCGGGCAGGCGATCAGGAGGGCGAGGGCCGAGGCGGGGACGAGGCGGAGCGGGCTCAAGGGCAGCCTCCGAGGACGTTCGGGTCGGTGTCGTCGCAGTCGCCGCCGACGTCGGTCTGGAAGGGGTCGTCGGTGCAGTCCCCGTCCGGATCGGTCGTCGTCGGTGAGCCGGTATACCCGAAGCCGTCGCTGTCGCCGTCGAAGAAACAGGAGACGGTGTCGGTCCCGTTGCAGTCCTGATCGATGCCGTCGTCCACGGTCTCCACGGCGCCCGGGAAGATCTCGCTCTCGTTGTCGTCGCAGTCGCCGGTGAAGGCCGACTGCCCGGGGTCGGTGCACTCGCCGTCGTTGTCGAGGTGGGTGCCGCTGCCGCCGTGCAGGTCGCTGTCGCCGTCCGTGAAGCAGGTCACCGTGTCCGTGCCGTTGCAGTCCTGGTCGAAGCCGTCGTCCGGGATCTCCGGGGCGCCGGGGTGGGTGCCGGCCTGGGAGTCGTCGCAGTCGTAGCCGATGTCGGTCTGGAAGTCGTCGTCGGTGCAGTCGCCGTCCGGGTCGTAGCTGAGCGGGTCGGCGCCGAAGCCGAACCCGTCGCCGTCGCCGTCGTAGAAGCACATCGCGCCGTCCACGCCGTCGCAGTTCTGATCGATGCCGTCCTCGGGGGTGTCGGTGGCCACGGGGAAGACCGTGGGGTCCGTGTCGTCGCAGTCCTCGGCCGACGACGACAGCCCCTCCCGGCTGCAGTCCGGCTCGTCGATGATGACCGTGGGGTTGCCGAAGCCGTCGCCGTCGAGGTCCTCGTAGCAGGTGACGGTGTCGGCCTCGGTGCAGTCCGCGTCGATGCCGTCGTCCGGCAGGTCCTCGGCGCCGGGGTGGATCCACGCCACGCTGTCGTCGCAGTCGTCCGGGTTGTCCGTCTGCCGGCGGGAGTTCAGGCAGCTGCCGTCCTCGGTCTCGTCGTAGCGCGCGGTGGACCCGAAGCCGTCCTCGTCGCCGTCGAAGAAGCAGACGAGCGTGTCCGAGCCGTTGCAGTCCTGGTCGACGCCGTCGTCGGGGGTGTCCACGGCCTGGGGATTGAGGCCCGGGTCCTCGTCGTCGCAGTCGCCGCCCGCGCGGGCCCAGCCCTCCGCCTCGTCGCAGTCCTCGGGGTTCACCTGCGTCGCGTCGCCCGCCCCGAACCGGTCGCCGTCCGCGTCGGTCCAGCAGAACACGGCGTCGTCCCCGCTGCAGTCCGCGTCGATGCCGTCCCCCGCGGCGTCCTCGGCGCCGGGGCGGACCCAGGCGGCCGCGTCGTTGCAGTCCCAAGGGTTTCCGGCCTGGCCCTCGTCGGCGCAGGTGCCGTCGCGGTCGGGCACGCCCGGGACCGGGTTCTCGTAGTCGGGGCCGGGGAACCCGAAGCTGTCGCCGTCCCCGTCGAACCAACACAGGACGCTGTCGACGCCGTTGCAGTCCTGGTCGATGCCGTCGCCGGGGATGTCCTCGGCGTCGGGGTTCATGCCGGCGTTCAGGTCGTCGCAGTCCGCGTAGTCGAGCCAGCCGTCGTTGTCGAGATCGAGGTCCCCGCAGGACACGAGCGCGAGGGCGAGGAGCGGGAAGAATCGGCGCACTGTGGGGATCTTAGGGCTTGGGCAAGAACAACTCCTGCATTCGGCCGCCGCCGCGGCCCGCTCGCGGCGTCGTCGAAGTCTTGAAATGTCCAGACATGTCAGCGACTTCGCTCCTTGCGAGCGAACCGCTGCGACGCCCTCGGTGCGACGGATTTGTTTTCTTGCCCAAGCCCTTAGCCGGCTCCTCGCGCGCCTCGCTGGAAGGTTCGGAAGAGCAATACGAGCGCGGGGATCAGCAGGGCGCCGCCCACGGCGAACGCGATGAGGACGGCGCGGATGACGGGCGCGGGCGCGGCGACGTCCACGAACGCGACGTCCGGCACGACGAGCAGCGGACCCTGGACGAGCGCCCAACCGAGCAGGATCCCGGTCGTCTGGAGCACGACGAGGGCGCGGGCGAGGCGGAGGCGGCCCGTGCGCAAGGCGATCAGGGCGCCCAGCGCGGCGGCGCCGGTGGCGAGGTGCAGCGCGAACGTGGTGCCGGTGCCGGAGACCAGGGTCTTGTGGACGGCCGGCGCCCCCACGGACGCGATGGAGAGGGCCATCCAGGCGAGCGCCCCCACCACGACGCCGCTGCCGAGGGCGCGGGCCCGGAAGTCGTCTCGGAGGGGGCCGTCGGTCTCGAAGCACAGGTAGACGGCGGCCAGCTGGGCGCACTGGGCGAGGAGCAGCAGCCCGATGAGGATCGGGAACGGCTGCAGCCAGGGGCTCACGAACCCGGAGACGAGGACGCCGCCCTCCAGGCGGATGTCGCCCCCGGCGAGGGCCCCGGCGCAGATGCCGAGGAACAGCGGCGCGAGGGCCGACGAGATCGAGAACACGGAGCCCCAGCGCGACCGCGCCTCGGGCCCCTCGAGGCCGTACGCCCGAAACGTGAACGCCGCGCCGCGCAGGACGACGCCCACGAGCATCATCGTGAGGGGGAGGTGCAGGGCCGTCGCGACGATCCCGAACCCTCGCGGGAAGCACACGAAGAGCAGCACCACGACGGCGATGAGCCACACGTGGTTCACCTCCCAGATCGGGGCGATGACCCGCGCCACGGCACGGCGCTGCTCCTCCCTGCGGGGGCCGGACGCGAGCAGATCCCAGACCCCGCCCCCGAAGTCCGCCCCCCCGGTGAGGGTGTAGGCGAGCAGGGCGGCGCCGATGGCGACGACGGCGAGGGTGACCGGGTCAGGCATCGTCGACCGCCAGCACGTGGCGCTTCAGGAGCACGATCACCACCACGCCCAGGAACAGGTAGAGCGCGCTGAAGACGAGGAAGGGCCCGATGAGGCCGGGCATGGGGGTGACCGCGTCGGCGGTGCGCAGGTACCCGCGCACGACCCACGGCTGGCGACCGACCTCCGTGACGACCCAGCCCGCCTCGAGCGCCACGAGTCCCAGCGGGGCGCAGATCACGAGCGCCTCGAGCAGCCGAGGCGACGTCGGCACCCCCCGGATTCGCCACGCCGCGAACCCCGCCCACAGCGCCACGAGGGCGAGCAGCGAGCCGATCCCGACCATGATGTCGAAGGCCCAGTGGGTGATGCCCACGGGGGGCCGGTCCTCCTTCGGCACGTCCTTGAGCCCCATCACCTCGGCCGAGAAGTTGCGGCCGGCGAGGAAGCTGAGGGCCCCCGGGATCTCGACCGCCCAGCGCGTCTCCTCGGCCTCGGAGTCGACGATCCCGCCCAGCTGCAGGGGCGCGCCCGTCCGGGTCTCCCAGTGCGCCTCCATGGCGGCCAGCTTCACCGGCTCGTGGTGCGCCACGTACTCGCCCGACGCGTGCCCCACGAGCGGCTGGATGAGCGCGCTCGGGATGGCGACGGCCAAGGCCACCCCGAGCGCCCGGCGGTGGAGCTCGACCCCGCGCCCCCGGAGCAGCCCCAGGGCGTGGATGCCGGCTGCCGCGAACCCCACGGTCTGGAACGCGGCCACCACCATGTGGGCGACCTGCGTGGGCGCCGCGGGGTTGAACATCGCGGCCCAGAGATCGACGGACACGACGGCCCCGGCCGCGTCCAGCTCGAACCCGACGGGGTGGTTCATCCACGCGTTGACGCACACCACGAAGGCGCCCGAGGCGGTCCCGGAGACCAGGACGCCCAGGCCCGCCGCGAAGTGCATCCGCTCCGAGACCTTGTCCCAGCCGTAGAGGTACACGCCCAGGAAGATGGCCTCGAAGAAGAACGCGAAGCCCTCGAGCGAGAACGGCATGCCGATCATCGGGCCCGCGAAGGCCATGAACTCGGGCCACAGCAGCCCCAGCTCGAACGACAGCACCGTGCCCGAGACGGCCCCCACCGCGAAGAGGATCGCGGTGCCCTTCGACCAGCGCTGGGCGATGTCCCGGTAGACGGGGTCCCGCGTGCGCAGCCACCGCGCCTCGGCGATGGCCATGAGGGCGGGCATGGCCATGCCGGCCACGGCGAACAGGATGTGGAAGGCCAGCGACATCGCCATCTGCGAACGCGCGGCGAGAAGATCGGTCACTCGGTGCGACCTCCCGGTTGGTTCGCGGCTCCCATCCCGCGTGATCCTAGAGCACCAATCACATGGTCGTTCGGTCGCCTCGCTCGCTCGGCACCACCGGCTCTTCGTTGCTCCTCTTTGCGGGTCCAGACCCGCGTCATCGTCGCGCCTCGACCCGTCGGCCCCGTTCTTCGCGATGCTCGGTCGTGACCACGTGATCGGCGCTCTGGAGCGGGTAATCTCCCGGCGTGCTGCCGGACCTCGAATCGCTGCGTTGTTTCCTCGAAGCCGCTCGCCTGCTGAACTTCCGGGCGGCGTCGAAGGCCGTCGGTCTCACCCCCGCCGCCCTCGGTCAGCGCATCCGCAAGCTCGAGGAGCAGCTCGACGTCCGCTTGTTCGACCGGACCACGCGCAAGGTCGTGCTCACCGAAGCCGGGCTCGCGCTGTTGCCCGAGGCCCGTCGCACGCTGGCGGCGGCTCACGACTGCGTGCAGGCGGCCCGCGGCGACCTCGGTCCGGCGCCCATGGACATCGTCCTCGGCACGCGCCACGAGCTGGGGCTGTCGTGGATCGTGCCCATGCTGCCGATCCTCGAGGAGCGGCACTCCGGCATCACGTTCCACCTCTACTTCGGCTCCGGGGGCGATCTGGAGCTGCAGGTGCGCACCCGCCGAGTCGACGTCGCCGTCAGCTCCCGGCGGCTGAACGACCCCGAGCTCGACTTCGACAAGCTGCACCGCGAGGACTACCTGCTCGTCGCCACGCCCGCGGCCCTCGCCGCGCGCCCCGTGAAGGTCGTGGACGACCTGGAGTCCCACCTGCTGATCGCGCTGTCGGACGAGATGCCCCTCTTCCGGTACTGGCGCGACGCCCCCGGCGGCCGCGACGACCTCGCCTTCGCGGGCCTGCGCCGCATGGGCACGATCGCCGCGATCCGCGCCCGCGTCCTAGAGGGGACCGGCGTGGCGGTGCTGCCCGAGTACCTCGTCCGCCCCGACCTGGCCGCGCGCCGGCTGGTCCCCGTCCTTCCGGACATCACCCCCCTGCACGACAGCTTCCGCCTGATCTTTCGGTCGGACGAGCCCCGTGTTCCTCTCTATCGCGCCATCGCCGCCAGCATGAGAGAAATGCCTCTTCGTTGACGCGATTCTTGGCTGGATTTAATTACGCTCACACAACTATGCTGAACGACCGCGCATGGAGGATGAGATGGCGAACGACGAGGCCCTCGTGGCCGAGGTGGCGCGATATCGCGCGCTGCTCCCGGAACTGCTCAGCGGCGACTCCGCCGGTCGGTGGGTCGTCTTCAAGGACGGCGCCGTACAGAGCGTGCACGAGGGTGGGTACGAGGCTTGGCGGAACGGCACGCGCCGGTTCGGCATGGGCGCCCCCTTCGTCGTCTCCCGGGTCGAAGCCCGCGAGCCGATCCGCGTAGGCCGATGGCGACCCTCACCCTCGGAGACGATCTTCGCCTAGTCAGCGCGAACCGTACGCGTGAGCAGACGCTCAAGTACGGCCCCGTCTTCGAGGTGGGCCTCGCCCCGCCCCCCCTGGACGACGAGCTCCCCGTGGCCCGGGACGTGTCCCTGATGGTGGACACCGGCGCCTTCGCGTCCGTCGTGTCCGAGACCATCGTGAAGGACCTCCAGCTGCCCGCCATCGACACGGTCGAGGTGCTCGCCTTCGACGGGGTCGAGGCGCGCGTGCGGCGGCGGCACATCGCGTCGCTGATCGTGAACGCCAAGGAGGACCTCACCGGCGTGGTGCGGCCCCTCGTCTTCCTCGTGCCGGTCATCGCGGGCGTGGGCATCGACGACGACGGCGTCCTCGGCCGGGACTTCCTGCAGCACTTCTGGTTCCGCTACCGAGGCCCCGAGGGCAAGAGCGAGCTCGTCCTGCGCGGCACGCCCGCGTGGCAGGTGGCGGGCCTGCCCGTGTACGACCTCCTCAGCTGAGGTCGGCTTACTAGTTCTTACTGCTTCACAGTTTCGTGAACACAATATCGATTCACCCGATCCGGCCTCGACCCCATCATCTCCAGCGTGGGACGAAATGGTTCGTCTCCCCGTCCTCGGGTTCGTCGCTGCCCCGAGGGAGAGAAGCCGCCCGGGATCATCCGGGCGGCTTCTTCCGTTCTGGGCCCGGGGGGGGTCAGCGGATCCTGATCTCGAGCCCCGCGAGCATCCCGAGTCGCGCCGCGCAGAGCCTCGGCACCCCCCCCAGTCCACGACGACCTCAGTCGAGGACGCTGTAGATGCTCGCCTCGCCGCGCCGCACGAGCAGCAGCGGCGGGCCGTCGGTGGACTTCACGGCGGCCTTGAAGTCGGCCACGGAGCCCACCGGCGCGCGGTTCACTTCCACGATGATGTCGCCGGTGCGCAGCTCGGCGTCGGCGGCCGCGGAGCCGGACACGACGCCCAGGACCACGACGCCGCTGCGGACGCCCTTGGTGAACCGGGTCAGGCTGCGGTGGTCGTCGAGCTCGCCGAGGTAGAGCCCGTCGATCTCGGTGCCGCGGTCGGACTCCCGCGCCTCGTCGTGGCTCGACACGGCCCGGCGCTCGCCCGGCATCTCGCCGAGCTTCACCACGATTCGCTTGCGCTTGCCGTTTCGGTAGATCTCGAGCTTCGCGTCGTGGCCCGGACCCGCCGCCGCCACGAGGTTGCGGAGGTCGTCCGTGTCCTGGGTCGGCGTCCCGTCGAGCGCGACCACCACGTCCCCGTCCCGCACGCCCGCCTTCTCGGCCGGGCTGCCCTCGGCGACCTTCGCGAGGATCACGCCGCGGGTGCCGTCGTCCAGGGAGAAGCCGGCCGTCATGGCGGGGGTCAGGTTCTGGATGTGCACGCCGAGCCAGCCGCGGTCGACGCGCCCCTTCGTGATCAGGCTGTCGATGATGGGGCGCGCCTGGTTCGTGGGGATGGCGAACCCGATCCCCACGTTGCCGCCCCCGCCCATCATGGAGCCGGGGGACACGATCATGTCGTTGATGCCCACGAGCTCGCCGCGCATGTTCACGAGGGCGCCGCCGGAGTTGCCCTGGTTGATGGCGGCGTCGGTCTGGATGAAGTTCTCGTAGCGGTTCTTGCCCACGCTCGTGCGCTCCTTGGCGGACACGATGCCCAGGGACACGGAGCCCGCGAGGCCGAACGGGTTGCCGATGGCCATGACCACCTCCCCGAGCCGGAGCGCGTCGGAGTCGCCCAGATCGAGGGCCGTGAGGCCGGACACGTCCCCCGTGAGCTTGATGACGGCGAGGTCCGTGCCCGGGTCGGTGCCGACCAGACGCGCGTCGAACTTCCGGCCGTCGGACAGCGTCACCTCGAGCTCGTCGGCCTCCCCCGCGACGTGGTGGTTGGTCACGATGTAGCCGTCCTCGTCGATGATCACGCCCGAGCCGAGCCCGCGCCGGCGGAACTCGCGGGGCTCTCGGGACGGGGGGCTTTCGTCGAAGAAGCGACGGAAGAAGTCCTCGCCGCCGGAGAACCGACCGTCGGGGACCTGCGTGATGGTCGTGGTCTCGATCCACACGACGGCGGGCAGCACACCCTCGGCGACGTCGCTGTATTGGGTGCCCACGGCCCCCACGGGCGGACCCGCGTCGGCGGTGAGGGCCCCCGTGAAGAGGCCGGTGAAGAGGGCGGCTCCGCAGAGGGAGCCGAGGACGAACAAGGGCACGGGGCGGCGTGGGGTGTCTGTCATGAGCGCAGAAACAGGTTCGGGGGGTCGGTTATTCCACTCCGGGGATGCCGCGGACGCCGGGCCCCTTCTCGAACGTCCAGCGGAACGCGAGGACGACGTTCGGGGCCCACAGGACGCGCTCGCCGGAGTCGTCGAGGACGTACGCGAGCACCTGCACGATGATGTCGGGCATGGCCACGTGCGGGATCGGCTTCACGGTGCCGATGAAGCCGACGTTCACGGAGCGGTCCTCCGTCACTCGCGCCCGCTTGTGGCGCACCGTCCCGCCGAGACGAAGCACGGTCTTCGTCTTCGTCCCGTCGAGGATCTCACCGAGGACCACGGCCTGCTGCTGGATGATCCGGTCGGCGGGCGCGATGTAGAGGTCCACGCCGCCGTCGTACACGGGCTGGGGGGTGTCGCCGTCGCGGAAGAAGAGCCAGGTGTGGGTCCAGGAGAAGTTGTAGAGGACGATTACCGGGCCGCCCTTGAGGCGCAGCGTGGGCGAGATGATCAGCTCGAACGCGTCCGTCGCCACCGCCTCGCCTTCGGCTCCGGCGCGCGTGGCGTACCGCTTGTTCTCCAGGGCCGCGACGGGGATGCGGGACCCCGCGCTGCCGGTCCATGACCCGACGTAGCGCCCGGTGACGGAGAGGGTCAGCATCTCCAGCGGCGTGAAGTCGATGCGCGGGCCCACCTCCGCGAACGCAGGGGTCACGCGCCACCAGGCCCCGATGCCGAAGTGGGTGGTCTGGAACAGCTTCGACTCGCTCCGATACAGAGACACCCGGAGCTGGGGCGTGCCGTAGACCCCGACCCCCAGGGGGAAGACCTGGGCCCCGAGGACGGGCGCGAAGTGGAAGTACGGGGAGGGCGCCGGCGGCGGCGCCTTCTCGGCGGCGGGCTCCTCGGCCGCCGGCTCCTCGGGGGGGAGAGGTTCCTCGGCGTCGGCGTCGGCGGGCACGAGCAGCAGGGTCAGGGCAGCGAGCAGGGGGCGCAGCGTCATCAGGGGTTCCTCCGTCTCCAGCATCCCCCCCGGGCACTCCTCGCGGCAAGGTCAGGGGCCGTTGGCCGCGATCTCGATCGTGCCCCCGATGTCGTTCACCCCGACGGCGTCGCGCACCGCGATCGCGTCGGCCGTGGGCAGCAGGGTGTTCCACGTGATGCCGAAGTCGCCGCCCACCGTGTCCATGGCGAGCAGCCCGTCGATCCCGCCGAGGATGCTGTTGCTGTGGATGCCGAGGCTGCCGCCCAGCGCGCCGAGCGCCGAGAAGCCGTCCACGCGGCCCAGCGTCGAGTTCCAGACCACGCTCAGGTCCCCCGCGATCGACTGCAGCCCCCCGAATCCCGAGACGCCCGTGACGCCCGAGTTGGAGTCCACGCGGACCGTGCCCCCGATGGTCCACAGGACGGGGAAGCCCGAGATGTCCCCCGAGCCGTTGTTCCACTCGATGACGACGTCGCCGCCGATGGACGCGAGCGCGTCGAACCCGGCGACGTCCCCGATCGCGTTGTTGCTGCCGAGGGTGAGGTTGCCCCCGATCGTCTCGAGCGACGTGAACCCTCCGAGGTCGAGCGAGTTCGACCAGGTGACCGTGAGCGACCCTCCGATCGACTGGAGGTTCGCGAAGCCCGTCGTGTCGCGGAGGCTCGACGCGAACTCGCCGAGGCGCACGTCGCCCCCCACCGCGCAGAGGCACTCCAGGCCCGCGCTGGTGGTGACCTGGGCGCCCGAGGTCAGCGCGACGGAGCCGGAGACGCGCTCCCACCCCTGGGCGCAGAACCCGGCCACGGCGAAGTCGTCCGAGGGGATGAAGTCGCCCTGGAGCTCGGGACCCGTGCAGGCCTGGACTGCGTCGTCGTCGTCGGCCGCGTCGTCGTCGTCGGCCGCGTCGTCGTCGTCGGTGGCGTCGTCGTCGTCGGTGGCGTCGTCGTCGTCGGTGGCGTCGTCGTCGTCGGCTGCGTCGTCGTCGTCGGCGCCGGGCCCGAAGTCGTCGATCTCGAGGGTGCCCGGGGGACATCCGGCGATGAGGGCGACGAGCAGCGGGATCGAGAGGAGTCTCACGGGGGGAGGCTAGCCGTTCCCGGCCGGCCCGTGCGGCGGGCGAGCGCGACGAGGCCGAAGGGCACGACCCAGAAGAGCACCGTCGCGGTGTCCAGCACGCTCACGGCCACGGCGACGTCCGCCTCGATGCCGTACGGGGCCAGCACCAACAGGACGACCCACTGGCTCACGCCCAGCTGCCCCGGGGCCGACGGAGCGGCCACCGCGAGGGTGATGGCGACCACCACGGCGACGGCGGCCGACGCCGTGGCCGCGCCCCCGCAGGCGACGATGAGGAGGTAGGCAGCGACGGCCTCGAGCGCCCACACCACGCCCGTCCACGCGCCCGCCCGAGCGACCACGGAGGGTCGGTCGAACAGCGCCAGGCCCTCGCGGAAGCGTCCCGCGATCCCGGGCAGGGCGGCTCCCCAGCGTCGCACGCCGCCGAGGGCGAGGAACCCGACGGCCGCCCCGATCCCCGCGGCCGTCGATGCCCACTGCACCCACTCGGGCAGGCGCGGCGTCGGCAGGACGGCGATCGCGAGCCAGAACGCGACCCCCAGGAAGGCGAGGTCGAGCACGCGCTCCACCACCATGCCCGCGAGCATCGCCGAGAACGGCCGCCCCGAACCCCGCGCGTGGACGAGCGGTCGCGCCAGGTCGCCGGCCTTCGCGGGGAGCGAGAAGTTCGCGAACCAGCCCAGGAACACCGCGTCGAGGCCCAGCAGGAGGCGCTCGCGGTCGGGCTTCCGGCCCTCTTCGGCGATGACGAGCCAGCGATGGACGCGGAGCAGCAGGATGAAGAGGTGCAGGGCGAGGGCCGCGACGAGGGGGCCCGGGCGGGCGTCGAGCAGGGTCCGACCGACGGCCCGCAGGTCCACGAAGTACGCGAGCAGCGCGAGCAGGACCACCGAGACGATCGAGCCGACGATCAGGCGCGTCCGGTCGCTCAATCCCGCCTCCTCCGAACCGTCAGCCGCGCGTGGGCGGGGACATCGGTCATCTCCGTGACCTCCCCGTCGGGCCACCGGACGGTCACGCGATCGACCGCCTCGGCGCTCCCCAGGCCGAAGAACACTACCGGTTCGCCGCTGCTGAAGGTGCCGCGGCCCCCGCCCGTGACCTCGTCCACCAGGCGGAGGTCGCCCGCCTCCACGGTGACGCGGGCGCCCACGGCGAAGCGGTTGGCGGTCACGTCGTCGCGCGGCTCCACCACCAACCGCGAGGCCTCGGTGCAGCGCCCCAGGAGGACGGACGGGCCCGAGCGCACGTGGCCGACGATCAGGTCGGGGACGCCGTTGCGGTCCAGGTCGGCGACGGCGGCGGACCGGCTGATCCCCAGCTGGGGAGACGGGAACACGTCCCCGGCGCGGTCCGTGAACCGGAGGACGGGGCCGTCGCGGAGCGAGACGAGGAAGCGGTCCGGCTGGTCCTCCTCGGGCGTCTCGGGGCCGCGGAACACCGGCGGCAGCTGGCCGTACCCGATGTACACCGACGGCACGCCGTCTCCGTCGAGGTCCAAGGGGACGGTCGACCAGGACGCGTCGAGGGCGTGGTCGTCGACGCCGCCCGCCCACACCAGCGAGACGTCGGTCCAGCCGTAGTCCGAGAAGCCGCGGTAGGCGGTGGTGCGCCCCAGGTCCGAGAACCACAGGTCGTGGAGGCCGTCTCCGTCCAGGTCCGCGATCGAGACCCCCATGGGGGCGTGCAGCGGGCCGAGGCCGGTGTCGGTGTACCGGTCGCGCCAGGACCAGCCGTCGCCGTCCGGGCCGGCGTTCTCCCAGGGCCGCGTGAACCCCTCCTGCGCCCCGAAGTCGTGGACGGCGAACAGGTCCGGGTCTCCGTCGTCGTCCAGGTCGCGCCACACGGCGTGGATGACGGCCCCCGAGTCGTGCCCGTCGTAGTCGAAGCCGAACTCCGAGGAGAGGTCCGTGAACGCGTCGCCGTCGTTGCGCCAGAGCGCGTGGGTGGTGGGCACGACGACCCAGGCGGGGAACGTCGTCGCGCGCACCACGTAGCCGCCCGCGAAGAGGTCGAGGTCGCCGTCGCCGTCGTAGTCGGCCCACGCCGCTCCCCCGGGCCAGCCCTCGCGCGGCGCGATCCCCGAGGCCGGGGTCACGTCCTCGAAGCGCCGGTCGCCGAGGTTGCGGAGCAGGTGGACGGAGTCCTTGCCCGCGACGTCGAGATCGAGCCGACCGTCGCCGTCGAAGTCCACGGCGCGGGCGGTCCCCGTCAGGTCGTCGGGCAGGGCCCACACGTCGTCGTCGGCGCGCTCGAAGCCCGCCTCGCGGCCCCAGTACAGCGCGTTCGGTCCGACCGTCTGGGTGAAGAAGAGGTCCACGCGCCCGTCGGCGTCGAAGTCGGCGGCGGCCAGGCCCGCGGCGGTGACCTCGGCGAAGGGCATCTCGAGGTCGTCGCCCGTGGTGAAGGCCGGGTCGCTCACGTGTCGGAAGTCGAGCCCGGACCCCGAGAGCCCGTCGGCGAAGGCGCCCGGGGGGGCGGCGGGATCCGCGCACTCGGGGTGAGGGACCACGTCCACCTCCACCGCGGTGCGCAGCCACGGCGGCACGAAGTCGAGATCGTCGGCGACCGTGGGGCCGCGATCGTCGGTCGTGGGCCCGTCGGGGGGCGGATCGGGCACGGCGGGGCAGGCCGCCAGGAGCAGCCCGAGGACGGCGACGCGCCTCAGGACAGGCGCTCCCCGGCCGCGAGGCGGGCCGCCAGCAGACCCCCCCGAGCGGCGCGCGCGAGCTGCCCCCCGACCTCGCCGCTGCGCAGCATCCGGCGGGCCGTGGACGCGATGTACGACGGGCGCAGATAGAACCGACGGAACGCTCTCCGCCGCAGCTCCACCAGCTGGGCGGCGCTCTCGAAGCCCGCCGGGACGTAGACCCGGCCGAAGAAGTCGTAGCGGGAGCCGTCCCACTCGGACGCGAGGGTGCCGCCCTCGGGCGCGACGTCCGCCGTGATCTGGGTGACGAAGAACTGCGCGAAGTCGGGCTCCATGTCGATGAGCCGTCCGAGCGTGTCCTCGAACCCGGCCGCCGAGTCGCCGGGCAGCCCCACCATGATCGACGCGATGACCTCGATGCCTGCCGCCTTCGCGGCCCGGATCGCAGGCTCGACGGTGGCCGGATCCAGGTTCTTCCGCGCCGCCTTCAGCGCCGGTTCGTTCAGGGACTCGATGCCGAAGAGGATGTTCCAGCAGCCCGCCGCGGCCATGGCCCCCAAGAGCTCCGGGTCCACCCGATCCGTGCGCGACATGCACGACCACCGGAGGTCCGGGGGCCCCTCGGCGGGGAGGCGTCGACAGAGCTCCAGGGCCCACTCCCGATCGACCCCGAACGTCGGGTCCGCGAAGAAGACTGCGCGGGTGCGGTGGGTGGCTCGCAGGTGGTTCAGCTCGGCGAGGACCGAGTCGACCGAGCGCGCGATCCACCCCGGGCGGATGCGCACCTCGCAGTAGAAGCAGGGGAAGGGGCAGCCTCGGCTCGCGAGGACCGGATACACGGTGTCGGCCGCCTCCTGGTGCGGCGAGAAGCCGTAGTCGCCGATGTCCACGAGATCCCAGGCCGAGAAGGGGAGGGCGTCGAGGTCCGCTCGTTCGGGCGGGGTGTCGACGTGGGGGTCCCCGCGGCGGATGGAGCCCTGGACGGCCGCGCTCGGGTCGGCCACGAAGGCGACGACGCTCAGCTCCGGCTCCCCGTAGAGCACGATGTCGAGGGCCGGGACCGCGTCCAAGGCCGCGCGCGCGTGGGCGGCGTCGAGGCGTCCGTAGGCGGCGACGGGGGCGTCGCCGGGGAGCGCGTCGCGCAGGGCCCGGACCAGGCGGTCGAGCACCGGCGGGTCGATCTTGCGGTTGTAGTCGTTCTGGCAGACGAGCAGGACGTCGGGGTCGTGGGCGGCGGCTTCGGCGACGATCCGGGCGAGGGCCGGGTCCCGCAGGTGCTCGTCGGAGATGTGCACGTCGTGGCCCGCGGCCCGCAGCGCGGCGGCCGTGGTCAGGGAGTAGAGGGGGGGGTGTCGCGGGTGCACCGGGGCCGCATCGAGGACGGGCGGCGGGAGCAGCAGCAGGACACGCACGGGCGGAGCTTAGTCGCCCTTTGCGCGGGCGGCGCTGAGGAGTCGCTCGGCCACCCAGCGGCGGAAGTCCTCGCGGGCCTCCTCCCCGTCGGGCATGCCCAGGACCTGGCGCAGGCGGACTCCGAAGATCGCGTCGCCGAAGAGCGCCGCGCCCACGAGCAGGGTGGCGTAGGCGGTGTCCCGTGCGTCCGCGTCCCCGCCGAGCTGGTCGGGGAGGGTGCTCGCGGCGCCCTGGAACCACGCCTCCGGCAGCCCCTTGCCCGAGAGCAGGAGCCACGCGCCGAGGCGGGCGTTGCCCTTGCGGCGAGCGACGTCGTCCACCAGCTCGACGAACCCGGCCGGTCCGAGATCCGCGTCGGCGAGCCCCGCGAGGTCCTGGAAGAGGCCGCCCCAGGCCTGCTCGACCACCGCCCGCAAGACCCCCTCGCGGCTCCCGAAGTGATGGAGGACGGCTTGGCGCGAGATGCCGACGTCCGCGGCGATGTCGTCCAGCCGCAGCGAGGACGGGCCGGTGTCGCGGAGCCGGACCTCCGCCGCCCGGAGGATGTCCGCCCGGGTCTCGGCCGCTGGTTTTCGTCGTCGAGCCATCAGAAAGTCCTTGCGCATCGTAGCTCGGATCGGCTACTTACTTCCTAGTAAGTAACTGAATGACGGAGATCGAGACGATGCGAAGCGCGACGAACTGGTTCAGCAAGTACGGCGAGAGCCACCAGAACCCCATCAACAAGGCCATTCACTGGCTCTGCATCCCGCTGATCCTCCTCGCCACGCTGGGGCTGCTCCAGAGCATCCCGCACCCGTTCGGCGTCGCCTGGATGGACTGGGGCGCGGCGTTCATGGTGGTCGCGATGGTCTTCTACGCGACCCTCTCCTGGACCATCTTCGCGGGCATGTTCGTGGTCGGCGTCGCGTCCCTGGCCCTGAACCACGCGATGGTCGCGGCGGGCCTGCCGCTCCTCGAGATCTCGATCGGGGTCTGGGTCGGGGCGTGGATCGTCCAGTTCGTGGGTCACAAGATCGAGGGGGCCAAGCCGTCCTTCTTCGAGGACGTGCAGTTCCTGCTGGTGGGCCCCGCGTGGCTGCTGCAGTTCGTCTACGGCAAGGTCGGCATCCCCGTGGAGACCCGGCGCACGGCCGCCTGACAAGATGGCCCCATGAGGGGTCGAACGAACCGCCGCAGCGCCCGCTCGCACGTCGTGTGGGCGCTCGTCGTTCTGGTCGCGGCGACCCTCCCGGCCGCACCTGCAGAGGGCGCCGACAAGGTGCTGAAGGGAGCGTGGTTTCGGGTCGAGAGCGACCACCTGATCGTCTACGGGGACGGGTCTCGGGCGAGCGTCGCGGGGTTGGCTCGGGACCTGGAGATCTTCCGCACGGTCGCCCTCGGCCTCCTGCCGAACGCGAAGCCCCCTCCCGACGAGAAGGTCGTGGTGTTCGCGCTCCGGGATGGCTTCTCGCTCGAGCGGTACGGCCTCCGCGAGATGCGAGGGCGATCATCCGTGGCCCTGGGGTGGGCGGTGGTGCGGCCGGCGCGCGCCTGGCTGGTGATGGTCGCGCCCTCGAAGAAGGCCGGCCGGTGGATCGGCTTTCACGAGTACGCGCACTACATCACCCGCCGATCCGCCCCGTTCCTGCCGTCGTGGCTCACCGAGGGCTTGGCGGAGTACTGGGGGACGCTGCGGATCGAGCGCGATGGCGCGCTGCGGTTGGGGGGGCCGAACCACACCCGACTCAAGACGCTGCACGAGCGCGCGTGGCCGGATCTCGAGCTCATGCTCTCGGTCCGGAGCCTGCACGGGCGTCCGACGCTCTACGCGATGGCGTGGGCGTTCGCGCAGTACGCGGCGACGGTGGAGCCGGCCCTCACGAGGGCGCTGCCGGACTACCTCGCGCGGGTCCGGGGCGACGAGCCGGCGGTCGCCTTCGAGGCGGCGTTCGGCCGAACCCCGCGCGACATGCACGTGCAGCTGGAGGAGTACGTCCGCCAGGACCGGTTCGCGGCGGTGCGGTTCCGGCTCAAGGTCACGCCGACGGTCGACGCCCTGGACGTGCGTCGGGCGACGGTCGCCGAGGTGGGAACGGAGCTCGGCATGGTCCACCTCGTCGCGGGGAAGCGGGTGGAGCTCGCCCGGGCGCTGTTCGAGCGGGTGCTGGAGGAGGATCCGCGGGCGGCGCGGGCCATCGCGGGGCTGGCGGTCCTGGACGGGGACGAACACCCCGAGGTGACGGCTCGATTCGACAGAGCGCTCGAAGCCGCGCCGGAGGACGGTCTGGTCCTTCGCCTGGCGGTCGAGTCGGCCATCGTGCTGGCCCGTCGGTCGGGGGGCGACGACTCGTTGTGGGGGCGGGTCGTCGACCTCCTTCGACGCACGACCGAGGCCGAGCCCCGGGAGCTTCATGCCGCTCGTCTCTACGGCGAGCTGGCGATCATGGGTCGGGTGGAGCGCAAGCCCGCGATCGTGGCGCTGGAGCGCTCCTTGGCCTCCGGTCCCACACCCGGCCCCGCGGCGGAGGTGTTGCATGTCCTCTACCTTCGGGAGGACCGACGCGAGGACGCCCGTCTCATGCACCTGCGGCTCATGGTCCGCTCCGACGACCCGGAGTTCGTCGGTCGTTCGCTCCGGCGCGTCGTGAACGCGGAGCTTCGGTACCTCGACGACCTGCTCCGTGACGGTCGGGGCGCCGAGGCGGCGGCGCATTGCCTCGAGCTGCGTCGTCGCTCCGCCCCCGTCTGGGCCGAGGAGATGGAGCCGTACTGCGACGAGCCGACCCCGCCGTTGTGAGGGCGCTGGGCGACGAGGGGTATGGGTCGCGGAACGGTTCATTCACCGGAGCTGTGCACGCCGGGCGGCCGGCCGGAACTCGGGGTGGATCGCCGATCCTGGGTGGGTTCTGTCCGAACCCCGGCCGGAAGTCGGGG
>CAZUHI010000021.1:3590-72344 GCA_964620495.1 uncultured Rickettsiales bacterium | reverse complement strand
TGGATCGCCGATCCTGGGTGGGTTCTGTCCGCCCAGCGGCCGGAAGTCGGGGTGGATCGTCGATCCTGGGTGGGTTCTGTCCGCCCAGCGGCCGGAAGTCGGGGTGGATCGCCGATCCTGGGTGGGTTCTGTCCGAACCCCGGCCGGGAGTCGGGGTGGATCGCCGATCCTGGGTGGGTTCTGTCCGCCCAGCGGCCGGAAGTCGGGGTGGGTCGCCGATCCTGGGTGGGTTCTGTCCGCCCAGCGGCCGGAAGTCGGGGTGGGTCGCCGATCCTGGGTGGGTTCTGTCTGAACCCCTCCCACCCCGGCCGACTACAGCGGTCGGTTCTCGTCCATCCAGTCCTCGACGGTCTGGAAGATGTCGTCGATCCCGCCGCGCGTGACGGCCGCGATCGTGTCGTCGTCCGCCGCGATGCTGACGATGATGGACTGCGACCAGATCGCCATCATGCGCAGCGTGCCCCCGCCGGTGCTGTCGCCGGTCCAGGTGCCGCCGTCCACGTTGACGTCCTCGTCCGTGCGCACGAACCCGTTGCCGTCGCGCGGCACCCAGAGCTCCACCGTGTAGGACTGCTCGATGCTGTCGCCCTCTTCGTTGCCCTCGCGCTGCGTCGTCCAGGTGCGGGCAGCGATCGCCCAGCGCGGGTCGCCGTCGTTGCTCGACGGGGCCCCGCCCTCCGTGGGCTCGGACAGGTTCAGGTCCACCCAGCGGTACTCCTTGGGCAGCGTGTACGTGATCGGCGAGATCGCCGCGTTGTCCTTCGTCAGCTCGTTGGACGTGATGAGGAACTCGCAGCCCCGGTCCGCCCAGCAGTCGGCGCCCTCGGTGAACGTGCGGTCGTAGTGGTCCGGGGAGCCCGGCTCGAAGGGGAGCTGGTCGGGCATCAAGGGCAGCTCGGAGAGCGGGCCCACGTCGTACTTCGACGGCGCCCCCACCGCGACCGCGATGTTGCGATCGAGCGGCAGGTTCGGGTGCTCCACGCCCGCCACGTCCTCATCGGTCAGCTGATCCGGGCTCACCGCGCGGGTCACCGCCGAGGCGTTGTCCACGTCCATCGACAGGTAGATCTCCCGCTCGAGCTCTCGAAGCCCACGCGCGACCCAGCCCGGGTCCTCGTGCTGGAACTCGCGGAACACCAAGGCGGCAGCCTCGCTGAACTCGAGGTTGGCGGGGGGCGGCGCGCAGGACGTGAGGACCAGCGCGGGGATGCAGGCGAGCAGCAGTCTCATGGCCTGGAGCCGACCTCGTAACAGATGCGCACCTGCTGGCCGATCGACGCGCGGGCTTCGCCGTGCAGCCGGACCGTGTTGGCAGCCTCTTCGAAGGACCAGCCGTTCACGCGCGTGATGTCTTCCGGGATCTCCGTACCCGGGGCCGCGTCGACCCCGCAGGTGCGGATCGGGGTGTCGCCCTCGGCGACCGGTTCGCCGACGGTGACCGTGATCGTCCACGGATCCGGCGTCCGGCTCAGGGGGAAGCCGCTGCGACGTCCGCCGATCTCGGCCGCCAGCGACGTCATCACCTCCGAGCCCGGGGCGCAGAAGGGCACGACGCTGCCGCCGGTCGCTCGCGCGAGCTCCATGTACCGGGTGCCCGGCGCGCTCCCGCCGCACTCCGCGAGGTCCTCGGTCTGCCCGGGCTCCACCACCGCGTGCACCGTCACGTCGTCTCGCTCGGCGACCAGCGTGTGCAGACGCTCCAGGTACTCGTCCACCGGGACCAGCTCGTGGGGCCGGGTCACGCAGCTCTCGGGCCCCTCGAGGCCGAACCGACCCTCGTCCGAGCAGTCGTCCTCGTCCGACACGATCACCACCGCCAGCGCCGCGCCGTCCCGCCGAAGCCCCGCGTTCTCGTGGCTCGCCAGCGGGGGCGTGAGCGCCGACCACATCGCCGAGAGTCCCGCCTCGAACTGGGACCCCTGATCGCCGACGTCCAGGCGCGCGGCGAGGGCCGCGCCGTCGTCCCCCGCGGCCGAGGAGAGCACGGGCCCGACGATGCGGCCGCGCCGCTGGGGCGCCTCCACGTCCGTCGTCACCACGCCCACCTGCCAGTCGACGCCGCGGGTGTTCAGCCCCAGCACGAAGTCGCCCGCGGCGACCCCCAAGGCCTGCTGAACCGGTCCCATGGTGTTGGAGTCGTCGACCACGAAGAGCACGTCGACCACCGGCTCGTCGCCGAGGGTGAAGCGGTCCTCCACCTGGTCCGCCACGTAGCCGGGGCACGCGAGGAGAAGAAGGATGAAACCAGCGAGCAGGATGCGGACGGGCGACACGCCGGCAGTCTACACTCCGCCCGCCTTGAGACGCTTCACCGCCCCCCTCCTCGCCATGAGCCTCGCGTCGATGCCGCTGGTCGCGTCGAGCGCCCCCCGGATCGTGCAGGGACTCCCCCTCGCGGACCCGATGCCCACGGGCCAGGCCGGGCTCCAAGCGCGCATCTTCTTCTCGGCGAACCAGGTCGGCGAGTTCGAGCCCTGCAGCTGCCCGGACACGCCCCTCGGCGGCCTCGCCCAGCAGGCGGGCCTCGTGGACGCATCCCGCGCAGGCGACGTCCCCGTGTTCTGGTTCGACGCGGGCGACCGCTTCTTCAAGCACGACATGGCCATGAACTCCCTGGACGAGGCCCAGCGACGGCGCTCCGCGATCCTGCTCGTGGACGCGGGCGGCCGGGCCGGGCTCGACGCGCAGGGCGTGGGTCGGATGGACCTCGGCGCGGGCCTGCCGTACCTGCAGAAGCTCGCCGTCCGGTCGGGCGTCCCCCTCCTGTCCGCCAACCTCGTGAACGACGACGGAGAGCTGCTCTTCGCGGCCTCGACGATCGTCGAGCGCGGCGGCCTCAAGGTGGGCGTGACCTCCGTGGTCGACGGAGCCACCGCCGGGATCGGGTACTCGGCGAAGGATCCCGTCGCCACCGCCCGCGCCTCGGTGAAGGCCCTGCGCGAGGCGGGCGTGGACCTCGTCGTGCTGCTCTCGAACCTCGACTCGGACGACGACAAGCGCCTCGCCCGCGGCGCCAGGCCGGACCTCCTCCTCGGGAGCCGGAGCCGCGAGATCCACGCATCCGGACCCGTCGTGGGCAGGACCGTCGTGGGCCGCGCGGGCTCGAAGGGCCGCTACCTGGGCGACGTGCGCTGGTACCGGGACGGCAAGGGGAAGGGGCCGCACCTCGTGGCCACCGTCGCCCCCGTGCCCGCCGACGGCCGCAGACACGCCGGGGTCGCCGCCCTCGTCGAGGAGACCCTGGGACTGCTCGGAGACCCGGTCCTCGGAGTCCCGCCGTTCGAGCCCGGCGCCCCCGACCGTCCGGAGGCTCGGTGAGGGTCGCGCCCGCGCTCATCGTGCTGGGCGTCCTCGGCGTCGCCGCGGCGGCCATGTCGCCGGACATCACCCGGTCGGCGAGGGTCCAGGACCGGGTCGAAGCGCTCGAAGACGCCACCGCCAAGCTGAAGGCCGAGAACAAGCGGCTGGAGTCGTCCGCGGCGCAGCTGTCCGAGCGGGTGCGCGAGCTCGAGAAGCGCGTCGAGGCGGGGCTGCCGGACGAGGTCCACGTCGTGCCCCTGAAGGGCGGCGGGACCGAGCGCTGGGAGCTGCCCACGGGCGGGGCCTACGTGCAGTTCCTGCGCCTCGACGGCGATGTGCCCGTCTTCACCATCAAGAACAACGCGGGCACGGCCGAGGTGTCGCTGCGGGCCGGGGAGTCGCACGTGGCGGTGGACGACCGGGGGAGCGAGCTGCGCGTCCACACGAGCACGCTGCACCACATCCGGCGGGACCGGACGGGGAAGCCCGCCGAGGGGCTCTTCTCCGTGACCTACGAGCGCCGGTCTCCCGACTGACAGTGAGCCGACCGGCGGGAGCTACTCCGAGAAGCGGAGCTCGCCGACGTACAGATCGTCGTGCGACTTGCCTTTGGCGATCTTCGAGACCACCACCTTCACCTTCGAGGTCGTGACGGGCGAGAGCTCGAACGTCTGGAGCCCCATCGCGTCCTCGACGTCGAAGGTCTGGGCAGGGGCGCCGTCGAACTCCAGCTTCACCTGCGCGACGCGGTTGCTGCCCTCGAAGAAGGACTCGCTGCTGTCGAACCCGGTGGAGATGGCGAAGGTCTTGAGCGTCTTCTGCGCGCCGAGGTCCAGCTCCAGGGTCTGGCCCTTGCCGCTGCCCTCGCCGTCGACCCACCAGGTGTCGAGCCAGCCGTCGGCGGCCTTGGCGCCGTCGTAGTCCTTGTCGTCGTGGTAGATGCTCGAGGCCGTCACGTCGACGCCCTCGACGGGGCCCTCGACGCCCGCCTTGTCGAAGAACTGGATCTCCGAGATGGCCGTGTCGTTCCAGGTCGTGCCCTTGTAGACGGCGCGCAGGTAGATCTTCACCGACGAGACCGTCTTCGGCTCCTTCAGCGTGATCCACTGGGCCTCCATCTTGTCCTCGATGGCGACGCGCTCCGACGTGAAGTCGGGGAACTTGAACTCGATCTCGTGCACCCGGTTGTGCCGCTCCCAGTACTCCTTGTCGATGAAGCAGCCGCCCCAGATGCGGATCTTCGCGAGCTCGACCTCGCCGTCGAACTTCACCGAGATGTACTTGCCGAGGCCCGCGGATCCCTCCCCTTCGATCCACATCTCGCCCTTCATCTGGTCGACCAGCTTGTCGGGGCCGTAGGTGATGCCCTTCTCCGCGTCGACGTAGACGGAGTTGGCGTCGACCGAAGCGGGGACGTGTTGCTTCGCGGACGCGGGGACGGCGATGAGGCCGATGAGGGCCGTGAGGGCGATCGTGAGCCGGTTCATGGTCCGGGGACTCTCCTGGATGCGTCGTCGTGGGGGCGGGCGCGGCACGGACGGGGTCGTGCGTCCTTCCCCTGATGGAGCGGGATGTTGCAGAGGTCCCCCGCCCCTTGTCAATCGCTGCGTGAACCTCGCTCCATAGGACCGATCGAAGGTCGCGCCGGGGTCGCCTGTGCTACAAACCCGCATCTTTTCGCGCGGGCGTGATCTTCGGGGGGATCGCACCGCGAATCGGAGTGACATGTACATGGCTGCGCGCCCGCAAACGGCCCCTGTCGAAACCCGCGAAGACTTGGTGGAGGCGCTCTTCCACGGCACCGGCTCGACCTACGGCGAGATGGTCCACTTCGCCACCCTCGGTCGCGACAAGCGCTGGAAGGAAGAGCTGCTCAAGCTCATGAAGAGCCCGCAGCGCGTGCTCGACCTGGCCTCCGGGACCGGCATCCTCAGCCTCGAGATGGCGGGCCGCTTCGACTGCCACGTCACCGGCGTGGAGCTCCGCGACGAGTACTGCGTGGAGGCCCGCGAGCGCGCCGCAGGCCTGGGCATCACCGACGTCCGCTTCTTCGTCAGCCCCGCCGAGCAGTTCCTGATCGACGAGACCTTCGACCACATCACCAGCTGCTACATCCCGAAGTACATCGCTCGCCTCGACGTGCTCGTCGCCAACCTGGTGAAGATGCTCGCCCCCGGCGGCCGCATCCTCCTGCAGGACTTCGCCTACCCCGACAAGGCTTGGGTGCAGGACATCTTCGACCAGCACTTCGAGCGCATGCAGGCCCGCGCCGCCGAGGAGCACCCGGACTGGGTCACCATGTTCGAGCGCCTCCCGGCGGTCATCCGCGAGAGCAAGTGGGTCGAGAACCTGGTCGCCGAGCTCGACAAGAACGGCCTCGTGGACGTCACCGTCCACCTCCAGACCCAGGGCCTGAGCGCGATCGTCGAAGGCCGCAAGCCCGAATAGGGCCCCCAGCCAAGCCTGAACAGGGCTGCGAGCCGGCGCCCCCGCCCTAGAAGTTGACGATCACCCGGGCCTTCGCTCCGTTGAAGGCCGGGACCGTGCGGCACGCGCCCCCGGTGCACACCACGCCCGCCTTCTGGCCCCCCACGAAGACGTTCACCTCGAGGTTGCTCACCGGCTTCAGGATGATCGATCCGCCGATGTACGCGGACGACTTGAAGTCGGCGTCGTAGACCAGGTTGCCGGGGCTGCCGTCGTTGGTCTGTCGCTGGACGATCGGGTCGTCCGTGAAGTCGAGGTGCAGCGCGGCGGTGTACTTGCCGAACAGGGTCACGCTGAGCGCGTTCTCCATGGAGATCCAGCCGTCGTTGGGGCTGCACGTCTCCTCGCCGTCCACGTCCCAGCAGAAGCCCGGGTCGTCGAGCGTGTAGTGGTAGCGCCGGAACCAGCTGACCCACTCCACCGCCACCGGCCCCACGGTCACGCCGAAGTCCACCGAGAAGTGCAGCAGCCCGTTGTGCCGCAGGTACTGCTCCGCGCTCGCCTCGCGCTGCTCCTCGGGGACCAGGTCCGCGGGCGTCCGGACGGGGACGTCGTGCCGGTAGCCGACGTGCCCCTTGAGGTGCAGGTCGACCTTCTCGAGGTGAATGGGCTGGGCGAGCGTGACGACGGGGCTGAAGCCGACCTCGCGTTGGACGGCGAACGGCGGGTGCGGCTCCATGTCGAAGCTGTTGGTGAACGCGAACCCGATCGTGGTGAAGCTCTGGAGCAGGAACAGCTCGGCCGACGCGCGCCAGCCCGCGATGTCGTTGGACGCGATCGACGTGAAGGAGTCCTCGGTCGTCGACTGCTCCCACTCCAGCGACGGCGGCGAGTTGTACTGGACCGGCACGACGGGCCCGTCGCGCTTGAGGACCTGCGCGTCCTTGTAGCGTTTGCCCTCGATCGTGAGGGTGAGCGGACCCGCGTAGCCCGTGACCGCCCCGTAGATCGCGTACCCCGACGTGGGCTCGACGGAGTCCTCGGGCGCGTCCTCGTCCGTCCCGTATGCGAAGCCGTTGCCCTCGACGTAGATGTCCACCGCGCCGCCGATGCCGTTGACGGCCACCGTGCCTCCGAGGCCGAGCGACCCCGTCTCCGTGAGCTCGTAGCCGACCCCCTGCACCGACAGCTCCACGAGCTTGTGCGGACGCAGCTTGAGCACCCCGCCCGCGAGCAGCGTCGGCTCGAACCGCCGGATGTTCTTGTTCCGCAGCTCCATCGACACCTCCTGCGGGTTGGGCGTGCCGAGCAGGAACGTGAAGTCGAGGGGCTTCGTGCGCAGGTCCACGCGGGCGCCGAGCAGGCTGTTGTCCTGGTCGACCTCCGGCTTCTTGGTCATCGAGAGCAGGATCCCGCGGCCGAACGCGGCGTAGTAGTCGCCGAGCCAGACGTCGATGTTCTTGCTCGAATACCGCCCCCACACCTTCTCGAGCCGGACCATCGCGGGGTCGCCGATCTGGTCGTCCCAGCCCGGGCCGAAGATGGGGTTGGGCGACCCGCACTCGGTGTCGTCGCCGAACGCGTCGGCGAACTCGGTGGCGTAGCCCGCGTCGGAGCACTGCGGAGCCACGCCCACGGTGTCCACCTGCGCGCCGATCGAGAACTGCTTGATCTGGAGGTCCGCCGTGAAGCGGTTCACCAGCTCCACGAACCCCAGCGGGGCGGGGATGGCGTCGTCGGGTTCTTCGTCGATGAAGGTGTTGAACTTGAAGTAGAAATCGTTCGAGACGCTCAACACGGAGCCGGGCAGGACCTGGCCGTCCACCTCCTTGCCGAGGGGGACGGCGCCCGCCGGACCGGCCGCCGTGGTCGCGACGATCGCCGCCGCCAGCGCGAACGTCGTCCGCGCGAATCGATGCTGCATCCGCCCTCCATGCGCCCGCGGGCGCGGTCGGCTACTGGTCCATCAGGGCCTTGACCCACTCTTCCAGCTTCGCCTCGTCGCCGTCGGTGAAGCCCTTCTTGCGGTGGTGGATCAGCTTGTCCTTGCCGATGATCAGGGTGTACGGCATGTCCTTGCGCTTGTTGAGCTGCGAGACGACCTTCGTCTCCGCGTCGAGCAGGACGACCGGCTCGTAGGCGAACCGCTTCACGATCCCCTTCACCTTGGCCAGGTCACGGGCCTCGTCGGCGCTGATCGAGATGATCTGCAGCTTGTCCGCGTGGGCCTTCTGCATCTCGTTCAGCTTCGGCATCTCCTTCATGCAGGGCGTACACCAGGTGGCCCAGAAGTTGATGAGGATGACCTTGTCGCCCAGGTAGTCGCTGAGGCTCGCGTTGCCGCCCGCGAGGTTCGGCAGCGTGAAGTCGGCGATGGCCTCGGGCTCGGCCACGGCGTCGTCGGCGGCGAGGGCGGGGAGCGCGGCCAGCGCGATGAGGACCAACGGCGCGGCGAAGAGGCGCAGGAAACGGGACATGGGCAGGGACTCCGGGAGCAGGCGCGGACGAGGCGGGCGCTACTCGCTGTTTTCTTCATCGGGAGGGGACTCGTCGTCGATTCGACGGAACGAGTCGCCCCACTCTTCAAGAGAGAATCGCACGCCGTCGAGAATGTCGCTCCCGGCGGGCACGGACGTGAACCGGTCGAAGATCTCGCCGGTGGGCGCGATCAGCCAGAAGGTCGGGAACGGCGGCTGCCCCCACGCGGTGCGCGTCGTCTCCTGGGCGGTGTCCACGAGCACCGGGTACTCGGCGTGATAGTCCTCGGCCCACTGGGCCGCGTCGTCCGCGCTCGCGGGGCTGCCGCCGATGTTCTGGACGAGCACGGTGGTGATGAGCGACGGGGCGATCTGCTGCATCGCCTCGAGCAGCTCCGCGGACTCGGCCGCCGCCTTGTTGCAGGGCCCGCACCAGACCGACGAGAGGTCGAGCAGCACCGTCTGGCCCAGCAGCTGGCGGAAGTCGACGAGGTTGTTGTTCTGGTCGGCCAGGCCGCCGGGGACCACGACGCCGTCTTCGTCGTGGACCATGAACGGCAGCATGAGGTCGCCGACCTCGAGGCCGGTGCCGTCGTACTCGTCGTGCTCCTGGAGGATCGACGGCCATCCGTTCTCCGCGAACGCCGGCCGGGGCGGGACCACCTCCGGAATCGGGTTGCGGGGGGAGCACCCCAGGGCGGCGACCGCCACCGCTACGAGGCCCGAGCGGACGAGGAAGGAGGACGTGGACATGGGCTCAATCTACCTTGGCGATCGCGACACTTCGGTGAAGAGAGCGTCCAGCGAAGGTCAAGGATTCGCTACCTGATCCGGCCCGTCGCGCCCAGACCCCAGAAGAAGCGGAAGGTCCCGGGGGACGTCTGCACCGTGTAGCTGGAGTGGTCGATCATCGAGACCGTGTGGGGCGACTCCCAGCCCGCGCCGACGTCGATGGCGATCTGGATCTCGCGCCGCGGGCGGATGCGGAAGCCGAGGCCGAAGTCGACCTCCACGTGCTCGCCTTCGACCGAGAGGCGGCCCACGGTGGCCTCCATGGGCACCGGGATCCAGCTCCCGACGCTCTGCTCGTGGGGTCCCACGTACCGGACGCCGATGCCGATGTCGAGGCCCATGCGCTCGTCCGTCTCGGGGACCTCGCGCAGGGCGACCTCGGTGCCGAAGCGCACCCCGATCGTGTTCGCCGGGTCGAACTCCGTGCCCTCGGGATCGCCGTCGGCGGCGGGGATGTCGAGCCCGTCGGCGTCCCGGGTGGGCTGCCGATAGGGGGCGCTGAGGACCGCGTTCACCGCGATGTACGGCTCCACCAGCTTCACCCGGCGCGACGCGGTCATGCCCAGCTCCAGGGCGGGCCCGCCGCGGCCGGGACCGGCGGTGCCGTCGTCGCGCACCGCGTCGTGGTTCTCGCCCGACGGGGCCCGAACCCCGACGTCGAAGGCGAGCGTCGCGGCGGCCACGCGTCCGGGCACCCCGCGCTCGGCGAAGGGGACGAACCGGAAGAGGACGCCGAGGTCCCCGAACCCGACGTGGTTTCGCGCCCCCGGGGAGGCGTCGAGCACGGTCGCGGGGAGCGCCCGCCCGGCCACCATCGTGGCCTTGTCCTGCTCGGGATCGAAGCGCATGTCGAACCCCTCGATCCATCGCCGCTGCCGATGGAAGACCAGGGGGAAGTCGAGGCCGACGGTGATCCCGTGCACGACGGCGAACCGGGCGGTGATGTCCAGACCGTGGGACATCTGCGTGTAGTTGCCCACCACGGCGTAGGACCGGCTCGCCGACGCGCGGTCGCGGATCGCGCCGGGCTCGAGGAAGCCGCGGTACATGAAGTCGACGTCGCCTCGCCACTGGGGGGGCGTGGCGGTGCGCTCGCCGGCGTGGGCGAGGCCGGGCAGCGCGAGCCCGACGAGGGCGGCGATGAGTCCGATCTTCACGCTTCGCCCTCCATGTCGCGGAGATCGTAGTCCTTCATCTTGAGCTGCAGTCCCTTGCGCGAGATCCCGAGCTTCTTGGCGGCGTGCGTGACGTTCCAATCGGCCTCCTTGAGCTTTTGGAGGATGACCTCCCGCTCCAGCTGCTGCGTGTGCACGCGGACGATGTCCTTGAGGTTCCCGTCGACGGTCACCGGGTCGATGCGGCTGTCCGTGATCGGGGCCCCGCCGGCGCCCTTTCGGACCTCGGGCGGGACGTCGTCCAGGGTGAGGATGGTCCCGTCCGTGAGGAGGACCATGCGCTCGATGGCGTTCTCGAGCTGGCGGATGTTCCCCGGCCAGTCGTGACGCACCATCTGGAGCTCCGCCTCGGGCGTGATCCCGCGCACGTCCCGGCCGAGCCGTCGGCGGAACTTGTCGATGAAGTGGCGGATGAGGACGGGCAGATCCGTGGGGCGCTCGCGCAGGGGCGGGAGCCGGATAGGCACGACGTTGAGGCGGTAGAAGAGGTCCTCGCGGAACGTGCCCTCGCGGACCATCGTCTCGAGATCGGCGTTGGTGGCGGCCACCAGCCGCACGTCCACCGCGACGGGCTTGAGGCCGCCCACGCGCTCCACGACCCGCTCCTGCAGGACGCGCAGGAGCTTCACCTGCATGGCCGCGGGCAGCTCACCGATCTCGTCCAGCAGCAGCGTGCCCTGGTGCGCGAGCTCGAACCGCCCCGGGCGACGGGCGGTGGCGCCCGTGAAGGCGCCCTTCTCGTGGCCGAACAGCTCGGACTCGAAGAGCGTCTCCGGGATCGCCGTGCAGTTCACGGTGATGAAGGGGCCCTCCGCCCGCTGGCTGAGGCGGTGGATGGCCGTGGCGACCAGCTCCTTGCCCGTGCCCGACTCGCCCTGCAGCAGGATCGTCGTGGGCGACGGGGCCACCTTCCTCAGCAGCGCGAAGAGCTCCTGCATGGGGGGCGAGACGCCGATGATCGAGCCGAGGATGGCGGCGGCCGGGTCGTCGTCGTCGTCTTCGTCCGTGCGCAGGGAGATCGGCGGGAGCGTCGCCTCCAGGGGGTCGAGGGGCTCGTAGGCGCGGTCCCGGTTGGCCTCCCGCTGGGCCAGCCCGCGGTTCACGACGAGGGCGAGCTCGTCGTTGTCGAAGGGCTTGGTGACGAAGTCGAACGCCCCCTCGCGCATCGCCTCGACCGCCGTGTCCACGGTGCCGTGGGCCGTGATGAGGACGACGGGCGTGTCGGGGTGGCGACGCTTCACGACGCGCAGCAGATCCATGCCGTCGCTGCCGGGCATGCGCAGGTCGGTGAGCACGAGATCGTAGGACGGCTCGGCCTTGCGCAGCATGGCGCGGGCCTCGTCGCCGTCGGTTGCGCCGTCCACGTCGTGGCCCTCGGCCTGCAGGAGGCCCTGGAGCACGCGGCGCATGTTGCGCTCGTCGTCGACCACGAGGATGCGGTGTTGCAACGGCTCTCCCGGCCCGGCGGAGGCCGGGATCGTCGGAGTATAGACGTCTGCGGCGGTGGGTATCGTGGCCCCCGTGCTCGACGCCGCCTTCGTCCTGTTCGTGATCGCCATCGCCTGGCTGGGGTGGTTCCGCGGCTTCCTCTCCCAAGTCGCCGGGCTGTTCGCCGCGGTCGGGCTGTGGGTCTTCTTCGACGCGTGGTACCCGCCCATCGATCTCGCGCTCGCGGGCGTCGGCCCCGCCTTCTCGGAGCACCCCTACATCCGCAAGCTCGTCGGCTTCGTGGGGGCGTACTTCGCGTGCATGGTCGTGATCTTCCTGTTCGAGGCGGCGGTGGTGCGGAAGATCAAGGCGCTCGAGAAGGGCAACCGCGGGCTGGGCGTGGCGGTGGGGGCGCTGAAGGGCCTCCTGTACGCCACGGCGCTGCTGTGGATGGTCGAGACGTCGTTGCTGTGGAAGAAGCCGACGGACGAGCCCGCCCCGTCGTGGCTCACCCGGTCCGTCGCGCTGCACACCCTGGGGCCGTACAACCCCGTGCGGGTGTTCAGCCTCAAGGAGGCGCTCGAGAACGCGCTCGCGCGGCGGGGGAAGTCCGGGGACGTGGAGGGGGACGACGACTCGGCCGACGGCTCGCAGGAGGACCCGACGGCCCCGCCCGAGACGCTCGAGGAGTCGGGGACGGTGCGCCGCCTCTTCCTGGCGTCGCCGATCCGCAGGCTGATCGAGGAGGCCGCGGCCGAGTCCGAGTGGCAGGGCCGCGGCTACGGCGACATGGTGATGGACCCCCGCGTGCGCGAGGTCCTCGGCGACGCGGGCCTGGTGGAGCTGCTGCTCGGAGAGTGACGAGACGAAAAGTCTCGCTTTCCGCCCCGACTCGGCGAGTAGACCCCGAAAACGAGACTTTCAGTCTCGGGGCCCGATCAACACGACGAACTCCCCGCGCGGCTGCTTGTCCGTCCAGCGCTCGACGAGCTCCGCGAGCGTGCCGCGGTCGAACTCCTCGTGGATCTTCGTCAGCTCCCGGGCGATGACGGCGGGGCGGTCGTCGCCGGCGACCTCGCGGGCGATGGCGAGGTCCTTCACCACCCGGTGCGGCGACGCGTACAGGATGGTCGTGCCCCCGGAGGCCAGCGCCTCGACCAGCACCTTGCGGCGACGCCCGGGTCGCCCCGGCAGGAAGCCGACGAACTGGAAGCGATCCGTCGGCAGGCCGGACGCGCACAGCGCCGTGATGACGGCCGACGGCCCCGGGACCGGCACGACCGTCCCCCCGGCCTCGATCACCGCCGCGACCAGCGGCGCGCCGGGATCCGAGATGGCGGGGGTGCCCGCGTCCGACACGACGGCCAGGGACTCGCCCCGCGCCAGCCGACCGAGCACGCGCCCGATCTTCGCCTTCTCGTTGTGCCCGTGAAGGGACTGCATGGGCGTCGCGTGACCCAGGTGGGTGAGCAGCGTGCGGGTGCGCCGGGTGTCCTCGGCCAGCACGCCGTCGACCTCGCCGAGCACGCGGGCGGCGCGGACGGTGATGTCCTCGAGGTTCCCGATGGGCGTCGCCACGACGTAGAGGGTGCCGCTCCCCTCGTCGAACTCGGCCGGTTCGACCTGGCGCGGCCGCCGATCGGGCCGGCGCTCGGCTCTACGCCGGGCCATCGAAGGCGTCGGGCAGGAAGCGCACGCGGTGGCGGTCGTCCAGCTCCTCGACGCTGAGCACGGCGTAGTGCGGGATCAGCTCGAGCAGCGACGGCCGACGGGACATCAACGTGCGGGCGAGGGTGTGCATCGTGCGCCGCCGCTTCCAAGTGACGGACTCGAAGCCGTCCCCGAAGCGTCCGGTGCCTTCGCGCGCGCGCCGCGTCTTCACCTCGATGAAGTAGAGGTGACGGCCGGATCGGCTCACGAGGTCGAGCTCGCCGCGGCGGGTGCGGAACCGGCGCACGACGATCGAGTGCCCACGCCGGAGCAAGAACGACGAGGCCACGTCTTCCCCGCGACGACCCACCTCACAGCGGTCGTCGGGAGCGGACTTGGCGTCGGGGGCTACGGGCGCCTCAGGCTTCGGCGGTGAAGGTCTCGACGACCGGCTTGTCGGCCGATCGGACCTCCGCCAGGCGCGCCTTCTTGCCGCGCAGCGAGCGGATGTAATACAGCTTGCTGCGGCGGATCTTGTTGCGGCGCTTCCACTCGATCTTCGCGATCGAGGGGGAGTAGAGGGGGAAGATCCGCTCGACGCCGACCCCGTGCGACACCTTGCGCACGGTGATGGAGGAGCGGATTCCGCGGTCGCGCGTGGCGATCACGAGACCCTCGAAGACCTGGATGCGCTCCTTGGCGCCCTCCGTGATGCGGACGTGCACGCGGACGGTGTCGCCGGTGCGATAGCGCGCCTGGGGGTTGGCCTTGCGGCTCTCCAGGTCGACCTGCTCGATGATCTTGCTCATGGTCTTCTTGCTCTTCGTTTCCGAGCCCAGAGGTCGAGACGCAAGTACCTGCGGAAACTCGACATTCGGTCGTTTCGCGCCTCCGCCTGGCGGACGCGGACGCGTCTTTTACTCCTCTTCGGGGGGGAGATCCAGCGTTTCCAGCAGATCCGGTCGGTCTCGACGGGTGCGGGCGCGCGCACGGGCGAGCCGCCAGGCCGCGATCTTGGCGTGGTCGCCCGAGAGCAGCACGGGCGGGACCTCCGCGCCGCGGAAGGCGCGGGGCCGCGTGTAGTGGGGGTATTCGAGCAGCGTCTCGCCCGTGGATGAGGGCTCGAACGACTCCTCGCGGGTCGAGTCGGCGTTCCCGAGGGCCCCCGGCAGCAGGCGCGCGACGGCGTCCACCACCGCGATCGCCGCGGGCTCCCCCCCGGTGAGCACGTAGTCCCCGATGGACACGGCGCCGTCCACGTACGCGTCCACGCGCGCGTCGATCCCCTCGTAGCGCCCGCAGACCAGCACCAAGTGGTCGACGGTCGCCGCGATCTCGTGAGCCCACGCGCGCGAGAACGCCCGCCCGCCGGGGGACGTGATCAGCACCAGGCGACGCCCTCCCTCGGGGGTCTTGGCGGCCGCGTCCTCGATCGCGGACACCAGGGGGCCGGGCTTCATGACCATGCCGGAGCCGCCGCCGTAGGGGCTGTCGTCGAGCTGCCGGTGCTTCCCCTCGCCGTACGGGCGCAGATCGACGACCTCGGCCGTGATCACGCCGTCTTGGGCGGCCCGTCCGAGGATGCTCGCGCCCAGGTACGGGGAGACCGCCTCGGGGATGACTGTGAGGACGTCGAAGCGCACGACGGCTCTAGAACAGCTCGTAGTGGACGGTGATCCGCCGGGCGCCTCGATCGACGTCGAGCACGACGTCCTTGATCGCGGGGATCAGGGTCTCGCCCTCGCCGTCGCGCACGACCCAGATGTCGTTGGCGCCGGTCTGGAAGACGGCCTGGATGGTGCCGAGCTCGCCCTTCACGTCGTCGATCACGGTCATGCCGTGCAGCTCGTGCACGTAGACCTCGTCGGGGTCCTCGAGCTCGGGGAGCAGGGCCGCGGGCGCGAGCAGCTCGAGCCCCGTGAGGGCCTTCGCGTCCTGCGGCGAGGTCACGTGCTCGAAGGTGATGATGAGCTTGCCGCCCTTGTCCTGCCACCGGTCCACCGCGACGGGGGCGGTGGGGAAGCCCTTTCCACGCAGCCACTGCACCTCGGCGTCCGCCCAGGCGAGGTCGCTGTCCGGGTTGTACAGGCGGACGGTGAGCGCGCCGTGCACGCCCCAGACCTTGCCGAGCTTGCCCACGGGTACGAGCTCGTCGCGCTTCAGGGGCGCGACGTCGTCGAGAATGATGAGCAGATCCCGGCCGCGAGGCGCGCCGGGCAGGGACGACCGGCGGCTCACGGCCGCCCCCGAGAACGAGATGCAAGCGCCCCAAGCGCGCGCAGCGGAGCGAAGCGAAGCGGAGTCATGGGAGGTACCGCGGGGCCCCCGGCTGGGAATCGGCGCATACGAAGCGAGCCGGTTCCTAGTTGGGGTGCTTAGTCGTCTTCCTCTTCGCCTTCATCGTCGTCCTCGAAGTCGTCGTCGTCGAGGATCCAGAGGCGGGCGCGCCGGCGGTGCTTGGTGCCCCAGGCGTCCAGCATCGTGCGGAGGGCGTTGGCGAGCTGCGCGCGGTCGGCCAGGAGCATGTCCCGGTCCTCGGGCGCGAGCGCCAGCTCGAGGGTGAGGCCCTTGTCTTCGTCGACGGCCTCGATGTCGATCTCCTCCGGCTCGGAGACGAACGACTGGATCAGGTACTGGATGAAGTCTTCCACGGCGACCTAGGCGTCGGCCGGGGTGGCGTTGCGGACCTGCTTCACCAGGCGGGCCACGGCGTCGGTGGCCTTCGCGCCCTGGCCGAGCCAGTAGTCGATGCGATCGAGCTTGAGGTTCACGCCGGCGTTGGTGCCGGTGGCCGTGTAGGTACCGAGGATCTCGATGAAGCGACCGTCGCGCGGGGCACGCACGTCGGCAGCGACGACTCGGTAGACGGGCGCCTTCTTGGCGCCGTGGCGGGCGAGGCGGATGGAAACCATCGCGTTCGTCTCCTGGGCCGGAGGGCCGGCCGATAAGGGAAAACCTTGTTCGTTCAAGTACTTGCGCCCGAAGTCCGGCCGCAGGGACGCGCGAATATACACAGATGCCCTCGCCGTGTCCCGAAAAGTGCGAGCCGTCGCCCGCGCGTCGACCGGGTACCCTCCGCGGCCATGCGCCCCCTCCTGTTCGTCGTCGCCCTCCTCATCCCCGCGCCCGCCTGGGCGGACGAAGCCCCGGCCGGCGATGCCTCCGAGGCCGCGGCCGCCGAGGAGCCGGCCGTCGCGGAGCCCGAGGACCCGCACCGTTGGCTGGAGGAGGTCGAGGACGAGCGGGCGCTCGACTGGGTGCGGGCGCGGAACGCCGAAGCCACGGCGCCGATCGAGGCGGATCCGGGGTTCGAAGCGATGGAGACGCGCGTGCGCGCGATGCTCGATTCGCCCGACAAGATCGCCTACCTGTCCCAGCGCGGGGAGCACTTCTACAACTTCTGGAAGGACGCGGATCACCCGCGCGGGCTGTGGCGACGCACGACGCTCGACTCGTATCGGAGCGGCGAGCCCGCCTGGGACGTCGTGCTGGACGTCGACGCGCTGGGCGAGGCCGACGGCGTGAAGTGGGTGTGGCACGGCGCCGAGTGCCTGCCCCCGGCCTTCGCCCGCTGCCTCGTGTCGCTCTCCCGCGGCGGCTCCGACGCGGACGTGGTGCGCGAGTTCGACACGACCACCAAGGCCTTCGTCGAGGGCGGGTTCGAGCTGCCCGAGGCGAAGCAGTCGGCGCACTGGATCGACGAAGACACCCTGTACGTGTCCACGGACTTCGGCGAGGGCACGATGACCGACTCGGGGTACGCCCGCATCGTGAAGCGATGGAAGCGAGGCACGCCCCTCGCGGACGCCGTCACCGTGCTCGAAGGGGAGCAGGCCGACATCTCCGTGGGAGCCTTCCGGGACCACACCCCGGGGTTCGAGCGCGAGGTGGTCTATCGCGGCCTCACCTTCTGGACGCGCCGCCTGTACGTCGTCGGCAAGAAGGGCCTCACCGAGATCGAGCGGCCGCTCGACAGCGGCACGTCGCTGTGGCGGGAGCACCTCCTGTTCGAGCCCAAGACCGACTGGGAGGTGAACGGCACCACCTACAAGGCGGGGTCGCTGCTGGTGGCCCCGTTCAAGAGGTGGATGAAGGGCAAGAAGGAGCTGAGGGTGCTGTTCGAGCCCACCGCCTCCACGTCGCTGGTGGGCACGAGCACCACGCAGAACCACCTGATCGTGACGACGCTCGATCACGTGCGCAGCCGCATCGAGGTGCTCACGCCTCCGAAGAAGAAGAAGGACGACTGGTCCCGGTCCGCCCTCCCGGGGCTGCCGGACAACGCCCGCGTCTCCGTCTGGTCCGCCGACGCGCACGGCTCCGACGACTACTGGATGACCGTCACCGACTTCCTCACGCCCACGACGCTGTCCTACGGGACCGTGGGCGGAGGCCCGGCCCAGGCGCTGGCCTCGCTGCCCGCGATGTTCGACACCGAGGGGCTGGTCGCGACGCAGCACTTCGCCACCTCGAAGGACGGCACGCAGATCCCCTACTTCCAGGTGGCGCGCGAGGACCTGGTGCTCGACGGCACCGCGCCGACGCTCCTGTACGGCTACGGCGGGTTCGAGGTGTCCCTGCAGCCGCGCTACAGCGCCACCCGCGGGATGACGTGGCTGGAGCGGGGCGGCGTGTACGTCCTCGCGAACATCCGCGGGGGGGGCGAGTACGGCCCGTCGTGGCACCAGGCCGCCCTCAAGGAGAAGCGCCACCGGGCCTACGAAGACTTCGCCGCCGTGGCGGACGACCTCGTCGCTCGGAAGGTGACGTCGCCCGCGCGCCTCGGCGCCCAGGGGGGCAGCAACGGCGGCCTGCTCGTGGGCAACATGTACACCCTGTACCCGGACCGGTTCGGCGCGATCCTCTGCTCGGTGCCCCTGCTCGACATGCGTCGGTACAGCAAGCTGCTGGCGGGCGCGTCCTGGATGGGCGAGTACGGCGACCCGGACGTCCCCGAGCAGTGGGAGTACATCCGCACCTTCTCGCCGTACCACAACTTCGACGCGTCCCAGGACCACCCGCCGATGCTCCTGACCACGTCCACGCGCGACGATCGGGTGCACCCCGCCCACGCGCGCAAGATGACCGCCAAGCTGATCGAGGCGGGCAAGGACGTCCTCTACTACGAGAACATCGAGGGGGGGCACGGCGGCGCGGCGGACAACGCCCAGCGGGCCCACCTGTACACCCTCCAAGCCGTCTTCTTGTGGAACACCCTGACGGGCAGCGGAGCCGCCGGCGCGGAGGCGACTCCCGAACCGGAGCCCGCCGAATGAGACGCCTCCTCCTCCTCCCGCTGCTGCTGGTCGGCTGCCCCGACGAGGCCGCCCCCGTGATCTCGAGCGAGGCCTGCGAGGCCTGCGACGGGGAGTGTGTGGTCGAGAACGTCGAGCTGCAGACGGCGACGCACACCGAGGACCCCATCGACTACGACACGACGCCCCCGGTGGGCGGGCCCCACGACCCCTGTTGGGCGGACTGGGGCGTGTACGACACCGAGCTCGACTCCAGGCACTGGATCCACAACCTCGAGCACGGCGGGATCGTCTACCTCTACGACTGCCCCGACGGCTGCGCCGAGGACGTCGCGGTGCTGGAGGCGATCGAGGCCGCGGCCCCCTCCGGGACGGTGATCGTGACCCCCTACTCCGGGCTCGACGGCGGCTTCGCGGCCGTCTCCTGGGGATGGCGCATGCTGACGGGGTGCGCGGACCAGGCCGCCCTGCAGCAGTTCTACGACGATCGCGTGGACCAAGCGCCCGAGTCCGTGACCAGCGACGCGCCCGCCGGGTGCTCCGAGTGACAGGGTTGGATCCGCTGCGGTCGCCTCGCCGGCCACCTGCAGCGACGCGGCCGGCGCCGACGCGGACGGCGACACCGTGATCCTCCGCTACACGTGGCTGGTGAACGGCGCGGATCCGGGGGTGGCGGGCGTCGTCCTCACCGACGAGAACTTCACGGTGGGCGACGCCGTGCAGTGCGTCTCGACCCCCAACGACGGCATCGACCCCATGGGGACCGGCGCCTTCGAGGCCTACTGCGACCAGACCACCGACGGAGGCGGCTGGACCCGCATCGTGAACCACGACTACAGCGCGGACACGTCTGGGACATCCAGTACACGGAGGTGCGGGGCCACCTCGCCGGCCATCAGTACGGCAGCTGCGACGCGTTCGGCGACAACCCGCCGACGTCGATCGATGACACGTACGCCGACGCCCGTCTCCTTCACCGTGGGCGCCCCCGGCGCGCGCAGCCACGTCTTCAGCTACGTCTGCGGCTACGTGAGCACCAACCCCGACGACAGCAACTGCCCCACAAGCCCCGGCGGCGCCCCCCCGCACGGCTGGATCGGCCCGATCTACACCTGCGAGTCCGGCAACGCCACCGGCGGGAGCCCCACGGGCCCGTGGCACCCCGCGGTCATGTTCCCCACGCACTGGTTCCAGGTGCCCGCGGGGGGACCGACGACCGAGGACGTGGAGGGCCGCCTCATGGCGACCCACGTCTCCTCGAACGAAGAGCTCGGAGTGATCGAGCGGATCCTCTTCGTCCGCTGACCCGCGGGCCGCCGGAGAGAGGTGATCAGCGCGCGTACAGCGCCTCGATCACCGCCGCGAAGGCGGGCGCGGCGACGGCCCCGGCGTAGGGCCTCCCCTGCGGTCGGGCCGCGCTCACGAACACGACGTACTGCGGATCGTCGGCGGGCGACCAGCCCACGAAGGTGACCCGGGTGTCCTCGGGCTCATCCTCGCTCGCCATCAGCGACGTCCCCGTCTTGCCCGCCACCGGTACGGGCGCCGCCGAGGCCCTCCTGCCGGTGCCGTCGTGTCCGACCGCCGCCTTCAGCATCTCGCGTACGCGCGAGGCCGCGTCCGACGTGAAGGTCGCGTCGCCGCCGTCCACGAGGGCCAAGTACCCGCGCGCTACGTCGCGGGGCAGCGCGGAGATGGTGTGGTCGCGCACGTCGCCCTCCCAGCCCAGGCCTTCGCTCCAGCGACGGAGGCCGTCCTCGCCCAACTCGGCGTAGGCGGGGGCCATCCCCTCGTTGGACGACCGCACGAGCACGTCGGTCATGGACAGGTCGCCGTGCTTCGCGGCGGGGTCGAGGCCGTCGGTGAGGGCGGCGGCCATCACGAGCGGCTTGAGGGCGGACCCGGGGTTCAGAACCACGTCGACCATGCCCACGGCGGCGACCTCGCACCCGTCCTCCACGCGCAGCACGAGGAGGGCGACGGAGCTGGGTTCGTGCTCTCGCAGGGCGTCGGCGCCGGCCTCCGTGGCGGCCACGACCGAGGGGTCCGGGGCGCACGGTGGCGGCGGTGGATCCGCGGCCGGGGAGGCGGCTTCGGTCTCGGGAGAGGGCGGCGCTTCGGAGGCGCAGGAGGACAGCAGCAGCAGCGAGAGCGAGCAGCTCCGCATCAGCGTGGACGCGCGGGGGGACATGGAGGACGACTTTCCGTGGGGCGGCGAGGTCTTCCCTCGGGATCAGGCTACCCCTGATCGAGCCGCTTCGGGAGCCAACCTACGACGTGCAGGGTAGGCACGAAGTGCAGCAGGGTCGGCGAGAGCGGATCGCCGAGCTCGAGCCCGTGAGCGTCGCAGACCGTGTTCGTCGCGAGCTCCGCCTCGGCCTCTCGGAGCGGCCACTGCACGTGCTGGACCTCGGCGCGCGCGACCCGACCGCGCGGGTCGGCCGAGTAGAGGCAGTACCGCTCCGTCAGCCACTCATCGAGGGAGCCTGGTGCGGCGAGGTAGGGCTCGCCCACGCCTCGATACCGACCGTCGAGCTCGCCGGGTCCGATGCGCCCGTCCGTGCGTCGGCTGCGGTAGCGGATCCAGTCGCCGTCGGCCTCCAGGGACATGTCCGCGTGGAAGTAGGGGAGGTGGAAGAGGGCCCGCGCGCCCATGACGGCGGGGCGGCTGGCCGCGTCGAGGCTGAAGAACCAGACCCCGGGGCGATCGAGCCCGTCCGTGGAGCGGACGTAGGTGCGGACGTTGATCTCCGGGAACGTCGCGAGGACCGGGGGCGAGGGCAGGCGTCGCACCCCCGTGTTGTCCATGCGGAACGGGACCAGGCCCACCCAGGCGCCGCCGTCGAAGAGGTCGACCTCGAGGCCGTCGGGCAGCGCGGCCGCGACGACGGCGGGGTCCACGCGCCAGTGCGCGAAGAGCAGGTCGCTCCAGGTCATCGTCATGCGCCAAGGGGCGTCGGGGATGGGCCAAGGGCGGTGAGCGTGGTCGTCGGCGACGCCCTTCCAGTCGATCTCCCGGCGCGTCAGGCGGGGGGTGGCGGAGACGGGGACGTCGCGGATGCGGGGAGGAAGCATACGGGGGACTCCTCCCGCCACGGTAGCGGAGCCCGCGCGGTCAGGACGGAGACACTGCGTCCCCCGTCGACCGCTACTGCCAGAGGACGCCGAAGACGGAGGCGGGCGCGACGAACGAGTCCTCCTCGAGGAGGGTCGGCGTCTCGGTGACCACGAGGTAGTCCACGACGACCTCGTTGTTGGTCTCGATCTCGCCGATCGTCGTGAGCACGTTCTCGCCGCCGATGGACCAGCTGCTCGAGACGTCCGCCTTGGGGATCAGCTGGAAGTCGGCGAGCTCGTCCACGATGGGGTCCCACTCGCTCTGGTTCGAGAAGCCCCCGCTGGGCTGGCAGGCGCCGCGGCTCATGTTTGCGTTGAGGGAGCCGGTGACGAAGCTGCCCTGGTTCGAGGAGTTGTAGCTGCCGCTCACGTTGTAGGGGCAGTTCATGACGACGTCGTCCGCCCCGTCGAGGCCGTACTGCGTCAGCGTCCCCGAGAGCGACGAGCCGGAGAACGTGTACTCGCCGAAGAACCCGAACCGCTCGGCGCTGGTCGCGGGATCCGGCTCCGTCAGGCCCCAGCTCCACCAGCAGAAGAACTCGTAGGTGCCCGACGGGTCGTCCGTGGCCGCGTCGTCGTCGTCCACTGCGTCGTCGTCGTCGACCGCGTCGTCGTCGTCCGATACGAAGTCGTCGTCGTCCACTGCGTCGTCGTCGTCGACCGCGTCGTCGTCGTCGACTGCGTCGTCGTCGTCGGAGCTGCCGCCACCGCCTCCTCCACCGCGTCCGCCGCCGCGGTTCACGCAGGCGAACATGCCGAGGACGAGCGCCACGAGGGCGATTGAGGTCAGGGTGCGGCGAAGAGTGAGGGTCATGGCGGACTCCGTGGGGGCGTCTTCCCGGTCGGGCGGCGCGACCTTAGGGCAAGACTCCCGCGATGTCCCCGGCCGCGTGGTGCCCGGCCGGCCGAAACGGGGCGCCTGATCGCCACCTATGGGTCCGCTACGAGGAGCTCGCGGTCACCGAGCCGACCCTGTTCGTGCGCTGAGCCAAGCGTGTAGAGTCCGCGCCATGCGGATCTCGAAGCTCTGCCCGACGCTGCTCCTGCTCCCCCTCCTGGCCGCGTGCCCGGACGTCGCGAACGACGACGACGCGGTCGACGACGACGACGCGACCGACGACGACGACGCGACCGACGACGACGACGCGACCGACGAGGTCGAGATCGAGGGTCCCGAGGGCATCGTCCTCTCGATCGACCCGGCGCTCCTGCCCGACGGCGTGAACCCCGAGGACGTGTCGATCACGATCGCCTCGGACCCGCTCGTGGATCCCCCCGGCGGCCTGACCTCGTCGCTCTCCCCGGTCGTCACGCTCGAGCCGGCCGGCATCGAGCTGCTCGGCGACGCCACGCTGACGCTGCCCGCCGGTGCGTGGGCCGCCCAGAAGGTCGCCGAGCGCGACGACCACGTCACCCCCATGGAGGCCGCGCTGGCCTCCGGCGACCTCGCGGCTTTGGTCTACAACCCCGGGGTCTGGGTCATCGTGCCGACGGGCACCGGCGCCCGCACCTCGCACCCCACCAACGCGGTCAAGCTGGTGGGCGAAATGGTCATCCCCGGGAGCAGCCTGCTCATCGACAGCCGCTCGTATGGGGGCCTCTCCTCGCTCTCCGGGCTGATCGCATCGCAGGTGCTCGGGCCGGTGGGGTACCTGCTCGTCGCGGCGAACAGCTACTCGAAGTCCGTGACCGGCAAGCACCTCATGGACCAGCTCAACATGGTCCCGGCGAACAAGGATCAGTCGGGCACGTCGGCCGTGAACAACGCCGCGGGCGGACGGGACGAACACGAGTTCGAGGAGTACGCGGGCTACGGCTGGGACGTCGACGACGACGGCGCCCTCACGGTGGAGATGCCGGTGCGCCACTTCGAGCCGCACATGCTCGTGGAGGTCGCGATCGACACGGACGGGAACGGCATCCACGACTTCTGGGACGGCGCCGGCGACGTGGACGAGAACAAGCTGTGGGACGCGGCGGACTGGGACAACGACGGCGACCGCGTGGCCGACGAGGTGGAGCAGTTCTTCGACGACGACGAGGACGGGGTCTTCGCCCTCAACGACACGGACAGCGACGGCGACGGCGTCCTCGACGGCGCCGACGAGTGCGAGGAGAACGGCGGCTGCTCCTGCGGCCTGCGCCTCGACGGGACGCGCACGATCTGCGCCGAAGGCGACGACCTGGTCTGCCAGGACCTTCCGGGGGAGCTGATCTTCCTCGAGCACGAGCTCATCCCCACGGGCGGCTGCCCCGATCCCGAGGTGGACGCGGGCGCTACCTGCACCGACGTGGGCGGCGTGTCGCTGCACTTCTACGAGGCGACGGCGGCTTCCGAGGCGGGCGCCGTCTTCTGCGGCGAGTGCGTCGCGGACGTCGCCCCCGCGGGGTTCTGCGACCCGGTCCTGGACTGACGACCGGTCCGAACGGAGGTACGAGCGCGGGTGCCGCCGCCCGACCCTGCCCGGCCGGACGACGGCTCTCCCGAGGGAGCGGTGCATGTTCCGGGCGAATTCCCGGAGGAGGACACACCGTGACCCGCCCCGAACTGGCGAGGGTCGCGAGGCGCTTTTCACGGAGGCGAGTGCTCCCGCGAGGTCATGGTCCTTACGGGCCGGGGGCTCGGCCGGATCACATCTTTGTGCGAGGGCTGAAGAACTCCCCGTGTGCTCCGATGTCATCGACGAATCGAACCGTCCACCCTCGGACCTCGGGCTCGAACGGCCCGCCTCGGAGCTTGCATGAGTGGAGCAGCGCGACGATCCCGCGGACCCGTGTCGGGCGCGGGCGCCTCTCGGAAGCAGCAGCCGGACGGCTCCGCCTCCGCGGGCGCCCGGGGCGTGAGCTTTCAGGACGGCCTGGCGTCTCGCTCTCCGAGGGCCGGCGCGGCGAAGGACCAGGGCGAGGACGAGCCCAAGCGCTTCTCGAAGCCGGGCCGATTCGTGAAGGAGTTCTCCTGGGCCCGAGGGTGGAGCTGGCCCCAGGCGAAGCGCTGGCTGCAGGACGAGCACAGCGACCAGTACGAGGCGCTGCTGAAGTCCCACGCCCCCGACGCGCTGGGCCGGACCGAGGCGGAGCAGACGCTCACCCAGCTGTTCGGCGGCAGCAAGCTCAAGGGCACGTACACGCTCTTCAACACCACGCGCACGGACCGTGACGACCGGGCGCGGGTCGCCGACGCGAAGCACGGCCCCGACGAGTTCGGCGGGGTGGTCTGGGAGCAGGGCGAGCGGGCCTCGGCGCGGGTGCAGAAGGGCAGCGGCGAGCGCCAGGAGCTGCTGGAGAAGATCGGCACGGACCAGTACTGGAAGGACGACCCGAGCCTGGGCTACCGGGTGGGCGTCGTCGTCACGCTTCAGCTCCCGAAGCCGGGGAAGGCCGGGGGCCGAAAGGCGCAGCGGCTGGCGCGGCACGGGCTCATGCAGGTCATCGCCAAGGGCGCCTGCGACGCCGGGAAGTGGACGCAGCGCGAGAAGGATCTCGGCCTGCCGGAGGTCTACAACCTGGAGTTCCTCACGCACCTGCCGGTGGGCTTCCGCGCGGCGTTCATCTGGGCCAAGGAGGACTTCGACGAGCCCCCCGTCCTCGCCTTCGAGGGCACGCACGACGTCTACGACGTCCTCACCGACCTCGACCCCGCCGGCGTCGGCGTCACGCAGTTCGTCGCCATGCGGAGGAAGATCAAGGAGACGCTGCAGTTCGCGTCGCAGCAGACCGGGCGCGGGATCCTGCTCACCGGGCACAGCCTCGGCGGCGCCCTGGCGCAGCTCACCGCGGCGCAGTTCGCGGGGCAGTTCAAGTTCGCGGACGTCGTCACGTTCCAGGCCCCCGGCATCACGAAGACGTGGCTCGACTTCTACGAGTCCACGACGAAGGGCAAGGACCAGCCGGACGTCACGCACTACACGCAGGCCGGCGATCCCGTCGCGCACGCGGGCGAGGCGGCGCTGCCGGGCACCAACCGGCGGGTGCGGTCGAGGTCGCTCATCCACGCCGCCGACGTGGCGGGGCTGCACACGACCGAGCCGCTGAAGCAGAACGACGACGGCCGCTTCCAGGAGTCGGGCAAGCCCGAGGTGGCGGAGGCCGGGACGCACTTCTCGGACCCCGACCGCGAGCACATCGAGGCGCTCAAGAAGAAGGTCGACGCGCTGGTGGCGTACCTGATGAAGCGCCTGGGGGTGAAGAAGCCGCCCAAGGAGTTCGACCAGCTGAAGCTCTGGCCGTTCTACGCCGACGTCGACCGCCTCGTCGTCAGCGCCTTGGACGTCGGGTCGCTGGTGCCGGAGGTCAGCGAGAAGGCGCGCGACGTGCTTCGGGGGGTGAAGGACATTCAGGACGACACGCTGCGGGACGTGCTGCAGCGCCAGATCCGTCCGTTCCTGAGGTTGCTCGACCACCACATCCACGACTGGACGGGGATGCGCCTGAACCTGCGCGTCTGAGCGCCGGCGGCCAGGCATCTCGTAAGATGCGCGCGTGAGCGACGCGGAACGATTCTCCGAGCTGCAGCGCCGCTACGAGCGGCTGCGTCGGTCGGTCGCGCTCTTCCGCGACCTGGCCCAGGCCCCCGACACGGACACGCTGCTCGATCGCCTCCTCACGGGCATCGTCGCCGAGTTCCCGGTGCACGCGGCCTTCGTGGGGCGAATCCACCGCTCGTCGGGGCGCATGAACATCCGCGCCACTCACGACGAGGTCGACGGCCGCACGCCGCCGCAGCTGCCCCTCAAGAACCCGCTGCTCGCCAAGCTGCTCAAGAGCCGGACGGGCACGATGCTGCTCACGTCGCGCGACGCGGCGGGCACGGACGGGTTCTTCTACGCCGAGTCCGAGTCGTCGATGTCCTTCCGCTTCCACTTCGAGGGGGACGAGCCGGACATCGTGGTGGTGGAGAGCCGCGAAGCGAACGCCTTCTCGGCGGACGACCTGCACTTCGTCGAGGACCTGCTCCAGTCGCTGTCCACGACGCTGTTCAACCGCTACTCCCGCACCCGCTCGGACCGCGAGCTGGGCTTGCTCCTGGACGTCGCGCGCACCGAGGCGGACGTGGAGCGCGCGTTGGACGAGGCCGAGCTCGGCCTGCTGCTCGACAACCTTCTCCAGCTCGCGCTGTCCCGGACCCAGTGCCGCACCGGGGCGCTGCTGCTGCTGGACGAGGAGTCGGGCGACCTCACGATCGAGGCCGAGACCTTCTCGTTGGACCGGCCCGATCCGGTCCCGCGTCGGCTGAAGCGCCGCGAAGCGGGGCGGCGCTCGGGGATCGTCTTCCGCGTCCTGGACGACGGCCGCACCTACCTCGCCAACCGCGTCCAGGACGACGTGTACTACCTCCCGCTGCTCGAGAGCACGTCGTCCGCGCTCGCGGTACCGATGGAGTTCCAGAACCGGACCATCGGCGTCATCCACGTCGAGAGCCCGCGCGAGGACCACTTCACTCACGACCACCAGGAGCTGCTCGAGCGCCTCGCGCGCACGGCGACCTCGTTCGTCCGTCGCGCGCAGCTGGCCCGCTCCACCGCCGACGGCAGCCGGGCCCTGGGCATCCTGATCAAGGGACGCGGCCCCCAGTGGGCGGCGGTGGACCGTCGGATCGAGCGCGCCGCCGCCACGCCCGCCACCGTGTGCCTGCGCGGCGAGAGCGGCACCGGCAAGGAGCTGGTCGCCCACTCCATCCACTTCAACTCTGCGCGCGCGAAGGCCCCGTTCATCACGGTGAACTGCGCGGCCATTCCCCGGGAGCTGCTGGAGTCCGAGCTGTTCGGCCACGTGCGCGGCGCGTTCACGGGCGCCGTCACCGACCGCGCGGGCCAGTTCCAGGCCGCGGACGGCGGGACGATCTTCCTCGACGAGATCGGCGATCTGCCGCCCGAGCTGCAGGTGAAGCTGCTGCGGGTCCTGCAGTCCGGCGAGGTGCGGATGGTGGGCGCGGACTCCGTGCGCCGGGTCGACGTGCGGGTGATCGCGGCGACGTCGCGCGACCTCGAGACGATGATGGGGCAGGGGCTGTTCCGCGAGGACCTCTACTACCGGCTGATGGTCGTGCCGATCCGCCTCCCGCCCCTGCGCGACTACCCGGGGTCGATCCCCGCGATGGTGAAGCAGTTCGTGCGCGACTCGAACGTCGCCTACGGGCGGTCGATCGTCGGGGTGAGCGACGAGGTGGCGAAGCGGCTCAAGCGGCACCCCTTCCCGGGGAACGTGCGCGAGCTCCGCAACCTCGTGGAGCAGGGCGTCCTCATGGCGGAGGGCGCGTACATCGAGCTCGCCGACCTGCCCGCGTACCTCCGCGGCGAGGGTCCGGCGCCCCCCATGCCCGGGAGCCTCGTCGCGGGCCCCGTCGTGCAGGCGGGCCCGGCCTCCGCGGCGACGGCCCCTGCGCCCGCCGCTCCGATGGACGCGGAGTTCTCGCCGCTCTCTCCGGCCGCGTTCGGCTTCTTGGACGCCCAGCCCCCCGGCCTCTCCACCGCCGACGTCATCTCCCCGGTCGACACGGCCTCCACGGACTGGGACTACAAGACCCTGAAGGACGACGTGCTGCGGCGGTTCGAGGAGCGCTTCCTGGACTCGTTGCTCACCGCCACGGCGGGCAACGTGACGCGCGCGGCGGAGCTCGCCGGGATCCACCGCGTGCACCTCCACCGGATGATCAAGCGTCGCGAACCGATCGATTCGTAACCTTCAGGCGACGATTGTGTAGCCCGAAGGAAACACTCTCGCTACACCTGTAGTCGGGACCGATCGAGATCCCCGCAACAAGCCGCTACATCGAAGGTGCAAACGACGTACGTCGGTCCTGATTTTCTTATGACAAAGAACTGGCACGCACGTTGCTCCTCCGGTAGATACCTGACGCCTCTCGTGCGAGGTCCGTCTGTTTCAACGAGGTAATGAGTGATGCGTAGGAAGAACATTCGACTCTGGTGGCGCCGCCTCCCGGCCCTGATTTTCGCGACGTCTGCCGTCGCGCTGAGCGGCTGCGACAACAACCTGTGCGCCGACGGGGAGACCTGGGAGGTCTCCGACGACGAGTGCGAGGCCGAGGCCTCCGCCAACCCGCTCCGTCCGGGCTGGGTCCAGAACCAGGAGTTCCACCTCGAGACCTCCTACTTCAAGGCCAACCGCAAGAACCTGGACGGCGAGCGCGGTCACGACCTCAGCGAAGAGGCCGCCGAGATGGACACCATGGCGGCGTCCGAGAACATGACCGACCCCGTGTACTGGCGGTACCAGGTCATCGCGCAGAACGAAGTCCCCGTGCAGGGCGACGACTTCTACGAGTACTCGGTGATGGGCGGCACGACGAGCCCCATCACGGTCATCAAGGCCTCGCTCGACCCGATCATGAACATCGACGAGGAGTTCCTCGAGGCCGACCCGAAGGCCTACCTCGTCATTCGTGAGGACCGCCTCCGCCTCGCGGGCATGGTGATCTTCCACACGAACGAGGGGCGCCGCATCTCCGACGCGATCACGATCGAAGACGACGACATCAACCGCTCCTACAACGCGCTGAGCCAGATGAACCTGAGCGTCATCCCGCAGCTCATCCCGCCGTTCCCGCTGGAGGCGGCCGAGAAGGACGTCGTCCTCGAGGACGGCCAGATCATGTCGACGCTCAACGCGACGACCTCGTCCGTCGACGTCATCTACGAGAACTCCATGGACGGCACGCTCATCAGCGAGACGTGGGCCGAGGGGCAGCCGTGGGCGCTCTTCTCCGAGACGTCGACCACGTCCTCCCGCCTCATGGACCCCGCGGAGGTCGACGACATCCGCGGCGGCGTGACCCCCGACAACCACGACGACGAGGACGACCGATCCTTCACGGACCTCCTCCGGGCGGCCACGAAGCTCACGGACGCCCTGAACATCACCGACGACATGATCGGCAGCTCCACCCACGAGGTGGGCGTGGGCCGCAAGCCGTGGGCCGGCTACTGGTTCGCCCAGGCCAAGGCCCACCTCGTCTTCGGTCACGAGGACAACGGCGCCTCCGACACCACCACGAAGACCACGATCTCGCACCTCGGCAAGTCGCTCTTCCTGCAGCCCGGCACCGACATCCAGAACCTGGGCGACGCGCTGCGCGACATCCGCAAGGAGCACGGCGCCGACTCGGACGAGTACCGCAACAAGGTGCAGGAGTACCGCGACGCCCAGCAGAGCCTCGTCGACAACCTGGTGAAGTTCTACAACGCCGTCCGCACCGCCATCGACGGCGGCCGCATCACCGTCGCGAACGGTCGCATCAGCGCCGCCGCCAACTGGAACCAGGCCACCGGTGAGGACCCGCAGTACGGCGAGTTCGACCTCGAGATCGACCGGCTGTCGCCCTTCGACAAGTACGCGCTCATCCAGCAGCTCGAGGGCCGCGGCCAGGGCAACAACCCCTGGTTCACGTCCGCCTGGGAGCTCCTCAACCACTGGAGCCCCGCCGGGTCCGGCTGGTTCGGCCACTGCAACGGCTGGTCCGCCGCCGCCATCCTCATGAACGAGCCCCGCGTGTCCCAGACGGTGACGTTCGGCGACAACGACCAGCACAGCGCCGAGTTCACGACGGGCGACCTCAAGGGCCTCGCGTCGGAGACGCAGTACAGCGGCCTCAGCCACTTCTTCGGCACGCGCTACAACGACGAAGAGGACGACGTCACCGACCTGTCCCCGAAGTCGGTCCTGCAGCTCCTCGAGGTCTACGTCCGCCAGCGCGGCGTGCCGTTCGTCTTCGACACCACGGCCACGGACCAGGTCTGGAACTTCCCGGTGTGGAAGTACACGCTCAACCTGACCGAGACCACGCAGGGCGGCTCCGAGGGTGCCTCGGGCCTGATCAACATCAACACCGCCGGCCAGACCGAGCTGCAGACGCTCTGGGGCATCTCGACGGTCCGCTCGCAGCGGATCATCGCGTACCGCCAGGCCAACGGGCCGTTCCAGACCACCGAGGAGATCATCGACGTCCGAGGCATCGGGCGCGGCATCTTCAACCGCATCGCCGACAGCATCACGGTCTCCGCCAACAGCGACCTGCGCACCTTCACGGGCAACATCGTCGCGACGTTCGCCACGGACGGCGTCGACCAGGCGCACGTCGACACCGACATCGAGAACCCCCGGTCCTTCAACAAGACCTGGAGCTTCTCGATGGAGGCGAGCCCCGCGGGCGAGATCATCAGCTCCACCTGGGACGACAACAACGAGCACCCCGACTTCGGGTGGACGCCGTACGCGAACACCGTTCGCTCCGGCAGCTCGGAGAACCCCTTCCTGAACTGGCTCCACCTCAAGACGCATTACTTCGCGGACGACGCCGTCCGCGAGTAGCGACGGTCCCTGAGCCGCCCGGGCTCTCCGGGCTCGCAGGGTCTAGAATGCGGAGCTGATGCTCCTGAGAATCGCCAAGATCACGTCGGCGTCGCTCCTTTTCGGGGCGGCGCTTTCGTGTTCCAACACCTGGGATGCCCCGGATCCGGTCGTCGAGCCGACGCCCGCCGCGGGGGATCTGCTCGGGATCGGCATCACGCCGAACAGCCCGAAGGTGACCTCAGGCGAGGTCATTCAGTTCGTCGCGACGGGCTTCTACGCGGACCGGTCGACGCTGGACGTGACCGACGTCGTGACGTGGGTATCCACCGACACGAGCATCGTGGATGTGGCCGGCGGCCTCGACGCCGAAGGGGAGGGGCTCACGGCGGGCGCGGGACAGGCGCACGTCACCGCGACGCTGGACGGGCTCGAGTCCAACCCCGCGCGGGTGACTGTCACGGCGGCGAGCGTGGTGGAGCTGGTCATCACGCCCGACATCGTCGCGCTGCACGAGGGCAGCGAGGTGACGGTCTCGGCCGAGGCGGTCTTCTCGGACGGCAGCCACGGGGACGTCACCGGCACGGTTCGCTGGATCACGGGCAACCCGGCGGTGGTGATCGTCGACCCGGGCGGACGGATCACCGGCAACGGCATCGGCGTGGGCACCGTGCGCGCGGTCTACGAGCAGGGGGCGGAGCCGATCGAGGCGGAGCCCGCGACGGTGCGGGTGGTCGACCAGGGCGAGTACATCGGCAACGCGGACCTTCGGGTGGTGGGGCTCTCCACGGCGTCGAGCGGGACCGAGGTGATCTACACGGTGGAGGTGAAGAACTCGGGGGACGCGCCGTCGTCGGGGTTCTGGGTGTCGGCGTGGCTCAACCAGACCGCGGCGCCGCCTCCGGCGCCCACGGAAGGCGACGGCGCCGAGTTCGTCGCGTCGCTGGGGCCGGACGAGACCACGGAGGTCATGGTCCACGTCCCGGACGTCACGCCGGGTACGTACAGCTCGTGGATCCTCGTGGACAGCCTCGCGGCGGTGGACGAAGGCGGCCTGGGCGAGAACAACAACGCCTGGGGCCCGGAGACCGTCTCGGTGACCGCGGGCGGCGGGTCGATCGGCCCGGATCTGTCGATCACCTACCTGCAGGCGTACGTCCAGGCGAGCCAGGGGCAAGTGCTCTACATCATCGACGTCACCAACAACGGCGACGAGACGGCCGACGCCTTCGACGTCGGCGTCTACTCGGACCTCGCGTTCCCGCCGTCGCTGGGCGCGCCCGCGGACGAGGTCGAGTCCGTCGATCCCCTCGCGCCGGGGGACACGGCCCCCATCTCCGTCGTGATCCGTTCCACCCCCTCGGCGTTCTGGAGCTCCTACGTGTTGGTGGACCCGGAGGGGCTGATCACGGAGCCCAACGAGGGGAACAACCTCGGCGCCTTCTCCGTCTTCCCCTAGCACCCCACCGAAGAAGGTCGGCTCGCTTCGCATTCGCCGACTTCTTCGGCGGGGGCCCCGCAGTACCCCTCGAACTCCGTTCGGCCTCGTTCCGAGCGCCTCTCTGCGCGCGCTTGGCGCGCTCGCCCCGATCCGCGCCTTCCCTTCGTTGCTGCGTTGCTCCGCTTCGGTCACGCCCCGAGCATCGATCCCTCGGTCACGACGGGGGGTGAACGGGCCGTTCCTGTCTTGCGGTGACCGTCATCCGGTCAGGACGGGGGTGGAACGGCTCGTTCGGGTCGATCCGTGACCGCCTACTTCTTCTTCGTCACCTGATCGCCGACGGCCTTGATCTCGGACGCCGTCTCCGTGGCGATCTTCCGGCCGAGCTTGCGCATCAGACCCGCGGGCAGCGGCACGTCTGCGGGTCCCAGCACGGTCCCGTCCTTGATGAAGTACTCCCGGCCGCACGGGTCGTCGTGCGTCCCGAACGTCTTCCAGTCCGACGCCGCGAGCAGCGTCTCCATCGACCGTCTCCCCGCCGTCCGCCGACGTTGCAGGGCCCCCGGCGCGAAGTCCATGGGACCCAGGGGCACGATGTCGTCGGTGTGCGTGAACTCGAGCCGCAGGATGCGGAGCCGATCCAGCGCCAGCGCCCCCCGCGGCAGTCGGTCCGTCGGCGCGAGCTCGAGCAGCTGGTGCCGCAGCGCCTCCTGCGCCTTCTTCGGCAGGACCTGCTCCCCCAGGGCCGCCGACAACAGCCCGAGCCCCGCCCCCCACAGCCGGTCGACGAACTGCTCGAGGCTCCGCTGCATGAACGACTCGTACGTGATCTGGTCCTTGCGCCACATCACCTCGGGCAGGTTCTGGGGCAGCGCCCCGCTCCCCGACCACAGGTCCACCACGACCATCATGATCGGCCGCGCCGCCAATTTCGCGTCGTCGAGCAGGCCGCGCAGGACCGGCTCCAGCGGCGAGTTGGCGACGACCCCGCCGTCCCAGTACGCGTCGTCCCCGATCACCACCCCCGGGCTCCCCGGCGGCAGCGCCCCCGACGCCATCGGGTGCCTCGCGTCGATCGCGATGTGGCGGCTGTCGAAGAAGTGCAGCGTGCCCTCCTTCACCGACGTGGCCCCCAGCGTCAGCCGACAGCGCTCCTCGTGGGGACGCGCGTTGTAGGCGTCGAAGTCGATGATCGACTCCAGCGTCCGACGCAGCGGGTCGTCCGTGTACAGGCTCGTCGCCCCGGGCGACCCCGGCGGATACATCGTCGGGGGCAGGGGACGCGGCCGGTAGAAGTGGGGCTTCGCCACCGTCGTCATCATCGACGCGCCCGCCCGGGCGAGGCGCGCGAGCTGCGGAGGCAGGCCGAGCGCGGGCTCGTAGGGGAGCGCCAGCTTCTGCCACAGCGCGTCGAGGGCCGCGACGCGGTCGTCCTTCTGGTGGCAGGCGATCGCCGCCGCGTTGAGCGCCCCCGACGAGATCCCGCACACCCAGTCCGGCTCCAGCCCGGCCGCGCTCATCGCGTCGTAGACCCCCGCCTGGTACGCGCCCCGAGCCCCTCCGCCCTGCAGCACCAGCACGACGTAGGGGGCGGTCTCCGCGGTCTCGCTCGTCGTCATCTCGTTCCTCCACCTACCACCCGGCGTTATAGCGGTACTCTCCCGCCGCTCGCGCGCGCCCGCGAGTGTTCAGGAGCGAGAGATGAGCGAGCTTCCCCCCCAGGGCCTGCGCGTCGAGCTGGGCCCCGACTCTCACGTATTCGTCGCCTTCAGCGGCGGCCTGGACACGTCCTTCTGCGTCCTCTACCTTCGGCGCGAGTTCGGCTGCCGGGTCACGACCGTCACCGTCGACTCGGGCGGCTTCGACGCCGCCGAGCTGAACGCCATCGCCGCCCGCAGCGACGAGCTCGGCGCCGACGCGCACGTGCTGATCGACGGACGTCGCGCGATCTACGACGAGCACATCGCCTACCTGATCAAGGGCAACGTCCTCCGCGGCGGGGTGTATCCGCTGTGCGTCGGGGCCGAGCGGGTGGTCCAGGCGCGCGAGGTCGGCGCCGTCGCGGCGGCCGGAGACGGAGCCCTCATCGTCCACGGGTCCACGGGGGCCGGGAACGACCAGGTCCGCTTCGAGGTCGCCATCGCCGCGACCTACCCCGAGATCCCCACCTGGGCGCCCATCCGCGACATGCAGCTCACCCGCCACGTGTCCGCCGACTACCTCGGCGCGGCGGGCTTCCCGGTGGACGCGGCCACCAAGGACTACTCGATCAACGCCGGCCTCTGGGGCGTCACCATCGGCGGCAAGGAGACGCACGACCCGTGGGCGTATCCGCCGGAAGCGGCCTGGACCACCACCGTCGACCCCGGCGCCGCCCCCGGCGAGGGCGGCGAGCTCACCCTCTCCTTCGAGGCGGGCCTCCCCGTGGCCTTGAACGGGACGGCCATGGAGCCCCTCGCGCTCCTCGAGGCCGTCCGCGCCTTCGCCTCCGAGCACGGCGTCGGCCGCGGCATCCACCTGGGCGACACCATCCTCGGCATCAAGGGCCGCATCGCCTTCGAGGCGGGCGCCGCCGCCGTCATCCTCCCCGCGCACCGCGAGCTCGAGAAGCTCGTCCTGTCCCGCAGTCAGGCCTTCCACAAGGACCACCTGGGCGGGCTGTACGGGATGATGCTGCACGAGGCCCAGCACATGGACCCGGTGATGCGCGACATCGAGGCCTTCATCGACAGCAGCCAGGCGCGCGTGACGGGCGACGTCCGCGTGCACCTCCGGCAGGGCGCCGTGGTGGTTCGCGGGGTGCGGTCCACCTACTCCATGATGGCCCCCGAGCTCGCGAAGTACGGGGAAGAGAACGCGCTGTGGGACGGGCGAGACGCAGAGGGCTTCTCGCGCATCTACGGCACTCAGCAGCTGCTGTCGGGCCTCGCCGCCCGACGGTCCGGGAGCGACGCATGACCCTGCCCAAGCCGGTCGCAGATGCCCTCGCCGCGGTCCCCGCGTGGGCCGACGGTCACCTCCTCACCGGGCTCGAGCCGGGCCTGGCCGGGGTCGACGCCCTGCTCGATCTCGCCGCCGCCCTCAAGCCCCACGCGGACGAGCTGGCGCGCGCCAGACCCCTCGCGGGCAAGGTCTTCGCGGGCATGTTCTTCGACCCGTCCCTGCGCACCCGCACGTCCATGGATGTCGCCTGCGCGAAGCTGGGCGCGCACTTCGTGGAGCTGCAGCCCGGCAGCGGCATGTGGACGCTCGAGTTCAAGGACGAGGTCGTCATGGACGGGCTCAGCGCCGAGCACGTCAAGGAGGCCGCGGGCGTCCTCGGCCGGTACGCGGACGTCCTCGGGCTGCGCGCCTTCCCGGGGCGCGGAAGCTGGGACGTCGAGCGCTCCCAGCCCGTACACAAGGCCTTCGCGGCCGACGCGGGCGTGCCGCTCATCAACCTCGAGGGGCCCTTCGCCCACCCCTGCCAGGGCCTCGCGGACGCCCTCACCTTGCGGGAGCTGCTCGGCGCGCCGAAGGGCCGCAAGCTCGCCTTCACCTGGGCCCCGCACCCGAAGCCGCTGCCCATGGCGGTCGTGAACTCGGGCATCTGGGCGGCGGCCTCCCAGGGCATGGAGGTCGTGCTCGCCCACCCCGCAGGCTTCGAGCTGGACGACGCGGCCCTCGCCTCCGCGGCGGCCCTCGCGGACGAGTCGGGTGGGTCCTTCTCGGTCACCAACGACCGGAACTCCGCACTCGACGGCGCCCACGTCGTCTACGCGAAGTCCTGGGGCGCGGTCGTCGGCCACGCGGCCACGGCGTCGGGTCACGCGGACGCCTTCGCGGCCCTCCGCCGGGACTGGGTGGTGCGCGGCGCCGACCTCGTGCGCGGCGCCCCCGCGAAGTTCATGCACTGCCTGCCCGTGCGGCGCGGGGTGGTGGTGAGCGACGACGTGCTCGACGGTCCCCACTCGGCCGTGCTGGACCAGGCGGAGAACCGCGTCTGGGCCCAGGCGGCGCAGCTGCTCGCGCTCATGGGGCCGGGGCGCTGATGCCGAAGCTCTGGAGCAAGGAGGGAGCCCCGGGCCTCGACGCGCTGATCGAGGAGTACACGGTGGGGGACGACCCCGTCCTCGACCACCGGCTGATCCCCCACGACGTCGCGGGCAGCCGCGCCCACGCGCGCATGCTCCTGCGGATCGGCGTCCTCGACGAGGACGAGCTCCGCCAGCTGGAGGAGGGCCTCGCCCGCATCCTCGAGGCGCACGCGGACGGCGAGTTCGTCATCGAGCGCGAGGACGAGGACTGCCACACGGCCATCGAGCGCTACCTCGTGGCGCGCCACGGAGACGTCGGCAAGAAGATCCACACCGGTCGCTCCCGCAACGATCAGGTCCTCACCGCCGTCGCCCTGTGGCTGCGGGCCGCGGCGACCGACGCCGTCAAGGAGCTCACGGCCGCCGTCACCGCCTTCGCCGCCTTCGCGGACCTGCACCGGGACGTCCCCCTGCCGGGCTACACCCACCTCCAGCGCGCCATGCCCTCCACGGTCGGCCGCTGGGCGGGCGCCTACGCGCGCCTGCTCCAGTCCAACGCGCCGCTGCTCGAGGCCGCGGTCGCCATGGCGTCGGGTTCCCCCCTGGGGTCGGCGGCGGGGTACGGGACCCCCGAGGTCCTCGGCATCGACCGCGAGTCGACGGCCGCCGAGCTGGGGTTCCTCTCCGTCATCGAGCCCCCCGAGGCCGCGCAGCCGGGCCGGGGCAAGGCCGAGGCCGCGCTGCTCTTCGCCCTGGCGCAGGTCGCGCAGGATCTCGGCAAGTGGTCCTGGGACGTGTGCCTCTACGTGACGTCCGAGTTCGGCTACCTGCGCCTGCCGACCGCGTTCACCACGGGCAGCTCGATCATGCCGCAGAAGCGCAACCCGGACGTCCTGGAGCTGACCCGCGCCAAGGCCGCAGTCGTGCGATCGGCGCTCGCGGAGGTGCAGGCCGTCGCCGCGCCCCTCCCGTCGGGTTATCACCGCGATCTCCAGCTGCTGAAGGCCCCCCTCTTCCGCGGCGTCGACACGGCCCTGTCGATGCTCCGGGTGGCGACGCACGTGATGACGGGGCTCGAAGTGGACACCGAGCGCTGCGACGCCGGGATGTCTCGCGAGCTGTACGCCACCGAAGAGGCCTACCGGCTGGTGGCCGAGGGCGTGCCCTTCCGCGAGGCCTACATCCGCGTGGCGGCGAAGTACCGCTGAGGCCACCGCTCCGCGCTCATCGGGCCCGAGTCATGTCAGTGTCCGCCCTCGAGGATCAGGCCCTCGGAGCCGTACCCCGTGGCCTCCCGGATCTGCGTGAAGACGTGCCCGAACCCGAGCGACGCGACCGTGCCGATCTTCGCGTCCGGGTCCGGGTCCCACACCCACCCGAGCTGATCGGCGGGGGCGGGGCGCACCCCGAGGTGCGCGAGGTAGCTCGTATCGCCCATGGGATCGGGGGGCAGGACGAACCCTGCGGCCACGATGTCCCCGGGCGCCGTGGGCAGCCGCCCCTCCCGGTCTCGATAGGCGGCGACGGCGAGGCCCGCGTCCCGAGCGGCGATCTGGTACGCGATCTCGTAGACCTTCGCCATGGTGACGTCGCGCGCCGCGCCCCTGGGGAGGACGCGCGCCTCCTCGACGAGGAACTGGCGGGCGACCTCGAGCTGGTTGGCGTCGCTGAGCATCGAGGCCGCGAGGTTCCGCAGGTACACCGGCCCCTCGCCCGTCTCGGCGGCGCGACGGATGAACCGCGCGGCGATCGCCGGGTCCTCCAGTTGCTGGTAGTAGTTCATCCCGATGGCGAACGGGAAGTACCACTCGCCGGGCATCGCCTTCATGCCCTTCTGGAAGATGAGGTTGCTCTGCTCGACGAACACGGAGTCCGTGCGCAGCATGGTGCCGCCCATCTTGTAGACGGCGCGGTACTGCGGCTCCAGATCGCTCGCCAGGTCCGCCATGTGGAACAGCCAGGGGTACCAGCTCTGGTCGGCCTCCCCGTATCTCTCCCCGAACAGGAGCACGGCCTTGACCCAGAGCAGGTCGGCGAGGACGGGCTCGAAGCCCATGGACATCAGTGCGAGGGACTGCCCCGACGGAAGGTACCGGATCTCGTCGTCAGGCACGGGCGGTGGGGCCCACGCGTCCGTGTGCCGGTGCGCCGAGGAGATCAGCGCGGCGAGGCCGAGGAACGCGACGACGACGAGGAGCGGGGTGCGCATCGGCGGCATGATATCGCCCCGCGGGCGGTTGGGGCTTGATCCCCCGGAGCGACTCCCCTAGGGTCCGTCGGCTTCGCGCGCGGGACTGAACCCGTGGCGCAACTCCGAGGAGCGAATCATGGAGCGTTCACGAGACGGCGGCTACAGCCGAGACCGCGAAGTCCGCGGCAAGCCCAACATCGACTACAAGGACACCAAGTCCCTCAAGCGCTTCCTGAGCGAGAGCGGGAAGATCCTTCCCCGTCGTCGCACCGGGCTGAGCGCCAAGATGCAGCGTCGACTGACCCGTGAGGTCAAGCGCGCGCGGCACCTCGCCCTGCTGCCCTACACGTCGCGCGACTGACCGTCCGCGTCGTCCGGCGCGTCCGAAATCTCGGACCCTCCCGAGCATTCTTCGCCTCGGCTTCGGCCGGGGCGTCGCTCGTTCTTGAACTTTCATGACGCCGACGCACGTCGATCGTGCGATTTTCCGGAAGAAGGTCCGAATGTCCGCCGCCGGCTCCCGTCCCAAGTGTGGACCGACGGTTGACCCTGCCAGAAACCCCCGCCGGTCCTACCCAAGGGGATGCACATGCTGCGACGACTCGAGACGGATCGAGAGCTGCTGGACCGATACGTGGACGGCGATGAGTCCGCGTTCGAAGCCCTCTACAAGCGGCACCGACGCCGGCTCTGGGGCATGGCCCGCAAGATGGGCCGCGACACCCAGCAGGCCGAAGACATCCTCGTGGAGGCGATGGCCGCCGTGGCCGTGGCGGCTCGCCGGGGGGCCATCCGCGGCTCCTTCGTGGGGTACTCGCTGACGGCCATCCATCACCGCGGCCTGCACGTCATCGAGCGCCGCAACGAGCGCCAAGCGGGCGACGCCGTCCCCCTCGCCATCAACCTGGTGAGCTCCGTGCCCACGCCCGAGGACACCGCGGTCCGGTCGCACATGCGATCCGAGGTCGCCCGGGCGGTGGACGCGCTCCCCAAGGAAGAGGGCATCGCCGTGATGCTCGTCGACGTCCAGGGGCTCACCTACAAGGAGTGCGCCGCGGCGCTGTCCTGCTCCGAGGCGACGGTCAAGCGTCGGCTCCGGGAGGCACGCCGCCGGCTCGCGATGCGGCTCAACCACCTTCGACCGGGGTTCAAGCCGGTCGAGGCCCAGGCCGAGTGAAGGGGCGTCCCATGAACGACCAGCAACGAACCATCGGGTGCGCAGAGATCCAGGACTGGATCTGGGGCGCGCAGTTCGACACCGCCACGGCTCCCGAGGAGTTCCTGGCCCACCTCGCCGCGTGCGGGGAGTGTCGGGACGAGCGGGCGGCCCGGGGGGCGCTGGCCCTCGATCTGCGGAACCTCCGGGCCGAGCTGAACGAGCTCCCGCCTCGAGACCTGGACCACCGCGTCCTGGACGCCGCCGCCGAGGCCGTGGCGGCGCGGGAGAGCGGGCAGTACGCGCCCGTCCGACCGTCCGCCCCTCCTCCGCTGGCGACGCCTCGCTGGATGACGGCCGCGGCCGCGCTCCTGGGCGCCGCGGTCCTGCTCGGCTTCCTCGCCGGTCGATTCACCGCCACGGGCGCCCAAGGGTTCGCCGGCGGCCCCGGCCCGGCCGTGCACACCACCCTCGCCACCGCCGCGCCCCAGGCCGCGATCGACTGGCGGAACATGCACCGGCCCCACCAGGTCGGGATCTCGCCCGACGGCCTGAGCCGCCTCCAGGACGGGCGCACCTACCTCATGACGGGACCCGTCGGGGGGCCCTACCAGGTGGTCGGCGCCGTCACGTTCGAAGAGGTCGAGCTGCCGAACGTGTACCCGCGAGGGCAGCTCAAGGAGATCGTCGTGGCCGTGGGGCCGTCGGACGGCTGGGCTCCGGGGCGTGAGATCGCGCTCGCGGACCTCAACGAGTCCGGCGCCGAGATCCTCGGCCGCCGCAAGGTCGAGGACCCCCCGGTGCAGGTGGGCTTCACGGCTCCTTAGCCTCGGTCCTTCTACTTCGCGGCGAGCAGCCCTTCGATGCGAAGGAGGCTGTCGCGGATCTCGGCCAGCACCTCCCCCTCGGCGGGCGCGGGCAGCGCGGCTCCGCCCGTCACGCGTTCTCGCTGCTCGAGGATCGCGTCCCGGAACGCGGCCGCGTCGACGACGCCGGTGAGGCTCGCGTCCGCCGCCCCCTGGACCGACGTGCCCGCCGTCTCGATCCGCAGCCCCGCGAGGCCGAGGGCGTTCATGATCGGGCCGTGATGCAGCGCGATGTCCTGGATCTTGTCGAGCGGGATCGTCTTGTCGATCTTGAACAGGACGCCCTTGCGCAGGTGCAGCGACCGGTCGGTGAGCTCGGCGTGCATGTGGTCGAAGCGCTTGGTGTTGAAGTAGGCGCCGACCCCGAGGAACCAGAAGGGCAGGGCGACGATGCCCACCACGGTCGACAGCAGGATCAGCGCGCCGCCGAGCAGCCAGTAGGTCTTGAGCTTGGGATCGAAGGACGCGGAGCGAAGGACGGTCTCTTGGCGCATGGGGTCTCCGGTGAGGGTCCCCGAAGCCTACGCGTCAGGCGAGATAGGATTTCGCCACGTAGTCGGCGAGCATGCGGTCCGTGTTGAACGCGGGCAGGCACGACGCGATCGAGGCCTTCATGCGCGCGATCCAGGCCCGGGGCAGGCCGTCCTCGTCGCGGTCGAAGTACAGGGGAACGACCTCGTCCATGAGCGTGGAGTAGAGGGCGTCGCGGTCCACGCGGTCCCCCACGGCGTCGTCCGCCGCCGGCTCGGGGGGGCCGACCGCCCACCCGGCCCGGGGCTCGAGCGCGAAGCCCTCCACCCACCAGCCGTCGAGCGTGGAGCAGTTGAGGCCGCCGTTCATGGCGACCTTCTGGCCCGAGGTCCCGCTCGCCTCCAGGGGACGACGGGGGTTGTTGATCCACACGTCGGCGCCCTGGACCATCGCGCGCCCGACCCCGATGTCGTAGTTCGGCACGAAGATCACCCTGCCCGCCAGCTCCGGACGACGGCCCGCGAGCACGACGTTGCGGATGATGTCGAGCCCGGCCCCGTCGCGCGGGTGGGCCTTGCCCCCGTAGACGAGGACCACGGGGCGGTCCTCGTCGCCGAGCAGCGCGAGGGTGCGCTCGGGGTCGGAGACGAGCATGTCGCCGCGCTTGTACGGGGCGAACCGACGCGCGAACCCGAGGATGAGCGCTTCTCGCGGGATGACGTCCCCGGTGCGCTCCTTCACGAGGTCGATCAAGCGCTGCTTCGCCACCCCCCGGGCATCCCACAACGCCTGGTCGTCGATCCCCTGGACGGCCGCCATCGTCTCCCCGGTCGTGCGGCACCGCCGGAGGTCGTCGGGCGACGCCGCGGCCACCAGATCGCCCACCTCGGGCGCGACCCACGACGGCGCGTGGACCCCGTTGGTGATGGAGCCGATGGGGACGTCCTCCACCGGACGGTTCGGGTACAGCTCGTGCCACATCGACCGGCTGACCTCCCCGTGCTTCTGGGCCACGCCGTTCGCGGCCCGGCTGTTCTTGAGCGCGAGGACCGTCATGCAGAGCCGCTCGCTCGCATCCCCGGGGCGGACCCGGCCGAGGTCCATCAGCTCCTCGTGGTCCATGCCCAGCTGGATGCGGTACGCCCCCAGCACCTCCGCCACCAGCTCCGAAGAGAAGCGGTCGTGGCCGGCGGGCACCGGCGTGTGGGTCGTGAAGACGCACGAATCGCGGACGGTGTCCCAGGCTTCCCGTCGGGGGACGGCGGCGTGCAGCTCCTCGCGGAACCGCTCGAGCACCACGAAGGCGGTGTGGCCCTCGTTGAGGTGGAAGACGTCCGGGGTCCAGCCCATGCCGCGGATGGCCCGCACGCCGCCGATCCCGAGCAGCACCTCCTGCTCGATGCGCATGCGCTGGTCGCCCGCGTAGAGGCGGCGCGTGAGGTTCCGGTGCTCGGGGCGGTTGCCGTGCAGGTCGGTGTCGAGGAGCAGCAGCGGCACACGGCCGACGTCCGCCCGCCAGACCTCCACGCGCACGTTGCGGTCGTAGAGCGGGACGAAGATCTCGAGCGGCTGACCGCCCGCCCCCCGGGCCCGTCGCAGGCCCGCGTCCCAGGGGTGCACGTGGGGGTAGGACTCGCGCTGGCCGTGCGAGTCGATCTCCTGCCGGAAGTAGCCCTCGCGGTAGTAGAGGCCCACGGCGAACAAGGGAATCCCCAGGTCCGACGCGGACTTGACGTGATCTCCCGAGAGCACTCCGAGGCCCCCCGAGTAGATCGGCAGGCTCTCGTGGATGCCGAACTCCGCGGACAGGTACGCGACGCCCCCCGGGAGCTTCCCGCCGTGGGTCCGGTTCCACCACGTGTCGGGGTCGTTCAGGTAGGCGTCGACGGGCGCGTCGGGGCGCCACCTGGGCAGGAGCTGGAGGGAGGGGTCGCGGTTCGGCAAGACGTAACTCCGTTCAGAGTCACTACTCATACCACGGCTTCAGTCGGCGAGCGCGAGGAACCAGTCCGCGAAGGCGTCGGAGGCGAACAGCGGGCCGAGCCGCCGCTTCAGGAGGTCCACCGCGAGGTCGCCGAGGACGTCGCGCATCGAGTCGTCGAGCAGCTCGCCGACGGTCGGGGCGGTCACCTCCGCGAGCGCGCCGTCGACCACGGACACCACCGTGTCCACGAAGTCCTCGCGGTCGGCCCACTCGCTCAGGATCGAGCGCAGGACCCCCACGAGCTCGGCGGGGTCCAGGTTCTCGAGCTCCTTCGCCGCGTCGACGCCGCGCAGGCCGAGGATGCCGTCGAGGATCGCCCCGCGGAGGGCGGCCTGGTCGTCGGCCCGGCGGGGGTCGCACAGCTCGTCGGCGAAGCGTTGGAGGACGCCCGAGATCGCTCCGTCGGCGAACTCCGCCGCGCGGCGCTCCACCTGGCGTTCGACCTCCTCGGACACGGCCCCCACCAGGCCGCCCGCGAGCGCGCCGATGCTCCCCGTCTTCGCCGCGGCCTTGCTGCGCGCGAACCGACCGAGGCCGCCCAGGGACTTCGCCACGCGGTTGTCGGCGACGGGGGCGCGCAGCTTCTTGCCGAAGTCGACGAGCGTCTCGCGCAGGATCTCGCGCACGAGGCGGTGCACGGGCTCGCGGTCGAGGATGGCGAGGAGGGTGCCGCGGTCCGGCGAGTAGGGCCGCGCCGTCAGCCGTCGGGCGCCGTCCACGACCTCGGGGGCGACCACGTCGCTCAGGCGTCGCTCCTCGGACGCGAGGCGGGTCCGCACGTCCTCGAGGGTCGCGAGCAGGCGCTGCTGGGCCGTCTCGGAGGCGAGCCAGCCCCGCAGGGAGCGCTGGACCAGCTCCGCCGTGAAGCGCGCGTCGACCACCTCGGCGGGGGGGCGGGCCAGCAGATCGTCGACCACCAGGCGCGCGAGGTCCGCGATGGCCTCGTCGGAGCGCAGCTTGGCGAGCAGGTTCTTCATCGTCTCGGCAGGGAAGCAAGCGCCTCGAGCGCGCGCAACGAAGCGTAGCGAAGTGGAGTCTCAGGGGGTACTGCGGGGCCCCCGGCGACAAGTCTTCGATTTGTCGAGAGGGGTGCTTACAAGGGGATGTTGCCGTGCTTCTTCGCCGGGAGGGTCTGGGTCTTGTTGCGCAGCATGCGCAGGGCGCCGGCGACCTCCTTGCGGGTGCGGTCCGGCGGGATCACGCGGTCGATGTAGCCCAGCTCCGCCGCCTTGTACGGGTTCGCGAACGTGTCGCGGTAGTCGGCCGTCAGCTCCGCGCGCTTCACGTCGGCGTCCGGCGCCCCCGCCAGCTCTCGGCGGAAGATGATGTTCACCGCGCCCTCGGCGCCCATCACCGCGACCTCGGCGGTGGGGTAGGCGAGGTTGATGTCCGCGCGGATGTGCTTGCTCGCCATGACGTCGTAGGCGCCGCCGTAGGCCTTCCGCGTGATGAGCGTCACCTTCGGGACGGTCGCCTCCGCGAAGGCGTAGAGGAGCTTCGCGCCGTGCTTGATGATGCCGCCCCACTCCTGGGAGGTGCCGGGGAGGAACCCGGGCACGTCCACCAACGTGAGCAGGGGGATGTTGAACGCGTCGCAGAAGCGCACGAAGCGCGCGCCCTTGATCGACGAGTCGATGTCGAGGCAGCCCGCGAGGTGGGCCGGCTGGTTGGCCACGACGCCCACCGAGCGGCCCTCGACCCGCACGAAGCCGACGACCATGTTCATGGCGTAGGCGGGCTGGACCTCCAGGAAGTACCCGTCGTCCGCCACCGACCGCACGATCTCGCGGATGTCGTAGGGCTTGTTGGGGTTCGCGGGCACGACCTCGACCAGCTCGTCGGTGGCGCGATCCCAGGGGTCCTCGCTGGGGCGCACCGGAGGATCCTCCACGTTGTTGGACGGCAGGAAGCCGAGCAACTCGCGGGTCAGCGCGATGCACGTCGCTTCATCCGGGGCCGCGAAGTGAGCGACGCCGGACTTGCTGTTGTGCGTGCTCGCCCCGCCGAGGCTCTCCTTGTCCACCTCCTCGTGGGTCACCGTCTTGATGACGTCCGGGCCGGTCACGAACATGTAGCTGCTGCCCTCGACCATGAGGATGAAGTCCGTGATCGCGGGGCTGTAGACGGCACCACCGGCGCAGGGACCGAGGATCGCGGAGATCTGCGGCACGACGCCCGAGGCGAGCGTGTTGCGCAGGAAGATGTCCGCGTAGCCCCCGAGGCTCACGACGCCCTCCTGGATGCGCGCGCCGCCGCTGTCGTTCAGGCCCACGACCGGGGCGCCGTTCTCCATGGCCAGGTCCATGACCTTGCAGATCTTCTTGGCGTAGGCCCCCGACAGGCTGCCGCCGAACACGGTGAAGTCCTGGGCGAATACGAAGACGGGGCGGCCGTCGACCGTGCCGTGACCGGTGACGACGCCGTCGCCCAGGATCCGCTTGTCCTCCATGCCGAAGTCGCGGCATTGGTGCACCACGAACGCGTCCAGCTCCAGGAACGAGCCGGGATCGACGAGCAGGTCGATGCGCTCCCGGGCCGTCAGCAGCCCCTTGTCGTGGCGCTTCGCGATCCGCGCCTCGCCGCCTCCCAGACGGGACTCCGCGAGCTTGTTCTGGAGGAGGTCGAGCTTCTCTTGAAGGACTTCGTCGACGGCCACGGGAACCTCGAAGGGCAGGGCGTGACTCCAATGTCGCGCCGTGCGGCCGCGGCTCGAATTCGGAGGCTTGCCCCTGCCCGACCGCGTACGCGTCCGCGACCCTATACTCCGCTGGCCTCAGTCGTCGATCTCGGAGCCTGCATGCATCCCCGACCCCGAACCGTGCTCAATCCCCGCTTCGCGTTCCTGCTCGCCGCGCTGGCCCTGTCCCAGGTGGCCGCGGACTGCGAAGCGGACGACGACGACAGCTCGGCCGAGCAATTCTGCGTGACGGTCGCCGGCGGCGGCGGCTTCGAGACGATCCAGCAGGCCATCGACGCGGCGCCCTCGGGAGGCGTGGTCAGCGTGTGCAGCGGCCTGTTCGACGAAGACATCGACATCGACAAGCCGATCACCATCGCGGGCGTCGAGGCCGGGGGCGTCGTCATCACGGGCGGCGGCGCGGGCACCGTCGTCGAGATCGACCAGGTCGACGGACCCGTCACCCTGTCGCGCCTGTCGCTCATCTCCCCCGCCGAGGAGCTCGGCACCATCCGCGGCATCCGCATCACGCAGTCCAACAACGTGACCCTGAACGAGGTCCACATCGAGTTCGAGCCGGACAGCAACGGCGACAGCCGGGGCCTCGTGGGCGTCGAGGCCTCGCAGTCGACGGTCGTGGCGAACGAGCTCACCACCTTCAACATCGGCTTCAGCAGCGACACCGGGGGCAAGGGCGTCTTCGCCCAGACCAACTCCGTTCTCGAGATCCACGACTCGCAGATCCAGGCGAGCGGCTCCTTCGGCATTCACGTGCTGGAGTCCGAGCTGTCGGTCTTCAACTCGGAGGTGGTGAGCACCAACCGCCCCCCCACCGCCGAGGACTTCGACTCGGACGGCAGCGCCATCTTCATCGAGGGCTCGGGGAACGATGAGATCCTCGTGGAGGGCTGCACGCTCCGGAACGGCAGCTTCGTCGGCATCTGGATGCAGGCGAACAACCTGACTGTCACGGCCACCACCATCGACACCTTCGCCTACGGCGTCTTCATGCAGGGCGACCAGGGCTCGGCGTCGGGCCGGAACCTCACCGTCAGCGGGTCCACGTTCCAGGGCCTGAACAACTGGTCGATCCTCGCCAACAGCAACGCGACCATCACGTCGTCGTTCGTGGACAACACGGGCTCGCCGGGCATCACCGCGCGGGCTCCGGGCGGCGACATCGTCATCACCGGCAACATCATCGAGGGCGTCCGCGAGCAGGGGATCCTCGCGGGCGGGAACACCAACGACGGTCGGGCCGCGACGGTCGAGGTCACCGGCAACACCATCACCGACGTCACCGCGGGCAACGGCGTGCTCGTCCTGGACGCGGTGGAGGCGGTCATCAGCGAGAACATCGTCTCGGGCATCGACCACGCCTACTTCCGGGACGTGCAGAACCCGGCCGCCGACGGCTCGATCACCAACGGCTACGGCGTCGCCTGCTTCCGGGCCCAGAACTGCGCCTACTCGGGCAACGACATCTCGGACGTCGAGTTCTCGAACATCGTGATCGTGGACGCCGGCTTCTCCATCGGCGACGACGTGATCAGCGAGGCGTGGTGGAACGGCATCCACGTGGAGGAGAGCCAGGGCGCCATCACGGGGACGACGCTGCGGGACAACCGGGGGACGGCCGTCTACCTGTCCGAGTCGACCGTGCTCGCCGAGGGCGTGAGCATCGAGTCCACGAGCCGCGGCCCGCTCTACACCCAGCTGGACGGGGAGCCCACGGTCGACGGCGTGCCCGATCCGCCGCGCGAAGAGGCGGACATGCTCTACAACGGCCGCGGCGTCGAGACGCGGTCCGGCGGCTCGCCGGCCTACCTCGAGTGGGTCAACGGCACCTTCACGGACAACGCGAACGCCGCCATCTACTCGTTCCGCAGCCAGATCCTCGCGGACGGAAACGTCCTCACGAACACCGGCATGGTCGACGAGGTGAACACGTCGTCGGAGGGCGCGGTCGTCCTGATCCAGGGGCCCGAGGGGATGACGAACCCGAAGCTGGAGATCATCAACAACCAGATCTTCGGCTCGGCGGGGACGAACCTCGTGCAGCTGTCCACCACGCCCGGCGCGGTGGTGAGCGGGAACACCCTGTGCGGCGGCATCGGCGGCGGGCTCTGGGCCTCCAACGGCGAGACCCAGGTGCGCAACAACGACATCGGCGTGGACCCGGAGGGCGGCAACGCGGCCTGCGACGGCCTCGTGTGGAACTACGGCATGCGCCTGAGCACGAACAACGTCGAGACGCTCACGCAGGGGAGCCTGGTGGAGGGCAACAACATCCAGGCCCCGGGCGCGGCGTACGGCGTGCGGATCGCGGGCATGGGGCCCTTCCAGGTGGAGGACAACACGATCGTCGGCGGCACCACGGCCGGGCTCGAGGCCACGTTCGGCGTGCCCACGGACCTGTTCCAGGACCACGACGGCGACACCCAGTCCCCTTGGTCGGGCGACTGCGACGACTCGGACCCCGCCATCTCCACGCTCGCGGAGGAGATCGAGGACGACCTCATCGACAACGACTGCAACCCCGCCACGCCGGACAGCGCCACGCCCGACGTCGACGACCAGGACGGCGACGGCACGAGCGTCGCCGACGGCGACTGCGACGACACCGACCCCACCCGCGGCCCCGAGGCGGTGGAGGTGTTCGGGAACTGGATCGACGACGACTGCAACGGCCACACGGACCGTGACGCGGCCGACATCCCGGTCCCTGTCGTGACGCTGCTCGAGAACTCGATCGAGGGCTCCGGCACCGGCGTCTACGTGCAGGGCGGCCAGGTCCACCTGGTGGAGGACGAGACGACCCCCGTGGGCAACACCATCGCCGAGACGAGCGGCGCGGGCATCGACCTGCGGGTGTATTCGTCCACCGGCATGTCGATCCCGGGCGTGGTGACCGTGTCCCCCGAGACGACCCTGACGGACATCGGGCTGGACTGCGTGCGCACCAGCACCGCGAACACCTTCGCGACCCTCGACGGGGCGACCCTCACCAACTGCGGCGGCGCGGGCTTCGCGGCCCTCTCCGGGGGCACCATCACGGCCACCAACACCGTCGTGACGGATCCCGGGGGCGCGGGCGCCACCGCGTCGAACGGCGCCATCGTGCTCGACGGCGTCCTCATCGAGGGGGCGGGCGGGGCCGGCATCAACCTCGCAGGCGCCGCCGACATCGACGGCTCGAACGTCAACATCACCGCCGCCGTGGGGCCCGCCCTGCAGATCCTCGGCGGCGACCTCGACCTCGCCGGGGGCGCGGTGGAGTCCCAGGGCACCGTGACCGTGCAGCAGACCAACGGCGCGGCCTCGCTGGACGGGGTCGACATCGTCGGCGCGCAGACCGGCGTGCACATCACCGGCGGCACCCTCGTCATGACGGACGGCACCATCTCGGGCGCCACCGTCGAGGGCGTGCACGGCGACTCCGGCACCCTGACCGTCGACGGCACCGAGATCGACCTCGCGGCGGGCGACGGCATCCGCCTCGACAGCGGCGTCACCGCCACGATCGTCGACCCGCTGCTCACCGACAACGGCGGCTGGGGCCTCAGCTGCGACGGCGTGGTGACGCTGACCGCGTGCACCCTCACGGCCTCGGGCAACAGCCTCGGCGACGTGGAGCAGACCGGCGGCTGCGAGGTCGCCTCGAACCCCGTCTGCGGCCCGCCCCCTCCGTAGTACAGCCGGCCCGAAGTCATGACCGGGTTGGACGCCGGACCGGGCGCCGAGCGCGAGGCGCGACGAGGAAGCGTGCCGAGGCACGCGAAGAGGAGGAACGAAGCGATCGGCGTCAGGGACAAGTTCATCCCGGTCATGACAAGCGGTCGGGTGTACCAGCCCGCCTCCCGGCGCCTCACCCCCCCGCGTGGCATGATCGCGACGCAGGAGGCGTGGATGGCTCGGCTGGACTACATCCTGAAGCTCATGGCGTCGCAGGACGCCGACGGGCTCTTGCTCCAGGCGGGGAAGTCGCCGGAGGTGTTCGTCGGCAAGCGCAGCCGCGCGCTGTCACTCCCCGCGTTCACCGAGAAGCAGCTGCGCGACTTCGTGCGCGAGATCACGACCCCCGAGGACCTGGCCACCCTCCACATGGACGGCTCCGCGTCGATCCACTACGAGTACGGCGGCGGCATCTACATCTGCGACCTGGCCACGGGGGGCGACGACGGGCTCTCCGCGATGTTCCGGGTCCACGATCGCGACGCAGACCTGGCCGGCGATGAGCAGCCTCACGAGGCCGTGGAGATGTTCGAGGACATCGGGGTGTCCATGGACGAGGGGCTCGACTACGAAGAGTCGGACCCCGAAGACGTGCTCCCGCCGCCGCAGGTCAAGGTCTCCCCGCCGCGGTTCGTCCCCCAGCCGGCGCCGGATGAGGAGCTCGACCACTCCGACGACGGCGAGGAGGACGACGAGTCGCTCCTGCCCGCGCCCTCCATGCGCCTCAAGCGCCCGGGGCGACGTCGCTCCGAGCCCAAGGCCCCGGCCTCGGAGCTGGATCTCGGCCTCGGGGACATCGGCTCCACGCCCGCCCCGAGCTCGCCCCCGCGCCAGTCCGCCCAGCCCGGCGCGGGCGAGGGTCTGCGGCCCGCGTTCACGATCCAATACACGCGCAAGGAGGTCACCACCCCCCCGCAGTACGGCGACAAGCTCTCCCGGGACGCGTTCCACAAGCTCTTGCGGTGGATGATCGAGATGGAGGCGACCGACCTCCACATCACGCCGAAGTTCCCGCCCACGCTGCGCGTCGACAACCTCTTCCAGCCGTCCCAGGGCAAGGAGCTGTCTCCCAAGGAGATCGAGCGCGTCATCCTCTCGATCCTCACCGACGCCCAGCAGGGCGAGTTCCGCGCCAACAACTCCGTCGACCTCGCGTACCAGGTGGAGGGCCTCGGGCGCTTCCGCATCAACGTGTTCCGACAGCTGTACGGCGTCTCCGCCGCCATCCGGCACATCCCGCACGTCATCGAGTCCCTCGAGGCGTTGAAGCTGCCGCCGGAGCTCGCGTACCTCGGTCAGCAGAAGGAGGGCCTGGTCCTGTTCACGGGCCCGACGGGGTCGGGCAAGTCGACGACCATGGCCGCGATCATCGAGCGGATGAACGCGAACCGGCAGCTCCACATCCTCACGCTCGAGGCGCCGATCGAGTACATCTTCGAGAATCGCACCTCCCTGATTCAGCAGCGTGAGGTCGGCTACCACACGGACTCGTTCAGCCGCGGCCTGCGCGACGCGCTTCGGGAGAACCCGGACGTGATCATGGTCGGCGAGCTGCGGGACTACGAGACGGTGCAGATGGCCATCTCGGCCTCGGAGACGGGCCACCTCATCATCGCCACGATGCACGCCAACTCGACGAACAACGCGATGTCGCGGCTCATCGACGTCTTCCCGGACAACCAGAAGGCGGGCGCGCGGGCGATGATCGCGGACGTCATGCGCGCGGTCGTGAACCTGCGGCTGCTGACCCACACGTCGGGGCGGGGGCTCGTGCCCGCCATCGAGCTGCTCAAGTGCACGCACGCGGTGCAGTCGATGATCCGCGAGGACAAGTTCCACCAGATCCGGCAGGTGCTCATGACGGGCACCGAGCAGGGGATGTGGCCCTTCGAGCGCTACCTGGCCGATCTCTTCCGCAAGAAGGAGATCACCTACCAGGACGCGTATCAGAACTCGCCGGACAAGAAGGTCTTCGAGCAGCTCGTCCAGTCGACCCGCAAGAAGGCCTCTCGTTAGCGGGGAGACCCTCCTTCGGGGGCGGCGCGCACGTCGAGGACGTGGCTCCAGCCCTCCGTGCCCCGCTGCACGAACACCGACCGCTGGGCCTCGCCGGGCCGGGGCGGGAGGGCCTCCGGCAGCCCGTCGATCTCCACCGCCCGGAAGCGGAACGCGCGCACTTCGCGGCCGTCGACGGTCGTCCACGGCGCCGCCCGGGGTTCCTCCAGGACCGGATCGATCTCCGTAGGGGTCGTGCCCCGCGCGATGAGCGCCTCGAGGAGCCCCGCGTCCGCCGTCGACGGGGCCCGGAAGAAGGCGGTGAGCGGCGACCGGTCGCCGGGCAGGCCCGGGTGGAGCGGCGGGGTGAGCGCGCGGACGGCCTCGTGGGCCGCGGCCTCGGCGGGCAGGACGTCGAGGACGGCGGTGTTCGTCATCACCTCGCGGTCCCCGATGCGCACGCGGAACGGCCCCAGCGACAGGCGCCCGGGGCGCAGCGGCCGGAACCCGAAGTGGAGCGTGCGCTGCATGAACTCGCGCCCCCCCTCGGCCCCGGTGGAGAAGGTCTCGCGACGGGTGACGGGGGCCAGGCCGTCCGGGGGGAGGGGCCCCGCGAGGTCGATCTCGACCGCCTCGCGTCGAGCCATCAGGCGCCGGTTGAGGGTGATGGCCATGACGGTGAGCGTCGCGGGCCGACCGACCTCCACCCGCCCCGGGGAGACGCGCGCGATGGCGTCCTCCACCCGACGCGTGAGCACGCCCGTTGCCAGGTAGAAGGCGAAGCGGTGATCGTCGTGCAGCGAGGCCAGGTCCTCGTCCGCCCCCACCTCCTCGGGGGACAGCTCCGCGATCGTGAGGGCGGCCTGCAGCCAGTGGAGCGCCTCGTCCACGCGGCCCAGCCGCGCGCTGTGGCAGGCGAGGTTGTAGGCGGCCTGCCAGAGCCGCGGGTCGATGCCCAGCGCGATGCGGCCTTGGACCGTCGCCTCGAGGAAGCGCTCCTGGGCGTGGAGGCTGCGGGCGAGCACTGCGCGCGCGAGGGCGTCGTCGGGGGTCGCCTTCACGACGGGGCGCAGGGCGGCCTCGGCTTCGGCCGGTCGGCCCTCGGCGAGCAGGGTCTGGGCGGCGGTGACCGCGTCGCGTGGGGACAAGTCCGCCCCCCGGGGACCGTCGCCGCACCCGACGAAGAGCAGCAAGGCGAGCAGCGGGGCGATGACGGCGCGCATGCGGCCCGAGGCGGGGCCGTCGCGGCGGTAGGACTCGTAGCGGGGCCCGGGCATGCACACGGTGCACCCGCCCACGTCCTCGATGCGATCCGGACGGACGCCCGCGCGCGTGAGGAGCGCCCGATTGGCGAGCCGCAGGTCCACGTGGTCCCGTCCGCGGGGGCCCACGGTGCGCCCGAAGTCGGCGTCGGTAAGCCCGACGCTCCGGAGGGCCGCGGGGACCTCGGGCCCCACCTCGAAGCAGCACGCGCCGATGCAGGGACCGACGGCGGCGTGTACGCGGCTCGGGTCCACGCCCAGCGTCCGCCCGACCTCGAGGGCCGCGCCGGGGATGTCCTTCGTCGTCCCGCGCCAGCCCGCGTGGACGGCCGCCACGGCGCCGACCTCGGGGTCCCAGAGCAGGATGGGGGTGCAGTCCGCGGTCCGCACGGCCACGGGCAGGCCCGGCACGGTCGTCCAGAGCCCGTCGCCCTCGGCGGGGCCGTCGGGGAGCGGCTCCCCGGGGGTCCAGGCGGGCCCGAGCACGTGCACGTCGCGCCCGTGGACCTGAGTTTCGCAGGCCACGGCCGGGGGGCCGGAGAACGCCCGATGGGTGAAGCCGCACAGGCTCCCGAGATCCGCGGCCCACGACGGGCTCTCGATCGCCTCGCCGATCACGGTTCGCATGCTATCCGCGCAGAACTGAACGGGCATTCAAAGACATTTGACATCGTCTTGGCACCTGCGTAGTTTCCCGCCGTTCTGGGTGAACCCCCGTCCGCTGCCGTAACCGCGCAAGGTCCTGTGGGCGGGCGCTGAAATTCAAATGGAGAGAAACTGATGCGAATCCTCATGAGCAAGCTGGTGTTGCTCGCGTTCACGGCGGGCACCCTCGGCCTCGGCCTCGGCTGTCCCACCGACGATGAAACGGAGACCCCCGCTCCGCCGCCGCCGCCGCGCATCATCGGCGTGTCGCCCGAGGAGGCCGAGGACGACCTCTTCTACCAGCTGGACGTCTGGGCCCGCTTCGACGTGGCGCCCACCACCTCGTCGCTGACCCTCGCGGACTCCGCGGGCTCCGCCGTCGCGGGCGAGACCGTCCTCGAGGAGAGCGGCCGCAAGGTCAAGTTCACCCCCGGCGGCGACCTCACCGCCAACGAGACGTACACCGCCACGATCACTTGGAACGAGGAGACCCCGGCCACGTGGTCCTTCAGCACCGGCCCCTACGGCGAGGTCGTCGGCGACGATGGCGCCCTCGTGGGTCAGGTCATGCACCTGGACCTCGCCTCGGCCACGTTCACCGAGCCCCCGGCCGTCGGTTCGCTCCTCCAGGGCTTCCTCGCCGACATCTACATCATCTTCACCTTCTCGGAGGCCTCGGACCTCGAGAACGACATCGCGCACGTGGAAGGCGCCCTCGGTGAGCTCAACGGCCCCGACATCGTCCAGGACCTCTGCTCCGAGACGCTGACCTTCACGGCCGGCCCCGACCGCATCCCGGACACCGCCGACGACCAGCCCGCCACGTGGGAGAACCCGTCGCTCGTGCTCGAGGGCGTCGACCTGGAGCTCAGCATCCAGGGCGTCAACGCCACCATCCAGGACCTGCTCCTCTCCATGGTCGTGCACCCCGAGGGCTCCGGCTTCGCCGGCGGCCGCTTCGAGGGCATCCTCGACACGCGCGACCTCGCGGGCCTTCTCGGCGACGAGAAGGACGAGAACGGCATCTGCGACCTCGTCTTCAAGACGGTCGGCGTGGGCTGCCAGGAGTGCGGCGGCGACGACCCGGGCGAGTTCTGCCTCTCGGTCAAGGCCAAGGACATCGTGGGCGGCGCCCTCGACGGCACCATCGTGCCCCTGTCCTGCGCCGACATCATCGAGAAGGACCTGAACACCGAGGACTGCGACGGCGAGGCCGAGGCCTACTGGGAGCTCGACGAAGAGGGCAACCGCGTCGGCGACGGCTACCCGCTCTGCGCGCAGTGGGCGCCGCCTCCGGTCGGCCGCTAGTCTGCCTTCGGGCTCTATTCCGGACAAAATCCGGATGCGTGGGCCTGAAGGGGGTCCAACCGGCCCTATTCCGGATTTCGTCCGGAATGGGCCTCGTCGGCGGCGGGCCGCGGGGTGACTGCCCGGTCGTCCCAGGGGCCGGGGGCGTCCTCCTCCATGCGCGCGTGGCGCCGTAGGGCGCGGATGGCGTCGAGCATCCGGGGGGGCGGGGGCGCCGAGAAGTGCACGTACTCCTTGGTGCGGGGGTGCACGAAGCCCAGGGTTGCGGCGTGCAGCAGCTGGCCGCGGATGGGTGAGAGCACGCGCTTGAGCTCGGGATCGCGGGGCATGAGGCCCTTGGCGAGGCCGCCGTAGACCGGGTCGCCGACCAGCGGGTGGCGCAGGCGCTCGGTGAAGTGCACGCGGATCTGGTGGGTGCGTCCCGTCTCGAGCTCGCACTGCACGAGGCTCGCGGGCCCGTACTCCTCGACGGTCGTGTAGTGGGTCACCGAGTCGCGGGGCGTCACCGGGGACCAGCTCGTCTGGCGGCGACGGTCCTTCTTGTGGCGCCCGATCTCCGACTCGATGGTGCCCGACGCGGGGTGGGGGCGGCCCCAGCACACGGCCACGTACCGCCGCGCGATCGAGTGGTCTCGGAACTGCTCGGAGAGGCCGCGGTGGGCCCGGTCGTTCTTGGCCACGACCAAGATGCCTGTCGTGTCCTTGTCGATGCGATGGACGATGCCCGGCCGCTCCACGCCGTTGATGCCGCTCAGGTCCGTCACGTGGAACAGCAGCGCGTTCACCAGGGTGCCGGACAGGTCGTGCGTCGTGGGGTGCACGACCATCCCCCGGGGCTTGTTCACGAGGACGACGTCTTCGTCCTGATGCACGATGTCCAAGGGGATGTCCTCGGGGACCACGTCCGCCCGGATCGGCGGGGGGACGACCAGCTCCACGAGGTCGCCCGGGCTGAGTCGATGCGACCGCCGCACGACCTCGCCGTCGACGCTGACCTCGCCGTCGTCGATCAGCTTCTGGAGGAACGAGCGCGAGTACCCGGGCAGCCGGTGCGCCAGGAACTGGTCCACGCGCCTGCCCGCGGCCGAGACGTGGACCTCGAAGAGCTGGGGGCCGTCGCTCACGACGGGACGTTACTGCTTGCCCAGGCCGTTCGCCTTCATGTAGCCGTCGACGATCTTCGGCAGGGGCAGCTTGAGGAGGCGGCCGATCTGCGTGAGGTAGCCCCGCAGGTACACCCGGGCGGGCAGGAACTCGAGCTCCTCCGCCTCGATGTAGCGCAGCATCCCCCGGCTGATCTTCGTACGCGCGGCGATGTCGTCGATGCTTACACCCAGGGCCCGACGCACCTGCTTCAGGAACTCGCCGCCCATGCCGCCGCAGTCCATCTCGAACGCGTCGATGTCCTCGGCCGAGAGCGGGTTGAGCTCGAGCTGACCGACGGCGCGCGTCCGGATCGTGTCGCGGCTCCAGCGTCGGGGACGGGGGCCCAGATCGCGGTTCACGGCGGCGACGGACGCGAGCGTCGAGGCGTTGGTGACGGGCGCGGGGCCGGCGACCGGAGGCACCGCGACGGTGGGGGCCGTGGGCGACGCGTCGGGGACGGGCGCTTGGGAGTACGTCGGGCCTCGGGACTGGACGAGCGCCGGGCCCGGCGCGCCTGCGTACGGGGCGGGCGCGGGCGCGCTTGCGTACGGGGTGGGCGCGGGCGACGAGGCATACGGGGCGGGCGCAGGCACGCGGGTGCGGACCGCGGGCCGAGCCGCGGGCGCGGCCGGGCGAGGCGGCGCGACGGGTCGGGACGCGACGCTCGAGAGCAGGGCGTCCACGTCCGCGTAGTCCAGCTCGGCGGGCGGGGGCGGGGCCTCGAAGGCGCTCGGCGGGAGGTCGTACACCGAGTCGTCGTGGGCGACGTAGGGGTCGTCTTCGACCACGGCGGCGGCCACGAACGCGGGCGCCTCGGGGACGTCGTGCAGCTCCTCGACCTCCTCGAGCGCGTCGAGGAACAGGTCGGCCTGGGCCTCCGGGACCGCGCCCGTGGCGGCGGCGGCCGCGCCCACCAGCGAGGGGTCGGTGGAGACGTCGTCGCCGTAGTCCGGGGGCAGGGTCGCGTCGCGGTCGGCGCGGACCTCCACGGCGGTGGACCGCGGCGCGCGACGCGGGTGCAGCTGCGAGACGGCCGCCACGGGCGCGTCGGTGACCTCGTCCTCCGACCCGACGGCCCGGGCGAGCGCCTCGATGGGCGTCGCGGAGTCGAGCTGGTGCACCTGGTCGAAGAAGTCCTCGGGGCGCCGCGGGATCGGCATGCCCGGGCGCGCGGTGCGGTGGTACTTCGCGTACCGCCCGGCGGACTCCGGCCGACTGAGGATCCGGAACGCCTCGTCGATCTTGGCGCCGATGGCCTCGGTCTCGTCCGTCGAGTAGAGGCTGTGGATGGCCATCGAGTCGGGGCGGAAGCTGCGACGGACGAGCCGATACGCGCGCTTCACGGCCTCGTTGTCGGCGCCCGGCTCGAGGTCGAGGATTTCGTAGTAGTCCTGGGTGAGGAACTTCATGGGGTGGGGACTCTGCTTCTGCGGGGGCGCGGGGATACAGCGGGGAGCGGGAGAGCGGTCATCGCCACGGGGGCCTGTTCCGACGGCCCGCGTTGCCCACGAGGGCGGCGGCGTCCTTGAGGTCCCAGAGGAGATCGCCCGGGGGCGCCACTTCGACGTCCCGGACGATCCGGTCGATGAGTTCGTGTACGTCGGCGGACAGGCACTCGGAGAAGCCGGCGTTCTGCGCGCCGGCGGCTCGACGGGCGCGGATCCAGCCGTCCTCGTCCTCCGAGATGACCCCTCGGAATCGGACGTCCAGGCCCAGGCCGTGGCCCGCGGCGGTCACCAAGGCGTGGCCCACGTCCACGTCGTCGCCGCGGCGGACGCGGTTCAGCACGAGGTAGAGCGGGCGACGGCCGACGGCCTCCGCGATCTCGTCCGGCACCAGCTGGGCGGCCCGCGCGATGGAGCGCATCCAGGTCCCCGCGCGGCCCTCGGCGCGCTCCCAGCCCTCGTCCAGGGCGACGCCCGCGGCTTCTCGCCCGAGCTTGCGGTCGAGCCACGGGCGGACCATGCGCGCGAAGACGCGGGCGAGCAGCCGGAAGGTCGCCTCGAGCGGGATGCGCTCGGGCACCGTCACCAGCACGGGCACGTCGGACGCGAGCCAGAGGTCCAGGGCGCGGTCCGTGGTGCCTCCCGGCAGGTCGACCACGACGCGCTCCTCGGAGCGGGCGCGCAGGCGACCCACGAGGCGGCGACAGGCGCGCCGGGAGGGGTCGCCGGACATGGGGCCCACCCCGGGGAGCAGCACGAGGTCGTCGTGCAGCGGCGTGAACACGGCCTCGGGCTCGGCGGCGCTCCAAGGGTCGCCGCGCAGGGGGACGGGCACGTCGAGCAGGGGGGCGAGGGCCGGGCCCGTCCAGTCGGCGTCGACCAAGCAGACCGTGCGGCCGCGACGGACGAGGCCGGCGGCGAGGAGCGCGGCGACCGTGGATCGACCGACGCCGCCGCTCCCCGAGGCGACGGCCCACATGGCCTCGTCTCGGCCCAGGGGGGGCGCGGAGCGCAGGTCGCCGACGACACGACGGTCGTTCGGAGTGATCACCGGGGCGCGGAGTCGGGACACCGGATTTTTCCCATCAACAGCAACAGCAGCAAAACGAGTGACAGCTAGGGCATGGCTCCCCGAACCATGTGGATATGCAAACACGCAGGGGATCCCGACGCAAGACGATTCTCACTTCGGCGTGAGATTCGTGAGTCCCCGGAAGTACTACACAATCTGCCCAGATCAGGGCACTTGGCGACGAGGGTTATCCACAGACTGTGGGAATCCTGTGGACCGTTACGTGGGAATCGGCGCCGATATGATCGGCGGCTCCGGATCCGCGAGCGTCGTCTCCTCGTCGAGCCGGGGCGGCGGGGGCTCTTCGACCACCTCGTCCGCGGGCAGCCGGAGGGCGATTCGGGTTCCGGATCCCGGGGCGCTCTCGATGACGAGCTCGCCCGCGTGCCCCCTCACGATGCGCTCCGAGATCGCCAGGCCGAGCCCGGTCCCCTCCGTCTTCGTGGTGAAGAAGGGGATGAAGAGCTTGCGCGCGTCGTCGGGGGTGATGCCGCTGCCCTGATCCTCGAAGCTGATCTCGACGGCCAGGTCCGCGTTCAGCCGCCCTCGTCGGACCTTCACCTCGCCCCTGCGCCCGGGCGCGATCGTGCGCAGGGACGGGACGATGGCGCCCTCGCTCCGGTCGTGTACGCGCGTCCGGATCGTGAGCGTCCCGCCGCCCTTCGCCATCGCCTCGATGCCGTTGTGGACGAGGTTCAGGAGCACCTGCTTGAGCTTCTCCACGTCCATCGGGACCTCGATCAGCTCCTCGGCCGGCAGGTAGACGACCCGCACGTCGTCCGGGAGCCCCTCGGCCTCGATGAGGGAGAGCACGCCCCGCAGGACGAGGCCGGGGTCCACGCTCGCCACGTGCATCTGCAGAGGCCGCGCGTAGTCGAGGAACTGGCTCACGACGCCGTTGAGGCGGTCGACCTCCTCCACGATGATCTCGAGCCACTCGTCGGACTCGGCGTCCTCGCGGCGCTTGGCGAGCACCTGGACCGCGCCCTTGATCGCCCCGAGCGGGTTCCGGATCTCGTGGGCGAGGCCCGCGGACATCTCCCCCAGCGCAGCGAGACGGTCGCGGCTCTTCATCTGCTCGAAGGCGCGGGAGTTGTCCACGACCACGGCGGCCAGCTCGGCGATGTCGCGGAACAGCTCCAGCTCCTCGGCGGAGAACCCCTCGGCGCCGGGACGCGGGCGCATGTTCCAGAGACCGACGACGGTCGGGCCGATCTGCACCGGGACGCAGAGGTCGGTCTGCAGCGCCTGCATGGTGGCGAGCACGCCCTCGAGCCAGTCGGGCGGCGGCTGCATGCCCGGACGACGGCGGCCCCAGGCCTGGAGGTCTTCGAGCAGGTACCAGCGGCGGCCTTCGAGGAACCCGTCGATGAACGGACGCTGGGGGAGGGCGGGCAGCAGCGCGTGCTCGGGGGCGCCCTCCCAGCGCCGCAGCCGGTAGCCGCCGCGGTTCTCGTCGAACAGGTACACGGACGTCAGATCGACGCGCCCCGCCGCGATCGGGGCCCCGAGGAGCTCGTTCAGGAGCGGGTCGATCTGGATCATCCCCGGCAGGCGCCGCTTGAGGGCCTCGAGGGTGCGCATGGACTCGAACCGCTCGCGCGCGATGAGCGGGAAGACGTACCGCTCGGTGGCCATCTTGATCGGCTCGTAGAGGATGAGCACGAGCATGGAGGCGATGAAGCTGTTGACGACCTGGGCGCCGGGGGTCGGGTCGTCGCCCGAGATGCCGACGAGCACCGTGTAGACGACGGCCACGACCGTCGCCATGACGGCCAGGACCACCACCCGCGACACGATGTGGTGACGGTCGAGCAGGTGCGTGCTCTGGATCACCTGGCCCAGGAAGTAGATGTAGGCGGCCGTGGCGAACGAGCCGATGGGCGGGAAGTCGATGGGCGACTCGAGCTCGACGGTGGACCAGAAGTTCAGGTCCAGGAACCCCATCTCGAGGCCCACGGCGCACACGGCGATGCCGCCGAGCCACAGCAGGTAGCCGATGCGGCGCCGCTCCTCCGGGCGGGGGAGGCTCCGGATCAGCCGCCACAGGCCCAGGACGTGCACGATCAGGCCGCCGAACACGATGGTGGCGTTGCTGAAGATGACCACGCGGTTGTCGGGCCCGAGCGCGACGATCACCACGAACTGGAGGAGCGCCACGCCGTACAGCGCGGGCACGAACCGCATGAAGCCGAGCTCGTAGCGGTGGAGGACCTGGCGGTAGACCTGCAGCGACGCGGGCACCACCAGCAGCGCCGAGGACAGCACGCCGTATCGCCAGGCCGGGTCCTTGCTCAGGAGCAGGAAGAAGAGGCACAGGTAGACGATGGAGAGGACGCCCGCGAGGAAGGCGAACTGCTGGTGGAGCCGGTCGCGGGCCCCTCGAATCAGCGTCGAGACGCCCATCGAGAGCGCCATGAGCGCGGTGAACAGCGGGGCGACGGTCTCCACGCCGCGAGTGTAGGCCGGCCGACGGTTACACTCCCGGCGTGAGCAGAGAAGCCCTGAAGCAGCTGCCGTCCATCGACCGTCTGTTGGGGGCCGAGGCGTGGGCGTCCGCGCCCCAGGTGCCCCACGCGCGTCGCAAGGAGGCGTGTCGCGCGGTGGTGACGCGCGTACGCGAGGGCATCTTGGCGGGGACGCTGGGCGCCGAAGCCGTGGCCGTCGACGCGATGGTCGTCGACGCGATCCGGATCGCGTCCGACGCGGTGAGGCCGGTGCTCCGCCCGGTGGTGAACGCGACGGGGGTCATCCTGCACACCAACCTCGGTCGCGCGCCCCTCCCGCAGGCCGCCCTGGACGCGATCGGAGCGTCGGCGGGGCGCTATACGAACCTGGAGATGTCCCTCGAATCGGGACGTCGGGACGACCGGCTCACCAAGCTGTCCGCGGCCTTCGCGCGGGTGCTCGGCTGCCCCGACGTGGTGGTCACGAACAACAACGCCTCGGCGGTCTTCCTGGTGCTCAAGGCGCTCGCCGGAGGCGGCCGGGGGGTGGCGGTGTCCCGCGGCGAGCAGGTGGAGATCGGCGGCTCGTTCCGCGTGCCCGAGATCCTCGCCGAGGCGGGCGGGCGAATGATCGAGGTGGGCACCACCAACCGCACCCACCTGCGCGACTACTCGAAGGCGATGGACGACGGCGCCGAGGTGCTGCTCAAGGTGCACCGCTCCAACTTCAAGGTCGTGGGCTTCACCAAGGAGGTCTCGGCCGCGGAGCTGGCGGGGCTGGCGAAGGAGCGCGACGGCGTCGTCGTGTACGACCTGGGCTCGGGGCTGCTGTGGGGTGACGTCGCGGGCGGCGAAGACACCGTGCGGGGCGCCCTCGACGCGGGCGTGGACCTGGTGTGCTTCTCCGGCGACAAGCTGCTCGGCGGGCCCCAGTGCGGGATCGTCGCGGGTCGCGCGGACCTCGTCGAGGCGGTGCGCACCCACCCGGTGATGCGGATGCTGCGGCCCGGGAAGCTCCAGCTGCTGGCCCTGGAAGCGACGCTGCTGGCCTGGGAGCGGGATCCCGACGGCGGCGAGATCCCCGCGGCGGCGGCTCTCCATCGCACGACGTCGGAGCTTCGCCGCACCGCGACGGAGCTGGCGGGGCGGCTCCGTGAGGTGGCTGCCGGCTTCGACGTCGAGGTGGTCGCCGCCGACTCGACGCCCGGGGGAGGCTCGGCGCCGGACGTGAAGCTGCCGTCGTTCGCGGTGGCCCTTCGAGGGGCGGGGACCAGCGCGCTCGCCGACCGTCTGCGTCGCGGCGACCCGCCGGTCGTCGGGCGCCTCGAAGACGACGCCCTGCTCCTGGACGTGCGCACGCTCCTGCCGGGCGACGTCGACCGGATCGTCGGCCGCTTCGAGACCTGACGCCCCGAGTCAGCCCCGGGCGCGACGGGCGAGGATCGTGATGTTCACCGCGTTGATGGTGAAGTGCATCGCGATGGGGGCCGGCAGCCCGCCCTGGGCCTGGTAGAGCAGCCCGAGACCCAGCCCGAAGACCAACGCCGAGGCCGTCCACCACAGGTAGAGCCGCTCGTTGCCCACGTGCACGAGGGCGAACGCGAGCGTCGCGGGCCACAGGCCGAACTCCTCCTGCAGGCAGCCCCGGAACAGCATCTCTTCGCCCACGGACGAGAACAGGGCGAGGAGCAGGGCCTCCCGCGGGCCGGCGTGGCGGAGGATGTGCCCGAACCGCTCGCCCAGGCGACGCACGCCGTCCACCGTGTGCTCCAGGAGGCGGGTCACGACGATGCCGCCGACGCCCGCGCCGATCCCGAACATCAGGGCGACGCCGGCTGCCCCCATGTCGTCGAAGCGCCACCACGACCCGGCGAGATCCCGCGCGCCCGCCCACACCAACGACACCAGGACCATGGCCCCGTAGACCCACGCGGACAGGGTGAGGAGACGCCGCGCCTCGCGGTCGGAGGGGTCCCGGAGGAGGCTCACTCGGCGGGCTCGGGCGCGAACACGTCGGCCGTGGCGGCGGGTTCTCCGGCGCGCGCGTCGGCGGGGTCGCGGGGCAGCAGCACCTTCAGGCGGTCGCCGACCAGGGGGGCGATGGTGCGCACCAGGAAGGCCGCGTCGGTGCCGCTCTGCCGACGGTGGAACACCAGCTCCAGGTCGTCGCCTTCGTTGCGCTCGATGATCAGGCGCTCGCCGCTCGGGAAGGGGGGCTTCACCCCGGCCGGGTAGTGCTTCCAGAACACCGCCGCGACGTCCGCCCAGGGCACGCCGTCCGATCCGAGCGGCCCCCGACGTCGCAGCCCCTTCTCGTCCACGACCCACCGGTGGGGGCTCAGGAGGGTCTGGTCGGCCACGAAGCTCGCCCCGAAGAGGGCCAGCACCGCCCACTTCAAGGGGCCCAGGGACACGGCCACGAGGAGCACGCCCGAGCCGATCGCGGAGAAGCGCAACACGTGGGCGATCAGCCGGCTGCGTGCCTCCACCAGGCGGACGGTCTGGGGGAGGTCCGGCTCGCCCGCGCCGCGCAGCACCGGCACGTCCTCCGGGCCCGCCGCGCGCAGGGGCGGGCCTTCGACGAAGAACCAACGCAGCCCCACCGCCGCCGACGCGGCGCCGAGCACCGCGAAGAAGAGGCTGCCGTAGAGCCAGCCGCCCGCGAGTCGGTCGAAGTACACGAGGACGGGGACGGGCAGCAGCACGACCCCGCCCAGGAGGAGGGCGGTCGCCTCCGCGAGGTCTCCGCGGGTCGCGCCGTCGGGTCGGATCGCCACGACGTCAGTGCTTTCGACGGGCGGCGAGGTGCGCCGCGACGAATGTCTTGGAGGCCGCGCCGAGCATCTCTGCCGACGCTCGGTAGTCCTCCAGGCTGCGGCCCTGGGGGTCCCACACCTTGTCGAGGTCGCCCTCGCAGTAGCCCCACAGCCCCTCGATCTTCGGGTCCGACTCGGGGGAGATCTCCAAGAGCTTGTCCCGGTGCCAGGACTCCATCACGAGGATCGCGTCCGCCCACTCCAGCATCCCCGCCGTCACGCGCTGCGTCCGATGGGCCGACAGGTCGAGGCCGTGGTCCCTCATCACCTCCACCGCGAACGAAGCAGCGCGGCTGAAGGGGTGGTTCTCGAGCTCGGCGCGGGCCGCGGGATCCCCGAGGTAATCGAGGGCCGCGACGCCCGCGGACCGCACGTCGGCGGCCACGAACCGCTGGTCGAACCAGTGCCGCGTCCACAGCTCGCCCATCGGCGACCGATTCACGTTGGCGGTGCATACGAACAGCACGCGGGGAGCCCGGGGGAACGACACGGGCGCACGATACCGGGGCGGCGTTCGGTGCGCTGCCCGGGCGTCGGCGCGAGGATCCGCCGAAACGGCTAAGGTGCCGAGTCCGTATGAGCGAGAACCAACGTCCTGACCGAGCGCAACTCGATGTGCTCATCGACCGGTTCCTCGACGAGACCGTCGGCAAGCTGCCCGGGCGCCAGCGCCGTCTCGTTCGCCGCCTCGTCCGCACCGCGGTCAAGGCCGGCCGAGAGGACACCCCCACCCTCAACCTCAAGATCATGGACCGCGCGCTGCACGAGCTGCGCAAGGGCTTCAAGACCTTCCAGCCGTACGAAGGGCGCCGCAAGATCGCGGTCTTCGGCTCGGCGCGCAGCCCCGAAGACTCCCGCAGCTACCAGATGGCCGTGGACACCGGGAAGAAGCTCGTGGAAGCCGGCTTCATGGTGGTCACGGGCGCGGGCCCAGGGATCATGGAGGCGTCCAACCGGGGCGCCGGCCGCGAGAACTCCTTCGGCGTGAACATCGTCCTGCCCTTCGAAGCCGAGGCGAACCCGTACATCCAGGACGACCCCAAGCTGGTCGACTTCAACTACTTCTTCACGCGCAAGGTCGTGTTCGTGAAGGAGACGGACGGGATCATCCTGTTCCCCGGCGGGTTCGGCACCCAGGACGAGTTCTTCGAGTCCCTCACGCTGGTCCAGACCGGCAAGTCGACGCCGTCGCCCATCGTGATGGTGGAGCCGCCGGGGTCCACGTACTGGCAGCAGTGGCACGAGTACGTGCGCAAGTCGCTGCTCGGGCGTCGCCTCATCTCCCCCGGTGACCTCAACCTCTATCGCCTGTGCACGAGCGTGGACGAGGCCGTCGAAGAGGTCACGCGCTTCTACCGCAACTACTACTCGATCCGGTACATCGGCACGGACCTCGTGATCCGCGTGCGTCATCCCATCACGGACGCGCTGTTGGCGGACCTCAACACCGACTTCGAGGACCTCATCGCGAGCGGTCGCATCGCGCTCGCGGAGGAAGACCCGCTGGAGCGTGTGGAGGAGCTGCCCCAGGGCCTCCATCGCCTGCGTTTCCACTTCCGCAACCGCGCGTTCGGGCGTCTGCGGGTCCTCATCGACCGGCTCAACGACGCGGTGCCTGCGGACCTCGTGGACACGGCCTGGCGGTTGCCCGCGGTCCACGAGATCGTGCCCACGCCGGTCCACGGCGACGGCGACGACGAGGACGAGGACGACCGGTGAGCGAGGCCGGGCTGCCCGCCGAGGTCGGGACCCCCTCCGGAGGGGTCCCCGCGCGCCGTCCGGACCCGCCGCCGCCGCCCACGAGCAAGGTGAAGCGCGCGTGGGCGTGGTGGCTCACCAAGTCCGTCGTCATCGCCCGCAAGCAGAACCGGATCTTCGCCTGGCTCGCCTACTTCCTGGGGATGGGCCCGGTGGGCCTCTGGTTACGAACGCAGGACCGCATCGATCGGGCTCGGCGCCCGGCCGCCCCGTCGGCGTGGCATCCGCGGGAGGACCCCATCCACGTCGATCCCCGGCGCATCCGGCGCCCCTTCTAGCGAGTCCAAATGGCCACCTGGATCCTCGGGATCTCCTGCTTCTATCACGACTCCGCGGCGGCGCTGCTGAAGGACGGCGTGCTCGTGGCGGCGGCCTCCGAGGAGCGCTTCACCCGCGTCAAACACGACCCGGGCTTCCCGGAGCGGGCCATCGCGTACGTGCTCGGCGCCGCCGGGATCACGATCGACGACGTCGACCACCTCGGCTTCTACGACAAGCCGATGCTCAAGCTCGAGCGGATGCTCCTGTCGCACCTCCAGAACTTCCCCAAGAGCAAGGAGCAGTTCCTGCTCGGCATGCCGCTGTGGATGAAGGAGAAGCTGCCCATCAAGCGGGTGATGCAGAAGAAGCTGGGCTGGAAGAGGCCGGTCTGGTTCGCCGAGCACCACGTGTCGCACGCCGCGTCGTCGTTCCTGTGCAGCCCCTTCGAGGAGGCGGCGGTGCTCACCGTCGACGGCGTGGGCGAGTGGGCGACGTCGACCTGGGGCGTGGGCCGCGGCAACAGCCTCGAGCTGAGCGGCGAGATCCGGTTCCCGCACTCGCTGGGGCTCCTCTATTCGGCGATCACGGCCTACCTGGGCTTCAAGGTGAACTCGGCCGAGTACAAGGTCATGGGCCTCGCGCCCTACGGCGAGCCGAAGTACGTCGACCAGCTGAAGCAGGTCATCGACATCGCGGACGACGGCTCCTTCCGGCTGAACATGGACTACTTCGTGTTCGACTGGGACATGCGGATGACCCACGAGGCCTTCTTCGAGCTCATGGGTCGGCCGCCGCGCGAGCCGGAGGGCCCGATGGAGGACTTCCACAAGGACGTCGCCCGCTCGGTCCAGGAGATCGTCAACGAGGTGATGATCAAGCAGGCGACCGCCCTGCACGAGCGCACCGGGATGAAGAACCTGTGCCTCGCGGGCGGCGTGGCGCTGAACTGCGTCGCCAACGGCCACGTGCTGCGGGAGACGCCCTTCGAGCAGGTGTTCGTGCAGCCCGCGGCGGGGGACGCCGGCGGTGCCCTGGGCGTGGCGCTGTGGATCCACTGCATGGTCCTCGACCAGCCCCGCGCGTGGACCTTGGAGACGGCTCGGTGGGGCCCGGCGTTCTCCCCCGAGGAGATCGAGTCCGTCCTGCAGCACTACGGGGCGGTCTACACGCGCATCGACGACGAGGCGGAGCTGGTGGCGGAGACGGCCCGGCAGATCGCCGATACGAAGGTCGTGGGCTGGATGCAGGGGCGCATGGAGTACGGGCCGCGCGCCCTCGGCGGACGGTCGATCCTCGGGGACCCCCGGGTCGTCGACATGCGCGACCGCATCAACCTGAAGATCAAGTTCCGCGAGGGCTTCCGGCCCTTCGCGCCGTCGGTCTTGGCGGAGAAGGCGAACGACTGGTTCGACCTGCGGGGGCACGACTCGCCCTACATGCTGCTCGTCGCCGACGTGCTCGAGGGCAAGCGCACCATCCCCGCGGTGACGCACGTCGACCACAGCGCCCGCATCCAGACGGTGCACGCCGAGACCGCGCCGCGGTACCACGCGCTCCTCTCGGCGTTCGAGGAGCAGACGGGCTGCCCGCTCGTCATCAACACCAGCTTCAACGTGCGCGGCGAGCCCATCGTGTGCACGCCCGAGGACGCGTTCGAGTGCTTCATCCGCACTCACATGGACACGCTGGTGGTGGGGCCCTTCCTCCTGAAGAAGGAGGATCAGCGGCGGTATCCGGAGATCAAGGACGCCCGGGAGCTCTTCCCGCTGGATTGAGCACCCATCTCGACGAATCAGAGATTCGTCGCCGGGGGCACCGCAGTACCTCCGAACAACTCCGCTGCACTTCGCTCCGCTGCGCGCGCTTGGGGCGCTTGCTCGCCGTCGTCAGCAGGACCCGAGGGCGATGTAGACCACCCGCAGGCTGTCGCCTTCGCCGGGGGCCGACCCGCCTTGGAACACGAGGGCGGGGCCGGAGCTGTCGTCGTAGGACCAGCCGCTGAAGACCCGGTCGCCGTTCACGAAGACCCGGATGGTCTCCCACACGGCGCCGAAGGTGAGCGGATAGCGCGTCGCCCCCCCGTCGAAGGTCTCGGTGGCCTCGGTCTCGAAGTGCGAGCGCCCTTCGAGCTCGACGATCGCCTTGGGGAGCTCCGGCGCGTTGCTTTGGATGAGGAGCTCGGCGTCGTCGGGCTCGGGGTCGTCCGGCTGGTAGCGGGCGACGGCCTCGGTGGTGGCGCCGGGGGCGATCGTGACGTCGACCACGGGGGTCTCGAGCGCCCACTCGTCGTTGCCGTCCATCTCCACGGAGGTCACCAGGAGGTCCTCGCGTCCCACGTTCTCGATCGTCACGGTGAGGCGGGGCGCGCAGCCGACGACGGGGTTGCCGAAGTCGTGGCTCCAGGGCGAGACGTCGATGGCGGGGGCGTGTACGTCGGCGAACACCGGCAGCTCGATCGCGTCGCCCGCGTTGGACGGGATGCGCAGGCGGGCCTGTCGCTCGCCGTCGACCTCGGCGTGGATCTGCACCGTGATGTCCAGGGAGCGCCCGGGGCGCAGGACCCTGCCGGAGCGGTCCACGCCGGGCAGGTCGAAGTACTCGCCCGCGAGGGTGATGTCGCCCAGCTCCAGGTCCGCGTCGCCCTCGTTGGTGACGGTGACCACGGCCGTCGTGATGGGCGCGTCGGTGAACGAGACGGCGCCGAAGTCGAGCGCGTCGGGCGACACGGCGATGACGGGCGTGCCCTCGGGCGGGGGCTCGGACGGGGGGCACCCACACAGGAGCAGGGCCGCGATCAGCGGGACGGTTCTCGCCATCTGCCGCATGGTGACATCCCCCCCGGTCGGACGCCAGGGCCGTCGGCCTGCGCCGGTGCTACGATCCTCCGCGCATGTGGTTCATCGAGCTCGCCCAGGACTTCCTCTTCTTCCTCAAAGAGCGCAAGGCGTGGTGGCTCACGCCCATCGTGATCGTGCTGCTGCTCCTGACCGTGCTGATCCTGGTCGGTGAGAAGGCGGCCGTCCTGCCCTTCATCTACACGCTCTTCTAGGCACCCCACCGAAGAAGTCGGCTCGCTTCGCATGCGCCGACTTCTTCGGCGGGGACCCCGCACTACCTCCCGAACTCCGGTCGGCCTCG
>CAZUHI010000021.1:0-3490 GCA_964620495.1 uncultured Rickettsiales bacterium | reverse complement strand
CGCCGACTTCTTCGGCGGGGACCCCGCACTACCTCCCGAACTCCGGTCGGCCTCGTTCCGAGCGCCTCCCTGCGCGCGCTTGGGGCGCTTGCCGTGCGCTTCCGGCTCGCTTGGCATACGCCGACTTCTTCGGCGGGGACCCCGCACTACCTCCCGAACTCCGGTCGGCCTCGTTCCGAGCGCCTCCCTGCGCGCGGGCCCTGCCGGGCCTCTTCGACAAAACGTCTCGGTTTCGGGCTCAGGGGTAGCCCCTGCCCGTGAATCCGAGACGTTTTGTCGGGGTTGCGGGGCACGGCGCGGGGCGTTCCGGCACGATCGGGCCATGGTGGGGCAACTCAAGAAGGTCGTCTCCGTGTCGTTGGGGCCGAAGCGCCTCGACTACGAGTTCGAGGCCGAGCTGTGGGGTTCTCGGTTCCACGTGCGTCGCGTGGGCACCGACGGCGACACCGAGGCCGCGCGGCGGTTGGTCCGGGAGCACGACGGGCAGGTCGACTGCATCGCCCTGGGCGCCATGGCCGTCGAGTTCCGGGTGGGGCGACGGGCCTACAGCCACAAGGGCAGCCTGAAGGTCGCGCGGGCCGCGCGATCGACGCCCGTGGTCGGGGGCCGGGGCCTCAAGCGCATCATCGATCGGTGGGCGATCCGGGAGATCGCCCGCCTCGAGCCGACCCTGTTCCGCGAGTCCAACGCGCTGCTGCTGTCCGGCATCGCCAACTGGGACATCGCGGACGCCCTCGCCGAGTACACCGACACGATCCAGTTCGCCGATCCCGTGCTGCACTTCGGCGCCCCGGTGGTCCTCCCCCACGCGGCCGCCCTCAAGGCCTACGCGCGCGGCGCCATGCCGATGCTCACGCGGCGGCCGTACGTCTCGTTCTTCCCCCGCGGCGCCGCGGGCGCGGGCGTGCAGCAGCGGATGCTGACCCCGTTCTTCGAGCGCGCGGACGTCATCGTCGGGGACCTCGGCCTCCTCCTTCACTACGCGCCGCGCGACCTCGCCCACGTGGCCGTCGTCACCGACACGATCGACGACGAGACGATCGAGACCTTCCGGTCCCGCGGCGTGCAGACGCTGTGCACCACGAGCCCCCAGATCTTCGAGCACGAGCGGACCTCCCTGGAGGTGCTGCACGCCCTCTGCGTCGCGCACCTCGGGCGTGACCCGTCGCGCATCGACGACGCCGACTACCTCGACCTGGTGCGCGTCCTCCCCGGCCGCCCGCGCGTGATCCACCCCCAAGGCGAGCGCAAGAAGCGCCGCAAGTTCGCCTACCTCTACTACCCCCCCGGCAAGGCGGACCTGTTCCGCGACCCGACCGTCCGGTGGATCCGCACGCTGCCCCCCGAGGCGCAGGAGATCGCCGAGCGGGTGGCGGCGCGGCTGCCGGTGCGGGTGAGCTCCCGGGTGAAGGGCATCGTCAGCCCCACCGGCGCAGAGGCGGACGGCTGGATCCTCACCCTCCCCGCCACGGCGAAGCAGATCTCCGCCCGTGGCGACGCCTACGCGGAGAAGCGCCTGCGGGAGGCCACCAAGCTGGCCCAGGGGCTCGGCGCGCAGCTGCTGGGGGTCGGCGCCTTCTCGCGGGCGATGGCGAACGCCACCCGGGCCGTGGCCCGGACGTCGGGTCTGCCGATCACGTCGGGGTCCTCGTACGTCGTGTCGGCGTGCATGTGGGCGGCGAAGAAGGGGGTGCTCGAGCTGGGGATCCCCCAGGACGACGTCGGACGGGCGATCGGCACGGCGCTGGTCGTGGGCGCGGGCGACAAGGAGGGCGGCGTGGCGGCCGAGCTGCTCGCGCTCGTCTTCCATCGCGTGGTGATCGTGGACAGCGCCCCGGACCGGCTGCTCACGCTCCTGGATCGGATCGCCCGCAGCAGCCCGCACTGCGAGGTGCAGGTGGCGATCAAGCCCGACAACCACCTCGCCGAGGCGGACCTGGTGGTCACCGGCCTCGCGCCGGGCTGGACGGGCGCCGTGGACGTCGACCACCTCAAGCCGGGCTCGCTGCTGTTCGACTGCGCGCGCCCCAGCGAGTTCCGACGCGAGGCGGCGGAGCGTCGGCAGGACGTGCTGATCGTGTACGCCGGCGAGCTCGAGCTGCCCGGCCCCGCGGAGGTCGGCGAGCACCTCGGACCGCCGCCCAAGGTCGCGTTCGCGTCGCTGGCCGAGGCGATCGTGCTCGCCCTGGACGAGCGCTACGAGTGCTTCTCCTTGGGGGCCGAGACGGACCTCGCGCGCGTGAAGGAGATCTATCGGCTGGGGCTGAAGCACGGTCTGGAGCTGGGGGCCATGCGAGGAGCTCGTGGGCCGGTCACGGAGACGGAGATCCGGCTCGTGCGGGAGCACGCCGAGCGACGCCGGAGCGAGCAGCAGCGTCCGCCTCCGCTGGAGACCACGGAGATGCCGACGATCCCCGACTCCCTCTGACCGCCCTCACGCGCGTGCGCCCGAGCGCCCGGCTTGATAATGTCGCGCGCTGACCGGACCCCGGAGAAGAGAGGCGAACCGAATGAGCACTCCTTGGCGAATCACCCGCGGTGACCAGATGTTCACCGCCAAGGACGTCGCCGAGCTGAAGCTGATGGCGGTGGGCGGCAAGATCGAGGCGGGGGACCTCGTTCAGCCCCCGGGTCGCACCGACTGGCTGTACGCCAGCGAGGTGGGCGAGCTCAAGGGCCTCATCAAGTTCAAGCCGGTGGACGAAGACCTCTTCATCCAGAAGAAGCCCGCCCAGTGGTTCAAGCGGATCGTGGGACTGGTCGGGATCGTCTCGGTCGCCCTCGGCTTCACCGCCCTCTACCAGAGCTTCCAGAACCGCCCCGACATCGCGAAGACCGCGCTGTTCGGCGATCACGAAGGCGCCCTCGGGCCGCTCGAGGGCCTCGCCACCCAACACGCGAACATGCTCGCGGAGCCGGACAGCCGCGCCGCCAAGGTCGGCGAGATGCAGAAGGACGCGCGCGTGACGCTCGTCTCCAAGATGGGCGACTTCTACGAGGTCGACGTGGGCGGCACCAAGGGCTTCGTCGGCACCCGCCAGGTCGTCCCCGCGTACCTGTTCAGCCAGGAGCTGATGGACAAGTACGACCCGCTCTTCAACCCCGATCAGTACCTGCAGCTGCTGAACTACTCGTGGGTCCCGAGCGGCGAGCCGGACGACCCCGAGACCCTCACGCACCTCATGTTCGAGATCCAGAACCCCACGGACTACGGCATGACGGGCGTCACGCTCAAGGTCACGTTCGAGGACGGGACGGGCGCCGAGCTGGGCGTGAAGAACATCGAGATCCCCCGTCTCCTCCCCCCGGGCGACGAGCTCTTCCTGAGCAACATCGAAGTCGACATCGAGTGGGACGACGAGACCGCCGCCGAGGTGAAGATCTTCGGCGCCCGCGCCCTCCTCGCGGAGGAGTACAGCAAGCTCAAGGCCGAGGAAGAGAAGCGCCTCGAGGAAGAGGCCTTCGAGAACGCGGGCAAGGAGCCCGAGGG
>CAZUHI010000020.1:77869-118296 GCA_964620495.1 uncultured Rickettsiales bacterium | reverse complement strand
GACGACGACGCCACAGACGACGACGACGCCACAGACGACGACGACGCCACAGACGACGACGACGCGGTGGGCGCAGAGGAGGGGACCTTCCCCTGCAGCACCGCGATCATCGACGGCTGGAGCTTCGACGCCGACGCAGGCAGCGAAGTGGTCGTCGGCATCGACAGCGTGGAGGCCGCCACGACGGCGGACCTCGCGGGTTGGGTGAACACCGGGACCGATCCCCTGGACGCCCAGGCGAAGTTCATCGACGGCGGAGACGACGAGTTCGCCTGCGCCTTCCCGCCGAAGTTCGGGTCGTGCCCGGAGATCACCTTCACGCCGAAGACCGCCGGGACGTTCGTGGCTGCGGTCCAGATCACGGCGGAGCAGTCCTGCGCCGGGGACGACGTCGGTTACCTGATCGTCGCGACGCAGGGCGGAGGGGTCCTGCCGCTCACGCTCACCGCGGACGACGTCGACTACAACCGATGAACCGCGTCCTCCTGGTCTGTCTGAGCGCCGGCCTCCTGATCCCCGCCGCGGCCTCCGCGAAGGGCCCGCCGATGACGTCGGTGGTGGAGCCGAACGTCCAGCCTCCGCTGGCCGCGCCCACGGTGCAGGGCCGCATCCCCGTCACGATCTCGGACCAGCGCCCGACCGACCGCGGCGCCGCCTCCGCGAACATCGGGGTGTACACGGACAGCTACGGCTCCCGCCGCTATCGGACCTACTTCGACCACTACCTCGCGTTCGAGGACGGCGTGGGCGGGGAGTTCGAGACGTGGGCCGTGGGGTTCGCCGCCGCCGACGGCATCGGCCTCGTGGTCGACATGGACGCCTCGGGAGACCGGATCGAGGGGCGCGTCGAGGACTTCTGGTGCGCCCAGTCGAGCATGACTCGGCTCGGGTGCGACGGCCGCGTGGTCCTCGAGTTCTTCAAGGCGGGCACCTCTCAGCCATTCCATTCGGTGACCCTCTTCGGGTCCTCCAACGGCAAGCTGCGGGGGGACCGGCAGGCCTGGGGCAACCTGATGGAGGACATGGGCGAGCAGCTCGCCGACGTCTTCGGATCCCCCGAGATCCGCGCTTGGGTGGAGAGCACGCTGCCGGCCGGCGACGAGGGCCCCGCGGTCCTGCCTCCCCCGCGACATCGCCCGAACTACGTCCCCAACGAGCTGCTGCCGGGCCTCGGCACGGCGTCCGACATGGACGTGCGCCCCTACATGCGGTTCCAGGACCACCGCGGGCGCGTGCTCACCTTGCGCACGATCGGCGAGCGTGACGAGGACGAGCCCCTGATGGTCGCCCTCACCAACGACCCGGAGGAGCCGCTCGGCGGGGACATGTTCCTGGACCTCGGGAAGGTCCCCATGGACGGGCCCATCCGCGCGAACCGGGCCGCCGCCATGGAGAAGATGACGGTCAAGCGGAACGTGGGGATCGGCATCCTGGGCGCGGGCCTCGGGTTCATCGGCGCCGCGGTGGGCGGCATCGTCAACCTCAACGTCAAGCTCTTCGGAGCGGACCAACCCGACGCGGAGGAGGGCGAGTACGGGGTCCCGCTCTTCATCATCCCCGGGATCTCGTTGACCATCGTGGGCGGCGCCGTGCTGGACAGCGGGCGCAAGGCGCTCGGGCGCGTGGAGAGGGGGCGCCTCGAGGACGTCATGAGCCCCGACGAGGCGTGGGACATCGCCCGGGACTACAACCGCGCGCTCACGGGGCTCGAGGACGAACCCGTCGAGGAGGCTCCCGCGGCTCAAGCGCCGGTCGAGGAGGCCCCGGTCGAGGAGGCTCCGACGGAAGAGGTCGAGGACTCGGAGGCGGAGGACTAGTCCTTCGCGAACCTCTTCACGCCGAGGTAGATCCCGGCGACGGCCACGACGTGCATCACCTCGAGCACGACGACGGCGACCATGTCGTGCCCCAGCTGCATCGGCGGGCCGCCGAGCATCGCGATGAAGCCGACGACCAGGACGCCGACGAAGATGTTCCAGGCCTTGTCGGGCATGAACTTCGTCGCCGCCACGAGGGCCGCGCCCGCGAGCAGCGCCGGGACGAGGCTCATGATGAACGGCATGGGGACCGGGATCGGCGCCGCCTCGGTCATGCCGGGCTGCACGAAGCTGTACTCCGCGCCGAGCGCCCCGCCGATGAAGTAGAGGACGACGTTGACGACGCCCGCCGCCGCGCCGCCGATGGCCGCGCCCTTGAAGATGTTTCCTGCTTCCATTGCTCAGTCCTCCTGGGCGGAGCCTACCCCGCCTGGCGGAGCGTCCCGACCAACACTTCGACCGACTCCCGCGCGTCGCCGAACAGCATGCGCGTGTTGTCGAGATAGAACAGCGGGTTGTCGACGCCCGCGTACCCCGCGGCGCGGCTGCGCTTCATCACGATCGACGTCTTCGACTCCCAGACCTCCATCACCGGCATGCCCGCGATGGGGGACGTGGGATCGGTCTGGGCGGACGGGTTCACGATGTCGTTCGCGCCGATGACGAGCACCACGTCCGTGGCGTTGAAGTCCTCGTTGACCTCGTCCATCTCGAGCACGATGTCGTAGGGGACGGCGGCCTCGGCGAGCAGCACGTTCATGTGCCCCGGCAACCGGCCCGCGACCGGGTGGATGCCGAACTGCACGTCGACCCCGCGCTCCCGCAGGAGGTCCACGAGGTCCTTGACCGTGTGCTGCGCTCGGGCCACGGCGAGGCCGTAGCCGGGGACGATGACGACCTTCTTGGCGGCCGCGAGGAGGTCCGCCGCGCCGGACGCGTCGATCTCGTGCACGGGCAGCGCCTCGCCCTTCGGCTGGTCGCCCTTGGGCTTGGCGGGCTCGGCCCCGAACCCGCCGAAGACGACGTTCCAGATCGAGCGGTTCATCGCCTTGCACATGATGTAGCTGAGGATCGCGCCGGAGCTGCCGACGAGCGCGCCGGTGACGATCAGCAGGTCGTTGCTGAGCATGAACCCGGCCGCCGCGGCGGTCCAACCGGAGTACGAGTTCAGCAGCGAGACCACGACGGGCATGTCCGCGCCGCCGATGGCCATCACCAGGTGCACGCCCAGGATCGAGGCGATGACGGTGATGATGGCGAGGTGGACGATGCCGGTGGTGCCCGGCGCCGCGATGAACATCGCGCCCAGGACCAGGCAGCCGACCACCATCCCGAGGTTCAGGAAGTGCCGACCCGGGAGCAGGAGCGGGCGACCGGAGAGAGAGCCCTTGAGCTTCAGGAACGCGACGACGGACCCGGTGAAGGTGATCGCGCCGATGACCACGTCGACCCACACCTCGCCCAGGAAGATCCCGCGCGAGCCGTGCACGTCGTCCGCCATGTAGGAGGCGACGCCCACCAGGACGGCCGCGGCGCCCACGAAGCTGTGCAGCAGGGCGACGAGCTCGGGCATGGCCGTCATGGCCACCCGGGCGGCCATCACCGCGCCGATGACCGAGCCGACGCCGACGGCCGCGGCGATCACGATGTAGGCGTCGACCGCCGCGCTCATGACCGTCGCCACGACCGCGAAGACCATCCCGACGATGCCGTAGAGGTTGCCGCGCCGGGCCGTCTCCTGGCTGGAGAGGCCCTTGAGGCTGAGGATGAAACAGACGGCCGCGAAGAGGTAGGCGCCGGAGAGCAGTACGTGTTCCATGGCGGCCTACTTCCGGAACATCTGCAGCATGCGCTGCGTCACGAGGAAGCCGCCCGCCACGTTGATCATGGCCAGCAGGACCGCCGCCGCGCCGAGGATCGCGGCCGGGGTCGTGGGGTCGCCGTGCAGCTGTATGAGGCCGCCGACGATGATGATCCCGGAGATCGCGTTGGTCACCGACATGAGCGGCGTGTGCAGCGCGGGCGCCACGTTCCAGATGAGCTGCCAGCCCACGAAGACCGCGAGCACGAACACCGTGAAGTGCTGCAGGAACGCCTCCGTTCCTTCGGAGGCCTCCCCGGTGAGCCCGAGCTTGAGGCCGATCCACAGGACGAGGAGCGCGCCGCCGACGACGGGGACCATCTTCGTGGCCCGGGCGTCGGCCGCGGCGGCGACGACGGCCAGCTCCTCCGTCGAGGGTCCGACCGGGGCCGGCGGAGGCGGAGGCGGCGCCTTGACCGGCGGGGGCTCGATCTTCGGGGGCGGCCAGGTGAGCTCGCCGTCCTTGAGGACCGTCGCGCCGCGGATGACCTCGTCGTCCATGTCGACCTGGAACGCACCCGGCGTCTTGCCGAGGTCGTCCATGAGGTGGCGGAGGTTGCTGGCGTAGAGCCGGGAGGCCGTGTTCGCGGCCTTCATGATGAGGTCGGTGTCGCCGATGATGGTCACGCCGTGCTTCACGACGGTCTCACCGGGCTCGGTGAGCTCGCAGTTGCCGCCGGTAGCCGCCGCGAGATCGACGATGACGCCGCCCTCGCGCATGGTCTCGACCATGTCGGCCATCCACAGCTTCGGGGCCGCGCGACCCGGGATCGCCGCCGTCGTGATGACGATGTCGACCTCCTTCGCCTGCTCCCGGAACATCGCCATCTCGGCGGCGATGAACTCGTCCGACATGATCTTCGCGTAGCCGCCGCCGCCGTCGCCGGACTCGTCGAAGTCGAGCATCAGGAACTCGGCGCCCAGGGACTTGCACTCCTCGGCCACCGCGGGCCGCACGTCGAAGGCGCGAACCACGGCGCCGAGGCCCCGCGCCGCGCCGATGGCGGCCAGCCCGGCGACGCCCGCGCCGATGATCAGGACCTTCGCGGGCGGGATCTTCCCGGCGGCCGTGATCTGGCCGGTGAAGAAGGAGCCGTAGGCGTTGGCCGCCTCGATCACGGCCCGGTACCCGGCGATGTTGGCCATGGACGACAGCACGTCCATCTTCTGGGCGCGCGTGACGCGGGGGACCTGATCCATGGCGATGACCGTCGCCTTGCGCTGGGAGAGCATCCCCAGGAGGGTCTGATTCCGCGCCGGGTCGATGTAGCTCGCGATCACGCCGCCCTCGCGGACCAGCTCGACCTCGTCCGGCGTGGGCGCCTGGACCTTGAAGACCACGTCCGACCTCCACACCTCGGCGGCGTCGGCGGTGATCGTGGCGCCCGCGTCTCGATAGGCGGAGTCCGAGAACTCCGAGGGGAGCCCGGCCCCCGCTTCGACGAGCACGGACCAGCCTGCTTTCACGTATCGCGCGACGGTCTGGGGGGTCGCGCCTGCGCGGGCCTCTCCCTCCGTGACTTCGCGAGGAACACCGAGCCTCATCTTGGAGCCTCCTCCGGGTGCCGCGTTCGCGGAGAGACCCACGCGCGCGGGCCCTTACCTACCACGATCGGACAGGCGCCGGACGAGACCGAGCCGCGCCGACGGTCGTCGCACTACGGAGGCCACTCGTGGAAGTCGACGGCGGCGCCGCCCGTCAGCGTCGTGATCTCGCCGCCCGCCTCGGTGGTGCCCCACGGCCACCCGTTCACGGTGAGGACGACGACCCGGATCCGCCCGTTCTGTCCGGCCACGCCGCCCGCGGCGCCGCCGCCCGCGCCCCCGCCGTCGCCGCCGTAGATGCCCGGGGACGCGCCGCCGGGGAGACCCCCCGAGACCGCGCCGCCGCCCCCGTTGCCCTGGACGGAGCCGCAGCACCCGTCTCCCCCGTCGCCGCCGTTGCCTCCCGGTCCGCCGAACGCGTCGATGCTGACGCCGCTGCCCGTCAGGTACGGGGCCGCGAGGAGGATGGAGCCGCCGGAGCCGCCCGCGCCGCCTTCGCCGCCTCCTCCCCCGCCGTCGTCGTCCCCGGGGCCGTCGGTGGTGCCGCCGGGGGTGCCCGCGCCGCCGGACCCCCCGACCGCCGCGAGGCTGCCTTCGAGCACGACGTTCGGGGCCCACATCAGGATCGCGCCGCCGCCGGGTTCGCCCGGCGCTCCGTCCGCAGGCTCGCCGCCGGGAGCGGTCTGGACGCCGCTGCCCGCGTTCGCGCCCGACGCTCCGCCGCCCGCGCCCGCGGACCCGCCTCCGCCGAGGTGGAAGGTCGAGAAGTCCCCGGGCGTCGCGTTGAAGCCGCCGGTGTGTGCGGAGCCCCCGCCGCCCCCGCCCCCGCCCGTCGGGGGCACGCCGCCCGCGCACTGGGTCAGCTTGCCGCCGCCGCCGCCGCCCCCGAGGCCGCCGAGGCCGGCCGGGTTGTCGCACGACGCCGCGCCGGTCTGGCCGGAGATGCCGTTGGCCGCCGGGGTGCCGGCCCCGTCTCCTCCCGCGGCCCAGCCGCCGTCGGATCCCGCGAAGCCTCCGCTCGCGATCTCGCCGGTGTGGTCCTGGGGTCCGCCGCCGGTCGGCGCCCCGGGGAAGCCGATCTCGCGCACGTCCACGGACGCGCCGAGGTTCACCGTGATGGTGCCCGCCGCCTTCACCGCCACGATGCCGGTGGCGCGACCGACCACGTCGCCCGACGTGAACCCGTCCCAGGGGCTCGCCGTGAGCGAGACGCCGACCTCGAGGTCCTGGTACTGCGGGACGCGCTGCAGGACGATCAGGTCGGTGTTCACGTCCCCCCAGGTGCCCGACGGCGCCCGCGCGAGGGTCAGCGCGGTCGCGTTCCCCACGTTGGCGATCTCCACCACCTCCCAGCGGCCGACGTCTGCGGAAGACCCCTGCATCACGGCGAGGAGCGCGAGATCGCCCGGGTAGAAGCCCTGCACGAACTCGACGTTGACCTGCTCGCTGGTCACGTCCACCACGACCCGTCGCGCCACCCCGTCGGGCTCGGCGCGGTTGCCGGTCATGTCGGTGTTGATGTTGAACGCCGTGCTGAGCACCTGCGAGCCGTCCGAGCCGTCGCCGAACAGGGTGCAGTCGTAGGTCAGGAGCGGATCGGTGTCGTCGCAGTCCTCGCCCTGGGGGACCCCGTCGCCGTCACCGTCCACGGGCGCCGCGTCGTCGTCGTCCACCCCGTCGTCGTCGTCCGTCGCGTCGTCGTCGTCGGTCGCGTCGTCGTCGTCCACCGCGTCGTCGTCGTCCGTCGCGTCGTCGTCGTCGACCACGTCGTCGTCGTTCGCGATGTCGTCGTCGTCCGGGCAGGCGGACGCGGTCAGGAGCAGGAGGGGCAGAATGAGCAGGCGTCGCATGGCCGCATGCTACGCCGCCGGGCTCGTCACTCGGTCTTCGAGGCGCCGCCGAGCTTCCTGCCCCCGAACCGGAACCCGACGCCCGCGTACCCCAGGGCCATGACGAAGAAGCTGCGCTGGAGGTCCACGTCCACCGGATAGAAGACCGCCCGCGCCCCGAACTCGAGCCCCACGTCGGGCCCCACGGGGATGTGCACGCCGCCCTGGACATACGGCCCGGCGGTGAACTGGGTGAACCGGTCCGTGACCCCGTCGAGGCGGTTGCGCTCGCCGGGCCGGGTGTACTCGAAGATCTGCTGGACCACCATCGCCTGCACGCCCGCGCCGAACTGCAGGTCGATCTTGTTGAAGCGACGCTCCCCGAGGACGCCGACCCCGAGGCGCGCGATCCCGGTTTGGAGCCGACCGGTCCAGGCCCACTTCGCGCCCCGCTCGTAGCCGCCCCCGACGGTGATCCCGAGGGTCGGGAGGATGCGGACACGCAACGCGATCTCGCCGCCGCCGTGGCCCGGGTTCGCGTCCGCCACCGGGGAGCTCCCGGTGCCTCGGAAGGAGAGCAGGACCGGCCGCAGCGACCAGGGCGAGCCGCGCGTGAGGGGGTCGCCCAGGGGCAGGACGGCCATCTGCTTGTCGTCGAGCCAGCGGTCGCCGCCCCACACGAGGTCGAGCTCGGCGACGAGGACGTCCTCCTTGCGGACCTTCCGCACGAGGTAGCGGCCCGTGGGCAGAGAGAGCCTCCGCGACGAACCCGGCTCCTTCTCGATCCGCGCGACCACGCGGCCGTCGGCCACGGAGACGACCGTGTAGGTGCCCTCGAGCTCCTCGGGCAATACGAGCCCCGCGGCGCCGTCTCCGATCCGCGTGAGCACGACCTGGCCGACCCCGCTCAGCTCCTTGCGGTACTCCGGCCGCTGCACCCCGGATGAGGCCGACGCGGTGCCGATGACCGTCTCGGCGAAGGCGTGCTCGTAGGCCTCTTCCAGGCTGATGACGCCGTCGGCGTCGCGATCGGCCGTGCCGCGGAGGCCCGTCGTGAGGGCCCGCGAGAACACGCCGCCCCCGAACCGGTCCGACTCGCGGGCGACCGACAGCGGCCCCGTGGACGTGATGACGGCGAGTCCCGACGCAGTGAGCGCGTCGTCCACCGACAGCTCCACCGCCTCCACCGGGACCCCGCCGCGGGTGCGGGCGAGCGTGCCGGACTCGCAGGCGTCCACGAACGCGATGCGGATCCGCGCGCGGCTCGTCTCCAGCCACCGACGGAGCCACTCCATCGAGAGCGTCGAGCCGCGCAGGTTCAGGCCGTCGTGAGTCGCATGCCCGGAGTAGTAGAAGAGGAGGAGGACCTCGTCGCCCTGGGCCTCGATCTCGCGGATCTGCCCCTCGATTCGGGCGATCGTGTCCTGGAGGACCTCGGACGTCGCACCCTGGAGCACGATCGTGCGCTCGCGGGAGAGCCCGCCCATCTCCTGGAAGATCTTCGCCAGGTCCGCCGCCTCGCGCTCCGCGTGGCGCAGCGGCTCGTCGTCCCCGAAGCCGATGTTGTTGCCGACGAACAGCCCCAGGCGGACCGTCGCGGCCTCGGCGGGGGCCGCGAGCGCGCACAGCAGCAGCGCGACGAGGAGCGCCCTCACGGTCCGCCCTTGTAGATGAGCAGCGAGCGTTGGGTCGCGTCGATGCCGGGGACGGCGTCCAGGTCGGCCAGGGGACGGTCGTAGGTGCGCTGGAGCGCGCCCTCGAAGACCTCGCGATCGACGGGCTCGTCGCCGAAGACGAGGAACACGCGCTCGCTCCCAACGTAGTCGTCGAGTACGACCGCGAAGTCCACGGGGACCCGCGCGCGGACGGGCCGGGGCGGCATCCACTCGGTCAGCACGCCGTCGTCCTGCAGGTCGAAGATCGACAGGGCGCCGTCGGTCCCCGACGTGATCCGCAGCTGCAGTCGATCGCCTTCGCGTGCAGCGATCAGTGCGCCCCGCTCCGACGCGGTGCCGTCGCGGACCAGGTGCACCTCGATGTCCATCGCCCCGCGGAACACCTCGGTCTGCGGCGGGGGCTCGATGAGCAGGGTCACGGCCACCACGGCGGCGGCTCCGGCGAAGGCCGCGGCGGGGGCGAACCAGGCGCGCCAGGACCAGGTCGACTCGGCCTCGACCGGCAGCTGGAGCATCGGCAGGTCGTCCTCGGCCGCGACGATCGAGGCGCGGATGCCGTCGGTCCACTCGCGCACCTCGGCGTCGTGGGCGCGCAGCCGGTCGATCTCGGCGGCGGCGGCCGCGTCCAGCTCGCCCAAGGCCCAGAGCTCGGCGTCGTGGCGGGAGACGTTCACGCGACCTCCTTCGTGCGCAGCAGGGCCTTGGCCCGGTGCTCCAGACGCTCGAGGCGGCGGCGGATGGTGCGCTGGGACGTGCCGAAGTGCTCCGCGATCTCGTGGATGCGCCAGCCCTCGCCGTGGCGGAGGCGCAGGAGCACCGCGTCGTCGGGCTTCATGGCGTCGAGGAGGCGGGCCGCGTCGAGCTGCGCCTGGGGGTTGGTGCTGCCGGGGTCGGGGAGCTCGAGCCAGCGATGGGGCTCGTCCTTCCAGGGCTTGCGGCGGCGCACGACGTCCAAGGCGGCGTTGCGGCCGATCGTCTGCAGCCAGGCGAGGGGGTAGCGACCGTCGAAGCGCCGGCGCGCCTTCCAGGCCCGGAGGAAGGCCTCCTGCAGCGCCTCGTCGGCGTCCGCGTGGTTGCCGCAGATCGCACGACAGCGAGCCCGCACGGCGGGGCCGTAGCTCCGATACAGCTCCTGGAACTCGAGGCGCGTGAGCACCGCGTGAGCCACGACCGCCATCAATACGAGGGCCACGAACGTCATGGACACGCCTCGAAGGTGAGGCCGCCGAGCCCTTCGCCCGCGACCAGCTGCGACGCCGAGGGATCGACGAAGTCGACCGGATCCGCGACCACCGCGCCCGGCTCATCGGTGAAGGAGATGCTCGGGTCGACGGCAGCGATGGCGCCCTCGAAGCTGCCGTCGCCCACGATCTGCTGGGGGAAGATCTCGACGGTCTGGAAGCCCGCGACGAGGCCTACGGCCCCCTGCAGCTCCTGGATCTCGAGCGCCTCCGTGAAGGCGTCGACGTCGCCGCTGAGGTGGAGGATCCCGTGGAGGGGCGCGATGCCCCAGACGCTCGCCAAGGGGTCGCTCTCGCCGGCGGGGCGGTCCGTCGCGGGGTCGGCGTCCACGAGCACGAGCGCGGCCAAGGCCCAGGTGAACGTGCCCTCGTCCATGGCCCCGACCGGGGTCGTGGGGTCCGGTGGAGGGAGCTCGAGGGCCCCGAAGTCATGGTCGAAGAGCACGTCGCCCTCGCCCGGGGGCAGCAGGTCGCACTGCGAGCGCATCCCGGAGCCGTCGAACCAGCGCAGCTCCCAGGCGATGTCGGCGGGCTGCGTCGAGACGTCCACGAAGGTGCCTCCCAGGCCCGCCTCGCCCAGCAGCGAATCGCACCCCGCCCCCGACGCCACGACCACCGCGAGGAGGGGCGCGGCGTGGACCAGTCGTCGGTGTCGGGGGGGGATGCTCATCGCTCGTGACCTTGGGTGTGGTGAACTCTACGACCCAGGGGTCATTGGCGCCCGTTGACGGCGGGCGCTCCGAGGTCGGCGTGGGTGGTGAGCTCGTCCAGAGCCGTGACCGCGCCGTCCGGCATGGACACGCGGAAGGCGCGCCAGACCTCGCCCGCGAGCACGTCCCGGGCGGGTACGGCGAGCGCGACCTCTTCGCCCGCGACCAGGACGCGGAGGCCGGCGTCCACCGGCTGGCCCGCGCCGCGGTCGTTGAAGAAGTGCACGAGCGCGGTGTAGACGCCGTCCGGGGCGGACGGGATGCGGACGGACTCGCCCGGGGGCGTGCCGCCGGTGCCGTCGTGGTCGCCGGCGTAGCGAGGGTCGTCGTCCGGGTCCGAGAGCACTCCCCACCCCGGCTGCGGCTCGCCGTAGAAGGCGTCGCCCTGGTTGAAGTACCGGCCGTCGTCGCGCACCAGGTGCAGGTCGAGGTCGGCGCCGCCGGTGCCCCAGCTCAGCTGAACGGCCAGCTCGCGGCCCGGGACGACGTGCACCACCACGGCGTCGAGCGACGAGCGGCCACCGCGACGGTCGAGGAGGGTGAGCCCCACGAGGTAGGTGCCGGGCAGGTCCGGGGAGAAGACGACGCGGCGGTCGTCGTCGAACGCGCCCTGGATCGCGGGGGCTCGCTCGATCGTCGGGGCGGCGCCCACGGGCTGCTCGAGGACGGTCCAGCGGTAGTCCAGGCCCTGGGTCGCCTCGGCGGCCGAGCGCTCCGCCGAGAGCAACGCCGACGAGCTCGTGCCGATCTCGATCGCGCGGGCGTCCCCCGGGAGGATCACGGCGCGGGCCACCGGGACGCCCCCGCGCAGGGAGCGGACGGTCGTGTCGCTGCAGCCCACGCAGAGCAGGAGCGCGATGCCGGCGGAGACGAGCGCGGCGTTCGGCCGGGGGAGGTGCGGACGGCGCCGCAGCGCGACGGGGACCAGGAGGAGGAACGCCCAGCCGACGTTCGGCGACGCCGCCGCGGTGCTGCAGCCGGCGATCGTGATCGTGCTTCGTCGGCCCTGTTCGCCGCCGTCCTTGAAGACGAACGGCAGGGGGGCGCCCGCGAGGTCGCGGAGGGAGTCTTCGACGCGGAGGGCGACCGCGCCTTCGGCATGAACCGGGGACGTCACGCGGATCTCGCCCGGCGAGACGACCTCGAACTCGACCTCGCGGTCGCCGAACCGCACGACGTCGGCCTTGTCGAAGCTCGAGCCCAAGATGCGGATCGGCGTCCCGCCGGCGGGGTCGGCGGCGCCGGGGTAGGTCACCGCGAGCGACGGAGCGAGCTCCGGGGCGCGTCGGCCGGTATAGGTGAACCCGTTGTACAGCACGATCTCGGCGTCGGAGGTGACGACGCGGACGTCGACCAGACCGAGGACGTCGGACGCGGGGACCTGGATGCCGAGCGAGCCGCCGTACGCGACGGCCGTGGCGGAGTCCGCCTGCACGTCGCCGAACCACACCTCGTGGCCCGGCTGCAGGTTCGAGCCCTCGAGCACGACGTGGGCGCCGCCTTCCTGCCGGTCGGACTTCGGGCTCAGCCAGCGGAGCTGGGCCTGGGCGCCCGAGATCGGGTCGTCGATCTCGATCGTGGACCACTGGAAGTCGTCGAGCAGGACGGCCGAGTCGTAGACCGCGTCCGCGACGTCGTGGATGTCGAAGCGGAGCGTGAGCGTCTCGCCCGGCTCCACCGGCGTCTGGGTCGTGATCCAGCCCGTCGCGCCGCCCTCGTGGGAGGGGAGCTCCGTGCCGGGCGCGGGCGGATCGAAGGGATCCCAGCCGCCCTCGAGGGGTCGCCAGAACCCGGTCCCGTCGAGCGACTCCTGGTCCGTGACCTCGAAGAAGGCGTTGTTGATGTCCACGACGTTGTCGTGCTCGTCGAACACGATGTTTCCGTCGAAGTCGGCACCGTCCTGGATGACCGTGAAGCGGTCGTTGAAGTCGCTGCCCACGAACACGGGGTACTCGCGGGACAGGAAGTACCACTGGAACGTCAGAGACTCGGCGTTCGCCGGGGCCGTCAGTTCGACCTCCAGCAGCACCTGGTCGTAGACGGGCGCGGACGGCTCGAGCGGGTCGGTGCCGCCGGGCGAGACCTCGTAGTCGATCCGGTCGCGCAGGGCCGAGGCGCGGCCGCTGGTGAGGACGGTCATGGTGGGGCCCCGGAGGGGCGAGATCGGGCCGAGGCTCTCGATCACGGCGGCCTGGGACTCGCTGCCGGTGGCGCCCGCGTCGGCGACGGTGCCGGCCGGGACGTCCATGGCGTCGAGGAGCGAGGCGACGGAGGCCGCCTCGGCCGGGACCGTCCACCAAAGGACGGCCCCGGCCACGAGGATGGGGAAGGTGCGGAGCGGGTCCATCGTTCCGTTCCTCTCTCTACTTGCAGGTGCGGCGACGGCGGACGAAGAGCCCGAGCGGCAGCAGGTAGGCGAGGGACGCGGGGGACGCGGAGTCGCTCAGGTCGCAGGCGCGGCCGCCGTCGGGGTCGGCCCCGTCCGCGCAGTCCTCTGCGGTCCACACGCGGCCGTCCTGATCGGTGAAGGAGCAGTCGTCGAAGGAGCCGTCGGGCGCGTCGTCGTCGTCGCTCCACGAACCCGGAGGGTTCGCGTCGTCGCCTTCGCCGTTCCAGTCGTCGTCGTCGCCTTCGCCGCTCCAGTCGTCGTCGTCGCCGGGCGCGTCGTCGTCGTCACCGCTCCAGCCGTCGTCGTCGTCGTCGCCGGCCGGGGGCTCGCCGCCGGCGTTCTCGTTGATCCAGTCGAAGTACATGTCCGTGCGGGTGTTGCCGCCCAGGTCCATGCAGTCGTCCGTGTAGCCGAAGGACACGACGCCCACGATCTCGGGGGCGCCGCCGGAGTTCATGTGCAGCACGGGACCGCCGGAGTCGCCGTAGCAGGCGGAGCCGTTGTCCGGCTGCACCACCAGGACGTCCGCCTCGAGCTCGGTGACGGTCGCGGTCGCCTCCTTCTTGAAGCCCTCGCCGCCGGTGCCCTGCGCGGTGCCGTAGCCCACGTAGACGATGGGCGCGCCGATGAGCGCCTCGCCGGAGATGTTCGCCACCGGGAACGGCGCCGGAGACGCGTCCTCACCGAGGAAGACGAGGCCGATGTCGTAGTAGGCGTCGCCGCTCTCGGAGGCCGTGTAGGACGGGTGCATCAGCGCCGACGTGGCGGGCACCGTCTCGCCGCCCACGCCGGGTTGGTCGCCGAAGTAGACGTCGTCGGGCGGTCCGTACTCGAGGCAGTGGGCCGCGGTCAGGATGACGTTCGGCCGGATGAGGCTGCCGGTGCAGAAGGGCAGGCCCTGCTCCATGAGCGCCGCGGTGGCGGGGTGGTCGGAGGTCACGGCGCCGTTGACGACGCGCTGGACGTTGCTCGACTCCTCGGCCGGGGCGTCCGGCTCCTGCGGGGCGTCGGCGGCCTGCAGCTCGGGCGGCATGAAGGCGACCAGGATCGCGAGGGCGGAGGCGGGGGCGAGGACGTGAGCGAGGCGGTGGTCCATGGGTCTCTCCCGAGGTCTGCGCCGGGGAGTCCGACGCGAGCTTCGGGGGTGAAACGGGGGGGGCCGAGATCCGGGGCGCCTTTTTTCGATCTCGCCCCGGCTAGAGTGGGCCGAGGAGTGCCGTGACCAAAGCCGTCGTCACCTTCGCGAGCCCCCAGCATCTCGGCCGCTACCGGGTCGAGCGAGCGCTGGGCTCGGGCGGACACAGCAAGGTCTTTCTCGCCTGGGACGAGGGCGAGCACGGCTTCCGCAAGCGGGTCGCGCTGAAGGTCCTGCCCCTCCAGAGCAAGCCGGGCGCGGCCGAGGCGCTGCGCCGGGAAGCGCGCCTCCTCGCGGCCCTCAACCACCCCAACGTGGTGGACGTCTACGGCATCGGGTCGGCCAACGGGCTGCACTTCATCGTCATGGAGTACGTGGCCGGGTCGACGCTCGCGGAGATCCGCGACGAGCTCGAGCACCGCGGGCTCCGCTTTCCCCGGTCGGTCGCGTGCGACATCGGGATCGCGGTCGCCGAGGCGCTGTACTGCGCCTGGAACGCCAAGGACGCGGGCGGGACGCGCCTCAACATCGTCCACCGAGACCTCAAGCCCGCCAACGTGCTGATGTCGCGCCAGGGCGCCGTGAAGGTCGGCGACTTCGGCATCGCCAAGGCCGCCTCCGACCTCAAGCAGACGCAGGGCAAGCGGGTGAAGGGCACCCCGTCCTACATGCCGCCCGAGCTGATGAAGGGGAGCCGCGACTTCCGTCCGTCGATGGACCTGTTCAGCCTCGGCGTCATGCTCTGGGAGATGTGCACCGGCCACCGCTTCTACGGTCGCGTGGCCCTGCACGAGCTCCTGCGAAAGCTCGACTCACGGACCCCGGACGAAGAGGCCGCGGCCGTGGCCGGCTACTTCCCGGAGATCGCGCCGGTCGTGTCCAGGCTGCTCCAGCGCGACCCGGCGGAGCGGTTCCAGGACCCCATGGAGGTGGCACGCGCGCTCCGTCGCATCCGCGCGGCCATGGGCGTCGCCCCGAGCCTCATCGAGTTCTCCCGCCTGGTCCGGGGGCATGCGTCCGAGGAGGGCTCCGTCACCAGCACCGAGGAGGTGCCGTCTCTGCTGGCGACGCCCGAGGACTGGGAGCCCCTCATCGAGTTCGCGAGGGGGCGGGGGCGACCGTCCAGCACCAAGCCCATCCGGCTGGTGTCGGACATCCGCGAGGCGCTCGCGCTCCCCGCGGCCGCCCACGCCGACGACGATCCGCCCACCGACTCCGCCACCGAGGACCACTTCTTCGAGGTCGAGGAGGACGTGGAGGGGACCCGCGCCGTGGCCGTGGACATGCAGGGCAACAAGACGCCCACCGACCTCCGCTTCGGCGCCCCCCGAAAGTCCGAGGCCATCTCCGCGATCGAGCGGCTGAACCCGGCGGCTCAGGGAGGGCGCAGCCAGCCGTTCCTCACGGCCCACCGCGAGCAGCCGCCCAGCGCCGCGCCGCTCTACTGGATCGCCCTCGGGGTCTCGATCGTCATCGCGCTCGTGATCGTCGTCCTGGCGGGCTGACGGCGGCGGCCTTCCTGCCGCTTCAGGGCGCGCTGAGAAGAACCTCTCGGATCGGCCCGAAGCGAACGCTGCTTCGCCCGGAATTGAGAGGTTGTTCTCAATGTCCGGCGAAGCGCGCGGCCTACGTAGCGTCCCGCGCGGGCGGGGCTCCCCAGATGAAGGCCGAGCGACCGATGCGGAGCGTCGCCGCGAAGCCCGCGCCACGGAGATGCACGCGGGTGGGATCCCGGTAGGCGTTCAAGCGCGAGCACCCCGGGAGGTGGGGCTGCGGCGCGCGACCGATGAGCTCCTGCGCCGAATCGTCGCCCGGCTCCACGAGGTCGAGGGCCACCTCGAGCGGAGCGTCGCTCGCCCCGTGGGGGCGCACCCAGGCCTCTACCTCGATGAAGCCCCCGAACTGGATCAGCAGCCTCCCGCCCGAGACCTTGGTCATGCGACCGGCCGCCAGCGCGAGGCGAACGCCGTGGAGCAGGCGAGCGACGATGAGGTCGGCAGCGTCGAACAGGGTCGTGGCGACGGCGAACTCCTCGAGCTGGGAAGTCAGGGGCGCGTCGGGGTGGTAGAGCTTCGCGCGGTCCCGAGCCGCCCCGAGGTGCTTCGAGATGGCGGCACCGGCCTCGTTGGACAGGTCGATGTTCCACGGCGAAGTGCGCTTCAGTCGCGCGTATACACCGGTCGCCTTCACGGCCTCTTCGAAGGCTGCGTACGGGTCGGCGCCGCCGAGCGCCGGGGAGCTGTCGACCGAGTCGAGCCAGCCGTCGACGTCGATCTCGCTCTCCGCGGGAGGGATCGCGGCCCCGGGCCATGCACTCACGTGTTCCGTCTTCCAAGACCAGCTGATGTCACCCCAGCTCGAGCTCATCTCCGGGACCACCCCCTCTCGGCTCGGGTTCGCCCCGGGGGTGCCCACATGGACGACCTCCTCGTCCCGAGCGAGCCAGGGGTTGAACCTCGGCTTGGGCGCACCGAGCCGCGTCGACGCCTTCCACTCCGCGGGCTGGTCACGAAGCCGGGAGACCGAGTGCAGGACCTTGTCCTTCGCGGGGTACGACAACGGGCTGAAGTCGCGGCGCTCCTCCTGCACTTCGGCGGACACCAAGACGAGCTTCGTCGGCGGGAGGTCCAGCCGGAGCATCGCCGCGAGGGCCCCCGCGGGGTCGTCGGTGGGCTCCTCCCGCCGTCCCGGGACCAAGTCGTTCCACAGCATCGTCGCCCGCGCGTGCTGGACGGCACCGGGCTCGGCGCCTCCTTCGATCAGCTGCTCGACGGGTCCGTCGAGCCACGGATCCGCGGACAGCTGATCGTGCGTCCAGTCCGCCACGAGCTCCTGCAGGGCCGTGATCGCCGGGACCGGCGCGGCGATGTCGTGGCGTCTGAGCAGCTTGTGCTTCTTCGGGCCCGCCACGACGTTGATGGCGTGCAGCCGATCGCCGATGCGGAACAGGCGCGGCTCGACGGGCCGACGGGCCGCGCGAGCCAGGGCCGCGTCCAGTCCCGCCTTGTCCGCCGTCACGGCCTCCATGCCCAGGGCCCCGGCGAGCGTCACCAGCCCGTGCTCGAGTCGCTCGCGGGGGGTCGAACAGGCGACGACCCCGAGGGCGGCCGCGAGACCGGCGCGATCGGCCGCCTTCATCTTCAGCGCCACCGCCTCCGACTCATCGGTCAGCCGACGACGCAGACGACGGCGCTCGAGCGGGTCGGTCGGCACCTCGACCTCCGCGGCCTCCACTCCCAGCGCGTCCAGGGGGTGCGTCGGAGCCCCCACCGCCGTCAGGCCCGCCTCGGAGAAGTACTGCTCCAGGGCGTCGGGGGGCTCCATCTCGAGACCGGCGCTCCCCCAGCGGATCGGCGCCGACGACGTCTCCGGCAGCCCGTCCGCGGGCGAGATCACCAGAGCGCCGCCGTCCGCGAGCCCGGCGGCCACCTTGCGAGCCTCGCCCGCGGCGCGCTCCTCGACGCGCAGATCCTCGGCCCGAATCGCGTCGTCCAACGTCCGCGGCATGTTCCGGTACTGGTCGCGGGTGACCAGCAGCAGGGCAGGCAGCCGTCTCCGGTCGCCGTCCATCACGGACTCGATCCACTCGAACAGCCGATCGTTGCTGTCCCGGTCGTTGGTCAGGCCCGCGACGTCCAGCACCAGCCGGACGCTGGGGTTCTTCAGCTCGTCCCGCGCCGCCTCGGCCGACGCCGTCATCGCGCTGCGCTCGGCGCCCTCGTACCCAAGCGCGTCGAGCAACCCTTCGGTCGCCTCCGGCTTGTCCAGGAAGAACTTCAGTCCCTTCGGCTTCCGGTTCAGGAGCTGGGAGAGGCGCGTCTCCGCGGTGCTCTCCTTGCCGGGCTTGAGGCCCCGATCCCGCGCCTTGTCCATCCAAGTCAGCGCCACCTCGTTCTGCGCCCGATCCATCGCCTCGAGGCGCGCCCCGACTTCACTCACGAAATCCAACATCGTCTTCACTCCCGCAGCCCGGTCCATCCGCGCCACAGCCTGAGTTCTGAGGTCGCTCGGCGGCGACGTCACTCGATCCCTCTTGCCGGGCAAGAACTCGGTTGACGTCGGTAGGGCAACTCCTCCGGTTGCCCGGATGCGGGCAACTCGGTCAAGAGTGGGGACGCGCGCGGCCTACTTCCAGTAGGTGACCCACGATTGCAGGTTGATCGAGCCGCCCACCGCGGGATCGCCGTAGTTCGTCCGGTAGGAGATCGTCGCGGGCTGCCCGGGCGTGACCTGGTCCGTGATGTCGAACACCCAGGGATCGACCTGTTTGCCCGGGCACCACGACGTGCGGTCGAACCACCAGGTCCCGTGCTGGTTGGGGACCGTGCCGTTGTGGATCTGCTTGAGGCAGCCCTCGCGATCCCCGATCGTCGGGTGCTCGGCCACGTACTCGACGCCCCCGACCTCGAAGAAGTGGTCGTGCCGGCAGAACTCGGCGCAGTTGAAGTCGCCGCCCTGGCCGTGGCCCGTGACGGTGACCACCAGGTGCGTACGCGTCGCGTCGGCGGGCACCTGGATCTCCAGGGGCGGGTGCTCCTCGTCGTACGTCTCGGTCCAGCGCCCGCCGGTGAAGGTCGGCTCCATGGCGAACGGGGCCGTCCCCTTGCCGGTGTTCGCGAACAACAGCCGCACCGTCGTGAAGTGCCCGCCGCGAGCCCCGCGGTACTGGAACGTGTGCGCGCCGCCCTCCTGCAGTCGGGGCAGCGCTTCCGAAGCATCCACCAGCCAGCGGCCCTCGCGGTGGTAGGTGGTGATCCATCGGGACACGAGGTCGTCGCAGACGTCGGGGTCGTCCACGTCGCAGAGGTGCAGGCGGTTCCCGGCGTCCCAGGCGTCGCAGTTGCCGAACTCCCGCCCGGCCGGGTCGCACGCGTGCCGCAGGTCCACCCACAGCGTGTCGTAGCCGGCCATGGTCGCCGCGTCCGGCAGCTGCACGGTGGACTTGCTCCGACCCGACGCGTTGATGTTCTCGTCGACCCACAGGTGGTGCACGTCCCAGTCGACCGCGTCGAGCCGGTCCTCCTGGTCGCTGAGGTAGTTGTAGTACTGCGCCTCGTGGGCCACGTAGGCGACGTTGGCCTCCCACGACCAGTAGCCGGCGTTGTTCAGCGCCGCGCTGAAGCGGGTCACGTCCGCCAGCTGACCGATGCCGCGCAGCCGCTGGAATCGGTCGATGCCGAAGCCCGGCGCGCCGTTGAAGATCGCGTTGTCCAGCCAGCCGCTCAGGTCCTCCGCCGCCTCGGTGACGACGTGCAGGCGGCCCGCCCAGTACTCGGGATCGTGCTCGTCGGGGTCGAGCCCCTCCAGGGCCTCCTCGATGCGCCCGGGCATGGCGTCCAGGAAGTCGTCGACGCGCGTGCCGCGGGTGGCCACGAAGAAGTACTGGACGTTGTCCGGGCTCTTCTCGATGAGCTCCGTGATGTCGGCGGTCTTGTCGACCAGCGGCGTGGAGTCCAGCGGCGAGACCGTGAGGCTGTCGGGGATGAAGAGGTACGTCTCGCAGCCGGTGAACTCGCGGGAGAAGTCCCACTCGCCGTTCGTGGTGGGGACGTCGAAGTCGTCCGCGACGTCGCCTCGCCGGCGCCCGAACACGGCGTCCTCGATGAACTCGCGCTCCGTGAGGCCCATCGTCTCGCACCAGGACGGCGGCGCGGGCGCGGGCGTCTCCTCGACCTCCTCGGACGGGCAGGCGATCAGCAGGAGGGCCGGGAACAGGAGGAGTCGCTTCATCGCGGCGTCACCATACGCCGGCGGCGCCACGAGTCCGTGCGCAGCCGAGCGCGCCTGCGGACGCGTGCCCGAGTTGTCCTGCGAACAGGGGTTACGATGGCGCCATGCGTCGCCTCTGCCTCGTCGCCCTGCTGCTGATCGCCTGCCCCACGGACGTCGAGGAGCCGCCGATCGCCGAGTGCGGGAACGAGACCCTGGAAGAGGGCGAGGCCTGCGACGACGGAAACCTCCTCGGGGGCGACGGCTGCACCCACCTCTGCACCGTCGAGGAGGGCACCGGCGAGACCGAGCCCAACGACGACGCCGAGGACGCGGCGAAGGTCGGGGCGCTGAGCGGGACCCTGCACGGCACCCTCCTGCCCGGCGACCGCGACTGCTTCCTGGTGCCCGTGGACGAAGCCGCCGCCATCCGCGCGACGCTGCTGCCCGTGGGCGACCGCTGCGAGTTCCCGGTGACGATCGAGGTCCTGGGTCCCGACGGCGCCCGCGTGTCCTCCGGCCTGCCCGTGCCCCCGAACGGCTGCTCGGCCGTCGAGCCCGACACCGACACCTTCGCGCGCTACCTCGAGGCGGGCGATCACCTCGTCTGCATCGAGGCGGTCCTGGACGGGACGGCCGCGTCCTGGACGCTGGTCATCGAGACCGCCGACAGCTGCACCGAGCTGCCCGAGCTGGGCCCCGACCCGACCCAGGACCACGAGGGCGACGGGCTCGCCGACCTGTGCGACCCCGACGACGACAACGACGGCGTGGACGACGACGCGGACAACTGCCCCGAGGTACCCAACGGCCCCGAGCAGCCGTTCGTGTGGGGCACCGGCGACGACGGGTTCGTGCCCATGTGGCTGATCCTCGGCGCCTTCGACGACGGCACGACCCCCGACGGGTGCGAGCCGTCGCCCGACAGCCTCACGGGGAACGACGACCTCGACGCCGCGCCCGCCCTGGGCGACTCGGTGGGCACGAAGCAGTGGTTCGCGTCCATCGCGCTCCCCGGCAACAGCGCCGTGGTGCGTTTCACGACGTGGTTCTCCGCCCTCGCCGCCCCCCGCGAGGCCTACGCCATGACCTGGGTGCACTCCCCCGAGGCGCGCGACGCCGAGCTCGCCATGGGGTCCGACGACGGCCACGTGGTGTGGGTGAACGGCGTGGAGGTGGGCGTGGACGCGGGCTGCCACGGCGTCGGGACGGACGCGTTCCGGTACCCCGTGAGCCTCGATGCGGGCTGGAACCGCCTCCTCCTCAAGGTCTACGACGGCGGCGGCGGCTGGGGCCTCGTCGCGCGCTTCTACGAGACCGACGGAGAGACGCCCATGACCGACCTCGGGCTCTCCGTCGGCGGCCCCGAGGACTGGGTCGACGACCAGACGGACTCCGACGGCGACGACATCGGCGACATCTGCGACCGGACCCCCTGACGGCCTGCGCCGCGCCGACTCAGGTCGGCCAGGCCTCCTCGAGGGTCTCGAAGCGGCCGAAGTCGTAGCGCTCGCCGATTGCCGTCGTGACCTGCACCAGGCGCTCGCGCACGCCGCGGTCCTTCAGGGTCTTCGCGCGGTGGTAGCAGAAGGGGTTGTTGCCCCGACGACCCATCGTGCAGTGGGCCGTGAAGCTGCAGCCCGCCATGCAGGTCGCGCCGTACTCGCACTCGCCGCAGAAGCCCCACAGCTCCTCCGTGTTGCGGTTCTGGACGAAGTTGAGGGCCTCGTGCGTGCTCCAGACGTCCTCCACGCGCAGGTCCCGGACGTTGCCGCCGACGTAGGGCGCGGTGGGCAGCGACGGGCACGCCTTGATGGTGCCGTCGGACTCGACCGACATGGTGAACACGCCCGCCTGGCAGCCCTTCCAGGTCCGCGCGTTCCCGCCCGGGTCGGAGCGCAGGATCATCTCGTGGGGGCTGTAGTAGCCGATGTTGTTGCCCGCGATGATGTTGAAGACGTCGTCGAGGGAGCCCCCAGCGCCGATCGTCTCCTCGGCGAACTCGATCTGCAGCTCGCCGAGCGTGTCGAGCACGTCGAGCACCTGCCAAGGCTGGAGGATCCAGTCCGGGGCGTCCGCCGCGCGGCCCATGGGCACCGTGATCTGAGCCCGCCAGACCTGCACGCCGGTGTCTCGGAGGAGGCGCGCCGTCTCCCGGAGGACCGGAGCCGTGAGGCGATTGATCTGGGTGTTCGAGGCGACCGACAGGCCCGCCGCGCGCGCGTTGCGGATGCCCTGCAGCACGCGGGCGTGGCTGCCCTTCTTGGCCCGCAGCTCGTCGTGCACGGCCTCGGTGCCGTCGACGCTGAAGCCCATGGCGCGCAAGCCCGCGGCCCGGAGGGACGAGGCGAGCTCGGAAGTGACGGCCCACCCGCCGGTCTGGATCGACGTGCGGATGCCCAGCCCGGTGAGGTGGCGCAGGAGGTCGTGCACGCCCTCGAAAAGGTAGGCCTCGCCCCCGATGAGGGTGACCTCCTTCGTGCCGAGGGCCTTCAGCTGGTCGGCGACCTCGAGGGTCTCGGCGAGGTCCAGTTCGCTCGGGCGGGCGCGGTCGGCGCGGGAGCCGCAGTGTCCGCAGGCGTGATCGCAGAGCGTGGTGAGCTCCCAGACGACGTACCGCGGGGTGTTCCGGTCCTCCGGCTTGAGGCTCCGGCTCTTCACCCGGGGACGCCGTACAGCGCCTGGCCGCCGTCGTCCGCGGAGTCGTCGTCGTCCTGGCCGGCGTCGTCGTCGTCCACCGGCACGCCGTACAGCGGCTGGTCGGCGTCGTCGTCGTCGCTCACGTCGTCGTCGTCCACTTGGGCGGTGTCGTCGTCGTCCACGGGCACGCCGTACAGCGGCTGATCACCCCCGCCGCCGCCGAGGTCCGGGGGGCAGGCCGTGAGGACGAGGCCGAGCAGGGCCGCGCCGGCGCTCACTTCGGCGACGGGGGGGCGCTTGCGGCAGGGGCCGGTGCACTTCTTCTTGATCGGGGCCACGGCTCAGACTCCGCTGTCGTCGTCGTCGACGGCGTCGTCGTCGTCCACCTGGGCCGAGTCGTCGTCGTCCATCGGCACGCCGTAGGCGGGCTGGGCCCACTCGTCTTCGCTGGGGCAGGCCACCATCGCGCCCAGGGCGAGGCCCAAGAGGGCGGCCCCGGTCGCCATGTCGGCGGCCTTCTTCTTGCGGCAGTTGCCGTCGCAGATGTGCTTCTTCTCAGCCATGGGGAGCTCCGACGGTGGACCTTGAGGGTCGCACCGTGGCGGAGATGCAGCAACCGTCGCGCCGAGGGACCGGGCGCTCCGAGGCCCGGGAGGCTCCCGGGGGGCAACGAGACTGCTCTGAGGTAGGATCCGCGTCCGACTTTTCCCGGAGCGAATCATGTCCTCGACCCTCATCCGCGGCGGCACCATCGTCACGGCCCTCGACACCTACAAGGCCGACATCCGCGTCCGCGACGGCCGCATCGACGAGATCGGCCACTCCCTGCAGCGCGGCCCCCGAGACGGCGTCGTCGACGCCACCGGCAAGCTCGTGATGCCGGGCGGAATCGACCCCCACACGCACATGGAGCTGCCCTTCATGGGCACGACGGCCTGCGATTCCTTCTTCACCGGCACCCGCGCCGGCCTCATCGGCGGCACGACCTCGATCGTCGACTTCGTGATCCCGTCGCGCGGGCAGAGCCTGCTCGAGGCCCTCGACGTCTGGAACAAGAAGGCCCAAGGGGCCGCCGGCGACTACGCGTTCCACATGGTCGTCACCTGGTGGGACGAGTCGGTCGAGCGCGAGATGGAGATCTGCGTCAAGGAGCACGGCATCACCAGCTTCAAGACGTTCATGGCCTACAAGGGCGCGCTCGGCATCGACGACAACGAGCTCTACAACGTCATGAAGAAGGCCAAAGAGCTCAACGCCATGACCACGCTGCACTGCGAGAACGCCGACCTCGTCGACAACCTCGTGGCTCAGCACATCGACGCGGGGCTGCTCGAGCCGAAGTACCACGCCACGTCGCGGCCGCCCGAGGTCGAGGGCGAAGCGACGGGCCGCGCCATCGCGCTCGCCCGCATCGCCAACGAGCCCATCTACATCGTGCACCTCACCTGCGAGAACGCCCTGTCACGCGTGGGCGACGCCCGATACCGAGGCCAGAGCGTGTGGGCCGAGACCTGCATCCAGTACCTCCTCCTCGACGACAGCGTCTACGAGGGCCCCGACTTCGAGGGCGCGAAGTACGTCATGTCCCCGCCGATCCGCCCCGCGGGTCACCAGGAGAAGATGTGGAACGGGCTCAAGGCGGGCCTGCTCCAGACCGTCGCGACGGACCACTGTCCCTTCATGTTCAACGGACAGAAGGACATGGGGCGCGACAACTTCGCGAAGATCCCCAACGGCGGCCCCGGCGTGCAGGAGCGCATGAGCCTGCTGTGGACGCACGGCGTGAAGACCGGCCGCATGACGCCCAACGAGTTCGTGGCCGTGAGCTCCACGAACGCGGCGAAGCTCTTCGACCTCTACCCCCGCAAGGGCTGCATCCAGCTCGGCGCCGACGCCGACCTCGTGGTGTGGGACCCGGACGCGCAGTCGACCATCACCGTGGACGCCATGGCCTCCGAGATCGACTACACGATGTTCGAGGGCTGGGAGGTCCAGGGCCGGGCCGACCAGGTGCTCCAGCGCGGCGAGATCGTCGTGGACGGCGGCGACTGGTGCGGCAACGAGGACGACGGCGTGTACCTCCGTCGCACCCCCACCGGCCAGAATCTGTAGTGCGGGCGCTCGGGGCGCTCGCGTGAACTTCGATCTCGGGCGGCTCGGACTGGGTCGGCTCAGCCTCATCTGCGGCGACATCGCGGCGGAGGCGGCCGACGTCCTCGTGAACGAGGCCAACGACCACCTGCAGATGACGGGCGGCGTGGCGGGCGCGCTGCGCAAGCGGGGCGGGGTCGCCATCCACCAGGAGGCGATCGCGCTGGGGCCGCTCCCGCTCGGCCGCGTCGTGCGCACGTCGGGGAAGGTCGTCACCACGGTCGTTCAGGAGTGCCTCGCGATGGCCGCCGTGGACGAAGCGGAGAGCATCTGCTTCCCGCTGTTCGGCGCGGGGGGCGGCTCGCAGCGGTTCGGGATGGAGATGCCCCTCACCGCCTTCGAGGAGCTCAACGCCGGAGCCGCCCGTCGCGACGAGGAGTCGAAGCCGGCGGAGGACTACCCGGCCCAGCTCGTGGCGGACCTGGGCGACCTCGACCTCGGCTGAACCCGCAGGCGAGGGGCTCGACCTCGTACGGGCCATGTCGCGCCGGCCGAGCCGTTCCTGTAGCGTCTTCGGGGGAGCTGATATGTCGAACACGCCTGAAACTACTGAGAGTTCCATCCTCTACCCGCTGGACAGCCGCCCGCCCACGCCGCGCGCGCTGATCCTCGCGATCCAGCACGTCTTGACGATGTTCGGGGCCACCGTGTCGGTCCCGCTGCTGTTCAAGACGCCGCTCGAGATGGACGGGGCGCAGCTCGCGATCCTCATCAGCTCGGTGATGATCTGCTCGGGCGTGGCGACGGCCATGCAGGTCACGATCGGCTCGCGCCTGCCGATCATCCAGGGCGTCTCGTTCTCGTTCCTCGCCGCCTTCTTCGCCTGCATCGCCTTCGCCAAGGCGAACCCGGTGGAGGGGATCAGCCACGGCGCCCTGTCGATGTCCTACATCGCGGGCTCGATCCTCGTGGGCTCGGTGGTGGAGATCATCGTCGGGTTCTCCGGGCTCGTCGGGAAACTGCGCCGCGTGGTGACCCCCGTCGTCATCGGCCCGGTGATCATGCTGATCGGCCTCGCGCTGTTCGAACACGGCTGGCCGAAGGCGGCGACCCACTGGCCCGTCGGCGGCCTCACGATCGTGCTCGTGGCGCTGTTCAGCCTCGTCCTCGCCCACAAGCACCGCATCTTCCAAGTGCTGCCCGTGCTGCTCGCGATCAGCATCGTGTGGGTGGTCTGCCTCATCGGGACCGTGGCGGGCTGGTTCCCCGCAGGGCACGCCTCCAACGTCGACTTCAGCGGCGTCGCGGCCACGCCGTGGATCCGCTTCAACCTCTTCTGGGGCGAGAACCCGATCATCCTCCCGTGGGGCATGCCGCGCTTCGAGACCGGGCTCATCGTGGCGACGTTCGCCGGTTTCGTGGCGTCCATGATCGAGTCGTTCGGCGACTACCACGGCGCCGCGGCCATGGCCCAGGCGCCCGACCCGACCGACAAGCAGATCTCGAACGGCATCGGCGCCGAGGGCCTCGGCTGCGCCGCCACGGGCCTCCTCGGCGGCTTCTCGTCGACCTCCTACTCCGAGAACATCGCCCTCATCGGCCTCACGCAGGTCGCGTCGCGGTACGTCGTGCTGGTCGCCTCGGGCGTGCTCATCACGCTGGGCCTCGTGGCCAAGTTCGGGGCCGTGGTCGCCACGATCCCCGGCTCGCTGGTGGGCGGCCTCTACTGCTCGCTGTTCGGCCTCATCGCCGCCGTCGGCATCCAGCAGCTCAGCAAGGCCGACCTGTACAGCCAGCGCACGCTGTTCATCGCCGGCTTCTCGCTGTTCATGGGCCTGTCCGTCCCGAAGTGGTTCCAGGCCAACATCTACTCGAACGGCACGGAGATCGTGAACGCCGGCCTGCCCGCCGAGGCCGCGGCCATCGTCATCGCCCTCGGCTCCACCGGCATGGGCGTCGCCGCCCTCATCGGCCTCATCCTCGACAACGTGATCCCCGGCACCGACAAGGAGCGCGGCATCGAAGCATGAGCGCGCGCCTTCGCCTCCTCCTCCTCGGCGTCGCCTCCGCCGTCGTCGCCTGTCCTCTCGAGGTCGACGACGACGACACTCCGGCGAACGACGACGACGCGGTCGACGACGACGACGCCGTGGACGACGACGACGCGGTCGACGACGACGACGTCGCGGGCCCCTGGGAGCCCTTCAAGCTCCTCAGCCTCAACCTCCACTGCCTGAAGCAGGACGAGACGCCCTATCCCGACGTCCAGTCTCGGCTCCAGGCGGTCGTGGACCTGGTGGTCGCCGAGGACGTCGCGGTGCTCGCCCTGCAGGAGGTCTGCAAGCGCGACGGGGGCGACGACGCCGAGCAGATCCTCCTCGACGCCTTGGGCGCGGGGTGGACGTCGTACTGGCAGCTCGCGCACGTCGGCTGGGAGGGCTCGCCGGACGAGGCGGACGAGGGCCTCGCGCTCATGGTCCGCGGCGGGATCGGGGCCCCGCGGGAGCTCGAGTACTTCCACCAGGCCGGGCTCCGTCGCATCGCCGTCGCGGGCACGCTGCCCGCGGAGCTGGGCGGCTTCCGCGTCGCGTCGGTGCACTTGGACGTCGCCGACGCCCCCGCCCGGCAGGCCCAGGCTCGAGAGACCGTCTCGCGGGTCCCCACGCGGCTCGGCGGCTTCGACGTGATCCTCGCGGGGGACTTCAACGCCTCCACCGAGACCCCGGCGCTCGACATGGTTCGCGCCGCCGGGTTCCTGGACACCGGCCCCGAGCTGGACGGCGACCGCATCGACCACGTGTACGCCCACCGCGCCGCGGCGGTCGAAGGCAGCGACGCCCGCCTCGTCTTCACCGGCGACACGGAGGACCCCGTCTCGGATCACCCCGGCGTGCTGGTGACGATGTCGCCGATCGCCGTGGAGGTGCCGACGCTCACCCGCCTCGTCGCGCACGTGGACGTGGGCCTCGAGCACTTCGTGGCGGCCCGCGGGACGCTCTTCGCGGCAACCCAGTGGGACGTCGGCTGGTCCATGCAGGCGATGGCCGACGACCGGTGGGAGCTCCTGCTCTCCGAGGTCGGGGACGGAGAGGCGTTCACGTTCAAGACGCTGCGCGACGACACCGACTGGCAGACCGGCGACGACGTCTCGGGGACGGGCGGCGAGCAGACCGAGACCACCCCATCGTTCTGAGCCTGCGGGCCGTGGTGGTCGGCCGACCCTTTACATAACTTCACCCCGGGGAAACGGCCCAGACAGACGCGCTCCCCAACATGGTCGGTGAAAGGAGCAACCACCCAATGCTCGGCTTCCTCACCGCCCTCGCCATCGCCTACTTCGGGGTCCGCTACGTCCGCCGCAACCACGGAGGACGCCGCTGGCGCCGCCGCCGCCGCGAATGGATCCTCGACCGCATGTCCTCGCGCCTGAACACCAAGCCCTCCCAGGAGGCGGTGCTCGAAGAGGCCGTGGACGACGTCATGAACGCCTTCGCTGAAGAGAAGAGCGCCTTCCGCGCCTCGAAGTCGACGTTCGCCCGCATCCTCCAGAGCGACGAGTTCGACGCCGGCGCCCTCGACGAGCTGCTCGCCTCCCAGAAGGCGGCGCTGGCCCGCGTCCAGGAGACGGTCGCGTCGTCGCTCAAGAAGGCCCACGAGACGCTCGACCCGGAGCAGCGCACGCAGCTGGCCGGGTACCTCGAGCACCGCGGCCACGGCTGCGGCCCCCGGCGCGTCGCCGCCTAGAACTCCGGTCTAGAACCGACCGGCGATCCCGAACACGGGGCCGAGCAGCGGCCCGATTCGGAAGCCCGTCGCGGGAGGGCGCGACTCGGACCGGACCCCTTCGATGAGGTCCAGCCGACGAGCGTCCTCCTCCGACAGGCCGAGGTGCCTCCGGAGCCCGTCGTTGTGCTCGTCGATGCGACGGTCGGCCTCCTCGGTGGAGTAGTACTCGTACGCGTACTGCTGCCGCCGCTTCCCCCGATCCCAGGGCACGAACGACAGAAACACCGCGTCGATCCCGCCCGCCAACAGCAGCGAGCCCAGCACGATCCGGGGCCGCACGGCGTCCGCGTGCGCCGCCTCCGCCGACTGGAACGCGAGGAGATCGAAGCCCTCGCCGTCGTCGGTGGGGAAGTCGCGGATGTCCGGCCCGGGCTGGGCAGCTGCCTGCCCCACCAGCGCCGCGCCCACGCCCGCGAGGGACCCGCCCACCACGATCCCCACGGCGAGCCCCGCGTCGATGCGCCGTCGCTCCTTCACGAGCCGCTCCAGCATCGCGTCGTCGCCGACCCGGGTGGCGAACTCCGCGGTCGCCAGCGGCGCGCCCCCGCCGTCGAAGGGAGCCCAGGACAGCACGACCGCGAACTCGCTCCCCGTGGGGCTCGCCTGGAGCGGCGCCCGGTGCAGACGGTTCAGGCGATAGGTGTCGAGCGCCCGCAGCGTCTCCACGGGGACGTCGTCGAGCGGACCCGCCTCGGGCTCCGGGGGGGCCGCGAGGGTGAACAGCATCGCGCCGAGGGCGAGGGGGGTCAGCACTTCTTCAGGATACGCACCCGCCCTCAGGGCGCGCGGCGTCCGGTCTCGGGTGCCCGCACGACGGCCCAGGGCCCCGCGCTGTACACCGGGGCCTCGGCCCGCTCGACCTCCACCACGATCCAGTCCGCGCCCTCTTCCACGGCCGTCTGCCGGATCCCCTCGAGCGTGCGCGCGGCCCACCCCGCGCGGAGGCGCTCCCGGAGCCCGGGGAGCCCGCCGCCGCCGTCGATCGAGCAGGCGCACACCCGCTCGATCCGACGTCGCCACTCGAGGGCCGTTTCGCGCGAGAAGGTGGCCTCGCCGCCGTCCTTCCAGGTCGCCACCACCGGCCGCAGCGCGAGGGCTCGGAACGCCCCGAAGCGCGACGGCGGCAGGAGGAACCGCGCGCCCTCTTCCGTCTCGCCCGCCGCCCAGCGCGCGATCTCCGCCTGCGCATCGGAGGGGCCGGTGGGCTCGAAGCGACGAGGCTCGTCGGACCGAGCCGACCACGCCGTCGCCAGCAACAGCGCGGCGAGCACCCCCGCGAAGCGCGTCTTCCCCCTCGATCGCAGGACATCGAGGCTGCCGACGGTGATGATCACCGCGAGCAGGATGAGGAAGCGGGAGGCCTGCCACGCCTCCAGCTGCAGCCCGAGGGCGATGCGCGCGACGGGTCCCGCCACGGTGCCCACGGACAGCGCGTAGGCGAAGCAACCGAAGGCGACGCCGGTGAGGGCCCGAAGCTCCGCCCGGGGTCCGTCGGCGTGGCGCACCAGGGCGAGCGTCGCCACGACGGCCACGGCCAGCCACAGCGCGAGGGAGATCCAAACGTCGGCCGGCCAGGTCGACGGCACCAGGTGGTGCGGGAGCCGGGCGACCAGCACCGCCCACCAGGCGTCGTCCACGGTCGCGAGCGCGGCGCGGGGGCCCGAGCCCATGAGCCACGGCACCACCAACGGAGCCGCGCCGAGCACGAAGCCGGCCGGTGGTCCCAGCAGCGCCGCGTTCGCCTCCCGCAGCCCGCTCGCCCCCACCCGGTTCGTGGGCTCCGCCTGCATCCGCAGCAGCACGACGTGGCCGAACGTCATCCCGAACCCGAGGGCCACGGCGGAGGGCGCGTGGATGCAGACGGCCGCGCCGCACAGGGCGAACGCCGGGATCACGCGGCCTCGCAGGAGCACGAGGAGGGCCGCCAGCTCGAGGGGAAGCGCCGCCGTGCGATGCAGGAGCAGGGGGTCGAGGGTCGGGGCGCCGCCGGAGGCGTCGTAGGCGACGGCCAGGACCGCGGCGGCGACGATCGCGGCGGGTCGAGAGAGCCCGGCCGTCTCGCCCAAGGCCACGAGCAGCCCCCCGATCGCGACGAGGCAGATCGCGTACAGCGCCCCCGCCTGCAGCGCCGGGCCGAGGACCTCCGCGAAGGGGGCCTGTAGGTGGCTGAACCAAGAGTGATGGGACTCGGCCGCCACGGCGAGGAGGTCGCCCCGCCAGCGGTCGGGATGCAGGACCATGTCCAGGAACGCGAGGTGAATCCCGTGGTCCGCGGCCCCGAACCGATAGCCCCCGACCACCACGGCCGCCGCCGCCCAGGCCAGGCCGATCAGGGGGGTGCGGAACGCCTGGGGGACGGAGGTCACGGCGTCCCTATAATGCCGCCGCCACCGACGAGGGAGCGGGGCCTGAATCATGGACTTCACACCGCCCTCTTCGGCAGTCATCGCCCTGTTCCTGAGCGCAGGGGCGACGATTCTCCTCCCCGGGGACGCCGCCGCCGAGCTCCCGTTGCCGCTCCAGCCGGGCTGCGGCGACACCGAGGACCTCGCCGGCTGCCCCCGCGACGGGACCAACTGGACCTACGCGAACTTCATGCCCAGCTCCATCCTCGCGCAGGTGCGCCCGCAGGAGCACGACCTGGGCATGGGCAACGGCATCTACCCGGCGTGGCAGATCTCCACGGGGGTGTGGCACGCGGTCGTGGCGGTGGCGGACTCCGGCGTCCACTGGGACGACGGCAACATGGTCCGCAAGTTCTTCCTGAACGTGGGCGAGCTGCCCCCGCCGCAGGACGAGAACGGCCAGAGCGACGGCACCTACGACCTCGACGGCAACGGCCTGGTCAACATCTCCGACTACGAGGACGACCCTCGCGTCGACGCCACCGACGGCGACGACCGCGCCGATCACCACCTCGACCCGTCGGACCTGATCGCCGTCTTCAGCGACGGCGTGGACGACGACGGCAACGGCTGGACCGACGACATCTCCGGCTGGGACTTCTTCGAGGACGACAACAACGCCTTCGCCCGCACCCTCGAGGGCTACGGCGACCACAGCCGCGGCGTGTTCCAGACGGTGGGCGCCGAGGGCGGCGACGGCGGGGACATCGGCATGTGCCCCAACTGCGCCGTGCTCCCGCTGCGCGTTGGCGACTCGTTCATCGCCACCGGCAACACGATGGGGCGCGCCGTCGACTTCGCCGCGGCCCACGGATCGGTGTCCATGACGGCCGCGGTGGGCTCCATGACTCACCCCTCGTTCACCGCCGAGGCCATGAAGCGAGCGTGGGACGCGGGCCTCCTCGTGGTCGCGGCCGCGGGGGACGAGACGTCCTTCCATCGCAACTTCCCGGCGGTCGATCAGCACGCCATGTTCGTGCACTCGATCCGCGGCGACACCGACGACTGGGAGACCAGCTCCACGTTCCTGCGGTTCATCAACTGCAACAACTTCGGCCCCCGCATGGAGCTCGTGGCGTCCACGCGGAACGAGTGCGCCACCGGGGCCGTCGCCGTCATCGCGGGCGTCGCGGGCCTCGTGCAGTCGGCCGCCTTCGAGACCACGGGCGAGTTCCTCACGCCCGCCCGCCTGCGGGCCGTCCTCAACATGACGGCCACGGACGTGGACGTGGAGGAGTCCCGGGGCGAAGACCCCGACCCCGCCACCTTCCCGAGCTACCCCGGCTGGGACCAGTTCTTCGGCTACGGGCGGGTCCACGCGGGCCGGGCGGTGGAGGCCGTCGCCCTACAAGAGATGCCCCCGGCTGTCGAGTTCACGAGCCCCGAGTGGTTCGCCTACGTGCCCCGCGCCTTCGACGAGCGCCCGGGAGGCGCGGTGGCGTTGGAGGTCCGCGCCGCGATCGAGTCGGACACCGAGGCGCGCTGGACGCTCGAGGTCGGGATCGGCTCGGACGTCCTCGGCGGCTGGACCGAGGTCGCCACGGGCCTCGGCGCCGACGTGACGGTGCCCTTCACCATCTCCCGACTCTCCGTCCCCGATCCCGACGCGTCGGGGTGCGGGGGCACGCGGGAGAGCACCGCCGAGGACGTGCTCGCCCTCACCGTTCCGGGCTACGACGCCGCCTTCCAAGCGGTGCCCCTCATCTTCGGAGACGGCATCACCGGCCGCGCCGACAAGCTCGACCCGTTCGGGCTCACGTTCCGCCTCACGGCCGTGGACGAGGACGGTCGCACCACCGAGGCGCGTCGGCACGTCTACGTGCGCGAGGATCCGCGCCTGCTCCCCGGCTTCCCCTACGACGTCGGCTCGTCGTGGGAGGCGTCCCCGGCGGTCGTCGACATGGACGGCGACGGGATCTGGGAGATCGTCGCCGCCGCGTCGGACGGCTCGGTGCACGTGCTCGACGGCGCCGCCCGCAACCTCCCCGGGTGGCCGAAGACGACCGACGACCTCGACGTCGAAGTAGGCCTGGTGGACCCGCCCACGGAGGGCGTCATCGCGTCGCCCGCGGTGGGGGACCTGGACGGCGACGGGACCCAGGACGTCGTGGTCGCGGGCCTGCGCGGGGGGCTCTACGCGTGGACGGCGACGGGCGACCTCCGGGCCGGATTCCCGGTGGGCATCGACCGCTCCCTGTGCGACCCCGAGGACCGCCACGACGAGCACCGCACCGACTGCGGCTTCTTCGGCACGCCGGTGCTCGTGGACCTGACCGGAGACGGCCGGCTCGAGATCCTCATCCCGGCGATGGACCAGCACCTCTACGCGTGGGACGCCGACGGCGCGCCGGTGCCGGGGTGGCCCGTGCTGGTGCACACCTTCGAGATCGATGACGTCGCCGACCGGATCGGACGCATCATCGCGAGCCCCAGCGTGGGCGACGTGGACGGCGACGGCGAGCTCGACATCATCCTCGGCACGTCCCAGACCGACGGCAGCGAGTTCGGCGGCTACGGCCTCCTCTACGCCCTCTCCGGCGACGGCACCCTCAAGGAGGGCTGGCCGATCCACATCTTCGCGGGCTTCGCGGGCGCCCTCCCGTTCATCGGGGAGGGCATCGTCACGAAGCCCGCCCTGGCCGACATCGACGGCGACGGCGACGTGGAGATCGCGGCCACGTCGCTGGCCGATCCCGGGGCCGTCTACGGACCCGACGGGGAGCCCGTGATGGACTTCTCCCCGACCCTCGTGGACTTCGGCTCGCGCTCGAACACGGGCGAGGCGTCGGTCCTCTTCATGCTCTCCAGCCTCATCTTCGCGGACGCCGACGGGGACTCGGCCCTGGACGTCTTCGCCTCGGGCTCCGGCATCGGCTACGGCACCAGCTGGGCCGCTTGGAGCCGACGCATCGACCACGACCACCTCCTGCTCGGCTACTCGGGCGCCCTCGAGCCGGACCGCGACGGGAACATGGTCGTGAGTCGGCCGCTGCCGGGCTTCCCCCGCCAGATGGACGACATGCAGTTCATGTTGTCGCCGGTCGCCGCGGACATCTCCGGCGACGGCATCTCGGACGTCATCCAGGGGTCGTCCGCGCTCGTCCGCGGGTTCGACAGCCTCGGCAACACCCTGCCCGGCTTCCCGCTGTTCCACGGGGGCTGGCAGCTCGCCTCCAGCGCCCTCGGCGACATCGACGGGGACGGCTATCGGGACCTCGTGGCGGCGACCCGCGAGGGGCAGCTCTTCGCCTGGCGGACCGAGGGCCGCGCGGACGCCGTGGTGGAGTGGGCGATGTTCGGGCACGACCCGGCGCGCACCGGCAACTACCACACGCCCCTGGCCGTCCAGGCGGGGCCCGTGGAGGACGACGGCGAGGCCTGCTCTCTGGGGACCTCAGGGGGTGGGGGCGGGCTCCGCGCCCTCGCCTTCGCCCTCTTCTTCGCCCTCTTCGGGCTCGGCCGTCGGCACCGCCGCGGCTGAGTCCTCCACGAGGACCGGCGTCTTCGCCCGCGACGTGGCCTCCCGCACCCGGGACGAGTTCTTCGCCCGGTAGCCGGCGAGCCGGTCCTCGGCGTTCTTGTCGAACTCCCAGCCGCCCGACCGATAGAAGTCCATCGTCGCGAGCATGGAGCCGATGTCGCACTCGCCCTCACGCGCCACGTGGTAGGACAGGGGGACGCCGAACACCTTCTGCTCGAGCTCCACGGAGATGGCGAACCGCTCCTTCTCGCCGGCGATCTGTTGTTCGCGGGCGAGGACCCGGGACCTCAGGCCTCGATCGTCGAGCACCCGGTCCAGGTCCTTGGGGAGCGCCGGGACGGGGCCGTTGGGACCGATGCCGCCGTCGAGGGCCGCCTCGATCGCGTGGATGTGACCCATCCGCTGCACGCCCGCGCTGGCGCCCACCGCGCTGATGGCGAGGGCGGCGAGCATCGTGCCGATGGCGAACAGGCGGCGCGCGTCGAGCCCCTCGACCTCCGACTCGGACCAATCGGAGGCACGGGGGACGGGGGGCCCACGTCGGACGGGCGCGTACTCCGGCTCGGGGCCGGGACCGGGCGTGTACCCCGCGAGGGGCCCCTGCGGCGTGTCCGCCCCGGCGCTCTGGACCGGCGGCGGGGGTCGAACCTCGACCCGGTCGACGGTCGGCAGCCCCTTCGCGGAGATGCGCCCCACGGGCTGCTCGTCGGAGATGGAGACCGCGGGCATGTTGCCGTCGGTCACGCCCGAGCGGCGCATCGTGTCGAGCTCCTCGGGGTGCGTCGCGATCTGACGGCCTCGCGGGTCGGCCCGGCCGGTGTTCGTGCTCTGCCGACGGCGCCCACGGTGCGGGGGCACGACGCGCCCGGTGCGCTGAGGTGCTCGCTGAGACGGCGCGGCCACCCCCGGGTCGGTCGTGCGCACGGGAGGGAGGCCCGGTTCGATGCGCGGCCCGGGCATGGGGTGCTCGTCCGTGCCGATCCCCTCGAGCAGCGCCGCCATCAAGGGATCGCCCTGCGGCACGCTGTTCTCGCTGGCGTAGAGGGTGTTCGGAGGGCGCCCGTGGGGACCCCCGTCTCCGCCGCTCGCGTCCGGCTCGGCGACGGGGAGCGAGTCCGCACTCAAGGTCGGCCGGGGGACGGCGCCGCTCACCCCGTCGGGGAGGGGCGAGACGTCTCCGGTCACGACACCCGGGTTCGTGTTCTTCCGCCTGCCCTGGCGGTCCGGCATGCCCCAGGTCCGGGAGACTCCGGTGCCGGTACTGCCGGGCGCGACCCAGGCGGGCCCCTCGGCGGGAGCCAGGCTGGGCGCAGTGACCGGATCGGACGGCGGGCGCTCCGGGCTGCGGTCGCCCGCGGGCGTGAGATCGAGGTCCTGGAGGGAGTCCGCGAGGAGGCCCGCGCGAGCCATGGCCTCCGCCGCGTCCGCCCCCGAAATGCGCATGGTGGCGTCGCAGCGGGCACAGAACACGTGCCTGCTGGGTTGAGGCAGCCCGCAGTTCGGGCACTTCATGGTGTCGCTGCTCACCGCGGGCAGTTTAGCAGCGGCGGACGCGAGGCGAATCGCGCGCGACGGCGGGGGTCAGCGACCCTCGAACGCGGGCTTGCGCTTCTCCGCGAAGGCCGCCAAGGCTTCGAGCCGGTCCTGGGTGGGGATCGTGCGGTCGTAGCAGCTCCGCTCGTGGGCGAGCCCGGCGTCCAGCGCGAGGTCGAGGCCCCCGTCGATCGCCGCCTTCGCCGCGGCGACGGCCACCGGTCCCTTGGCCGCGATCGACTCGGCGCACGCCCTCGCGGCGTCGAGCGCGGACGACTCCCGCCCGTCGAGCTCCGCGAGTCCGGCGGCCAGCGCCTCCTCGGCGGCCACCCGGCGCCCCGTGAAGATGAGCTCCTTCGCCCGCCCCGGACCCACCAGCCGCGACAGCCGCTGGGTGCCGCCCGCCCCGGGGAGGATCGCGAGCCCCGTCTCGGGGAGCCCGACCTTCGAGGTCGAGTCCACGGCCCGCAGATCGCAGGCCAGCGCCAGCTCGAAGCCGCCGCCCAGGGCATAACCGCCGATCGCCGCGACGAACGGCGGCGCGGCGCGGGCGACCCGAGTGAACGTCGAGCCGATGTAGGAGACGAAGGCCGGGACGTCCTCGGCAGGCATCGTCTTGCGCTCCTTGAGGTCCGCGCCCGCGGAGAAGGCGCGCCCCCCCGCCCCGGTGAGGACGACGCACCGGACGTCGGTCCCGTCGAGCGCGTCCAGGGCCTCGTTGAGGCCGTCGAGCAGCGCGCGGTTGAAGGAGTTGAGGGCGCCGGGCCGGTTCAGCGTCCACAGCTGGACGTGATCGACCAGCGGCTCGATCCGGAGGACGGGTTCGGTGTCGGACATGGCCGCCGAGTATGCCGGCGGCCCCGGAGCCCGCTACGGGCGGTCCGGGTTCAGCGCCAGGCGGGGAGCTCGTGGCGGAAGGCGGAGCCGCGGGGCGTGTCGAAGCGGCGGTCGGGGCGCAGGGCGCGGGACGCGGAGCGACGGACGGAGGAGCCGCGCGGGGTGTCGAACGGGGCATCGGGCGCGGTGGACGCGTCCGCGACGTCGAGGTCGGCGACGGGGGCTCGGGGGGTCACGACAGGGGACATCGGCGATCTCCGGAGGGGCGAGAGGGGCGACTCTTGAAGCCTCGCTCCTCATCTCGTCGCCGGCCGGCTTTACAGCCGGATTGACGCCCAACGGGTGTGTCTCATCGACCGCTTTACGGATCCCGCCCTGTAAACGATTTACGAGAGACGCCCGTCGCCGGTCGGTTCACTGCCGATACGGCCCGCGGCTGGCCCGAAGCCAGTGGCTCGGCAGCTTCTTGCCCAGCTTGCGCTCGATGAACGCCGCGCAGTCCACCAGGTCGTCCAGGTCCACGCCCGTGTGCACCCCCATGGAGTGCAGCATCTGGACGAGGTCCTCGGTGGCCAGGTTGCCGGACGCTCCGTCCGCGTAGGGGCAGCCGCCGAGGCCGCCCACGGCGCCGTCGAACACCCGCACGCCCGCGTCGAGGCCCGCGACGACGTTCGCCAGCGCCGTGCCCCGCGTGTCGTGGAAGTGCAGCGCGAGGCGATCGGCGGGGATCTCCTGGAGCAGGACCGCGAGGCGATCGGCGACGGAGCGAGGCGTGGCGTGCCCGACCGTGTCCCCGAGCGAGATCTGGTCGATGCCGAGGTCCAGGAGCTTGCGGCACACGCGCACGACGTCCGCGCTGGTCACCTCGTCTCCGAAGGGGCTGCCCCACACCATCGAGACGTACCCGCGCAGCCACACGTCTTCGCCCTTGAGGGCGTCCGTGATGGCGGCGATGTACCCGAGGCTCTCGTCGATGCTGCGATTGAGGTTCTTCTGGTTGTGAATCTCAGAGGCCGATACGAACAGGCCGAAGGCCCTGAGGCCCACCGACGTGGCCCGCTTGAGGCCGTGCATGTTCGGGACGAGCGCGCCGTAGCGGACGCCGTCGCGGCGGGGCAGCGCGGCGAAGACGTCCTCGGCGTCGGCCAGCTGGGGGATCCATCGGGGGTGGACGAACGACGACGCCTCGACGTAGGGCAGCCCGGTGCGTGCGAGGCGATCGATGAACTCGACCTTCACCGCCGTGGGCAGCGTCGCCGTCTCATTCTGCAGTCCGTCCCGAGGGCCGACCTCGTAGACCTGGACGCGGTCGGGGAATGAGAGCACGTGGGGCCTCCATCACAGCCGGCGGAGCCGCTCCGCCGTCTCGCCGAGCCTATGCCCACCCCTGGCCCTTTTCAAGCGAGTCCGCGCTGCGGTAGCCTGCGCGCCCGCTCTGCGCGCGGGGTCCCGAGGCCGAGGGGCCGGAATCAGGCGAATCTCTCTCCGTTCGGAATGTCGTGGACAGCTCGATCTACCGATTCCTTGTCGAGCACTCCCCGGACGGGCACTTCGTCGTCGTGGACGAGTACTTCGCATACCTGAACGGCGCCGCCATGCGCATGTTCGGGGTCGGCCCGGGCGACGTGCCGGGCCTCAAGGTCATCGACATCATCCACCCCACCGACCGCGAGCGCTGTCTGCGCAACGTCGCGCTGCGCAAGTCGGGGATGCTCAAGGGCTCGACCACCTACCTGTGCATGCGCAAGGACGGGTCGACGTTCCCCATCGAGACGCACTCCGTGGCCCTGGACTACCAGGGCAAGGTCGGCGTGCATGGCGTCATTCGGGACATCACGGCGCGGCGCACGATGGAGGAGAAGCTCGAGCGCATGGAGCGGTCGACGCTCGTGTCGCGGCTCGCGTCGGGCATCGCCCACGACTTCAACAACCTGTTCGCGGTCATCCAGTCCAACACGGACCTGGCGCAGCAGGACACGAAGATGCCCGGGGTGCAGGTCGCCCTGTCGAACATCCGCGCCGCCATCGCGCGAGGCACCGAGAAGGTCAGCCAGTTCCACCGCATGGGCGCTGCGTCCATGGCCCCGGACAGCTTCGAGCCCGTGTACCTGAACCCGATCGTCGAGGAGGTCCTGGACCTCACGAAGCCGCGGTGGCGCGACGAGGCGGAGTCCGAGGGCAAGAGCTACGAGATCGACTGGCAGCCGGGGGTCCCGCCTCCGATCGTCGGCTCGGTGGGCGACCTCCAGGCGGCGCTGGTGGCGATGGTGTTCAACGCGATCGAGGCGCAGCCCAAGGGGGGCAAGGTCACGATCCGCACGGGGGAGGATCTGGACAAGAACGCCCTCATCACCGTGCGCGACGAGGGCGAGGGGATCGCGAAGGAGTTCCTGCCGCGACTCACCGACGGGTTCTTCACCACCCGCGAGGACCGCCAGATGGGCCTCGGGCTCTCCCTCGTGCAGTCGGTGCTCAGCCGACACGGCGGGCGCCTGGAGGTCGACTCCGAGCCCGGCCGGGGGTCCACGTTCGCGCTGATCCTCCCTCGCTCGGAGCACGCCCCCACGTCGCCCCCGCGGGCGCCGCGCCCCGAGCTGCTCGAGCGCCCCACGGGACCCATCACGGCGGAGACGAACCGCCCCCGCACCCGCGGCGGCCGCTCTGTCCTCCTGATCGACGACCAGGGCGACCTGCTCCAGGTGCTCTCGAACATCCTCCAGACCGGGGGCTACGCCGTCGACACCGCCATGAACGGCAAGGACGGGCTCGAGCTCGCGTCGGCGAACAAGTACACGGTGATCCTCACGGACCTGGGCATGCCCGACATGTCCGGCTTCGAGGTCGCCCAGCGCGTCCGCGTGATCCAGCCCGAGACCCCCGTGATCCTCATGACGGGGTGGGCCGCCGAGGTCGACCAGAGCCGGCTCGAAGAGAACGGCGTGGCCGCCCTGCTGCCCAAGCCGTTCCGTCGCGAGCAGCTGCTCGAAGCCGTCACCGCCGCGATCCGGGGCGGCGGCAGGTAGCCGCCAGCCCGCCGGATTCCGGCTCGAAACTCTCGAAATGAGAGGGGCAAGAGCCCAGCCCGGCGCGTTTTGGGAGTTTCGGCTCAAAGCGGCGGGCGCGGGCCAAGGGGAGCCATGATGCTCCACCTCACAGCTCGAATGGCCCGCGGCGGTCCGCGCCTGGTCGGGCTCGCGGCGGCCCTGGGCCGGCGTGCGTCGGGCTTCGCGTCTTGGTTTCATGGATACGTGTCCGGGGACCCCAGCGCCCGAGTCGGCGGGACGCCGGAGCCGCGACTCGCCACCGTCCTCCCGGGTGGAGTGGAGATCCTCGCGCGGGCCGCGGCGGTGACCGTGCGACACGTGGGCGCGCGGCCCACACTCAAGCCCGCCGCCATGGTGTTTCACGGGGCTGCGCGAGCGTTGCGCGTGCGGGTGCAGGACGCCTTGGACGTGACGGGCGCCGCCGAGTCGACCGCCCATCGATGGGCCCGCGCCCTTCCGGACGACACCCTGCGCGCCGCCCTGCTCTGCCTCGGCGACGAGCGGCTGCGGAACCCCGCCGACATGCCGACGCTCAGCCCGCTCTGGATCGGCTCGAAACTCTCGAAATGAGAGGGGCAAGAGCCCAGCCCCGCGCGTTTTGAGAGTTTCGGCTCGCGGGGGGCGCGGTAGAGCGCGGCAGAACGCTACTTGCCGCGGTGGACCACCTTCTCGTGCTCGCCGCCCTCGACGTCGATCGT
>CAZUHI010000020.1:0-77769 GCA_964620495.1 uncultured Rickettsiales bacterium | reverse complement strand
GACGGGCGACCTTCGGGGCGGGCGTCGGACGGGCGACCTTCGGGGCGGGCGTCGGACGGGCGACCTTCGGGGCGGGCGTCGGCGCGGGCCTCGCCTCGGGCGTGGGCTCGGGGCGGGCCTCGGGCGGCTCGGGGGGCAGCTCCTCGGGAGCGGCGACGGCGCTGTCGGCGGTGTCCGCGAAGGCCTGCGCGGCGTCCGCCGGCGTCGCCTCCACCGGCTCCTCCTCCTCGGGCGACGCGACCGCGGCGGGCTCGTCCTCGGCGAAGGGGTCCGGGGTCGGCGCTCGGTTCACGATCACCACGACGGCCACGAGGACCATCACGAAGGCGACCGCCACCCCCAGCTTCTCGACGATGCCGATGCCCGCGGACTCCTCGGCCTCCGGCTCGCGCTGGATGACCCGCCCCCGGTAGTCCCGCTCCAAGACCTTGGGGGGACGCCGGGGGTTCGGGGGTGGTCCCGGAGGTCTCCCGGGGCCGCGCGCCCCAGGCGGCCGAGGGACGGACCCCGACGGTGGGGGTCGGCCCGGGGGACGAGGAGGCGGACCCGGGGGACGGCCCGGGGGTCGCTCCGGGGGGGGTCGCGCCGCGGGGTCGGCGAACACACGCGGACGCGAGCCCGTCACCTCCACGCGGGGAGCCCCTCGCCCCGGCATCACCGGACGGGCATAGGGGTCCGGCGGCAGCAGCTCGGGCTCCACGGGCGCAGGCGCCTCGTTGGTCGTGGGCTCCTCGACGGCCGGACGCACCCCCGATGAGTCCGTGTCTTCGGTCGCCTCCAGCCCCGGCCGGTCCTCGGCGATCGTCACCTCGATCGGCGGCGCCCCCGTCTCTTCGGGCGTCGTGACGATCTCGGGCCCCCGACCGATGGGACCCACGTCCACCACGGTCCCCTTCCCGTCGATGCTCGCCATCTCGCCCGGGCGCTCGTCCGCCGCCCGCGGCCTCCACCCCGACGCCACGACCATCTCCGCGATCGTCGCCTTGCCGCGGAGGCCGTCCCGCAGCGCGCGCAGCTCCGTCCCCATGGCCGCCGCCTGGGGGTAACGCGCCATGGGCTCCTTGGCGCAGGCCGTCCGCAGGATGTCCCCCAACCCGAGGCAGATCTCATCGAGCTCCTCGGCGTGCGGCTCCAGGCTCTCGTGGGCGATCTTCATCGCCATGCCCATCGGGCTCTCGCCGCCGAACGCCAGCTTCGCCGTGGTCAGCGTGTAGAGCGTGAGGCCCATGGAGAAGATGTCCGAGCGCGCGTCCACCGGCGTACCGAGCACCTGTTCGGGGGACATGTACGCGGGCGTCCCCTTCATCTGACCGTGCGCCGTGGACTCCACGAGCCGGTCCCCGAAGAAGGCGATGCCGAAGTCGCCGACCTTCACCTCGCCGTCCGAGGACACGAGGATGTTTCCGGGCTTCACGTCGCGGTGGACGAGGTTGAGGGGCGTCCCGTCCGGCTGGGTGGCGCCGTGAGCCGCGTGCAGTCCGTCGCAAGCGGCCGCGAGCACCTCCAGGACCGGCGCGAGCGGCGGCCGGTTCTTCATGGCCCGCGCGGTGTCGAGGACCTGCCGCATCGACACGCCGTCCACGTAGTCCATGACGATGTACAGGACGTCCGGCGGCTCTTCGCACAGGTCCATGATGCGGACCACGTGGGGGTGCCGGATGCGCGACGCGACCCGCGCCTCGTCGACCACCATGCGCACGACGTGGGGGTGCTCCCGAAGCAGGTGCGGGTGCACCAGCTTGATCGCGACCTCGTTCTCGAAGCCGTGAGGACCCTCCTGCACCGCCGCAAAGACGGTCGCCATCCCCCCGCGTCCGAGCTTTCGAACGAGGCGATAGCGGCCGAGGCGGGTCGGTCCGGGGTCGTCGCTCACGGCCGCGAGTCTATCCCTCCGGGTCGTCCGGCGCCGCCGCCTCGATGCGGTCGTGCGTCGACTGCGCCGCAGCCTTCAGGTCCGCGTGCAGCTTCGGCGCCCCGATCATGTTCCGCAGCAGGCGCCGCGTGGCCGGATCGGGGTAGTGCCGGAGCGAGGCGATCGCCCGCTTGCGGACCCGGATCGAGGTGTCTTCCAGCGCGATCGCGCGGAGCGCGTGGTCGGCGTCCCCGTGCACGTCCAGCTGGGCCTTCGTGGGCAGGGGGCGGTCGGGCCCGGTCAGCATCGCGCGGATCGCCCCCCGATTGGCCACCACCGGGGGACGGGCGCGGGCCTCCATCTTCTCGGTGTGCACGGGCGGCGGGGCGGGCGCAGGCTCCCGCGCGCACCCGACCGCCAGCAGTGAGATCAGCAACAGCGTCCGCATGGGGGACGATGGTAACGGAGGAACTTTCCGTGGCCCCCGCGGTCGGGGAAGATGCGCCCTCGTCGCCCCCGCCGGGCGACCCCCGACTTCTTCCGGAGCCCGCGTATGCGCCCCCTCGTGCCCCTCCTCCTCGCCCTCGGCCTGCTCGTGCCTCGTCCGGCCGACGCCCAGTTCTACGGGGAGCTCGCCCGCACCAACGCCCTCACGGCCGCCGACGACTACCGCATCGGCAAGGCCTACATCGACGGCATGTCCTGGCTCTGGGGCACCGTGGACGACCCCGAGCTGCAGACGCGGATCGAGGCGATGGTCCGCACGATCGCCGCCGCCTCCGACCGGCCCGACGTCGTCTTCAACGTCACGATCCTCGACACGCCCGAGATCAACGCGGCCGCCCTGCCCGGCGGGTTCCTGCTGATCAACAAGGGCCTCATCGACTCCATGCCCGAGGACCAGCTCGCGTTCGTGCTCGCCCACGAGGTAAGCCACGTGCAGCTGCGGCACTTCGCCACGACGCTCAACCTGAACCGCGCGCTGGAGGTCATGAACGTCGCGGACACGGCCAAGACCGGCGACGACCGGGCCGCCGCCACGAACGCGTACGAAGAGATGGCCAAGATGGCCCACAGCTACGCGCGCGACCTCGAGATGGAGGCCGACCTCTACGGGATGCTCTACGCCCTGCGAGCCGGCTGGTCCGCCAAGAGCGGGGTCGCCGCCATGGCCACGATGCGCGAGCTCGTGGGTGAGATCCCGAAGAGCGAGGCGGCGCACTCCGACCACCCGACGTTCAGCGACCGCATCGACCAGCTCAACAAGGGGCTGGGGACCATCGAGGAGACGCACGCGCTGTTCGACGCCGGGGTCTCCTACTCCCGGAGCGGCGCGCCCGAGGCCGCGGTGTCCGCGTTCCAGCAGTTCCTGACCCTGTTCCCGAAGTCCTCGGCGGCCCACGCCAACCTGGGCACGGCCTGGCTCCAGCTCGCCATCCGCTCCTTCGAGGACGACGGACTGCACGACGATCTGCCGCTCTACAACCGGTCCGACGTGACCGTCCGCGCCGTCGACACCGCCGCCCTGGCGCGAGCGCGCGCGGCCTTCGAGAAGGCGCTGGCCATCGATCCCAACCGCGACGCGGCCCTCGGCAACCTCGGCGTGCTGGCCCGGCGCGAGGGGGACCTCGACGGCGCGATCGCGCTCATCGAGAAGGCCCTGGAGCTGGACGGAAAGTACGCCGGGTACATGTCCAACCTCGGCAACGTCTACGCGACCAAGAAGGAGTGGAAGAAGGCCGAGAGGTGGTACGCGAAGGCCTTGAAGACGGACGAGAACGCGGTCTACGTGCGCGGAAACCAGGCGACGCTCCTGGCCCTCCGAGGCAAGCAGAAGGACGCGATCAAGGCGTGGCAGGAGCTCGAGTCGGTGCCGTCTCTGGCGACCCGCGCGCACCACGCCCTCGTGGCCTTGGGCGCCAAGGAGGCGAGCGCCGCCCCGCCCGTGGCCGCCGCGCCGAAGGAGGAGGACAACTCGCTGCTCGTGCTGCTCGAGACCCTCCAGGCGGAGCTGGAGCCCGCCGAGCCGTCGGCCCCGGAGCCCGCGGAGGTCGAGCCCGCGCCGCAGACGGAGCGCAAGGAAGGCGACGGCGAGGTGGGGACCTTCAGGATCGGCGCGTCGACGGCGGAGGTCGTGGCCCTCCTCGGCGAGCCCGAGTACGTCGACGACCAGGAGGACGGCTACTACGCCTATCGATCCTGGACGTCGAAGGGCGTGGACGTCGTGTTCATCGACGACGCCGCGACCAGCTTCCAGATCCAGCCGCCGTGCGCCATGAAGACGGGCCGCGGGGTCGCCCTGGACGCCGCGCGAGACACCGTCATCACCGCCTACGGCGAGCCCGAGTACACGTTCGGGGACCCGAGCCTCGGCTACGAGTCGCTCATGTACGACTCCATCGGCCACGCCTTCTACATGGGCGAGGGCGGGATCGTCGTCGGCTTCGGCGTCTGGGAGTACTGAGCGGAGGGCGCCGGCGGACGCGCCTCACATTCAGTCGGTGATCACGACGTTCACGGCGGTCGGCTCTTCGGCCAGCAGCGTGAAACGGAACCGCTCCTGCTTGTCCTGCAGGTCGGGCGCGCAGTCGACGGCGTTCAGGGGCTCGGTCTCGCAGATGAAGTCCTCGTCGCCCTGAAGGTCGATCCACGCGGAGACGTCCCAGTCCGCCTCGTCCTCCTCGGGCTCGCCGAGGTCCTCGGCGTCGATCGTCTGCCGCAGCAGGATGTCCTCGCTGAGGAACGCCATCGTGCCGTCGTCCCGAGCGGGCGTGTCGAAGTACCACCGCGACGGGTTCAGCCCCGGCGAGGTGATGCGCACGTGCATGTCGGCGATCGACGTGCCCGTGTACCGGACCTCGAGATCGATGGCCGCCGTGGGCCCGCAGCCCGACGTGGCCAGGATCAGGAGGGTGAGGACGACGACCCGCATCACGCGATCAGTTGCTCTTCTGCTTCACCCGACGGAACGGGTGCAGGAAGCCCGCGAGGGCCGACGCGCTGCGGGTCTGGAGGTAGAGCTTTCCGCTGCCGCTGAACTCGCAGACGAGGCCCTCGCCCGAGAAGAACAGGCTCTTGAGCCCGCCGACCTTCTTCACGTGGAACGTCAGCGTGTCCTCGAAGGCGACGATGTGCGACGTGTCCACGACGTACGTCTCGCTCACGTCCACGGTGTGGATCGCGCCGTAGCTGCTGAACCACAGGTGGCCCTTGCCGGAGCACTTCAGCATGAAGAGCCCCTCGCCTCCGAAGAAGGTCTTGGCGCCGCCCCACTTCGTGTCGACCTCGACGCTCGGGGTGCTCGCCATGTAGCTGCCGCTCTGCACCATGAGGGCGTCGCCGAGCAGCTCGCGGTGCTCGATGTCGCCGGGGGTGTTCGGGCCCAGGTCCAAGCGCTGGCCGTCGCCGGTGGACGTGTAGGTGTTGAGGAAGAGGGACTCGCCGCCGGCCGCGCGCTTGAGGGCGCCCATGACGCCGCCCTTCGCGTTGGTCTCCATCTCGAGACCGCGGTCCATCGCCATCATGGCGCCGGACTCGGTGACCACCTGCTCCCCCTCGTCGAGTTCGAGGTGCAGCGAGGCGTAGTCGGGCTTGTTCTTGATCTGATGTCGCATGGCCCGTCCTCCTAGTGCTCGCGCGGCGGGAGCTTGCCGCCGATGAGCTGTCCGAACTCGCTGGAGTTCCGGGTCTGAATCCACAGCTTGCCCCGGCCCTTGAACCGGCAGACCAGGCCCTCGCCGCCCAGCAGGAACGACTTCCAGCCGCCCCCGAACTTGCTGATGCTGAACTCGAGCGTGTCCTCGAAGGCCACGATGTGGCCCGTATCGACGGTGTAGGAGCCGTCGATCTCGAGCTCCTTGATGGCGCCGAAGCTGTTGAACGCGATCGGGCCGGACCCCGTCGCCTTCAGCATGATCAGCCCCTCGCCGCCGAAGAAGGTCTTCGCCCCGCCCCACTTCGCGTCGATCTCGATGCGGTCGTCCGAGCAGACGAACGCCGAGCTCTGCAGGAAGAAGGTGCCCTGGTTGAGCTCGTGGACGTCGATGTCGCCCTGGAGCGTGGGCGCGAAGGTGACCTCGCCGGCGGCCCCCCCGGCCGTGTAGCGGTTCTGGAAGAAGGACTCCCCCGAGACCATGCGCTTGAGGCCCTTCATCAGGCCCTTCATCTTGCCTTCGCCCTTCTTGCCGACGGAGGTCTCGATCTGTACGTGGGTGTCCATGGAGACCATGGAGCCCGCTTCGGCCACGACGGTCTCGTTGGCGTCGAGGGCCACGACCGCGAGCGCGTAGGAGGGACGGTGTTCGACGGTGATCTGCATGACGACCCCCTAACGCGGCAGCTGCGGCGTGATCCAGGAGACCAGCGAGCCGAGGTTGCGGGTCTGCAGCCAGACGCGGCCGGTGCCCGTGAATTCGAGGACGAGGCCCTCGCCGGACAGCAGCGTGGACTTCCAGCCGCCGACCTTCCGGATCTTGTACTGGAGCTTGCCCTGGTAGGCGACCAGGTGGCCGGAGTCGACGACGAACGGGCCGTCCACCTCCACCTCTTCGATGGCGCCGTAGCTGTTCAGGAGGAGCCGACCGCCCTTGCCGCGGCACTTGAGGAAGAAGGCGCCCTCGCCCGAGAAGAGCATCGACCAGCCGCCCCACACGAGCTGGACGACGACGTCCGGGGTCGCGGCCAGGAACGACGTGGCCTGCACGAACACCGCGCGCTTCTTGAGCTCGATGTCCATGACGTCCCCGACCATGGCCGGAGAGAGCATCACGCGTTGGTCGTCTTCGTTGGCCGTGAAGTGATTCACGAACATCGACTCGCCGCCCAGGATCTTGCGGGCCAGCCCGGCGAAGACCGCCTTGACCTTCCCCATGAACCCGGCGCCGCCGGTGCCGTTGAACTCGGTGCTGACGTCGATGTCGTCGCTCATCGCGACCATCGAGCCCGCCTCGGCGATGATCGTCTCACCGTCGTCGAGTTGGACCACGGCCATCCCGTAGGAGGGCCTGGATTCCACGTCGATATGCATCTGATCTCCTCCGCGCCGAACCTCCCCGATGGGCCTCCACGAGTCGGCGCGCGGCGAGATTCCCCCGGCGGCGGGGGGCCCGTCAAGGCCGCCGGCGGACCAGCAGAGGGAGCAGGAGGAGAAGCCCGGGGGTCGCCGCCGAGCCGTGAGCGCAGCCGCCGCACCCGCCGTCGTCGCACTCCCCGGCCGCGCCGGGGGGGAGCGGCTCCGGGGGGTGGTGGTCGAACACCGGAAACACCGCGTCGATGGGGTTCGGCCAGACCCAAGCGATCGTGTCCCCGAACGGTCGCTCCGGTCCGTACCGCATGCCCGACGGCGTCGACTCCGCCCGGAGCGGGACCAGGGCAGGGCCCTCGGCGGCCATCGCGTGGAACGCCGGAGGACCGTCACCCTCGGTGGTGAGGACGCGCTCGCCGCACTCCCCGACCCAACGCAACGCGACGCTGCCCTCCATCGGGCGGTCGAGCGCGAAGAACCGCGGGGGCTCGTCGACGGCCGCGGCGGGGTGCGCCCGGGTGCGGAGGTCGCCGCCGTAGACGGGCACGGGGACGGGCGCGGCGTCGAGATCGAGCCGGTACATCACCGGGTTGTAGTCGTACCGCGGGGTGGGCGCGTCCGTGCCGGAGAAGGTGGCCGAGTACGTGCCGTCGAAGTAGACGATCCGGCCGCCGTCCTCGTCGAACTGCGGGTGGTGGCGCGGGTTGTAGAAGCTGTAGTCGTCGTGGGTGACGACCTTGCGCGCCCACGCCCAGGGCCCCATCGGCGTGTCGCCCCAAGCCATCCAGGTCTCGCCCAGGAACGCGTCGTCGCCGAAGGGCCGGGCGGAGATGCGCAGGTAGCGGCCGATGTGGTCGTTCCAGAACACGCTCCCGATGTGGTCGCCGACCTCGGTGGTGCCGAACATGTCCTGGAGTCGGTTCGCGGTGTCCGGGGGCGTGAGATCCTCGTAGGAGTCGGGGTCCGCGAGCGCAGCCATGGACGCGGGCACCCGCACGGCGCGGAACGCCGACGGATCGCCGTGCACGTCGGTGAACCAGAGGTGGTCGCCCTCCACGAACGCCGTGCCGGTGGGCTCGACGGACAGGGTCTCCGCACCCCAGGCGACGAACGGCTCGAAGTTCTCCGTCGCGTCGTTCCAGCGGGCGAGCCCGGCGTCGTGGCGGCTCCAGTCGCCGCCGATGTTGACCCAGCTGCCGATGAGCGCGGCGGCGGTGCCGGGGCCGTCGGCGTCGGGGACGGAGACGAGGCCGGACGTCCACACCAGGTCCTGGTCCACGAAGTCCGCGACCGGCCGCGCGAAGCCGTCCTCGTTCGCGAAGTAGGTGAGGTCGACGCCCACGTCCGGAGCCAAGCCGCCGTCCGCCGGGAGCAGCGACGTCGCCGCCGTCGTGCGGAAGTGCCCCAGCGGATACGACGGCCGCAGCGTGTCGCCCCAGAGCCAGAAGACCCGCCCGTCGTGCACCGCGGAGTGCGAGCTGTCGAGGCCGGCGACTTGCGCGTTCAGGAGCGGCTCGGCGAGGGGGGCGGCGAAGCCCAGCAGGTCGGAGTCCCGGTACATGCCGACGCCGGTGAGGCGGTACAGCCGCTCGGCCGGGAGGAGGCGACGCACCTCGAGCTGGAGGCGCCCGCCCGGCTCGAAGTGGATGGTGGACGGCTCGCCCGTGTAGCCGTGGGCGACGACGCGCACCTCCGCGGTCGTCTCCAGGACATCCGGATCGAAGATCGCGACGCGCCCGGCGTTGTCGGTGACCCAGCGGCGGTCGCCCGAGTGCAGCTCGATCATCGGGACGCCGCGCGCGGTGGACGGATCCAAGACGGTGACGCCGAAGGTCCCCTGGGGTCCCGGGAGGCCGTCGCGCACGAGGATCGTCTGCGCTTCGGACGTACACGCCGGGGCCGTCCCCGTGCGCTGCACCTCGACCGTCGCCTCCCCGCCCGGCTCGACCTGGAGCCGCACGCCCGGGAAGCCGAGCCAGTCGTCGGGGAGCTCGTACGGCGGACCGAGCGTCTGGAACCAGACCTCCTGGTCCATCAGGCCGGGCTCGTGGAAGGCGATGGTGCCGTTGCGGTCGGCCTGCAGGACGACGTCGTAGACGGTCTTCAGGCGCGCGCAGGCGGCGGCCTCTCCGGCGTCGTCGACGACGTGGATGGCGAAGGGCTGCTGGGCCGCGGCGGGCCCGGCGAAGAGGAGCGCGGCGGGCCCGGCGAAGAGGAGCGCGGCGACCGCGGCGGCGACGCGCATCAACCGCCGGCTCGACGGGCTCGACGTCGCTGTTCCCCCTTGGTGAGGCGGACCTCGCCGAGCTTGCGCGCGGGGTTTCCGCCCCAGATCTCGCCCGCGGGGATGGTCATGTAGGAGACGAGGAAGGTCATGGGCTCGATGCGGGCCCCCTCCTCGATGCGCACGGCCATGCCGAAGGCGCACCGGGGTCCGATCTCCACGTGGTCGCCGATCTCGCAGCCCGGCGCCATGTCCGTGAGGGCGCCGACCCGCACGTCGTCGCCGATGGTGCAGCCCGGGCCGACGTGGACATGGGCCCCCAGGTTGGTGCGATCGCCGACCTCGATGGGGGCCACGAGGAGCTTGTCGCCCTTGCTGAGGTGCCCGGTGAGGTGGCAGTGCTCGCCGATGTACGTCAGGTGACCGAGCCGCATCATCCCGGGGTTCCAGATGCGGGCGCCGGGAGAGACGTGCGTCGACCAGAAGGCCCGCCCGCCCATCACTCGGAGGTAGCTGACGCGGAGGACCGTGAGGAGCTGGATGTGGGAGATGAACGGATTGACGTACGCCTCGAGGCCCCAGGTCATCAGGAAGCGGAAGAACTCGCGGTCGACGAACACCCGCGACGTGCCCGGCCGCTCGGAGGGGAGCAGCTTGCGCACGATGCCGACGGTGCCGACCAGCACGAAGAGGAAGGCGAAGTAGGCGAGCGGCGCGGCGAGGGCGGCGCCGGGCCAGGCGACCGTCGCGGCCGCGAGCTGGAAGACGGCCGCGGCGGCCACCGCGGGCACGCCGTAGACGGGGATCCCGCCCAGGATCCAGAGGGCGTCGAAGAGGAGGATCATCCGTCCCTCCGCAGCGCGCCACGGGGGCGGCACCTGGCGGGACGGCAGCACCGGGGCCTAGCTTTCCTTCTCCGCGAGGAGGCGGAGGACCATGTTCAGGAAGGTCTGGACCGTGAACAGCAGCGGGATGTCGCGCACCGCGAACCCGACCTGGATGTCCTCGGGGTCGACCTCGGGCATGGCGCGCCGCAGCGCCTCGACGCCCGCGTCGGTGAGCTTGCCGTCGAGCTCGAAGGGCGCGTTGGCCTCCTCCTCGGCGGACCGCTGGATCTCGCCGCGGGGGATCTTGATCTTGAAGGCTCGCTCGAGTCGAAACGCGATGTCGAGGAAGTCGAGGGACTCGGCGCCCAGCTCGTCGATGACCTTGCTGTCCGGCTCGACCTCGTCCTCGTCGAGACCCAAGGCCTCGCAGAACGCCTCGACCACCTTCGCGTAGACCTCTTGCTCGTCGCTCACGTCTCGCTCCACGAAGGGCCTATTCCGCCCCATCGGCGGGGACGCTAACACGCCACTCCTTGCCATCCCCGAAGCAGGGGCTAAGAAAGGACCGTGTTCGCGACCTTCACCTCCGCCCTCTGGGCCGTGATGCTCGAGCTCGCGCCTTGGCTGCTCCTGGGCGCGGCCGTCGCGGGCCTGCTCCACGTCCTGCTCCCGCCCGGGTTCGTCCACCGACGCCTCCGCGGCCCCCGGGGCGTGCTGGAAGCGGTCGTCCTCGGCGTGCCGCTGCCGCTGTGCTCCTGCGGGGTGATCCCTGCGGGGCTCGGCCTCAAGAAGGACGGCGCGACGAACGGCGCGTCCGTCGCGTTCATCACCGCCACGCCGCAGACGGGGGTCGACTCGGTCCTCGTGTCGGCCTCGTTCCTGGGGTGGCCGTTCGCGCTTTTCAAGGTCGCCGTCGCCGGGATCACCGGGGTGATCGGCGGGCTGGTCACCGACGCGGTCGCCGGGCCGGGCGACGATCTCGGGGCTCCCGAGGTCGTGGATGGGCGACGCACCCTGCGCGACGGCGTCGAGCACGGCGTCGAGATCCTCCAGAACATCTGGGGCTGGCTCGTCTTCGGCGTGCTCGCCTCGGCGGCCATCACCACGTTCATCCCCCCGTCGACGTTCGCGGGGTTCGCCTCCCTGGGTCCCCTCGGCGCGGCGGCGGTGGTCCTCGTGATCTCCACCCCGCTGTACGTCTGCGCGACGGCCTCGGTGCCCATCGCGGCGGCGCTCGTCGCGGGTGGGATGCCCGTGGGGGCCGCGCTCGTGTTCCTGTTGGCGGGCCCCGCCACGAACGTCGCGACGGTCGGCGCGGTGTACCGGGGCTTCGGCGGCAAGGTGCTCGGCGTCTACCTCACGAACATCGTCGTCGGCTCCATGATCGGCGCGTGGGCGTTCGAGGCGCTCTTCGAGCTCGGCGGCGTCGCTGCCCACGGCGGGCACGAGCACACGACGTGGTGGGGGCTCGCGTCCGCCGTGTTCCTCGCGGCCGCGCTGGCCTGGTTCGCCGCCCAGGATCTTCGGCTGTGGATCGCGTCGAAGCGAGCCGTCCCGTCGGCGGCGCAGGTCCTCGAGATCCGCGTCGACGGGATGAGCTGCGGGGGCTGCGTCAAGAAGCTCACGGGTCGCCTACAGGACGCCGACGGCGTCGAGTCCGTCGAGGTCACGCTGGAGCCCGGGCTCGCCGTGGTCCGCGGGGGCATCAGCCCCGAGGCGGCCGGGGCCGTCATCGAGGAAGCCGGCTTCCGCGTCGTCGCCTAGATTCAGCCGCTAGACGACCTTCCCCGCGGCGACCAGGGCCTCGTACATCGACGCGGGGTGCTCGGCGTCTCCGACCTTCGTGATCGTGCCCGTCCAGCCTTCCGTCAACGACGTCGGGACCGGCACCGGATGCCGCCCCGCGGCGAGGACGATCGCGGTGATGTCCTCCACGTAGTGGGTGCCCCGCCTTCGCTGCTCGATGCACGCCGTCGCGCCCTCGAAGCGAAGCTCCCGGACCATCGTGAAGCTGGTGACGCCCTCCGCTTCGAGCTCCTCCACGAGGTGGTATCGGAGCGACGGGATCAGCCCCATGCCGAGCTTCCGTCGCTTCTCGATCAGCACGACGTCGAGGCCGAGGCGGGCGAGGTGATGGGCCCCCTCCGCGCCGCCGGGTCCCGCGCCGACCACGATCGGGCGGGCCCCCACGAGGGACGGCTCCCGCATCGCGTCGTCGAGCGCGACTCGGGGGAGCCCGTCGTCGCCCGGGAAGCGACGGTCCGTGGGTCGCGACCCCGCCGCCCAGATCAGCTCCTCGTTGCCGTCCAGATCCGCGCGCGTCGCCGACCGCCCGGTGACGATCTCCAGCCCGCCGCCCCCGGCGGCGCGACGCACCTCGCCGATCAACCACGACCGGTACCACCCCACCGGCTCCTTCGCCGGGGGCATCGACGCGATGTCGAGCTGACCCCCGAGCACGTCGGAGCGCTCGATCAGCGTCACGCGACGCCCCGCCTCGACCGAGGCGACCGCGGCCGCCAACCCGGCGATCCCGCCGCCCACCACGAGCACGCCGCGGCCGATGCGCGTGTCGGACTCCTCCCCGAGGGGTCCGCGAGGCAGGCCCAGGGTCGGGTTCACGGAGCACTCCAGGCGGTGTCCGTTGATGGACGCGATGCAGCGATTGCAGGCGAGGCACGGGCGGATCCGCTCGGGGCGACGCTCCCGGACCCGCTGGACGAGCTTCGGATCGGCGATCAAGGCGCGCCCCATGGCCACGAAGTCGGCCTCCGTCGCCAGCACCCGCGCCGCCACCTCGGGACGGTGGATCCGACCCACCGCCACGACCGGGACCTTCGTCGCCTCGCGCACCCGGCGGGACAGCGACGAGAACGGCGCCTCGGGCAGGAAGTACGGCGGGATGTTCCAGAACATCGACTCGTAGTTGCAGGCCGAGACGTGCAGGGACGTCGCGCCCGCGGCCACCAGCCGACGGGCGATCTCGACCGCCTCGTCGGGGACGATCCCGCCCTCGACGTACTCGTCCGCGGAGATGCGGCACTGGATCGCGAACCCGTCGCCGCACACCGATCGGATGGCTTCCACCACCGCCCCCGGGAACGCGCAGCGACGGTCGGTGTCCCCGCCCCACGCGTCGTCCCGCCGGTTCTGGTCCGGGGAGAGGAACCCGCAGAGCAGGTACCCGTGCGCCATGTGCAGCTCGACCCCGTCGGCACCCGCGCGCTGGGCCCGCAGCGCGCCCGTCGCGAACGCGTCGATGAGCATGCGCACGTCGGCGTCCGTCATCGCGCGGGGCAGCTCCTTCATGATCGGGCAGGGGACGTCGGATGCGCCCCACGGCTCCATCCCGGTCGTCGACGACAGCGTCTGCCGACCGGCGTGGCTGAGCTGCACGAAGAACGCGGCGCCGGCGCCGTGCACGCGGTCGGCGAGCGGCTTGAAGGCCTCCCCCTGGGCGTCGGTCTCGATGCGGAGCATCCCCGGCGCGACCAGCCCGCTGGGGTGCACCGACGTGTTCTCCGTGATGACCAGGCCGACCCCGCCGTCCGCCCGCGCGCCGTAGTAGGCGACGGCGTCGGGGGTCACGAAGCCGTCGGGGGTGCCGAGGTTCGACTCCATGGCGGGCAACACCACCCGGCAGCGCAGGTCGACGGGCCCGAGGGAGCCGGGGCGGAGCATCAGCTCGCGGCCCGCGTCGTCGAAGTCCCCGACGTAGTCGCGAGACACCGCGGGGAGACCGTCGGGGATGGCTATCCGGAGGACCACAGCGGCCGCATCTTGCCCGAAGCGGCCCGAAGCCCGCCCGCGGGCGAGCCGCTCACCAGGCGATCGTCACGTCGTAGCGGCCGAGCACCCGGTCCGCCGTCACCAGCGGGACGCCCTCGACCTGTGCCTGGGCGACGAGGAGACGATCGAACGGGTCGGCGTGAATGCGAGGCAGTCGCTCCACCGCGGCCGCGTGTTCGAGGGTGATCGGCAGCGGCGTGAACCCGTCTTCGGCGACGGCGTCGGCGGCCAACTCGCCCGACGTCACGGGCAACACCAAACCGCCGGGGGCGGCCTTGATCGCCATCTCCAGCACCGACACCGCGCTCAACAGCACTTCGTTCGACGCGTCCCGCAGCAGCTCGTGTGCGGTCGCGCCGAGCCGAGGGTCCCCGACCAACCACCAGAGCAGGACGTGCGTATCGAGCAGGAACCTCACGAGGTCGGGTCCACGTCGCCGTCGATCCAAGCCCGCAGGTCCGAGTCGGTCAGCGTGGCGTCGAAGTCCGGGCCGAGCGTGATGCGCCCCGCCCATCGCCCCGGGCGTCGCTCCCGTCGCTTCGGCGCGTAGGGGACCAACCGAGCGACCGGCCGCCCCGAACGCGCGATGACGATCTCTTCGCCCGCGTCCACCCGGGCCAGGAGCTTCGAGAGGTGCGTCTTGGCGGCATGCACGTTGTAGGTCGACATGCCCCTACGATGGACACGCAAAGGGGCTTAGTCAACGGACTTAGTCCGCCTCCTGCGATCTCATGGGAGCTCGCCCAGCACGGCCACCGCCACGTCCCCGCGGGGCCCCACGGCGGCCAGCTCGATCGGGCCCCGGTGCTTGTCGATGCTGCGCGCGGTCCAGGCGGCGGGCAGGAGGAGCGCGCCCGCGGCGGCCCCGGGATCTCCCAGGGCCGACCACAGATCGATGTCCGTCCCGCCCGGCACGCCCGGGCCCCGGATGCGGAGCGACGCCCCGCGGGACTTGGGAGGCACCTGCGCCCACGCCTGGGTCCGCAGCCGCTCGACGACCCGCTTCACCGCCGCGTGCGGCTCCGCGCCCACGTTGGGGACCTCCTTCGGGCCCACCGGAGCGAACCCCGAGGCGAACCCCAGCACGCCGAACGCGCCCTTGGTGCCCGGCTCCAGCCGAACGAACGCCGCGCCCTGGGCGGGGACCAGCGGGCTCTTGCCGTCGAACGCGCCGATCCCGGCGAGGGGGACGAGGTCCTCGAGTCGGATGAGGGAGTCCGCGCCCCCCGCGAGGGCGCGATCGAGGCGCCCCGATCCGATCGCCTCGCAGGCCGCCCCGAGGGCCTGGAGCGGCCCGGCCGCCCCCGCCTCGAAGTTGTCGTTGGGCCCCATGGCGCGCAGGTAGCGAGCCGTGAACGCGAGGACGTTGTTGGTCAGGCCCTTCACCAGCCACAGCGGGTTGAGCAGGTCCTGGCTGGGGCCGCCCCACTTCTTCATGTCGAAGCCGTCGTCGGAGAGGGCGTCGAGGATGGCGTCGTTGAACGTGTTGTCCTCGTCGACCGACGTGCCGCAGCCCACCCAGATCCCGCGACGTTCGGGGGGCAGCGTGGCGTCCGGCGGGTCCACCCCCCAGGCCTCCATCGCCGCGAAGGTGCCCAGCTGCACGGCCGGGTTCATGAGCTTGATCGACTTGCGCTCGGGGAGCCGCTTCTTCGGGTTCCAGTCGGGCACCTCGCCCGCCACGTCCACCGGAAGCCACGGCTCGTCCAGGGTCGAGAGCACCCGCGTCATGGACGGTCGCCCCGCCCGCCACCAGTCGCGGAAGGCGTTGACGCCGATGCCCGCGGGGCAGGCGACGCCCATGCCCGTCATGGCGACGCCGCGGCCGTCTCCGGTCATCAGTCCCTGCGCCATGCCGCCTCCGTCACGCCCGGCCGATCGCGAGCGACGCGTTCACGCCCCCGAAGCCGAAGGAGTTGCTCAACACCCGGTCCACTCGCTGCTCGCGCGCGACCTTCGGGACACAGTCCAGGTCGCACTCGGGATCGGGCTCGTTCAGGTTCAGGGTCGGGGGGACGATCCCGTCGCGCATGGCGAGCAGCACGAGGGCCGCCTCGACCGCGCCCGCCGCCGCCACGGTGTGCCCCAGCGCCGACTTCGACGACGACACCGGAGGGGACCCGGCGCGCCCCCCGAAGACCCGGTGGATGGCCGCCGTCTCGGCCTTGTCGTTGAGCGGCGTCCCCGTGCCGTGGGCGTTGATGTACTCCACGTCCGAGGGGTCCCAGCCCGCCTCGGCGAGGGCCCCGCGCATCGCGACGACGGCGCCTCTTCCGTCCTCCGGCGGGGCCGTGATGCGGTGCGAGTCCAGGGACGTCCCCAGGCCGAGGATCTTCCCGAAGCAGGGCGCCCCCCGCCGTCGAGCGCGCGCTCCCTCTTCGAGCACCAGCATGGCCGCGCCTTCGCCGATCACGAAGCCGTCGCGGGTGCGGTCGAAGGGGCGCGAGACCGCAGGCGGCGCGCAGTCGGTGCGCTCGCTGAGGGCCCCCAGCATCTGGAACGAGAGCAGGCCGAAGGGGTGGATCATCGACTCGAACCCGCCCGCCAGGACGACGTCGCACCGGCCGCGACGCACCCAGCGCGCCCCCGTGCCGATCGCCGTCGCGCCCGCCGCGCAGGCCGCGTGGTTCACGAGCGACGGCCCCGGCCACCCGAGTCGACGCGCCAGCAGATGGTTGGTGCGGTCCGTGAGGTGACGCCCCCGGTAGGGCGACGGTCGCTGCATCCAGCGCTCCGCCACCGCGAAGTCGTACTCGCCGTCCGGCGTGAGGCGCCGCAGCAGACCCGACTCCGTGTCCGCCACCGACGCCGACACCAGCCCCGACGCCAGGTGCATCCCGAACCGACGGTCGCCCGCCCCCGCTTCTCGGGCCGAGGCGACGTCTCCGAAGGACGCCTTCACGGCCTCGAGCGCCGCGTACAGACCGAACTCCGTCTTGCGATCGTCCCGCCCGGCGAGGGCGGCCCCGTCGCTCCCCAACCTCGACACGTCCCACCCCGGCACCACGCAGGCCCCGCGCACCGGCAGATCCGCCGCGTGGAACACGTCCTCCAGGGGGACAGCGCCCGATCGGGCCTCCCGCTGCGCCTCGGCGACCGTGTCGAGGTCGGTGCCCAGCGGACACGCGATCCCGATCCCGGTGACCCAGACCTCCCGCGTCATGTCCGCCCCACCACGACGCACGCGACGTCGCCCGCGAAGCCCACCGCCGTCACTCGGGCCGCCGCGATGGCGCCCTCGCGGACCGCCTGGATCGCCGCGACGACCGTGAGCAGGCCCTCGGCCGCGCCCGCGAACCCGCACGAGCCGCGCACGTCGACGTCGACGGCCTCGCCCCCGGCTGCCGCCAGCACACGATCGGGCAGCTCCCCGGCCTCGGCGCGGCCGTAGGAGAGGGCCGGTTCGTCGTCGTGGACGGGGGCCTGCCCCGCCTCCCAGGCCAGGATCCCCACGTCTGCGTCCCCGCCCAGCAGCACGGCGGCGGCGCCCTCGGCGGGCCACGTCGTCCCCGGCAGCATCCCCGCCTCGACCATCGCCTCGATGCGCGACAGCGAGGTCATGGAGTCGGTCGCCACCGCGAGCGCGAAGTCCACGTCGCCGTACTTCACCGCGTCGTGGGCCTCCCCGAGCGCCGCGAGTCCGGCGGCCGACGACGAGCCCAGAGCCAACTGGGGGCCGCGAAGGCCCAGGGTCATCCCCACGTGGAACAGCGCCATGTTCGGCAGCGTCTTCAGAGGGGCGAGGGGGTGGTAGGCGTCCCGGCCGTGACCGTACAAGCGGGCCACCGACAGCCGATGGAGATCGTCGGGATCGCGCGACGTCGCCATCATGTCGAGCACGTCGGACAGGGCCGCGGTCTCGTAACCCGCCGCCCCGAACAGCCCCACGCGCTCGGCCTCGGCGCCCTCGGCGGCCCCCGATCCCCACGCCTCCAAGGCGGCCACGACGGCCAACTGAGCGTCCCGGGACATGATCTTGATCGCCTTGCGGTCGGGCACGAGCTTCCGCGCCTTGAACGCGGGCACGATCCCCAGCCGCGACGTGATGCCCCACCGATCGTCGGGCTCCCCCGCGGCGATCTCCCCGCGCAGCGCCCCCCGCAACGGGTCGACGCCGACCCCGAACGGGCTGACGGCGCCGATTCCGACGACTCCCATCAGGGGGCTCTCCGAGGCACGAAGTCGGGGTGCGCGACCGCGATCGTCGCGTTGCTCCCCCCGAACCCGAAGGCGTTGCTGAGCGCCACCCCGAGGCCCCCGTCGACCTCCCGCGCCTTCCGCGGCACGTAGTCGAGGTCGCACTCGGGGTCGTGCTTCGTGAGGTTCGCGGTGGGCGCCAGCACCCCGTCGCGCAGGGAGAGCAGCGACGTGATGACCTCCACCACCCCGCAGGCGGCGACGAGGTGGCCGAACATCGACTTGTTCGAGGACACGGCCACGCGGTCCGCGGCGCCCTCGAGCGCGAGGCGGATGCCCCGGGTCTCGCTGACGTCGTTCATGGGCGTCGAGGTGCCGTGGGCGTTGATGTAGTCGACCTCCTCCGACCGCACCGCCGCGTCCTTCATGGCGTTGCGCATGGCGATCGCGGGGCCCCGGCCGTCGGGCGGCGAGTCGGTGACGCGGTAGGCGTTGTTGGACAGCCCGGCGCCCAGGACCCGACCGAGGATCGGCGCCGATCGCCTGGCGGCGTGCGCCTCGGTCTCCAAGACCAGGACGCCCGCGCCCTCGGACAGGACGAAGCCGTCGCGGGTGCGATCGAAGGGCCTCGAAGCGGTGGCGGGGCGGCGGTTGCGCTCCGAGAGCGCCCCGAGCAACGAGAAGCCGCTGACCATGAAGGCCTCGACGAGGCAGTCGGTGCCCCCGCACACGGCCACGTCCACCACGCCCGACCGCAGCAGGACGACGGCCTCCGCGATGGCACCGCCGGACGACGTGCAGGCGGTCGCGACCGTGCGGGTGGGGCCCTCGACGCCCAGCATCGACGCCAGCACGGAGGTCGCGTGCGACGGCTTCTGGCGCGCCCACTCACCCCGGGGGAGGTGGCCCACGACGGGCTCCAGCGTCTCGATGTCCCGGAACCGCAGCACCCGCGCCGCGACGTCCTCGAGCAGCTTCCGGCCCCCCTCCGACCCGACGCACACCGCGATCCGCTCCGGGGGCGCGATGCGGCTCCCGCGACGGAAGCGGATCTTCTTCTTCGACGTCGCCCAGTCGCTCGTATCCAACAGCACGCCGCCCGCCTGCGTCCAAGCTTCGGACGCGGCCACCAGGAGCAGGTCCGTCTTGCGATCCACGAGGTCCGCGCGCACCCACTTCTCGCGCAGGAAGCGCCACTGTCCGGCGAGCTCGGGGACCTCGTCGATCTGCCCGGCGATGTGGGTGGGGAAGCCGGTGGCGTCGAACCGCTTGATGGTGTCGACGCCGCTGCGCCCCTCCTTCAGGCCCTCCCAGGTGGACTGCGCGTCGGCCCCCAGCGGGGTCACCGCGCCCATGCCCGTGACGACGATGGACTTGCTCTTGGGGAGGCGGCTCACGCGGGCTCCGGGGGCAGCCACGGCGATCGCAGGGCGCTGAACGCCTCCCTCTCGTGGGTCTCCAGGAGATCCTGCTTGCCTCCGGGGACCTTGCCGCCGGGCTCGAAGACGAACACGAGCGTCATGTTCGCGTGGCGCTTCCCGTCAACGATGACCCGTCCGCGGCACATCGCCGACTCCTCGCGCAGCTCCAGCAGCGTCGCCTCCAGCACGAGATCGACGCGCGGCGGCACGAACTGGCGGAACTTGCTGTCGCGGATGATCGAGAGGATCGGGAACGTGCAGAAGCCTTGCTGCTCCCAGGTCGTCGCCTCGATGAGCTTGCCCGCGAGCTGCGCGCACATCTCCACGAGGAGGACGCCCGGGGTCACCGGGAAGCTGGGGAAGTGGTCGGCGAAGAGGGCGTCGGGGAAGCGCGTGTTGGCGGTGCCGACGATCTTGGACCCGGGCGTCAGCTCGGTGATCGAGTCGAGCAGCCTCCAACGCATCTCGTCACCTCACCGGTCGCCCCTTCCAGCGGACCGGCGCGAGCACGCCGAGCCCCCGGAGGGTGGAATCCAACATGATACCGGCGGTCAGGGCGGCCGACACCGGATGGAGCAGGAGGTACGGGAACGGGACCGGCTGGAAGCGCCGCGTGTACGCACGGAAGAGGAGGATCGCGACGCAGGTCGCGGCGGCGTCCACGACGTGGGGCGACCCCGCCGCGGCGAAGGCGGCCACCAGCACGAAGGGGAGCACGCTGCTGACCAGCACGTAGCCAATCCCCGACAGCATCACGGCGACGCTGCGCTTGCTCGCGGCGTACATGTTCTTGGCGAACCCGGTCCAGACCTCGCGCAGCGACGTGTACATGCGCACCTGCATGAGGTCGAACGCGTGCAGCAGCGTGAACCGCAATCGGGGTGCGTCGGGGCCGTGGAGGTGACGATGGAACTTCACCGCGCGGGCGAGGGAGACGTCGTCGACCACCGACTCGCGGATCGCCTCGTGGCCGCCCACCAGGTCGTAGGCGCGACGGCTGATGAGGATGAACTGGCCGTTGGCGAGGGTGTGGTCGTCCACCGGGTCGTTGACCTTCGCGAACGGCGCCGAGATGAGCAGCAGGTCGGCGATGTAGGGCAGGAGCAGGCGCTCGCCGAAGGACTCGGTCCGGAGGCCGCCGATCCAGCTGACCATGTCCGCGTCGCGCTCGGCGGCGGCGCCCATCGCGACGGCCAAGGCGCGCGGGTGCAGGGTCACGTCGGCGTCGACGAAGAGGAGCCAGTCGCCCGACGCCTCCTGCTGGGCGCGATGGCAGGCCGACGCCTTGCCCATCCATCCCTCGGGCGGGCCCTCGCCGGCCACGACGCGGAGACGGGGATCGTCGCCGGCCGCGGCCCTCGCCAGGTCGCCGGTGCCGTCGTCGGAGTTGTCGTCGACCAGGACGAAGTCGAAGGTCGGCCACTCCTGCGCGAGGACGGAGCGGACGCAGCCCTCGATGACGTCCGCCTCGTCCCTCGCGGGCACGCAGACGGTGACGGTGGGCGGATCCGACTGCAGGTCCGGGTGCGACGACGGGTCGACGGCGAACTCGGCCTTCACCATCCGCGCCTTGGTGACGACGATGCGGATCAGCCAGTAGGCGGTGAGGAGACGCAGCAGGAGGACGAGGGCGGTCATCCTCCGGGCGCGAGGGGCGCACCCGCGTGGTCCGGGTTGAAGGACCCGGAGATGAGGGTCGCGGCCGTGCTGTTCGCCACGTCGCCCTCGGCCGCGATCCAGTAGCCCTCGGCCCACCCGATGTCGTCGGTGCACGCGGCGTTCGTCACGTTGTGGGACGTGTCTTCCTTCATCACCCAGATGTTGATGACGGCGCCGTCCTGATAGAGGCCGCGCAGCCACCAGTCCTGCACGCAGCCGCCGAGCACGATGCGCGCGGCCACGAGGCGCCGGGTGTCGTCGAGCTCGCCGATCTTGTTCACGATCTGCTGCTGCTTCGCCTGGTTGGGGGCGCCGCAGGGCTCCATCCACTCGTTGACGTCCTCGACGTCCAGGAGCATCGCGCCCAAGTCGTCGCCGCCGAAGCAGGGCTCGACGAAGCCCCAGCCGACGCTCTCGATCGCCACCTCCGCGCCGTCCGGCGGGGGCCCCCCGGAGTTGTCGCAGCCGATCAGGAGGAGGGGGAGCAGCAGGAGCAGTCGCATGCCGAGCAGTTTGCCGATCGGGGAGGGAGGGGTCACGCCTCCACGCGTCCGCAGCAGGCGTCACGACCTCCGCGGCCCCTTCTTCGAGGCGGTCTCCGGCGGGAGCTCGCGCGCCATCACGTCGCTCCTGATCCAAGCCATGCAGGACAACCCCTACGTGGTCGACTGCGGCGGCGTGAAGTGCAGCGAGGTCGAGGCCGGTCGCTCGTACATGTTCGTGGTCGACGGCTACGACGAGAGCGCAGGGGCCTTCGAGGCGGTCCTCGAGTGCGGTGAAGCCGGGGACTGACCCCTCGCGCTGAGGCAGACTGGGCGGGCACCGGGGAGGTGAGATGCCCAACGTCGTTCTCCGCAAGATGAAGAACCCGTCGTCGTTTCGACGGATCGCCGCGTCCGCGTGGCCGCTGCCCAAGGACTCGACGATCTACGGGTCCCTCGACATCCGCGCCCAGCCCCTCGTGGACTGGCTCGCGGCGGAGAGCGAGCGCCTCGGCACGAAGCTGACGGTCACCCACGCGGTCGCCCGCGCGGTCGCCCTGACGCTGCGCAAGCACCCGGACCTGAACGGGCTCATCCGCTTCGGCGGCATCTACCTGCGAAAGGACGTCGACCTGTTCCTGCAGGTCGCGATCCCGGCGGAGGACGGGTCCACCGGCAAGACCGACCTGTCCGGGGTGAAGCTCAGGAAAGCGGACACGCTGTCGTGCGAGGGGATCGCGACCGAGCTGCGGGCCCGGGCGGCGAAGATCCGGGCGAACCAGGACGCGGATCTCAAGCGGACGAAGGGGATGCTGAGCGTCATCCCGTCCATCCTGCTGCGTCCGGTGATGCTTCTGATCGACTTCCTCAGCTACGGACTCAACATCAACCTGAAGTGGGCCGGGATCGCCAAGGACACGTTCGGGTCGGCGATGGTCACGAGTGTGGGCATGTTCGGCATCACGACGGGGTACGCGCCCATCTTCCCCCTGGCCCACTGCCCGATCCTGATCATGATCGGGGCCCTCGAAGAGAAGGCCAAAGTGCGGGACGGCGAGGTGGTCGTGGAGCTCACGCTAAACATGAGCGGGTCCTTCGACCACCGCATGGTCGACGGCTTCCACGCCGGGAAGTTCGCGGGGCACATCAAGAAGCTGCTGGAGGAGCCCGAGCGGCTCGCCGGCCCCGAGCCCGGCCCCGAGCCGGGGACGAAGAGCGACCCCGACGCGAGCCGGTTCGACGACGACCCTTAGGGTGAGCGGCGGCGGCGGCGGCGGCGGGCGGCGGCCAAGAATTCCCACTACGGGCATGCCGGGCCCTCCGGCGACCGCGTCGTGGGAATTTCTCGCCGTCAGGGGGCGGGGCCGACATGCCGCATGTCGCCGCGACATGCCTTAGAGCGCCGCCGCTCCGAGGAAGTATGCGAGCCGGTGCCAGAAGAAGTTCATGGGCGTGTCCTCGCGGAAGATCCCGCTGCCGACGGCGCACAGATCGCGGCGGAAGCCTCGGTCGACGGCCATGAGCGAGATGCCGCCGCGCTCCTGGCAGGGCCCGCCGAAGAACCCCTCGTGGATGCCGCCGTACTCGGTGAACGGGTCGACGAAGTCTTCGGGCACCTCGATGTAGGAGACGAGGCCTCGCCCGCTCAGGAACGCGCCGCCGTCGCCGGGCAGCCGCTCGTAGAGGCGGACCGCGAGAGCCTTGAGGATGTCCGGCACGGCGATGCGCAGGACGTCGTCGAACACCTGGGAGAGCAGGTCCTCGCCGTGATCCGCCTCGTCCAGCCGGCGCTCGAGGCGACGCCGGAACGTCCCGATCCCCTCCGGGGCCCCGCGCCGCGTGCGGAACGAGCACAGCACCGGCTGAGCCCGCCGCCCCGCGATGGGCTTGCCCCGCAGATCCCGCGGGATGTGCGGCACCACGAACGTGAACCCCTGGCCCCCGTACTTCGGGTGATGCGCGCCCATCGCGTCGTGCTGGGCGCGGCAGTACGCGTAGCAGAACTCGGGGAAGGCGAACGCCCCGCGGTGGACCGTCGCGAGCCGGATCAGGGGCGTGTTTCCGAGGGCGCCCTTGAGGCCCGTGGAGCCCCACCACGTGACGGGGCGCTGCTCCGCGATCCGCTCCAAGGGCACCGTGAGCGTCGGGGTCGGACGCTCGGGGGTGGGGCGCTCGCGCGACGGAAACGGCTCCTGCGCGAACGTGTGACGCGGTTGCAGATCCTCGATGTCGAAGTCGCCCTCGGCGGCCGCCTCCGCCTCCAGTCGCGCTTCGAGGGCGGCCAGCTCGGCGGGCAGATCCTCGTCGAGCTCCGACGGCACGAGGTCCTCGAGCAGATCGTCCTCGCCCGCGTCGAGCCCGAGCGCCACCCGCATGGCCTTGCTCCGTCGCCGGAAGTCCGCCCGCAGCGAGGCGAACCCGGGGCCCTCGAGCACGAAGTGGTGAGCCGCCAGCAACCCCAGCGGGTTGCCGCCCTCCGTCTCCGACCAGGACAGCCAGGGACCCTCGATCCCGACCCGGTGGAGGTGCAGCGCCTCGCTGAACGGCACCGGGAGCACCGACACGAGGATCGGCGCGTGCACCCGCGGGGGCCGGAGCGGTCGGAGCTCGCGGGCCCGATCCTCCAGCGCCGCCGCGATGCGATCGCGCAGCCGCCGGGGGTGGTCGTCGCCGACATGGACGATCACGTAGGACCAGCCCAACCGCACCGCGACGGGCACGGTCTTCTCGCTCACGACCACGCGACGGAACCGCAGCGCGCCCTTGCGCAGCACCCGGTTGAGGGGCTGGCCGGCGTGGGAGAACCGGTTGTGGCGCACGGCGTCGACGAGGGCGCGGATCTCCACCGCGCGCTCGAGCAGCAGGTCGTCCACCGTGCGACGCGGAGACAGCGGGACGGCCATGAACGCGTCCGCGCCGGGCCCGCGACGGAGCGCGAGCAGCTCCTCCCACAGCGTCGCCTCGACCGGGCGCTCGCCGATCGCGCGACGCAGGGTGTGGGTGAGCTCGAGGCCGTGGGATACGAGCGCCGGAGGGAAGACCGGCGCCACCTCCGCGAGGGCGAGGACGGTGTCCGCGAAGGTCCGCCCGCCGAGGGCGAGGGCGCGGGCGCGCCGAGAGCGCGCGTCGGAGGAGTCCGCCACGTCGTCAACCTAGCCGACGACCGCGGCCGTCGCCGGACCGTGCTCAGTCCGGCGGCTCCGACTCGGAGACCGTCCCTACTCGGCGACGGGCGGCAGCAGCACGACGTCGGAGAGGAACCGGCGCTCGCGCGACAGACCGAAGCGCAGGGACTCGATGTCCCACACCTGCTCGTCGCCGTGGATCACTCGGATGGAGTGCTTGTAGTCGATGTTCGTGCGCCCCACGAGCATGAACGTCGGCCCCTCGGGGTCCAGGAGCGGTCCGGGCATCACGGCGTGCAGATCCGCCGGCACCGCGCCCTCGAAGATCCCGCGCGGCCCCACGGCGTGCCAGTACTGACCCACCTCGTAGGGGCTCTGGGTGATCACCAGGGCGCCGCCTCCGTTCCAACCGGCGTACGTCGCCTGCGCGGGCCAGCTCAGGTTCTCGATCGGGAGGTCCCAGAGCGGCCCCTCCTCCGGGCTCCACGCGATGATCCGATGACGCTGCAGCCGGCCGTCGTCGTCCTGCTCGTCGTCGTAGGACTCCGTCACGCCGAGCAGCAGCGAGGGCCTGCCCTCCTCGTCCACGCTCTCCTCCATCGCGAACGGCTGGAACGCGCAGCCGTCCCGCAGATCTTCGGGGAGCAGCTCGTTCCGGCCCCAGATCCAGTCGAGCGACGTCGACGCGCCCATCTCCACCGCCCGCAGCGGCGCGACCCCGTTCGCGCAGCCGTTGCCGCCCCCCCACATCAGGAGCTTCGACTCCTCCGCGGACGGCCACATGCCCACCATCGCCGTGCCGATCGACGCGTCCAGCTGCACCTCGCGGCCGTTGGTCAGCAGGTGCGCCGTGCGGCCCGTGTCGAGCATCTCCATCACCAGCGTCATCTCTTCGGTGACCGCGTCCGCGAGCCACACCTGGATGTAGGGGCTCACCCAGAAGCCGCCTGCGCCGTCGCCGTCCCAGTTGCCGTTGTCGGAGAAGTTCTCGACGATCGCCAGGAACCGGCCGGGGCCCGCGGGCCGGATCTCCAAGTGGTTGACGTAGCTCCACTCCGACTGCCCGGCGGGGACCTCGAACTCGGCGACCACGCGCCCCTCGAGGTCGATGACCGCGTAGGTGCCGGGGCACTCCATCCAGATGTCCGGCTCCTCGTCGTCGCCGCCCGGATCCATGCCGTCCCAGTTCTGGTTCTGGCAGTCGTATTCGTGGTGCGCGACGGCGAAGTAGAGCTCCGGTAGCGAGCCGGGGTTCAGCTCGCCCCAGGGAGACGTCGGACCGCCGGGGCCCCCCGGACCGCCGGGGCCGCCCGGACCGCCGGGGCCGCCGGGAGCCGCGCTCACGGTCTCTTCCTCCTTCGGAGGGGGCGCGTGCCCGAGGCCGAAGTCGCTGTTGCAGCCCATGAGGACCAGGGAGCCGCCGAGAACGAGAGACAGGGGACGCATGACTTCTCCGAAGCGCAGATTCCGGCGTCAAAGCAAGCAAGGTGTGAGCCGGCGCATGGGGCGGCGTCTACACTGCCGCCATGTTCGGAATCCGAAAGCGTGTCTTCGGCGCCGCCCAGGCCGTCCTTCGCCCCGCCTCGCTGCTCGGCGCGGGCAGCGAGGCCCCCGAGTTCGACCTCGAGACGGACGACGGCGGACGGGTCTCCAGCGCCGACCTCGCCGGGAAGAGCAACTACGTGCTCGTCTTCTATCCCGGCGACGACACGCCCGGCTGCACGCGCCAGCTGCAGGAGTTCAGCGCCCTGAAGGACCGCTTCGCCGAGTGCGACGCCGTGGTCTTCGGGGTCAACGACGCCGGCCGCGACTCCCACCGCGAGTTCGTCGAGAAGTGCAGCCTCTCCACGCCCCTCCTGGTGGACACGGACCGCCGATTGGCGACGGCCTACCAGACCGCCCGACCGGGTGTGCCGCGCATCTTCCGAGCCGTCTTCGTCGTGGACAAGAAGGGCATCGTGCGCGCGGCCATGAAGGACTTCCCGGACCCGGAGGCCATCCTGCGCGTCGTGCAGCGGCGCGAGGAGACGGGCTTCAAGGGCACGGGCCGCAAGGGTCGGCAGCTGGCTCCGGAGATCTCCCACTACGGCGTCTCGAAGATCCAGGAGAACGACCCGAAGACCGTCGTCCTCGACATCCGCGACTCGGTCGACTGGACCGCCGGGCACATCCCCGGCGCCCTCAGCATCCCCATCGACTGGCTGATCCAGCGCCTGGGCGACCTGCCGGGCAAGTCGACGCCGATCATCATCGTGTGCGATCAGGGCCTTCGGTCGCCGAGCGCGGCGCGCATGCTCAGCGACAACGGCTGGCGCAAGCTCTACGTCATCACGGACGGGATGCTGAAGTTCAAGGGGCCCTGGGAGAAGGGGCCCGACGCCCCCGCCGAGTAGTGGTCGGACCCGAGATCCACCTGCCCGATCGGGCACCTCATGAGCCCTTCGACGCGGGCCCCGGCTTCCACGTCGTGCCCCTGCGCACGCCCACGCTGCCCCCGGCGACCCACACCAACTGCGTCCTCATCGGGGGCGACGAGGTGATCGTCGTGGACCCTGCGTCGCCGTACGAGGACGAGCAGGCCCGACTCCTGGAGGCCCTCGCTCCGCGCACCGTCCGCGCGATCTGGCTCACCCATCACCACGGCGACCACGTGGGCGGGGTCCAGGCCCTCCGCGCAGCCTTGGACGTGCCCGTCCGCGCTCATCCCGCCACGGCGAAGCTGCTCGAGGGCCACGTCCCCATCGACGAGCCCCTGTTCGAGGGCGACTTCGAGGAGCTGGAGGGCGTTCATCTCGAAGCGCTGCACACCCCCGGTCACGCCCGCGGGCACCTCGCGTTTCGTGACCGGGACCGTCGGACCGTCGTGGCGGGAGACCTGGTCGCGGGGCAGGGCACGATCGTCATCGACCCGCCCGACGGCGACATGCGCGACTACCTCGCGACGCTCGGGCGGCTGGTGCTGGAGGGCGTCGGCTCGGTGATCCCGGCCCACGGCCCTCATCGGGACGACGGCGAGGCGCAGATCCTGGAGCTGATCGGCCACCGCGAGCAGCGGGAGGCGCAGATCCTCGAGGTGCTGTCGTCGCAGCCCGAGCGGCAGGCGAAGAGCCTCGACCTCGCGGCGACCATCTACCCCGACGTTCCGTCGATGTTCCACCCCCTGGCCGCCCGCCAGATCCTGGCGCACCTGCTGAAGCTCGAGATCGAGGGCAAGGTCGACCGCCCCGACGGCAGCCGAGGGGTGCCCGGCAAGCCGATCTACATGGCGTCCTGGGGAGGCCCCCCGACCCCCGAGCCCGCGTTCCGGGCGCTCTGACTCGTCAGACCTCGGCGCCCGTGGACGCGTGGGCCGGGTGGTCGGCGATCCCGGGGATCCACAGCTCGTCGGGGCCCTCTTCGGGCAACACCAGGGGATTGCCGAGGTAGTCGATCCGCTTGCCCGGCCAGCCGTACGTCTTCCAGAGGTAGACGAGCAGCGACTTCTGGTCGAGGTTCGGGTGGATGTGGGGCGCGATGAGGCGGGCGTGCTCCTCGGGGAGCTTCGACCAGTGCAGGGCGGGCTTGTCGTGGTGCAGGGAGTGGTAGCCGTTGTTGAACGTCCACCAGTTCACGAGGCGCCCGACGAAGTTGCGCGCGTGGTTGTACTCGTGGTTCTGGTCCGTGCCGTCGTGCTGGATGTAGTTGATGCCGATGATTCCCCAGCCCGCGTAGTTGTGCGCGATGAAGACGTAGAGCAGGTACTTGATCGGATCGAGGATGAAGAGCGCGATCTGGATCAGGGCGAAGAAGATCCACTCCGACAGCCACTGCGCGTACCAGCGCGGCCGCTCCGTCTTCATGGCCTTCGCGTAGCTGTAGTCCGCGTTGAGGATGGCCTTGCTCAGGATCGCCGCGAAGAAGAGCTGGTTCAGGAAGTTCCAGCGGAACCGCGCCTTCGTGGTGCGCATCACGTCTTTGCGGGTCTGCGTGTGGGTGTGGTGCGACAGGTTGTGGCCCGGCACGAACGCGCTGACCGGGTGCCCGTAGCAGAGGCTGATGACGTACTGGAAGATCTTGTTCGCCGTGCGGTTGTGGAACACCGGCACGTGGATCGTGTTGTGCGTGATCACCGCGCAGAAGAAGGCGAAGAAGCAGCAGACCCCGATCAAGGCCGCGCGCAGCGCCCAGCTGTCCGGGTGCCACACCCAGGCGACGACCGTGACGCCGAAGTAGGCGCAGACCATCCCGAGCGTCCGAATGTCTTCCTTGTAACGCAGGCCCAACATGGCGGGGCTTATAGCGGACGGCGAACGTCTACTGGGGCTCGATCTCAGGGAGCATCAACTCCAGCCACCCGCGCGCGACGCCTTCGCTCGCCGCCGCCTCGCAGGGGATCCGGACGAGCCCCAGCACCTTGCCCCCCCGATGCCCCGACGGGAGCCGACGGCCGGGGCCCGCGGCCACGCGCTGGTCCACCGCCAGGAACTCCTCCCCGCGCTTCATGAGCGTCTCGAGCTGGATCCCGATGAGGATCGTCTCCGCGCCGTAGTACGGAGAGAAGTCCCCCAGCGCGAAGCAGCCGTCGCCCCCCACCGCCCACACGGACTCGCCGCCGGGCACCGTCAACGGCACCTCCCGCGCGCCCGCGGCGGCACCGGACGATCGCTTCGCTTCGAGGCTGAGCCCGGCCTTGACGTCCGCCACCCGGGTGAACTCGTCGGGCGCGATGGTCACGTCCCCGTCGGGGAATCCGGAGACCACGATCGCCTCGTCCAGACCGTTGTGCACGGTAACGCCCGTGCCGTCGGAGCAGCCGACGAGTAAAAGGACGACGGTCGTGGCGATGAGCCGGCGCATGGCTCGGCAGGCTAGCATCGGCGCGATCGACGCTTTGGAGCTCACATGACGTTTCGACTCGCTGTTTCTGCTGCCGCCCTTCTGCTCGTCGTCCCCACGGTCGGGTGCGACGACGAAAACTGCGAAGGCGCGAGCGGCGGGGTCACCTCCAACTACTCGGATCCCTTCGAGAATTTCCAGGACGTCCACCTCCCGGCGACCATCTACGAGGTGGAGCAGCTCGCGACCGGGGAAGAGACGATCGTGGAGGTCGAGGTCGCGAACGTGGGCGGCGACACGCTCCGGATCCTGACCTTCGAGTTCGTCGACTCCGACGCCAACTGGAGCTTCAACGACGACGACCTGCCGATCGCGATCGACGAAGGCGACAGCGCGATGCTCGAGGTCCACTACACCGCCCAGGGCGGCCCGGACACCTACGCCGTCGCCGCCATCGGCACCGACGATCCGCACGGCGACGAGGAGACCGTGCACGTCGGCTTCCACGGCGTGTCCAGCGGCGAGCTCGCCGAAGCGAGCGCCTCGCCTCCCGAGGTCGACTTCGGCTTCACCTTCCGCGGCGAAGAGGTGCGGCGCACCTTCACCGTCTCGAACACCGGCAGCGCGCCCATGGAGCTGGTCGACGTGGAGTTCAGCGGCGGCGCGGCCGACGACACCATCTTCCTGAGCTGCCCGAACGCCACGATCCAGGCCTGCAACTGGCGCCAAGCCATCCTCCCCATCCTTCAGCAGGCCCCCATCGGTCCCGGCGAGGGCGTCGACATCGAGGTCGCGTTCACGCCCACCAACCAGCAGGCGCAGGCCGCGCAGATCGTCCTGCACACGTCGGATCCGCAGCGCCCCGAGCTGCCCGTGCTCGTGCGCGGCAACAGCTCCGAGTACAACTGCACGCCCCCCGAGGTCAACGAGCTGCTCACCCCCGGCCCCCTCGAGTACCCCTCGATGGCCACGCAGGACCTCGAGGTCTCGATCGTCGCCAACGACTCCGAGCAGCCTCGCAACTCGATCCTCATCGACATGATCGTCAGCGGCGAGCAGAAGGAAGACGCCTTCACCGACCTGACCGGCCTCGCCGAGTTCGACCTGGACCTCAGCAACACCGACCCCCTCGAGGGCCCCGTCTTCACCCCCGGCCTGCACACCATCCGCCTGGAAGCGAAGGACAGCTGCCTGCTGACGGACGCGGTGACCATGGTCGTGTACCTGGGCGGCACCCTGTCCAACGCGGACGGCGACGGCGACGGGTACGACACCAGCGAAGGCGACTGCGACGACGCCGATCCCACCTCGTACCCCTCGGCCCTCGAGCTGCTGGACGGCGTGGACAACGACTGCGACGGCTCCGTCGACAACGACACCGCGGTCTGGGACGACGACTGCGACGGCTACTGCGAGAGCAACTCCCAGTGCCTCGGCCAGGGCCCCGCGCTCGACGGCAACCTGTGCGCGATCCCCCTCGCCGAGCAGCCGTACAACGACTGCAACGACCTGAACCGCGACTACGACGACGACGGCGACTTCGACGGGGCGGACGTGCACCCCGGGGCCACCGAGGGCCAGAATCGCCGCGACGACGACTGCGACGGGATCATCGACGAGGAGACGAACTTCTACGACGACGACGGCGACGGCTTCACCGAGTCCACCGGCGACTGCGACGACGACGACCCGACGGTGTTCGGCGGCGCGCGCGACGAGGACGGCAACGTGGTCGGCGGCGGCTTCGAGTTCTGCGACGAGGCGGACAACGACTGCGACGGCACGACCGACGAGAACTGCGTGTCCGACACCTCCGCGCCGCGCGCCGTGGGCGACGTCATCCTGACGCAGTGGGAGATCCCCCTCGGCGAGCAGGTCACCGCGAGCGTCGTGGTGCTGTCCGAGGACGAGAGCCTGACCTACTCCTGGTCGTCCGACGTGGGCACGTTCCCCGGCGGGACCGCCGGCGACACCGTGGTGTGGGCCGCCCCCGAGTGGAACGAGGACAACGTGGCGCTGTGGCCCGAGGGGGCCTTCGCCAACCTCATCGTCACCGTCACGGACAGCCAGGGTCGATCGACCCAGGCCTTCACCACCGTGGCGATGTGGGTCGGCGGTCCGGGTGCGTTCACGACCACGTGCGGGTGCAGCGCCGTCCACGCGCTCCCGGGCGCCTCGGGCGGGGCGCTGCTCTTCGTCCTGGCGGCCGCCGTGAGGCTCCGTCGACGGGACCCGCGCGCCGGCTGAACTCAAGTCGTCCCCGGGGACGACCGATGACGGACCCGGTATGTCCGTCGAAACCCGTCCGCTGCTCACCCTCGACGACGCCCGCCGCGTGGGCGACTTGGTCTACTCGACCTACGGCCTCACCTACCACCGCGGCTGGCTGTACGAGCCCGGGCACCTCGTCGAGCTGAACCGATCCGGCGCCCTCACGTCGATGCTGGCCGTCGACCGGTCCGGCCCCGCGCCCCGCGTCGTCGGACACATCGCGGCCATCCGTCCCTACTTCGAGATGCTCGAAGGCGACGCCCTCGAGCGCGGCCCCACCGTCCTCGAGGTCGGCCTCTCGATCGTCGAGCCGTCTTCGCGGTCGCGGAACGTGCAGAACATCCTCTCGATGGCGCTGCTGATGCACGGCACGAGGCGCTTCCCCGGCCTCCGCGGCTCCTACATGAAGTGCGTCACGCAGCACACGCGCTCCCAGCGGTCGGCGCGTCGGTTCCTGGGTCGCGCCATGGCCGTGCACCTCGGCGGCGTCCCGGCGTGGGTGCGCTGCGATCGGAGCGACGGACCGGCCGGGCCCCTCACCACGATCGCCATGCACTGCTCCCTCGGAGAGCACGCCGAGCGCACCAGCTGGGTGCCCGCGGCCGAGGTGTCCCTCGCCCGGAAGCTGTTCACCGCGGCGGGGCTGCCCCGGCGGATCGTCCCCGTGGCCGGCACCAAGGCCGCCCTTCCCGACATCCCCACCCGCCTCGCGGCGCGCTTCGACCCTGCCCGCAGGCACGGGACGGTCCGGGTGTCGGCGCCGGGGCGGGACCTCGTGGAGCGCGTGCTGGAGAAGACCGAGTGGCTCGTGGGCGGGTCGATGCAGCACGTCACCGTGCTCCTGCCGCTGAGCTCGCCCGCCGTGGCGGCCGTCGTCCCCGCGCTTCAGGAGGCGGGGCTGTTCCTGGCGGGCTTCATCCCGGACCTGGAGGGGGTCGACACGATCCTCCTGCAGATCCTCGACGTCCCCCGCATCGACCTGTCGGAGATCCGCATCGAGGGCGAAGAGGCGCGGATGTTGGTGAGCGAGGTGTTCGCTCGCTGGCGCGCGACGCGGCCGGACTCGGTGACGGACACCGCTCCCTCGATCGAGCTCCCCATCGCCGGCTGAGCCCGGCGCTCAGGGTTCCAACGCGTTCAGGTCGAGGCGGAAGAGACCGCACTGGCTCCAGAAGTAGGCGAGGCGACGGTCGCGGTCCACGGCGATGGACTTCACGTGGCCGCCCACCCGCACGCGCTGCAAGACGTCGCCCGTGGCTGCGTCGCACACCCGCAGCGTGTCGTCGTAGACGGCGGCGGCGAGCAGCAGATCCCGGTCGCCGGGCACGAACGCCAAGGCCCGAGGACCGAGCCCCGTCCGGATCGTCCCCACCACGTCGAGCGTCTCCACGTCCACGATCCGGACCCGCGAGGCGTAGAAGGCGGGGGCGAACAGCCGGCCCCCCTCCACGTCGAACGCGAGGGCGTAGTGAGTCCCGCCGATCCGCGCCGAGCGCAGGACCTCCAGCGTGCTGCGATCGAGCTCCGTCACCCGATCCGAGTCCCACAGCGACACCGTGTAGAGGCGATCGCGGTAGGGATCCACGGCCACCGCCGCGACGTCGCCGAGGCGCGCGTCGGTCTTCGCGAGATCGATGGTCTTCGTGGCGGGATCCAAGCGATGGATCTGCGGGGCGTACTCGCAGCCGAGGTAGAGCCGACGGGCCTCCGCGTCCCAGGACAGGGTGCCGATCCAGCACAGGTGGCCCTCCCAGAACGCGTCGTCGGCCGCGCTGCCGTCGCCTCGCACCCGCACCACCATGTTGTTGACGGTGGACGGGGGGCTGGTGGGCAACGAGTAGAAGTCGGTGTGCCCGGCCAGCGCAGTCGCGAAGAAGGCGTCGAGTTCGGGGGCGGGGACGAGCTCCTCGATCGTGGCGTAGGTGGTGCCGGGGAGCGCATTCTCCTCGGGCGGAGGCGCGGGGATGGGCCCCGGATCGGCGGGCTCGATGGCGTGGGGACCGTCCCCGTGCGGGGTGACGACCCGACCGAGGCGGCGCTCGGCGCGCAGGGACAATGCGGCCACCTCGCCGTCGCGGCTGAGGGCGGTGCTGAACACCTCCCTCGGGTCGGCGATGCGCGTCAGATACTCCGGGAGCTCGTCGGGACAGGTGAACAGGCGGGCGGCGTAGGTGTGACCGAACAGGAGGCCGGCGACGACGCCCGGGAGGAGCGCGGCGCCCGGCCAGCGTCGGGCCTCCCACGGATCCGACGCCACGGGGCCCAGGAGCAGGGGGCCCGCGGCGCCCGTCACCGACACGACGGTCATCGCCGCGAAGACGGTCGTCCCCACGGTGCCCTCGCTCGCGCCGATGAGGCCGATGAGCGCCGCCGCCAGCACCGCGGCCACGCCCGTGGACGGGTCGCGCTTCAGGAGCAGCCAGGAGCAGGATCCACCGATCATGGTCGCGGCGACCCCGAACGCTCCGCCGAGGCTGCCTGCGCGGTCCATGGAGCGCAGGACGTCGGGCAGCGAGTAGCCGGACGAGTCCGCCGAGATCACGAAGAACAGGTAGATGAGCGCCCCGACTCCCAGGACGGCACCGACCCCGCCGGAGATCAGCGACGTCCGCCACCCCTCGCTGCGCTCGCCGAACAGGCCTCCTCGGGCGGTCAGGATCCCGCAGCCGACGACCCAGGCCGCGAAGATCGTCCGCTCCATCAGCGCCGCCACGACCAAGGCCACGACCACCGGGGCACACAGCGCCGCCGCCACGACGCGCTGCAGGATCGCGCCGCGACGGCCGAGCATCACCGCGACCCCCACGAGCGCGCCCGCGCCGATCGCCACCGGGCGGATGCGGGATCGATCGACATCGAGCCATTGGAGCGCGTCGGTCACGCCCCGGAAGGCGAGGTGCTGGAGGCGACCTGCCCCCGGAAGATCGACCCGAAGCCAGAGATCCAGGAACACCCAGAGCGCGACGGCCACGACCGCGATCGCGAGCCCCTTGAGCGCCTTCACCGGCTCCTCACGACCCAGGCGGCGCCGGCGGCGCCGATGAGCAGCGCGACGGCGAGCAGGACGAGGCGATGCGACGGCCCCGACGGACGCCCCGCCGCGAACACGACGGGGTCGGAGGGTCGCCCCGCCTCGATGTAGAGGAGCGCGGGCTCCGGACCGGTCGGGGTGGTCGCCCGCAGCTCGGCGATGCCCAGCTCCTTGGGGGCGTGCCACCGGAAGATCGCCGCGCCCTCGGGCACCGTCCCGGTCAGGACGACGACGCGGCTGCCGTCCTCCGTCGTGCCCGCGAGCTCCACGGTCGCGTCCGACCCCACGCCGTCGAACCGCACCGGGCGATCCCGCGTGAAGATGCCGGTGAGCATGGCGTCGGGCAGCACCGAGTGCGCGGTCCCGCTCTTGCCGCCGCCGCCGCCGTCTTCGGGCCGCAGCGCGACGATCACGCCCTTGCCCTCGCCGAGCACGTCGGGGACCCGCTGGGCGACCCCGAGGGGGCTCGGGTGGGCGGCGACCTCCACGCGATAGGTCCCGTCCTCGGCGAACGTCGCGGTGACCTTCGTCACCCCCACGGCGTGGCCGAGGGCGGTGGAGGGCAGCAACAGGGCGACAGCGATCAGCAGACGGAGCAGCACGAGCGGGATCCTACCTGCGGTACAACCCGGCCATGCGCGCCCTGGTCCTCACCGAAGCCGGCCCCGTCGTTCGCGAGCAGTCCTTCGCGCCGCGCGCGGGGGAGGCCGTGGTCCGCCTGGAGATCGGCGGCGTGTGCGCCACGGACCTCGAGCTCGTCCGGGGCTACATGGACGGTTACCGGGGCGTCCTCGGTCACGAGTGGGTCGGCGTCGTCGAAGAATCGGCCGACGCAGACCTCGTGGGGGCCCGCGTGGTGGGCGACATCAACTGCCCGTGCGGCGCATGTTCCACGTGCAGCGCGGGCCGCCCGACCCACTGCCCGACCCGCACCGTCCTCGGCATCGACGGACGGGACGGGGCCTTCGCCGAGCGCTTCTCGCTGCCCACGGCGAACCTCCATCGGGTGCCGCAAGGGGTGGCTCCCGAGGCCGCGGTGTTCGTGGAGCCCCTGGCGGCGGCCTGCGAGATCCTTCAACAGATCCACGTGCGTCCCACGGATCGCGTGGTCGTGCTGGGGCTCGGCCGACTCGGCCAACTGTGCGCCCGGGTGCTCGCCGGGACGGGGGCCGACGTGCACGGCGTCTCCCGGAACCTCGCCCGCCTCGACCTGCTCCCCGCCGGCATCACGGGGCACTCGCTGGACGGCGCCGACGCCGTGCGAGGCGCCGACGTCGTGGTGGACACGACCGGCAACGCGGACGGCCTGAAGGTGGCGAGCTCGCTCGTGCGCCCCCGCGGCACGGTCGTCCTGAAGACCACGGTCCACGACCTGGGCGACGTGAACCCCACCGGCTGGGTGATCGACGAGATCACGGTCGTGGGCAGCCGCTGCGGACCGTTCGAGCCCGCCCTGCGCCTGCTGGCGTCCGGCGCGGTGGACCCCACGCCGCTCATCTCGGCCGAGATGTCCCTCGATCAGGGGGTCGAAGCGCTCGCGCGGGCGGCCCGACGCGACACCGTGAAGGTGCTGCTCCGGCCCTAGCCGCCTCGGCTACAGGGTCAGCGCCTCGCGCCAGGCGGCGATCGTGGTGTCGATGGCCGCGTCGTCATGGGCCGTGCTGAGGAACCCGGCCTCGTACGCCGACGGCGCGACGTAGACGCCGCGCTCGAGCAGCCCATGAAAGACCCGCCCGAACCGGGCGACGTCGCACGTCCTCGCGTCCACGAGGGAGCGCACCGGCTCATCTCGGAAGTACACGGCGTACATCGCGCCGACCCGCTGGACCCGAGCGCCGCCTCCGGTCGCGGCGATCGCCTCGGTGAGCCCGGCCTCGAGCCGCGCCCCGGCGACCTCCAGCCGCGCGTACACCGCGGGCGTGAGATCGCGCAGCATCGCGCGGCCTGCGGCCACCGCCAGGGGGTTCCCCGAGAGCGTCCCGGCCTGGTACACGGGCCCCGCCGGCGCCATCTGCTCCATCACGTCGCGACGACCGCCGTAGGCCGCGGCGGGCAGCCCTCCGCCGATGACCTTGCCCAGACAGACGAGGTCTCCGACCACGCCGAACCGCTCCTGGGCGCCCCCTGGGGCCACGCGGAAGCCCGTCATCACCTCGTCGACGATGAGCAGCGCGCCCCGCGTCGTGCAGAGGTCTCGGAGCCCCTCCAGGAACCCCGGCTCAGGGGGCACGCAGCCCATGTTTCCGGCGACGGGCTCCACGATCACGGCCGCGACGTCCACCGATGCGAAGGCGGCGCGGGCGGCCTCGAGGTCGTTGTAGGGCAGCGACATCGTGAGCTCCGCGATCGCCCTGGGGACGCCCGGGGAGTCCGGCACCCCGAGCGTCTCGGCGCCCGAACCGGCGGCCACCAGCAGCCCGTCCGAGTGGCCGTGGTAGCACCCGTCGAACTTGATGATCGTGTCTCGCCCGGTGAACCCGCGGGCCAGCCGGAGGGCCGACATCGTGGCCTCGGTCCCGGAGTTCACGAGCCGCACCGAGTCCATGCCCGGCACCCGCGCGCAGAGCTCCTCGGCGAACCGGACCTCGCCCTCCGTCGCGGCCCCGAACGACGTCCCCGCCTCCAGCGCCGCCGCCACCGCCGTCCTCACGCCGGGGTGACCGTGGCCGAGGATGAGCGGGCCCCAGGATCCCACGTAGTCGATGTACCGGTTGCCGTCGACGTCCTCGATCCGACAGCCGGAGCCGCGGCGGATGAAGATCGGCTCGCCCCCCACCGATCGAAACGCCCGCACGGGGCTGTTCACGCCGCCGGGGATCACCCGCACGGCCTGGTCCATCAACGCGTGGCTGGCTTCGAAGGTCGTCATCGTCTTCCGCTGTCGGGCTGGTAGGTCTCGGGTCGGTCGCGGCGCATCTCGCGCAGCTTCAGTCGCTCGATCCGCAGCATCACCGCGCCCGGGTTGGGGTGCACCGCGAGCACCTGCTCGAACGCCTTGTAGGCCTCGTCGAAGCGGCCCTGCTGCTCCAGCGCCTCGGCCTCACCGAACGCCGCGAGGGCGGCCACCGAGTGGTGCGGGTGGGCCTTGCGGACCTTCCCGAACTCGACGAGGGCGGTCTTGTGGTCGCCCTGCAGGTCGTAGGAGCGGGCCGTCTCGAGGGCGACCGTGGGCGCGAACACCGTCTCCGGGTAGCGCTCCATGAGCTCCTTCCACTCGACGCGCGCCTGCTCGGGTTCGCCGAGGCCGAGGTACGCGAGGCCGGAGTGGTAGAGGCAGTGCTCCGCGTAGGAGCCGGTGGGGCGCAGGTCGAGGGCGCGGCGGTAGGCGTCGATCGCGGGGCGGGGCCGGTGCGTCTCCCGACGCAGGTCGCCGAGATCCACGAGGCACGCGTACCCCCAGTCGCTCTCCGCGAAGCGCTTCACGCAGTCCTGCAGGGCGGTGTCCGCGCGCGCGTCGTCGTGGAGCGCGTCGCGATAGATGACGCCCGCGCGCCAGGCGCCGTAGGCCTGCCACGCGCCCGCCGACTCCGGGATGGCGAGGTAGGCGACGATCGCCTCCTCGGACCGCCCCTCGGCGAACAGCCGATCCGCCTCGCGCACCTCCGCCAGCTTCGGGTCCTGCCGACATCCCCCGAGGAGGACGAGCAGGACGAGCAGGGCAGGCGCCGCGACGCTACTCGGGAGCTTCTTCGGTCGGCGCGTCGGCAGAAGCTTCTTCCTCGTCCTCGTCCTCGCCCGACTCGCCGAGGCGCGCGATGGCGACCACGCGCTCGTCGTCGCCGAGGCGGATGATGGTCACGCCCATCGTGTTCCGCCCGATGACGGACACGCCGCCGACCTTCGTGCGGATGATCTTGCCGGTGTCGGTCACGACCATCAGCTCGTCGCCCTCGTCCACGAACAGCGCCCCCACCACCGAGCCGTTGCGACCCTGCGTCTTGATGTCGATGAGCCCCTGGCCCGCGCGCGTCTGCATCCGGTACTCGGAGATCGGCGTGCGCTTGCCGTACCCCTTCTCGGAGATGGTCAGCACGTTGGCTTCGGGACGCACGATCTCCATCGAGACGACCTTGTCGTCGCCGGTGAGCTTGATGCCGCGCACGCCCGCCGCCGGTCGACCCATCTCGCGGGCCTGCTCGGCGGGGAAGTGGATGGCCTTGCCGTTGGCCGTGGACATGAGGATCGAGCCCTCGGGGTCCTCCAGCAGCTGCACCGTCAGGACCTTGTCTCCGTCCTTGAGGCCGCAGGCGATGATCCCGCCCGCCCGGATGTTCTTGTACCGGAGCAGGTTGGTCCGCTTGATCTGGCCCCCGTGGGTGGCGATCACGACGGAGCGCTCGTCGAACTCCCGGATGGGGATGACGCCCGCCACGCGGTCGTCCTTCTCCATGGTCACGAGGTTCACGATCGGGCGACCGCGGGCTGCTCGGCCACCTTCGGGCACCTGGTACACCGGCAGCAGGAAGACCTTCCCCAGGGTGGTGAAGATCATCAGCTGGTCGTGCGTGGAGGCCACGAACAGGTCCCGGACGAAGTCCTCGTCGCGGGTCGTCATCGCCCTCTTGCCCACCCCGCCCCGGCGCTGCGCCTGGTACTCGGTGATGGGCGTGCGCTTGATGTAGCCCAGGTGCGAGAGCGTGACCGCGACCTCTTCGTCCGCGATGAGGTCCTCGATGCTGAGCTCCGCGGACGCGGCCACGAACTGGGTGCGACGCACGTCCGTGTAGCGGCTGCGCACCTCGGCGAGCTCCTCCTTGATGAGCTCGAAGACGAGCCCCTCGGACCGCAGGATGGCGCGCAGTCGCTCGATCTTGCCGAGGACCTCCGCGTACTCGGCCTCGAGCTTGTCCCGCTCGAGGGCGGTGAGGCGGGCGAGGCGCATGTCCAGGATCGCCTGGGCCTGCACGTGGGTGAACTCGAAGGCCGAGATCAGCGACGCGCGGGCTTCGTCCGAGGACGCCGACCCGCGGATGATCCTGATGATCTCGTCGATGACGTCGAGCGCCTTGAGGTACCCCTCGAGGACGTGGGCCCGCGCCTCGGCCGCGTTCAGCTCGAAGCGGCACCGCCGGATGATCACTTCCTTGCGGTGGGAGACGAACTCGGTGAGCAGCTCCTTGAGGCTCAGGACCCGCGGCCGGCCGTCCACCAGCGCGAGGTTGATGACCCCGAACGTGCTCTGCAGCGCCGTGTGCTTGTAGAGGTGGTTGAGGACGACCTGGCCGATGGCGTCGCGCTTGAGCTCCACGACCACGCGCATGCCCGTGCGGTCGGACTCGTCCTGGATGTTGCGGATGCCGTCGACCTTCTTGTGTCGGACCAGCTCGGCGATGTTCTCGACCAGGCGCGACTTGTTCACCTGGTACGGGATCTCCGTGATGATGATCGCCTTGTCGTCGCCCCGGTCGTCCTTCTCGATCTCGGCGACGCCCCGCACGATCACGCGGCCGCGGCCGGTGGTGGACGCCTCGACGCAGCCCTTCGCGCCGTAGATGATCCCGCCGCCCGGGAAGTCCGGGCCGGGCACGATCTCGAGCAGCTCCTCGGGCGTGATGTCGGGGTTGTCGATGAGCGACGTACACGCGTCGACGATCTCCCCCATGTTGTGGGGGGGCATGTTCGTGGCCATGCCGACCGCGATGCCCGAGCTGCCGTTGACCAGCAGGTTGGGGAACTTCGTGGGCAGGACGTCCGGCTCGAGCGTGGTGCCGTCGAAGTTCGCGCTGAAGTCGACGGTGTCCTTGTCGATGTCCGCGAGGAGGTCCTCGGCGAGGCGCGTCATCCGGCACTCGGTGTACCGGTAGGCCGCGGCCGAGTCGCCGTCGATGGAGCCGAAGTTGCCCTGACCGTCCACCAGCGGGTAGCGGAGGTTCCAGGGCTGCGCCATGCGGACGAGCGCGTCGTAGACCGCCGAGTCGCCGTGGGGGTGGTACTTCTTGAGCACTTCGCCCACCACGCCCGCGCACTTGCTGTAGCGGCGGTTGTGGAGCAGCCCCTCGCGGAACATGGCGTAGAGGATGCGGCGATGGACCGGCTTGAGCCCGTCCCGGGCGGCGGGGAGCGCGCGGCCGACGATGACCGACATCGAGTAGTCGAGGTAGCTGGACCTCATCTCCTCTTCGATGTTGATCGGCTGAACCGAGCCGGCGAAATCAGTCTTCATACGGGGCCTCGAAGGGGGGTCTCGGCGCGCACGCGCGGGCGCGCCTACACGCGCGCGAGACTATACCTCGTTCGAGGCCTCCACGGCGTCCCCGAAGAGCGCTTGATCGATGCGCAGCAGGCCATCGAAGTCGTAGATGTCCTCGGCCATCCGCGGGACGACGCAGACTCGGGACCTGCTGCCCGCGAACGCCCGCAGACCCTCGATCGCCCGGCGGTCGTCCCGGGCGGCCGCGACGGCCCGATCGAAGTGACCCTCGAGGCGCTCGACGAACGACGCGACCTGCTTCTTGCCCGCCCGCTTCTCGAGATGAGTCTTCAGCCAGGCCCGCTCCGCCTGGCCCAGGTACGCGCCTTCGCCGTCCTCGGCCCGCTCGAGCTCGGCGTAGCGACCGACCTGGTTCACGATGAAGTACCCGCCCGGCATGGAGCGGTCCGCGAGCTGCCGGTGGAAGTACCGCGCCTCCTCCATGGACGTGGACATGGCCGTGCACACCACCACGAAGCGGGTGCGCGCCGTGTCCCGCAGGAGCGCGCTGACGGCGTCGGCCCGCTCCCGGAAGCCCGCGAACAGGTCCTTGCTGGCGAGGAAGAACTCCGCGATCTCATCCAGGAAGTCGGTGCCGAAGACGTACCCGAGCAGCTTGTAGACGACCGCCCCGGGCCCCTTGAGCAGGCCCAGACCCCGGCGACGCCCGCCGGAGTGCGGCTTCAGGAACCAGGCGATGATCCCCTCGTCGAAGAAGCGCGACAGGCGGCCTCCCGCCTCGAGGAAGTCGATGGCGTTCTTCATGGGCGGCGTGTCGAGCACGATGAGGTCGTACTTGCCCGAGCTGTAGAGGTCGTAGAGCTTCTCGCTCGCCATGTAGTCGTGGCTCGCGGACAGCGTGTCGCTGATGTGCCGGTAGATGAGGTTCCCGAGGACCCGGTCGCGGGTCTCTTCGTCCGGGCTGACCCGGGCGATGACGTCGTTGAACGTCTGCTTCGTGTCCAACATCATCGCGTGCAGCGTGCCCTCGGGCTCGACCCCTGCGTCCGTGAACTTCTCCAGCGCGATGGGCAGCTCGTCGTTGCCCAGCGCCTGCAGCCCCAGCGAGTTGGCGAGGCGGCGGGCCGGGTCGATCGTCACCACGATGGCGCGACGTCCCAGGATGGCGGCCTGAATCGCGAGGGCCGCCGCGGTCGTCGTCTTGCCCACGCCGCCGCTGCCGACGCACACGATCAGCCGCCGCTCCTGCAGCGCCGCGAGCAGATCCCGCCGGGACATCCCCAGGTGCTCTTCGAGAGACAGCGAGCTCATGCAACGGCCTGGGAGAGCAGGAAGCTGATCGAGTCGGCGACCTGGCTGTGGGTGCCGGGCATGACCGGGAGGATGGCGGTGTCGGCCTCTCCGAACGCCTCGGTGAGCCGCTCGAGGCTCTCGAGCGCGATGCCCTGGAGGCGTCGAGTCTCGCCCGCGGCCTCCACGGCGGACCGAACGCGGGGGGGCACCTCGTCGTCGTGATCGTCGGACGCGACGGCATCCGCGGACCCGAAGACCCGCTCTTGGAGGGCCTCCATGAGCTCGACGTCGCCGTCGTCCAGGAACTCGTCCGGGAAGTGGTTGAGCAGCACGCCGCCGATGGCTGGGAGGCCGATCTCGCGCACCTTGGCGCTCGTCTCGAGGGTCTCGTTCACCGGCATCTCGCCGGGCAGGGCGCAGAAGACGACGCGGCAGACGTCCGGGTCGCTGAACCGCTCGACGATCTCCTCGGCCCGACGGCGCAGGGGGCCGCGCTTGAACACCCGCCGCGCCAGGTACGGGGTGCGGAACAGGGCGAGGGCGTGGCCGGACGCGGGCAGGTCCACGACGATGTGGTCCCAGCGCGGCTCGTGGCTCAGCTCCAGCAGGCGGGACAGCAGGACGAGCTCGCGGGCCCCGGGCGTGGCCGTCAGGAACACCTTCACGACGGCGTTCTTGAGGATGATGCGGACGAGCCGCTTCACCTTCACGACGGACTCCACGTAGGACCGAAGCGCGCTGTAGAAGTCGAGGTTGCTGCCTTCGATGCGGGTGGCCAGCCGCGACGGCTCGTAGCCGATCTGCCCGCCGAAGTACGACGGGAGCATCGGGCGCGGGGCGTCGACCTCGACGATGAGGACGCGCCGCCCCTTCCGCGCGAGGGCCCGGGCGATGCCGACGGCCACCGACGTCTTGCCGGTGCCGCCCTTGCCGGTCACGAAGTAGACGCGTTGGCGTCCTAGCGCGAGGTTTCCGAGTTCCATCGAGGGACGGATCCTCGGTTCCCCGGACGCAATGTCAAGGACTGGTCAGAGCGCCAGGCAGTAGTCGGCGGTGCCGGCCCGACGGCGCAGGCGCCATCGGAAGTCGACGCCACCGTAGCTGGACGGGACCGTGTAGCTGATCGACTCCGGCGCCGTGCCGCCGTTGTCCGACGACGCGACGCTGGACCAACGCCCGTTGCTCTTGAGCCGCTGCAGGTACAGGTCGACGTTGCCGCCGCCCGTCCAGCTGAGGTCCCCGGTGAGGTTCGTGCCGGTGGCCTGGGCGCCGACGTTCACGTAGTCGTTGCGGTTGGAGCCGGACAACGTGCCCGTCGCGTCGCAGGCGGGCTGCGCGGTGACCGTGATGCTGGTGGAGTCCACGTCCGTGGCGCCGTCGTCGTCCGTGACCGTCAGCGTGATGGTGTACGTGCCCGCGGCGGCCCAGGTGTGCGACGTGGTGGAGCCGGAGCCCGTGCTGCCGTCGCCGAAGTCCCAGGCGTAGTCGACGATGCTCCCGTCGCTGTCGGACGAACTGCTGCCGTTCAGGATGGCGGCGTTGCCCTCGATGGCCGAGTAGGGGCCGCCCGCGTCCGCGGTGGGCGCCTGGTTCGGGAGCGCCGGACCGACCGCGATGGAGGTCGAGTCGACGTCGGTCGCGCCCTCGTCGTCCGTGACGGTGAGCGTGATGGTGTAGGTGCCCTCGAAGCCCCAGGTGTGGGAGGGCGAGGCGCCCGAGCCGGTGGTGCCGTCGCCGAAGTCCCAGGCGTAGTCGACGATGCTGCCGTCGCTGTCGAACGAGTTGGAGCCGTCGAGGGTGGCGGCGAGGCCGGCGTTGCCGCTGTAGGGGCCGCCCGCGTCGGCCGTCGGGTCCACGTTGGGGAGGCCGATGAAGGCGTCGATCCAGCCCGCGAACGCGTCGGCGCGGGTGCTCACGCCGTAGACGGAGCAGGTGTTGTCGCCGTAGGACGTCAACGCACCCACGTAGGTGCCGGAGCCGCGGTAGACGAACATCGGGCCGCCGGAGTCGCCGAAGCACGGGCCGGAGTTGTACTGGTTGTACGAGACCTGCGTGGCGGGGACGCCCGCGTCGAAGCAACCGGGGACGCTGCAGCCGAGGCCGCCGAGCGTTCCGTCGACCTGGAGCTTGATGCCCGAGTTGCCGTTCTCGTCGTCACCGAAGCCCGCGAAGTTCACGGTGCTCCCGATGTCGTTGGTGGTGAACCCTTCCGCCGGGGGGAGGTACGGGATCGGGGCCGCCTCGGTGGGGAACGCCGCGAGCCGCACGAGCGCGATGTCGTCCTCGAGGGCCTGGCGGTCGTAGCCGGGGTGAATCAGCGTCTCGGTGACGAGGTAGAGGTGGTCGAGGATGTCGGCCGCCGGGTCGTCCCCGAGGTAGATGGCGAGGGCGCCGGGCGCCATCGTCTTGAAGTTCTTGCCGCCCTTCGCCGTGTCGAGGCAGTGCGCCGCGGTGAGGATGACCTCGGACGAGATCAGCGTGCCGGAGCAGAAGGGGCTGATGTAGACCTGCGACCCGCCGTTGGTCAGCTGGTGCAGGGACACCGTCGCGTCGTGCTCGGGGGAGTCGGGGGCGGAGCCGTTGATGATCGGCCACTCGCTCACCTGGTGGGGGCCGATGCCGTCGACGGGCTCGATGAAGGCCGTCGCGGAGCAACCGGCGGCCAGGAGGGTCAGGGCGGCGATCGCCGCAGCCCCGTAGGTCTGGGTAATGGACATTTTCTGCCTTTCGATGTCTCGCTCGAGTCCGTCGGGACTCCGAGGCGCCCCTTGCTTAGAGGACCCGTCGCGAGAGTGCCGGCGTTTTCTTTCAGAACTAGAACTGAACGAGCGACGCCGCCCACGTGAAGCCGGACCCGAAGGCGGCGAGCATCACGGTCGATCCCTCGGTGATGCGCCCGTCCTTGCGCGCCTCGTGCAGCGCGATGCCGACCGACGCGGCCGTCGTGTTCCCGTACTTCTGGATGTTGTGCACGACCTTCTCGGGCGGGAACTTGAGCATCTTCGCGACCATCTCGTTGATGCGCATGTTCGCCTGATGCGGGACGAGGACGTCGATGTCGTCGAGGCCGGTGCCGGTGGCCTCGCAGACCTCCATGATGACCTCCGGCAGCTTCTTGCACGCGAACTTGAAGACCTTGCGGCCCTCCATCTGCGGGTAGACCGACTTGTCCTCGTACATGGACAGCGGCGCGCGGTGGGGGAAGTGCCCCGACGCCGGGTACGGCAGCCACAGCGACTCCATGCCCCGGCCGTCCGCGTGCAGGCGGTGGCACATCAGGCCCTGGGACGGGTCCGGCGTGGGACCCACGACCATGGCGGCCGCCCCGTCTCCGAACAGGACGGTCACGTCTCGGCCGTCGTTGTGGAAGTCGATGCCCGTGGAGTGCACCTCGGTGCCGATGACGAGGATGTTCTTCGCGAGCCCCATCCGGATCCAGGCGTCGGCCGTGGCCAGGGAGTACAGCAGCCCCGTGCACTGGTTCCGTACGTCCATCGCGGCGATGCCCTCGAGGCCGAGGAGTCGCTGCACGATCACCGACGAGCCGGGGAACGTGTGGTCGGGCGACAGCGTGCCGAGGATGATCCCGTCGATGTCTCCGACCTCGAGGCCGGCGTCCGCGATCGCCATGCGGGACGCCTTCGCGCCCATGACGGCCGGAGGGTCGTTCTCGTCCGAGTAGCGACGCTCCTTGATCCCGCTGCGCTGCTGGATCCACTCGTCCGAGGTGTCGAAGAGCTTCGCCAGATCGTCGTTGGTCACGACCTTGGGCGGCACGTAGAAGCCCGTGCCCAGGATGTGGGCCGCGGCAGTGAGGTTGCTCATCGTGGAAGTCCCCCCGGCCTAAACGTCGAGATTCTTGACGTTGAGCGCGTTGGTCTGGATGAAGTCGCGACGCGGCTCGACGGCGTCGCCCATCAGCAGGGTGAAGATCTCGTCCGCCTCGATGATGTCCTCGACCTTGACCTGCACCAGGGTGCGGACCTCCGGGTCCATCGTCGTCTCCCAGAGCTGGTCGGGGTTCATCTCGCCCAGACCCTTGTAGCGCTGGATGTCGTAGCCCTTGCGGCTGTCCTTGTCGATGCGCTCGTAGAGCTGCTTCGCGGTCGCGTACTCCACCGGATCCGCCTTGCCCGAGTGCAGCGTGAAGGGCGCGGTGCCGTAGGACTCGGCGTCCACGAACCGCCGGCGCAGCTCGGAGAACTCGCCGCTCTGGATGAAGTCCCGATCGATGACGGTGACCCGATCGACGCCGTTCTGACGGGTGCGGAACGCCAGCTGGTAGCCGGCCCAGTCCTCGCTCCCTTCGACGTCGAACTGGGTGAGGCGCAGGTCGTCCGCTCGGTAGAGACCCTCGAGCCGGGCCTTCGTCGCGGCGAGGACCGCCTCCATCGCCGCGCGATCCGCGAGGCTGTCGGCCGTGCCGCGGAAGGTCTCGGTGAACGCGTACACGACGCGCTCGTCGAACCGTCGCGACACCTTCGACAGCATCTCGAGGAAGGACCGCGACGACGTCAGGTACGCCTGCACCTCGCTGCCCTCGATGACGGAGTCCCGCCCGGCGGCCTCGACTCGCACGTTCGCGGCGCCCTGCTCGAACAGGTAGTCCGTGAGCGCCTTCTCGTCCTTCAGGTAGACGCTCTTCTTGCCCTTCTTCGCCTTGTAGAGCGGCGGCTGGGCGATGTAGAGGTGCCCGGCCATGACCAGGTCCGTCATCTGGCGGAAGAAGAAGGTGAGCAGGAGGGTGCGGATGTGGGCGCCGTCGACGTCGGCGTCCGTCATGATGATGATCCGGTGATACCTCAGCTTCTCGAGGTCGAACTCACCGGTCCCGATGCCTGTGCCGAGCGCCGTGATCATCGTCACGACCTCGTTGTTGCCGAGCATGCGGTCGAAGCGCGCCTTCTCGACGTTCAGGATCTTGCCGCGCAGGGGCAGGATCGCCTGGAACTTGCGGTCTCGGGCCGACTTGGCGGACCCACCGGCGGAGTCGCCCTCGACCAGGTAGATCTCGCACTTCTCCGGATCCTTCTCCTGACAGTCGGCGAGCTTGCCGGGGAGGCCGCCGCCGTCCAGCACCGTCTTCCGACGGGCGAGGTCCCGGGCCTTGCGCGCCGCCTCCCGAGCCCGCGCCGCGTCCACCGCCTTGCCCACGATGGCCTTGCCCACGTTCGGGTGCTCCTGGAGGTAGTAGCCGAGCTGCTCGTTGACGATGGACTCGACGATGCCGCGCACGTTGCTGTTGCCCAGCTTCGTCTTCGTCTGCCCCTCGAACTGCGGCTCGGGGATCTTCACGGAGATGATCGCGATGATCCCCTCGCGGATGTCTTCGCCTCCGAGCGTGGTCTTGAGCTTCTTGAACAGCCCCGCCTCGGTGCCCCAGGAGTTGACCGTGCGGGTGAGCGCGCCGCGGAAACCGGACAGGTGAGTGCCGCCTTCGCGCGTATTGATGTTGTTGGCGAAGCTGAAGATCGTCTCCTGGTAGGCCGACGACCACTGCATCGCGATCTCGCACTCGATCCCGTCCTTGGTCCCCACCAGGTAGCAGGGCGTGGGGTGCAGCGGCGTCTTCTTGCTGACCAGGTGCTCGACGAACGAGACGATGCCGCCTTCGTAGTGGAAGACGTGCTCTCGGTCGCCGATCTCGTCCTTGATGACGATCGTGATGCCGCGGTTCAGGAACGCGAGCTCCCGGAGGCGCGTGGAGAGGATGTCGAAGCTGTACTCGGTGGTCTCGAAGATCTCCGTGTCGGGCTTGAAGGTGATCTTCGTGCCGCGCCTGGCGGTCTCGCCGACGACCTTGAGCTCCGTCTGCTTGTCGCCCCGCTCGTACTCCTGCTGGAAGTACTTGCCCTTCTGGAAGATCTCGAGCCGCAGCCACTCGGACAGCGCGTTCACCACCGACACGCCGACGCCGTGCAGGCCGCCCGACACCTTGTAGGCGTCGTTGTCGAACTTGCCGCCCGCGTGCAGCTTCGTGAGCACGACCTCCGGGGTGGGCACGCCCTCGCTGGGGTGCATGTCCGTGGGGATCCCGCGCCCGTTGTCCGACACCGAGACGCTGCCGTCCACGTGCATGTGCACCTCGACGTGGTCGCAGTGACCCGCGAGCGCTTCGTCGATCGCGTTGTCCACGACCTCGTACACCATGTGGTGGAGGCCGCGGTTGTGCGTGTCTCCGATGTACATGCCGGGACGCTTGCGCACGGCCTCGAGGCCCTCGAGGACCTTGATGCTGGATCCGTCGTAGTCGCCGCCGGAGCCCTGGACGGGGGCGGGAGAAGTGTCGGTCATGGGGGGAGAAGCTCCTGCTGAACGGTCCTGCTCACGCGCACGCACGTGCGCGCGTCGACCAAGATGCGGAAGTCTACGCGTTCACGGCGCCGTTTTCCACCCGAAAATCGCTGTACATGGAGGCAGGCAGCTGCAGATTCGCGAGGGTGGTCGTGGTGACGAGGACCTGGGCCTCCAAGGCGCCCAGCTGCTCGAGCAATCGGCGGTTCCGATGGGGGTCCAGCTCGGAGCCCACGTCGTCGAGCAGGAAGATGGGGCAGACCCCGCACCTACGACGCGTCAGGACCATCTGAGCGAGCCTCAACGCCAGCGCCGCGGACCGCAGCTGCCCCTGGGACCCGAGGCTCCTGAGAGGCTCTCCTCCCACCCGGAGCTCCCAATCGTCCCGCTGGGGGCCGACCAGGGAGTAGCCGCGTCGCTCTTCGGAGGCCGCCGCCCCGTCGATCTTGGCCCGGAGCGCTTCGCGGATGGAGTCGCGTCCGCCCTCCACGGCCTCGCCGGTCACGGCGCCCCGATACCGAATCTCGGGCCTCCCCTTCGCCGCCGCGGTGATCCCCGCATGCAGCTCTCGAAACACCGGCGCGAAGTCCCTCAGGAAGTCCACACGGCGCTCGACGACCAAGGCCCCGGTCTCCGCCAGGCGATCGTTCCAAACGCCCAGGAGCGCGGCGTCCGGGCGCCGACGTTGCAGCTTCGCGTCCCGGAGCAGCGCGTTCTTCTGCTTGAGCGCCGCGGCGTAGTCCTTCGCGATGCCCAAGTAGGAAGGGTCGAGCGTGAAGGCCGCGCGGTCCAGAAACTCGCGACGACCGTCGGGGGGCCCGTCCGCGAGACGCACGTCCGACGGCACGAAGGCGATGGCCTTGATGCCCGCGAAGTACTCGGGGAGGCCGCGGGGGTTCTTCCCGTCGATGCGGAAGCGCTTGCCGGACTTGTCGACCTGGACCGAGTGAGTGCGGGCCAGACCCGCCTGGTGCAGACGACCCTCCACGAACCCCTTGGTCGTGCCGTGCCGGATGAGGTCCTTGTTCTTGGCGCCTCGGAACGACTTGAGCGTCGCGAGGAGATAGATCGACTCGAGGAGGTTGGTCTTCCCCTGGCCGTTGTCCCCGTGGAACACGGACATGCCGGGCGGCAGCTCGAGCGCCTGGGCCTCGACGTTGCGGAAGTCGCGGAGCTTGAGCGCCCCGATGAACACCGGCTCTCTTACTCGAGGCGCATCGGCATGATGACGTACAGCTCGTCTTCTTCGCCGTCGCCGGGACGCACGAGGCAGGGCGACAGCGAGTCGCCGATCTCCACCGCGATGGTGTCCGTCTCGAGCGCGCCGAGGGCATCCAGGAAGTACTTCGCGTTGAAGCCGACCTCGATGTCCGGGCCGTCCACCTGGGCCTCGAGCTCCTCCTTGGCCTCGCCTGCCTCCTGCTGACGCGCGGTGATGGTGAGGGTGCTGTCGGCGATCTTGAAGCGCACCGGGTGCGACTTCTCGGAGCTGAGGATGGAGACACGCCGCAGGGCGTCGACCAGGTCGCTGCGCTGCAGAAGGATCCGACGCTGCCAGGACGGCGGGATCACCTGGCGGAAGTCGGGGAACTCGCCCTCGAGCAGCCGCATGCTGAAAGCGATCGCGCCCTGCTTGAACGTGGCCGTGGTGTCCGTGATGGAGACGCTCCACACGTCGTCCGGCTTCTCGCAGAGCTTGCGGAGCTCGGACAGCCCCTTCTTGGGGAGCAGAACCGAGCGCGGCGCGCTGTACTCGCCCTGGTAGGGGCGGCCGCAGAGGGACAGCCGGTGCCCGTCCGTGGCGACGAAGCGGAGCAGGTTCCCCTTGCCGTCCTCACCCTCGGCGACCTCGACGTGCGCGCCGTTCAGCCCGGTGCGCGTGTCGTCGCTGGAGATGCTGAAGAGGACCTTCTCCACCAGGGCCTTGAGCGCGCCGGTGGTGATCTCGAACCCGGCGCCGTCCTCCGGATCCGGAATGGGCGGGAAGTCCGCCGCCGCCAGGCCCGGGACCTTGAAGTGCGCCTTGCCCGAGCGGATCTCCACCTGGGTGCTGCCCTCATCGAGGGACATGGAGACGCTGTCCGTGGGGACCAGGCGTGCGATCTCGTAGAGCTGGCGAGCGCCGAGCGTGATCGATCCGTTGCGGGAGACCTCCACGCTGCCCGAGTGACGGCCTACGAAGGAGACCTCCGTGTCCGTCGCGCTCACTCGGAGACCCGCGTCGTCCACCTCGAGGAGGACGTTCGCGATGATCGGGTTCGTCGATCGCTTTTCGACGATGCCCTGCACGCGAGAGAGGGCGCGAATCAGCTCTTCCTTTGAGATGCGGAGTTCCATGCGCTGTATCGGCTCCTGAGCCCCGGGACGCTGCCGAGGGCTCCAAATACTTGTAAGAGGATCTCTTGTTCTCTTTTGATCGAGTCGTAGTAGATGAGCGCCGTTTCTGTGGATGGCGCTCTCAACTACCGAAAACGACTCCACATTCGGCTGTGGACTTTCCGGGGATTCCTCTGCGGAGAAGATCGTGGAAGACGGAATCTTCGGGAACGATGGGGCGAGTTTCTAACACGCGTCCACCGCCCCATCAACAAGCCGTCCACGGGCTTATCCACAGCAGATTTCTGGCGTAGTCCTGCTTCGAGATCCTGGGTTCGGGGTCAGTCGGTGGGGAGCCCGAGGGTACGGGCGACGAGGTGGAGCTTGTTGCGGTACGCCGCGTCTCGGCCGACCTCGCGGCCGACCTTCTTGACGGCGTGGATGACCGTGGTGTGGTCGCGACCGCCGAAGCGCTTGCCGATCTCGGGCAACGAGAGCGACGTGTGCTTGCGGATGAGGAACATGGCGATCTGGCGCGGAGTGACCAGCTGCTTCGTGCGTCGGGGGCCGCGGAGGTCGGCGAGCTTCACGTTGAAGAACTTCGCGACCCCTCCCATGATCGTCTCGACCGAGGCCGTCGCCTGCTGCACCTGGAGGTAGCCCTCCAGGCACTTCTTCGCGAACTCGAGGGTCACCGGCGCGGCATGGAAGCTCGACATGGCGAGCAGGCGCGTGAGGGTGCCTTCGAGCTCGCGGATGTTGTTCCCTGCGTGGCGCGCGATGAAGAAGGCGACCTCGGCGGGGAGCTCGATGCCCTCCTCGTCGGACTTCTTGCGGAGGATGGCCACCTTCGTCTCGGTGTCCGGCGGCTGGATGTCCGCGACCAGGCCCCAGTCGAACCGGCTCCGCAGGCGCTCTTCGAGGCCGTCGATGTCCTTCGGATAGCGATCCGCGGTCACGACGATCTGCTTGCGGGCGCCGTGCAGCGCGTTGAACGTGTGGAAGAACTCTTCCTGCGTCCGCTCCTTGCCGCCGAGGAACTGGATGTCGTCCACCAGCAGCGCGTCGCAGCGGCGACGGTACTTCTCCCGGAACTCCTCCATGCGCTTGAAGCGCAGCGAGTTGATCAGCTCCGTCGTGAACTCTTCGGCCGAGAGGAAGACCACGCGCGCGCGAGGGTTCCGGTCCTTGATCACGTTGCCGATGGCGTTCAGGAGGTGGGTCTTGCCCAGGCCGACGCCGCCGAAGAGGAACAGGGGGTTGTAGTTGACGGCGGGGTTCTCGGCGACGTTCTGGCACGCGGCCATGGCGAACTGGTTGCCGTTGCCGACCACGAAGGACTCGAACGACTGGCGGGGGTTCAGCCGGAAGGCGGTGTCCTGGGCCGGGTCCGCGTAGTCGCCGGAGAAGGATCCGGCCCCGTTCGAGCCGTTCTCCGCGCGAACGATCGCTTCGAGCCGATACTCGATGTCGACGCGCCGCTCGGTGACCGCGTGGATGTGGGTCTGCAGTCGGGGCTCCAGGTTCTCCTGGATCCACTCGACGTACAGCCGGTTCGGCGTCGCGAGGACGACGGTGTCGTCGTCGGAGGTGACGAAGGTGAGTCGGTCGAGCCAGGGGTCGTGGAAGAAGGGGTCTTCTTCACGACGCACCCGGGCACAGACTTCGTCCCAGGTCGAGCGAAGCATCGGGGTGGTTGTCCTGCGTTTTCTTCGGTTGCTGCGAGGTGCGGCGGAGCACTGAAGCTAGCGAAGATCCCGGAGCGAGTAAACGACCGGATCCGTCGATGGCGACCGATTTGTCGGGCTTGTGGGATGCAATGGGAAGGGCCGCCGGCATCGGCACCGGCAAGTACTGGAAATGCTTGATCCCCTGGATCGGCCCATGGGAGATCGCGGCGATCGCGGGGTCGGATTTGTCGGTGGGTTTCGGTCGGTCGTGGGCTTCGCCGGAACGTCGATCGCGCCGCCTCCGATCAATGGCTTGACACCGCTCGGACCCGCCCGTAGCTTTCGGCGCCTTTTTGGATCCCCACGCGTTAATGAACACGCGCGGGCACAGGAGTCTTCGTCATGAAGCGGACCTTTCAGCCAAGCAACATCTCCCGCAAGCGGACCCACGGGTTCCGCGCGCGCATGGCGACCAAGAACGGTCGTCGTGTCATCCAGCGTCGCCGCCTGCGCGGCCGCAAGCGCCTCGTCCCCACGATCGCCCAGAAGTAGGCCCTGACTCCCGCGGATCATCGGTTTCCCCAGACGCTGCGCATCCGCACCTCGCGGCAGTACGCGCAGCATCGGAGCCGATCGCGGGTGTTCCGCACCAGGAACTTCCTGGTCTCCTGGGCACGCGGAGTCGAAGCTCACAGTCGCCTCGGCCTCGTCGTCTCCAAGAAGGTGGGGGGTTCCCCGCAGCGGAATCGGGTGAAGCGGCTCGTCCGGGAGTGGTTCCGCGTGACGCACCACCGACTCATGGATCCCTGGGACCTCGTCGTCATCGCACGACCCGGGTCCTCCGATCTCCGACTCGGTGACGTCCAGGGCCAGTTCGAATCCCTCGTCGCGTACCTCGATCGGAGGTCGCGGAAGGACTCGAACCCCGCATGAGGTCGCTCGTCCTGCTTCTCCTCCGGGGTTACAAGCGCTTCCTGTCTCCGCTTCTGCCCCCGGCCTGTCGGTTCGAGCCCACCTGCTCCGTCTACATGATGGAGGCAGTCCAGCGATTCGGAGCACTCCGAGGGGTCTGGATGGGACTGAAGCGGCTCTCGAAGTGTCATCCATTGCACCCGGGCGGACACGACCCGGTCCCTGAACTGCCGGCCCCCGACCCGACCCCCACTCCCTAGGCGACGATGGAAACCGAACCCGAACAGCAACAAGACGAGCAGCGAAGGCTGATCCTCGCGATCGCGCTGTCGGTCCTCGTCTATTGGGTGTTCGCGACGTTCATCCTCGAGCCGATCCCGCCCCCGCAGCCGGCGGGCGAAGACCCCACCGCCACGGCCGTGGAGTCGTCGGATCCGACCGAGGCCCCCGGCGTCGGCACCGCGGAGCCTGGAGAGATCGTCCCCGCTCCCGTCGTCGAGGACGTCCCCGCCAAGACCTTCACCGGCGCCACCGAGCTGCTCGAGACCACCTGGTCGTCCTTCGGCGGCGGTCCCGCCGACCTGGCCATGAAGAAGTACGGGGCGGCGGACTCCGAAGCGCCCTGGCTGCCCACCTGGATCCTGGACGGCGTGCTCGCCGGATTCTCCTTCGAGCCGTTCCGCCTCGAGCGCCCCGAGCTCGGCCCCCACCACATGATCGAGGACACCGAGGGGGTCCTGCTGCCCGTCGCGCTGAGCGAAGCCGACGGCCTCGACGGCGACCGGATCCAGTACCGGGTGCTGTCCGAGACGGGGTCGGAGATCGCCTTCGCGGGCCGTCGCGGCGACATCGAGATCACCAAGCGGTACACGCTCGAGTCCGACTCGTACGTGATGGGCTACTCCGTCGAGCTCAAGAACGTCGGCGCGTCGGTGCAGACCCTGACGCCGCGGTTCGGCGTCGCGGACCACGTGAAGGAGACCGACGGCTTCTACGCCCCCAAGCGGCTGACGCACGTCTCGGTGGACGGCGACATCGAGGACGTGAAGCCCACGGACCTCATCGAGGACGGCCCCGAGCGCTGGGTGGGGGCCGTCGACTGGATCGCCATCCACGACAAGTACTTCATGCTGGGGATCGAGCCCGAGAACCCGCTGGACGGGAGCGCAGTGGCCACCCCGCTGCAGGGCGAGCGCCGCGTCGCCGCCGCGATCCAGGCGGGCGACGTCACCCTCGCCCCCGGCGAGGTGCGCTCCTACGACTTCCGGCTCTTCACCGGCCCCATGGTCCTGTCGGACATGCGCGCGGCGAGCCTTCGCAGCGCCGAAGCGGTCGACTTCGGCTTCTTCGGCATCGTCGCGATCCCCATCCTCGCGTTCCTGAAGTTCCTCTACGGCTTCATCGGGTCGTGGGGCATCTCCATCATCGTCCTCACCGTCGTCATCAAGGCGCTGCTCTTCCCGCTGTCGCAGAAGAGCTACAAGTCCATGAAGGCGATGCAGAAGCTCGGTCCCGAGATCGAGAAGCTCAAGGAGAAGCACGGGGACGACAAGGAAGCGCTCAACAAGGAGATGATGGCGCTGTGGAAGGAAAACGGCGTGAACCCCGCCGGGGGTTGCCTGCCCATGCTCCTCCAGATGCCGATCTGGTTCGCGCTGTACCGCGTCCTCTGGAACTCCGTGGAGCTCTACCAGAGCGAGTTCCTCTACTTCGCCGACCTCACCCTGCGCGACCCCCTCGCGCTCTTCCCGATTCTGCTGGGCGTGACCATGTTCGCGCAGCAGAGGTTCACTACTACGTCCGCGACCATGGACCCCGTCCAGAAGACGATGATGCAGTTCATGCCTCTCTTCTTCTCCCTCATCATGTTCACTCTGCCCGCCGGTCTGGTGGTCTATATCCTCGTCAACAACATTCTCAGCATCGCCCAGCAGTGGGTGATCCATCGCAGCAACGACGACGCGCCGCGTGAAGGCAAGAAGGCCGAGCGCGAAGGCAAGGCCGTCGCTGCGGGAAGGCCAGCATGAGCAACGTAACTACCGTAGAAGGCAACTCGGTTGCCGACGCCCTCCGAATCGCCGCCGATCAGATGGGCGCGAACCCCGCGGATCTCAAGTGGAAGATCGACCGCGACCACTTCCCGGCCATGACCGTGAGGATCTTCGTCGAACCCATGGACGAGGCCACGATCGAGGCCCGAAAGGCCCAGGCGGACCTCGCGAAGGGGGCCGTGGAGTGGGTCGAAGGCGCGCTGGACAAGTTCGGTTCCACGGACGCCAAGGTCTCCGCCCGCGTGAACGGCAACAAGATCACGGTGAACATCGACACCGAAGAGGACAGCGGCCTGCTGATCGGCAAGGAGGGCAAGAACCTCGAGGCTCTGCAGGCGCTCTTCCGCAAGTCGCTCGAGAAGAGCTTCGCCGACTACGAGTTGGTGCTCGACGTGGGCGGGTACCGCAGCCGTGACCGTGACGACCGAGGCCGAGGCCGTGACCGTGACGACCGAGGCCGAGGCCGTGACCGTGACGACCGAGGCCGTGGCCGAGGCCGTGACCGCGACGATCGAGGCCGTGGCCGTGACCGCGACCGAGGCCGTGGCCGTGGCCGTGGCCGTGACCGGGACCGTGACGGCGGCCGAGGCAGCAAGGATCCGGCGCGCGACGAGGAGCTCAAGGTGCGCATCCGCGAGGCCGCCGAGAAGGCCCGCGACAACGGGGAGCCGGTCCAGTTCACGGACCTGAACTCCTACGAGCGCTACCTGGCCCACACCGTGGTCAAGGACATCGAGGGCGTGGACTCCCGGTCCGTCGGCAAGGGCGCCGACAAGGCCGTCGAGGTCTTCCCGAGCTAGGCGCGAAGCGCCTCCGCCCGTCCGTGAGTGATCTCCTCAGCCGGGCGGCGGCCCTGATCGACGACGCGATCGTCGCCGTCTCCACCCCCTCGGGGCGGGGCGCGGTGGGGATCGTTCGTCTTTCCGGACCCTCGGGTCGGCTCGATCCCGTGCTCTCGGGGTTGCTCGGCGACGTGGATCTCGCCGCCCGTCGGATGGTCCTCGCGAACGTGTTGGACGCGGACGGGGAGCCCATCGATCGCGGCCTCGTCGTGCGGTTTCCGGGTCCTCGGTCCTACACGGGCGAGGAAGTGGTGGAGCTCCACCTGCACGGAAACCCGACGCTGTTGGCCGCGGTCGTGGACCGAGCCTGCGCGCTGGGAGCCCGCGCCGCCGGGCCCGGCGAGTTCACGCGCCGCGCCGTCCTTCACGGGCAGGTGGACCTGGTCCAAGCAGAGGCCATCGATGCGCTCATCCGTGCCGAGTCCGTCGACGCCGCGAAGCTGGCGCGGAGGCACCTCGACGGGGAACTCCAAGCCGGGCTGCGGGAGCTCCGCGACGCCCTGATCGTGGTCGCCGCGGCCCTCGAGGCCTCGGTGGACTTCCCCGAGGAGATCGAGCCCCACGAGCTGGCTCCGGACCTCGCGAACCTGGAGGCGGTGCGCGGGCGCCTGGCCGAGCTGGAGGCCTCGTTCCACGCCGGGAGGCGACTCGTCGAGGGGGCCCGAGTCGTCCTCTCGGGGCCCGTGAACGCGGGCAAGTCGACCCTCTTCAACGCCCTGCTCGGCCACGATCGGGCCATCGTCTCGGAGCACCCGGGGACCACGCGCGACGTCGTCTCGGAGACGGTGGTGTGGGACGGCGTCCCCGTGCGGCTGGAGGACACGGCGGGCATCCGAGAGGCCGCCGACCCCGTGGAGGTCGTGGGCATCGAGCGGAGCCGGTCGGCGCGGCGCGGCGCCGACGTCGTCATCGAGGTGCGAGACGGAATAAACCCTAGTGATGTCAAAGGCTTGCGCGTTGCGTCCCGGGGGGATCTCTTGACCGTAGAGGGTCGGGCCGCGCTGGTCGACGCCGGCTGGCTGGTGGCGTCTCCGACGGACGTGGCGGCCGTGAAACGTGCCGTCGTGGAGGCCTGCCGACGGGACGCGCCCGACGGGACCCTGCTGCACACCGCGCGGCAGCGGGACGGGGTGCGTCGGGCCCGTGAGGCCCTGGACGAGGCCCTGGCGGTGGGGACGGACGAGCCCGTGCTGGCCGCGTTGGCCATTCGCGACGCGGGGCGCGCGCTCGAGGAGCTCGTGGGAACCTGGGTCGATGAGGCGGTGTTGGATCGACTCTTCGAGCGTTTCTGTATAGGTAAATGACGTGTTTCACGTGAAACAAGGAACGTCCGTCGACGTCGTGGTCATCGGTGGCGGGCACGCGGGGGTCGAGGCCGCCTGCGCCGCCGCGCGGCTGGGGGCCCGCACGCTGTTGGTCACCCTGATCGAGGGCACCGTGGGCCGCATGCCCTGCAACCCCGCGATCGGGGGACAGGGGAAGGGGCACCTGGTCCGTGAGATCGACGCGCTGGGCGGCGCGATGGCGCTGGTCACGGACGCGACGACCATCCAGTTCAAGTACCTGAACACGAGCAAGGGCCTTGCCGTGCGCTCGAGCCGGGCCCAGGTCGACCGGTTCCTCTACCAGCGTCGGATGCTGCTCCACGTGCGCGCGCGGGAGAACCTGGACCTGCTCCAGGCCGAGGCCGTCGGTTTCACGAGCGACGCGGGCCGACTCACGGGCGTGGGCCTGAAGGACGGGTCCCACGTGGCCTGCGCCGCGGCCGTCGTCACCGCGGGGACGTACCTGCGCGGGCGCCTGCACGTGGGGATGAACCACCGACCGGGTGGCGGCAACGGAGCGCCGGCCGCGTCGGGCCTGTCTGCGTCGCTGGCCGGCCTGGGACACCGACTCGGTCGACTCAAGACGGGGACCGTCCCCCGCCTCGACGGGCGCACGATCGACTGGGCTCGGCTCATCCCCCAGGAGGGCGACCACCCGGGCGGCCGCTTCTCGTTCACGGGGCCGCCCTCGTCGCTCCCGCACGTGCGCTGCGCCATCGCCCGCACCACCGAAGCCACGCACGCGGTCCTGCGGGAGGGGCTCCGTCACTCTCCCCTGTACGGAGAGGCCGCGTCCATCGACTCGGTGGGGCCCCGCTATTGCCCCAGCATCGAGGACAAGATCGTCCGATTCGCGGACAAGCCCAGCCACCGCCTGTTCCTCGAGCCGGAGGGGCTCGCCACGCGCGAGGTGTACCCGAACGGGTTCTCGACGAGCCTGCCCGTGGCCGTACAGGAGCGCGCCGTCGCGACGATCGAAGGCCTCGAGACGGCCCGCATCGTCCGTCCGGGGTACGCGATCGAATACGATTTCGCAGACCCTCGGGACCTGGACGCCCAGCTGCAGAGCTCGCTCCTCGACGGGCTGTTCCTCGCGGGCCAGATCAACGGGACGACGGGCTACGAAGAGGCGGCCGCCCAGGGCCTCCTGGCCGGGGCGAACGCCGCGCTGCAGGTCGCCGGCCGGGACCCTTGGACGCTCGCGCGCGACGAGGCCTACCTGGGCGTGATGGTCGACGACCTCACGACGCGCGGGACGAAGGAGCCCTACCGCATGTTCACGTCGCGGGCCGAGTTCCGGCTCCTGCTCCGCGAGGACAACGCGGACCTGCGCCTCACCCCCATCGGTCGCCGCCTCGGGCTGGTGGGCGACGCGCGCTGGGCAGCCTTCGATGCCCGTCGCGACGCGGTCGCGCGGGGCCTGAGCTGGGCCGAGGCCACGCGCCTCCGCCCCGGGCTCACCGACGCGGTCCTCGAGGCGGCGGGACAGCCGGCACTGGCGAAGCCCATGACCGTCGCGCAGCTGCTCCGTCGCCCGAAGATCGCGTGGGACACGGCGGCGCGGGGCGCCGCCACCTCGGGGTCGAGTCCGCCGGAGCTGTCCTCGGACGCCGTCGAGCAGGTGCTCATCGAGTGTCGCTACGCGGGGTACATCCGGCGCCAGCGCGAAGAGGTCGAGCGGCTGCGCAGCCTCGGCACGACCGCGTTCCCCCGCGGGTTCGTCTTCACGGGCATCCCGGGCCTGCGGAACGAGCTCGTGGAGAAGCTCTCTCTCGCCCGCCCCACCACCCTCGGCGAGGCGGCGCGCATCCCCGGCGTGACCCCGGCGGCGGTGGCGCTGCTCGCCGGTCGTCTGGCCCCATGACGCTGATCTGTGCGCCCGAGCGCATCGCCGCCGTGCTGGGCCCGGTGCACCCCATCCACGACGAGGCCGTGCAACGGCTTCACCAGTACACGCGGGTCCTCGACCGCTGGGCGCGCGGCCAGCGGCTCGTCGGGTGGCGTCGGGCGGAGGCGTTGCTCCACGACGGGATCCGGGACGCGTGGTCGGCCGTCCCGCTCCTCGCGGACGTGGACGCGCCGGTGGTGGACGTCGGTTCGGGCGCCGGCCTCCCCGCCCTGGTGTTCGCGGCCGGGCTGCCCTCCCGGACCATCCACCTGATCGAGGCCCGGCGGAAGCGCGCGTCGTTTCTCAAGGAGGCCGCGAGGCTCATGGGAGTTTCCGCCGTGGTGGTCCACCACGGTCGAACCGACGATCTCCGCGCGGAAGGGGCCTTCGATCCGGAAGGCGCTTTGATCACGTCGAGGGCCTTCGCTGCCCCCATCGAGGTCCTGGATCTCGCGACCTCCTGGGGCGCCTCGAGGTGCCTCGTGACCTCGTCCAACCCGAAGATCCCGGGCGGCGATCCGGACGGTTGGTCCACGGAAGTTCGCATCGAAAGTCGTCCCCACGGCGACTCGTCTCACGTGCTGTATCGCCGGTCCTGACCCCGTTTACGCCGGATGTTCCACGGGGAACGACAAACTTGGCGAAAATTCCCAAAAAGTCGTTGCAAGCACTACGCAGCGTGCCGTAGTCTCCGGGTGTTCCACACCTGCGGAACGCGTACGTCGCGGCTGAGCGTCCTTCGGGGCGGGGTCGTGAAACGTACCGATCCGATCCGGAGAGACGATGGCGAAGGTCCTGGCGATCTCGAATCAGAAGGGCGGCGTCGGGAAGACGACCACCGCCGTGAACCTCGCGGCCTGCCTGGCGGCGGCGGAGGAGCGGGTGCTCCTCATCGACCTGGATCCCCAGGGCAACGCCACGTCGGGCCTCGGCCTCGAGAAGCACGGCGAAGGCAAGACGATGTACGACGTGCTCGTACACGAGGCGCCGCTGCACGAGGTGGTCCGCGCGACGGACCTGCCCACCCTGCTCGTGGCGCCCGCGAACACCGACCTGGTCGGCGCGGAGCTGGAGCTGGCCTCGGTCATCGCTCGGGAGCACCGCCTGGCGGACGCGCTCGAGACGACGCGCGACGACTACGACTACGTGATCATCGACTGTCCTCCGTCCCTCGGCCTGCTGACGCTCAACGCGCTCAGCGCCGCGGACTCGGTCCTCATCCCCCTGCAGACCGAGTACTACGCGCTCGAGGGGCTCGGTGAGTTGAGCCGCACCATCCGCCTGATCCAGCGGCGGCTGAACCCGCGGCTGCACCTCGAGGGGATCCTCCTCACGCTGTACGACGGCCGGGCCCGCCTGAACCAGCAGGTGGCCGCCGACGTGCGCGGGCACTTCGGGGACGACGTGTTCGACACCGTCATCCCCCGCAATGTTCGCCTCGGCGAGTCGCCGTCCTTCGGCAAGCCGATCATCCTCTACGACCTCCGGGCCAAGGGCGCGCTCGCGTACCTGGCCCTCGCACGGGAAGTCCTCGAGCGTCGCCGCCTCGAAGCTCCCATGTGCCGAATCGCTTGAAAGAACGAGGTATCTCCATGGCTTCCCGCTCGACCCGCTCGACCCTCGGTCGCGGCCTCGCGTCTCTGATCCCCGACGCCCGACCGGAGTCCGGCGGACCCCGCGCCGCCCTCGCCGGGGGCGCCGTCGTCCACATCCCCATCGACGAGGTGCATGCCAACCCGCACCAGCCGCGCCGCTGGTTCGATCCCCACGCCATGGAGGAGCTCACCGCGTCGGTGCGCGAGAAGGGCGTCGTGAGCCCGATCCTCCTGCGTCCGGTGGACCGCGGGTACGAGATCGTCGCGGGCGAGCGCCGGTACCGCGCCGCGTGCAACGCCGGGCTGCGCACGGTGCCCGCGATCATCCGCAAGATGACGCGCACCGAGTCGCTCGAGATCGCGCTCATCGAGAACCTGCAGCGCGAAGACCTCAGCCCCGTGGAGGAGGCCGAGGCGTACCAGCAGCTCATGCAGGAGTTCGAGTACACGCAGGAGGAGCTCGCGCGGAAGGTCGGCAAGGACCGGTCCACCGTGTCGAACATGGTCCGCCTGCTGCGGCTGCCCGACCCCGTCCTCGAGGCGCTCGCCCAGGGCGTGGTCACCATGGGGCACGGCCGCGCGCTCCTGGGCCTCAAGCAGGAGGCGTCGATCCTCGAGATCTTCGAGCGGGTCGCCAAGGAGGGGCTGTCGGTCCGCCAGACCGAAGAACTCGTCCGTCGCACCGTGGAGGGCAAGCCCACGAGGCGCCGCCGCGGGAAGCTCGACGGGCCCATGCACGACCTCCAGGACCGGCTCGCGCGCCAGCTCGGCTCGCGGGTGATGCTCAAGCCGCGCGCCCGCGGCGAGGGCGGGAAGATCGTCGTGGAGTACTTCAGTCGCACGGAACTCGACCGCCTGGTCGATCGCATCGGAAACAGCACGGTCCTCTGAGAGGACCGATCGCAGAAGCAGAACTCGGTCTTCGCACCGACCGCCGCCGCAGAGGGAGACAGACATGAAATTCGGACGTCGCGAGACGCTCTTCGCCAACACCGACGATGTGCCCGCCAACGGGAACGGGACCACCGCGGAGGCCTCGATCCTCCCGGCGCACGCCCCCCAGAAGCGCGCGCGTCCCACCAACCAGCTCAACGCCTTCCTGGGCACCGGGTGCATCTACGAGGGCAAGCTGACCTTCGAAGGCCGCGTCCGCATCGACGGGAAGTTCACGGGCGAGATCTTCAGCAACGACACGCTGGAGATCGGCCCCGACGCCGAGATCGAGGCCGAGATCGACGTCTCGACGCTCATCGTCGCGGGCAAGGTCACGGGCAACGTCAACGCCCGCGGCCGCTGCGACCTGCGCGCCCCCGGCATGGTCGTGGGCAACATCACCTCGCCCGTCATCACGATGGAAGAGGGCGTGCGGTTCGACGGCGAGATGCGCATGAGCTCGGCCCTCGACTCCGTGGTCCGCGCGGGCACGCTGCGTGCTCCCGCCGCCGCCGAGACGCCGGAGCCCGCCGAGGTCACCGCCACGGGTCGTCGCAGCTCGCGTCGCTCCGCGCCAGCCGCCCCGGACCCGTCGGATCTGCTGAAGCCCGTCCCCTAAACGGGCGGTCCGACCGCGCCCCCGTCGCAGATCCCCCTTAGGATGTGCGACCGGTGCAGGAAGAGAACACCACGGCGCTCGTGGCGCGCCACGACGTGTCGATCCGCAGCCTCGAGCACACCACGCTCGAGCGGTGGGCCGATCGCGCGCTGTCGCTGACCGCGGCGCTGGGGCTCCCCTTCACGGATCTGTCCGCGGAGGGGGTCCTGCGCGCGGCCAAGCGCGGCACGGGGCTCGAGGACTTCGGCGACGATCGCTTCCGCGAAGGCCTCGCCCGCACGCTCGGGGTCGTCGACGAGGGGCCCTACACGGCCCTCGGAAGGGCGTTCATCCGCGGGACGATGGTGCGCGTCGCCCGGCACCGCCTCCACATCGAGGAGTGGTTCCAGGACCACCCCGAGACGGCGCAGATCCCGATCCAGCGGCCGATCTTCGTCCTCGGCTTCCCCCGCAGCGGCACGACCCTGCTCCAGAACCTGCTCGAGCAGGCGGCCAACCGTCGCGCCCTGCGGTTCTGGGAGCTGACGAACCCGATCCCCGAGCACGACGATCCGTCCCGCGACCGCGCCGCCCGCGTACGTCGAGCCCGGCGGGACCTCACCTGGGCGTATCGGTTCGTGCCCGAGATGGAGGAGATGCACGAGGTCCGCGCGGACACGGTGGAGGAGTGCTGGCCGCTCCTCGCGAACACCTACGCCGTCCTGAACTTCGACATCTGCCACGGGCTGCGGGCGTACGGCGACTGGCTCCTCCAGCAGGACATGGAGTGGGCGTACGGCGAGTACCGGCGGCAGCTGCAGCTCCTGTCGTGGCGGGAGCGCGTGGACCAGCTGGTGCTCAAGTGCCCCGAGCACCTGTGGTTCCTGGACGACCTGCTGAAGGTCTTCCCGGACGCCTGCATCGTGTGGACGCACCGCGAGCCGCTCGACTGCGTCGCCTCCTACAGCTCGCTCATCTCCCTGTCCCGCCGCACGCTGCAGGGGCGCATCGACCCCGCCGTCATCGGGCCCCACATCGCGGACCGCTTCCACCAGGGCGTCGAGCGCGCCATGGCCGCCCGGGACGCGCTCGGCGACGAGTCCCGGTTCTTCGACGTCGACTTCAACGAGTTGGTGCGCGACCCCGTCGCGATGACGCACCGGATCGAGGAGCACTTCGGGCTCGAGCCCACGGACCGCCTCCTGCTCGACGACTGGCTCGTGAAGAAGCGCGCCGACGCCCCCGGTCGCCACCGCTACGTGCCCGCCATGTGGGAGCTGCACCCGGAGCCCATCCGCGAGAAGTTCGCGGGCTACATCGAGCGGTTCGGGGTCTCCGAGTAGGGGGTCAGCCCAGGGCTTCTTCGAGGGCGCCCTCCCAGCCGACCATCGACTTGCCGCCGGTCCACTCGAAGATCGGCTTGCCGTCGCCGTCGAAGACGACGCCCCAGGGGATGACCTCGGGGTACTCGGCCCCCAGCTCCCTGGTCATGGCGAGCAGCTTCGGCTTCGGCGCCGCGGGGGCGATGAGGGGCTCGAACTCGGCGCCCGTGATGTTGAGGAGCTCCTCCAGCAGCTCGGCCTCCTCGTCCACGGACACCACCACGAACGTCACCCCGCGGTCGTGGAACCGGCGCACCGCTTGGTTGACGTTGCCCATGGACGCCCGACAGCCCGGGCACCACGACGCGTACAGGTAGAGCACCACGGGGAACCCGCGCCCCTCGATGATGCGGCGCTGCACGCCCTTGATGGACGTCTGCACCAGCTCCACCGGGTCCGACCCGAACATCGCGCGGAGCCCGAAGAACAGCCCGCCCAGCGAGAGGCCCAGGACCCCCAGGGCCGAGGCGAGCGCAGTCCGTCGATCGAACACCTCCGGCACGACCCGAGTCTACTCCCCGCGTGCTACGGATCCCGTCCCAACCCGGAGGATCCATGAGCTTCACCACCGTCATCGTCGATTTCACCGCCAAGCCCGGCAAGCGCGAGCAGCTGACCGGCATGCTCGGCAAGGCCATCCAGATGACCATCCGGAAGCCCGACTGCTTCAAGGCCGTGCTCGTGACGGACGACGACGACGACGACAAGTTCGCGATGGTCCAGGAGTGGCGCTCGGCCGACGCGCACCGCGAGTACGCCAAGGGCCTGATGGGCAACCCCAAGATGGCCGCCGCGATGGACCTGATGGCGCACCCGCCGATCAGCCGGTACCACACGCACCACACGTCGGGCGGCGGCGAGTGGGGCGGCCCCGGGCACCTCGAGCTCACGTCGACCGACGTGGAGGCCACGAAGGCGTTCCTCACCGACGTCTTCGGCTGGACCTTCGAGATGTGGATGGACGAGTACCAAGGCTGGTGGGCCCCCGGGGCCCTCATGGGCGGCCTGCGCGCCGCTCATGCAGAGGAAGGCGGACCGTCGACCACGCCCTACCTCGTCGTGAACGACTTCGAGGCGCGCCTGGAGCGCGTGAAGGCCGCCGGCGGCACGATCATCGTCCCGCCCCAGACGATCGACCACGCGGGCCGCTTCTTCGTCTTCGCCGCCCCCGGGGGCCTGCCCCTCGCCGTGTGGGAGAGCGCGCCCAAGGGCTGAGGCCCCACGGCCACAAAATGCCGCGACGCACAGCGAACTGAAACACGTTTCACTTTCTGGACGATCCCGCTACGCTCCCCCGGTCGGGAGCGTGGTCGCTCCTGCGCAGGGAGCGCCGTGATGGAACGACTGACCGGGCTGGACGCCTCGTTTCTGTACCTCGAGACCTCCACGATGTTGCTCAACATCGGGTTCGCGGTGACCGTCGATCCGAGCGACGCGCCGGGGTGGTCCTTCCAGACGCTGTTCGACCACGTGGCGGCTCGGGTGCGCACCGAGCCCGCGTTCCGACGGCGCCTCGTGCGGGTCCCGTTCGGTCTCGACCACCCCCGCTGGATCGAGGACCCCGACTTCGACGTCCTGAGCCACCTGCGCCACGTCGCCCTGCCCGCGCCCGGCGGCGACGAAGAGCTCGGCGCCATGGTCGGTCGCATCATGTCGACGCCCCTGGACCGCAGCCGCCCGCTGTGGGAGGTCTGGGCGATCGAGGGGCTCGCGGACGGCGCGTGGGCGCTCGTCATGAAGCTCCACCACGCGGCAGTGGACGGGGTCGCCGCGGCGGGCCTGCTGCTCCATCTCCTGGACACCGAACCCCAGGCGGCGAAGCCCCTCCCCGTGGCGCCGACGGGCCCCGCGGAGCCGCTCCCGAGCGATCTCAGCCTGCTCGCCCAGGGCATCAAGACGCGGGCGGGGAGCCCGTTCCGCTTCACTCGCCTTCTGGGGCGGTCCACGCGCAACCTCGCGGGCCTCGTCCGCGCCCGCATCCGCGCCGCCGACGGCCGTCGATCGATGCCCATGGGGGGACCGAAGACCCACTTCAACGGAGCGATCGGGCGGCGTCGCAACGTCGTGTTCGCGCGCCTCTCCCTGGCCGACGTGAAGCGGATCAAGAGGGCGACGGGCACCACGGTGAACGACGTCGTGCTCGCGGCGTTCGGAGGCGCGCTGCGCCGGTACCTGCAGGAGCGTGGTGATCTGCCTACCAAGTCCCTCACGGCGATGGTGCCGGTGTCCGTCCGCACCGCGTCCGAGCGCGACGAGAAGCGCAACCGCATCTCGGGCATGTGGTCGATGCTGGGGACCGACCTGGACGACCCGATGGCGCGCCTTCGGCTCATCCACGACGACACGCTCGCGGCGAAGCGGGACCAGCACGCGATCGGCGCCGACATGCTCCAGGACTGGGCCGAGTTCAACGCGCCCACGCTCTTCCAGGCCGCCGTCCGCTACTACACGAAGCTGCGGTTGGCCGACCGCTTCGTGCCCGTGCACAACGTGATCGTCTCAAACGTCCCCGGACCCCGAGAGCCGCTCTACCTCGCGGGCGCGCCCCTCTCCAGCATCCGGCCCATGGGACCCGTGATGGAGGCCGTGGGCCTGAACATGACGGTCATGAGCTACCGGGACCACCTCGACTTCTCGTTCGTCGTGGACGCGGGCCAGGTGCCCGACGCCTGGGCCCTCGCCGCGGCCGTCGAGCCCGCCTTCGAGGAGCTGCTCGCCGCCGCGATCGCGTGATTCCGCGGCCGGGCCCTCCGGACCGGACATATGCTCGTGGGCGGGAGGCAGCTCTCGTGTTTCGCGCTCGTTTCGTCCTGTTCGTCCTCGCGTCGGCCGTCCTCGGCTGCGGCGTCGGCGGCCCTTTGGGCTCGTCCAGCGGGTCCGAGTCGGTGGACGGCGACCCGGTGCTCTTCTTCTGTCACCCGGACGCCGACGGCGACTCCTACGGGAACGACGCGCTGCGCTTCCAGTACGACCGGCGCGACGTCCGGTCCTGCGAGGAGGCGGGGATGATCGAGCGGGGTCGTGACTGCGACGACGCCGACCCCTCCATGCACCCCGGCGCGTACGACGACCCGTGCGACTGGATCGACGCCGACTGCGACGGGATCTTCGAGCAACAGGCGGACGCCGACGGGGACGGGTTCGGCGAGTGCATCGACTGCGACGACGAAGATCCCACCCGGGTGCCGCGCACCGAAGAGCTCTGCGACGGCCTGGGCGTGGACAACGACTGCAACGAGAGCACGGACGACGACGGCGACCTGGACGGGGACGGGGTCACGCTCTGCGACGGCGACTGCGACGACCTGGACGCCGACCGATTTCCCGGCAATCCGGAGGTGTGCGGGAATTGGCTGGATGAGGACTGCAGCGGCGAGGCCGACGACGCCACGGAGGACGACGACGGCGACGGCTTCGCTCGCTGCGACGACTGCGACGAGGGGGATCCGACCATCTTCCCCGGGGCCACCGAGGTCTGCGACGCCGTGGACGACGACTGCAACGGGCTCATCGAGGACGGGGACGTGGACTGGGACGGCTTCACGGTCCCCTGCGGCGCCGACGGCCTGGACGGCACCGGCGACGAGGACTGTGCGCCCCAGAACCACCTCGTACACCCCGTGAACGACGAGATCTGCAACGGGATCGACGACGACTGCGATCCCGCCACGGACGAGCTGGGCGACGTCGACGGAGACGGCTCCTCGATCTGCGCGGGGGACTGCGACGACGCCGACCCGTCGTCGTATCCCGGCGGATCGGAGGTGTGCGACGGAGCCGACAACGACTGCGTCGCGGGCGCGGACGACCCCTTCGACGTGGACGGAGACGGCGTGTCCTCCTGCGGTCCGGACGGGGTCGTGGGGACCGCGGACGACGACTGCGACGACTCGGACCCCGCCCGTCGCCCCGGATCGGTGGATCCCGACGGCGACGGCTTGGACGCGGACTGCGACGGTGACGACGGCGCGGTCGGCTGCACCGGGGGGCCTGTCTCGTCCACGGAGACGGACCCCGTCGTCGCGCTCGAGTGGGCGCTCGAGGCGATGATGACGACGCCCGGGACCGTCCGGGATCACATCGAGGGGCGCCTCGCCGGCTGTTCGCCGACGCCGCTCCCGCCGAGCTCGGATCCCCTCGGGGTCCCGACGCCGATCTGGCCGAACGCGCCGGTCACCTCCTGGTCCGTGGACGGGCTCGAGCACTCCGGCGGCTGCGGCGCGGTCGGCGTCCTCCACACGGGACACGCCGCCTATGCCTGGACACCCTGGCCGTGGCACCCCGACTACACCATCAACCGCTGGATCGACGCCGACGTCTACAGCTCGACCCCCGGCGGCGACGCGCTCGGCGTGGCCGGCGTCGCGACGCACGAGTCGGGCGGGTACGGAAACAACTACGGCAGCAGCTCCTGGTCGTCGGACCTCTTCCTCCAGGAGTGCACTGCGACGCCGCCGAGCTGGCTGCGCCGGGGCACGACGACGCGCTCCACCGACGGGACCTACAGCTGGGTGCGCAACACCTCCACCGTCGCTACGCAGACGGGCACCGTCGTCGCCTACGCCGACACGACGCCCTGGGTGGCCGAGTTCGACCTGTCCTGGTCGGTCCCCGGCGCGTTCCTCTTCTGGACCGAGCCCCTGGCCGGGAGCTGGATCGAGGTCTCGCTGTTGCCCACCCCGGGCGCTCCACCCACGGCCACCGCCCGCCTCGAGTTCGACTGCCTCGGGACCACCTGCACCCAGTTCAGCGACGGCTGCGGCGAGCTCTACGTCGACGGCGTCGCCACGGGCTGCTGGTGCCCCCCCGTGTCCGTGGACTGCTGCCCCCTTTGAGCCGTCGCGACGGGCTGATCGCTCGACGCGGATCCAGTTTGATCGTTGACACGTCTCGGAGGCACATGTAGCTTCGCGCGCCGCTGTCCCCACTAGCGAAAGGGAGCTGACATGCGCGACAAGGTGAAGCTCGTTTCCACTGCCGGGACCGGCTACTTCTACACGACCAAGAAGAACAAGAAGACGACCACGGGCAAGCTCGAGTTCAAGAAGTACGACCCGAAGGTGCGCAAGCACGTCCTCTTCAAGGAGAAGAAGATCTCCAAGTAGGAGGTCTTCGGAGTATTCCCATGGCCAAGTGCAAGTTCACGGGCAAGCGCCCGCTCAGCGGCAACCGCGTCTCCCACTCCCACCGCAAGACGAAGCATTGGCAGAAGCCGAATGTCTTCAGCAAGCGCGTCTGGGACGAGGAGCAGGGCAAGTGGGTCCGCATCAAGGTCAGCGCCCGCGGCCTGCGAACCATCACGAAGAACGGCCTCGGCGCCACCGCGCGCAAGGCCGGAGTGAAGCTCTAAGTCTTTTCAGTTCGGACTCTTCTCGAGTCCACCCAGGGACGATGAGGGCCGATCGGGAAACCGGTCGGCCCTCGTCTATTCCGGAACCACCACCTGGTTGTTGGCCTGCTTCCAGGCCGTGATCCCGCCCGCGAGGGACCGGACGTCGTTTCGCCCCACCCGCTTGAGCACGTAACTCGCGTCGATGGATCGCATGCCGGAGCCGCAGTAGGTGACGATCGGCCGGTCCTGCTCCAGGTCGTCGACCCGGGACTCGAGGACGGCGAGCGGCACGTGAACGGCGCCGGGGAGGTGCCCGCTCTTCCACTCGTGGTTCTGACGGACGTCGAGCAGGATGGGGTGGTCCTCGACGCTCTCGATCTCGAGCATGACGCGGAGGTCTTCGGCGGAGATCTCGACCGTACCTTCGGCCACGGCGTCGAACTCGGAGCCGGCCGTGACGTTGCCTTCCAGCGCGTCCTGCTCGGCGGCGGCCGCTCGGATCTTCTCGAAGTCTTCGTACTCGCCGACGCCGTACCCCACCCCGGGGCCGCCGACGATGATTCCCTTGCCCGCGCCCGCGAGCTTCTTCGCGACCGTCAGGCCGCGCTTCGCGAACCGCTTGAGCACCACGCTCTTGTCAGGCGCTGAAGCTGGAGCCGCAGCCGCAGGTCGTGCTCGCGTTCGGGTTGTTGAACACGAAGCCCTTCTTCTGGAAGGTCTCCACGTAGTCGATCTCGCAGCCGCTCAGGAGCTGGGCGCTGTGGGGATCGAGGTAGACCGCCAGGCCTTGGAACTCGAGGGCCAGGTCGTCCTCGTCCGCCTCGTCGGCGAAGTCGAGGGCGTAGGAGTAGCCGGAGCACCCGCCGCCCACGACGGCGACCCGCAGGCCGTGGCCCGTGAGGTCTTCCTCTTCGATGGCGAGCTTGACGGCCTCGACGGCCTTGGCGGTGACGGTGATGGGGGTCTGCTGCATGTCTTCCTCGTACGTGGCCGACCCCGAGGGGGGACGGGCCCAATCAATATAGATGCGGATACCCCGACGTCAATCGCAGGCAGTGGGCTGAATCAGCGGACGCTGACCGTGCCGTCTTCGTGCACGACGAACCAGGTCCCTGCGTCGGCCTCTCCTGCGTCCACCACCGTGCCGCTCGCGGGGAACTCGACCTCCACGGAGGCGCGGGCCGCGTCGCCCACACCGAAGTGCTGCGTGAGCGAGTTCTGGCTGCCCACGCCCGTGGACGGCTGCACCTCGCGGTACTGGGTGCCCGCCTCCGTCGTGAGGCGCACCTTCGCCCCGATGCCCGACGTATTCGTGGCGCCCTCACCGCTCCCGACGACGGTCACCTTCATCCAGCCCCCGAGGGCGGGGTAGTCGTTGACGAACAGCTTGCTCCCGTGGATGTCCATGTCGCCGTCGTTGTCGATGTCCGCCGCGGCGACGCCCCAGCCGCCGTAGATCCAGGTCCCGGCGTGGTGCGTGATGTTGGTGAACGTGAAGTCGCCGTTGTTGCGGAACAGCCAGCTCGGGCGGGCCGGGTAGACGGTCGTGTAGTAGAGGTCCAGGAACCCGTCGTTGTCGTAGTCGAGGAACACCGGAGAGCTGTCGGTCTCCTGGTAGATCATCCCCGCCTCGTCGCGCACCTCGGTGAAGTTCGCCTCGCCCGTCTCCACCAGCTCGTTGCGCAGGAACATCGACTTGTCGGAGAAGGTGATGAAGCGCGGGTGCGCGAGGTTGGCCGCGAACAGATCCATGTCGCCGTCGTTGTCCACGTCTCCGAAGGCGCTCCCGATCGTGTGGCCGTAGGCGCCGTTCACGAGGTAGCCCCTGGTGCCGATCGCGTAGCCGACGTCCACGAACGACTCGCCCGCGTTCTCGTTCCGCCAGTGCAGGTTCGCGTGCAGGCGGTAGTTGGAGATGTAGATGTCGGGGTCGCCGTCGTTGTCGTAGTCCGAGATGGCGACGCCGCGGCCGGCGTACCCGGTGGCGCCGAAGTTGCCGTGCTCCTGGTCCATCCCCACGTCGTCGGTCGCGTTCACGAAGAGGCCGTCGCCCTGGTTGATCCAGAGGTAGTCCTCGGTGCTGTCGCCGGTGGAGAAGTTCATGAAGTTGGCCTGCTGGATGTCGAGCAGGCCGTCGTTGTTCACGTCCACGAACGCGGCCGACGGGGTGGGCGCGTGGACCCTCTGGATGCCGTTCTGCGGGTCCCACTCCGGGTCGTTGTTGAAGACCTGCGTGTCGTCGATGCCCGAGGCCGCCGTGACGTTCACGAACGTGCAGTCGCCCTGGCCCTCGTAGAGCTGGTCGTCGTTGCGGGCGACGAACAGGTCGAGGTTGCCGTCGTTGTTGTAGTCGCCCCACACGCCGGCGCCGCCCCCGAGGTCGATCCCCGACTCCTCGGCGGACCGCGCGGTGAACGTCGCGTCGCCGTCGTTGACGTGGATGGAGCCCACGTAGGAGTCGTCGAAGCCGTCGCCGTTGCAGTCCCCGAACGACGGGGCGCCGCTGCCCGGGAGGCCCGAGCGCTCGTCCTCTTCGAGGCGGTGTCTCTCGTGGAACCAAGACGGCTCCGCGGGGTGGTCGAAGTACTCCACGAGCAGGCGGACCATCAGGTCGCCGCCCCCGCGCACGACGTACTCGAAGCCCTGGTTCGGCTCCCGGTCGATGTAGGTGCGGATGCGGGGCGCCTGGTAGTCGCCCTCGTTCACCAGCGCGCTCATGTAGGGGTCGACGCTGCCCTCCTCGTCGATGGACAGGCTCGGCTGGCCCTCCTCGCCGCGGTACAGCTGGCCCACGTAGACGAGCCCGGGGTGGGCGAGCTCGACCGGCTCATCGAGGTCGAAGCGCTGCCAGACGCGGTCGTTGTCCTTGATCGGGTCGACGAGCCACTCGGCGTAGGGGGCCTCGCGCAGGTGGTCGTAGAAGTTGAAGCCCTCGTCCGGGATGAGCGCGAGGTGCCCCTGTTTGTCGTGACTGGACCGGATACGCCACATGGCCTCGACGGCGTGGATGCGCATGGGGACGGCGTGGTGGAAGCGCATGACGTCCCACACCTGCTCGGTGCCGTTGCCCTCGTCGGCGCTGCCCGCGGTGTCGGTCAGCTCGTAGGAGAGGGTCTCGAGCTCGATGGGGACGGGGGTCGGATCGGGCTCCACGACCTCTTCTTCGGGCGGCGTCGGGCACGCCGACAGCAGGAGGAGGGACGCGATGAGGGGGGTGCGCATCGTCATGCGCCCAACCTTACGATCAGAAGCGGCCGCTGACGCCCACGAAGCCGAACCCGAAGCGCGCCTCCATCTCGAACATCGGGCGACGGGTGTCGACGCGGCTGAGGATCAGGGCCTTGGCCTGCTCCTTCGTGAACCCCAGCTCCCGGGCCAACTCGTAGTTGTACTTGTCGACCTCGTCGAAGGCGTCTTCCTTGTCGTAGTACTTGCCGGGCCAGGTGGCGGCGATGCGGAACCACGCCGTCAGGTAGCCCGCGATGCCCATGATGGTGCCGCCGGTGGCGAGCAGGACGCCGCCCGCGATCGCGCCCGGCTGGAAGCTCGCCGCCTCGTTGCAGGCGCGCAGATCATTCGCGTCGTCCGGGTCGTCGCCGTAGTAGGCGTCGCAGGAGTCGAGGTCGAACTCGGACAGGAGGTAGGACCCGCTGTCGAGGGCGGCCTGCATCTGCGAGCCGAAGACACCCGCCAGGACCGCGCCCGCGCCGAGGATGCCGCCGCCGACGCCCATGCCCACGCCGAGCATCGCCATGTCCTTCTTCTCGTCGGCGTCGTACTTCTTTCGCATCTTCCGGTCGCCGATGGTGTCGATGAACTCCTCGGTGTTCATCGAGGTCTCGCCCGCGCCGTTGATCCGCCAGGAGAAGCGGGTGCTCGAGCCGGTGGACACGCCGCCGCGCACGTACGTCGTCGTGATCTGGACGTCCTGGACCCGCAGGCGCTTGCGCTTGAACTTGCGCAGGGCGTCGAGCTGCTCGCTGGTCAGCTCCGGCTCGTCGTCGTCGTCCTTCGACCTCTTCTCATCCCGTTCTTCGTCCTCGTCCTCGTCCTCCTCGGTCTCGTCGTCGTCGTCCTCATCGGCGAACGCGAGTCCGGGCAGGAGCAGGGCGGAAGCGAACAGATACGGGAGCAGACGGGACATGGGACCTCCTCTTTCCTCGAAAATGGACGTGCGCGACGTTACCCCCATCGGGCCGCGGAGCGCGAGCCGCGCCCCTGGTACATTCCGCGACCTCATGAGGCCGGTCATCATCATTCACGGCGGCGCCGGGGCCATGAAGGTCATGGGGGGCGAGCGCGAGGGCCGCTACCGGACCGCGCTGCGGGCCGCGACGGACGTCGGGGCTGCTGTCCTGCGATCCGGGGGCTCGGCCCTCGACGCCGTGGTGGCGGCCAACGTGTTCATGGAGAACTCGGGCGCGTTCAACGCCGGGCTGGGGTCGTGCCTCACCTCCGACGGCACGATCGAGATGGACGCGGCCGTGATGGACGGCTCCGACCGGGGCTTCGGGGCGGTCGCGGGCATCTCGGGCGTCGCGAACCCGGTGCTGGTGGCCCGGGCGGTGATGGAGCGCACGCCCCACTGCATGCTCCAGGGCCGCGGCGCCGAAGCATTCGCCGCCGAGCACGACTTCGCGCTGCGGGACGACTTCCCTTCCGCCGAGCGCCTCGAGACGTGGAAGCAGAAGAAGGCCGAGCTGGACTCCCACGGGCCCTGGGTGAACCTCGCCGATCGGCTGGCGACGCTCGGGGGCGTGGCGGGGGTCGAGCCGGTCCCCGACTCCGAGGCGGTGGGTCCGGGCGACACCGTCGGCGCGGTCGCGATGGACGCGGACGGGAGGCTCGCCACGGCGGTCACCACCGGCGGCATCTGGATGAAGCGACCGGGGCGTATCGGCGACTCTCCGCTGCCCGGGTCCGGGCTGTGGGCGGTGGACGGCGAGGGCGCGGCGTGCGCCACCGGCACGGGGGAGATGATCCTCAAGGTGTTGATGTGCCGGGAGGCCGTGGACCGCATGGGCGACGCCCAAGAGGCCTGCGCGGGCGCCCTGGGCGTCCTCGAGCAGCACTTCGGGGGCGGGTTGGCGGGTGTGATCGGCGTCGATCCTCAGGGCAACCCCGGGTTTGCGTTCCACACGGGCGGCATGGGCCGGGCGGTGTGGCGCGACGGCATGGCCGGGGCCGCGGTGGCGGTGTGGCCCGGCGAGGACTGGGACCGTGCCGTTCCGGGGTGACCCGAAGGACCTCCCCGACTGGACGCCTGCGCCCCTGCGGGCCCGGTGGTCGGTGGGCACGACGGCGATCGCGCTCACGCTGAAGCGCATGCGGACGGCGCGGCGCATCCGGCCCGACCGCGTCTTCAAGCTGCCCTACGAGGACGTGCGCCTCACCACCGACGACGGCGTGTCGCTGTCGGGCTGGTACATCCCCGGCGAGCGCACCGACCTGACGGCCGTCGTGCATCACCACTACGGAGGCCAGAAGGCGACCGTGCTGCCGTGGCTGAAGCTGCTGCACGACAAGGGGATCCCCGCCCTCGCGATCGACGGACGCGGACACGGCACGTCGGACCGATCGCCCCCCGGTCGGGGCTCCTTCATCAAGCGCGCGGCCGACGTGCGGGCGGCCTGTGATGAGGTCCGCCGTCGCGGGACCGCGAGGATCCTCGCGCTGGGCCAGTCCATGGGGGCCGCCACGACGGCCATCGGCGTCGCGGGCCGCTCGGACCTCGCGGGCGTGATCCTCGACTCCGGTCCGGCGCCCGAGATGGGGACGGCGGCGTGGGGGCTCGCGGGCAACCTCATGGAGACGCAGCGGGAGAAGGACGCCGGGGCGCGACGGCTGTTGGCCCTCCGCATCCTCCCGGGGACGGAGCCGGGCCGGTATCCGTTCGCGATCTGGCGGGCCCTCCTGAAGCTCCGCGGGACTCCCTTGCTGTGGGTGCACGGCGGCAAGGACCGCGTGATCGAGCGCCGGTGGGCGTCGGCGTGGTTCCGGCCGCTGGCTCCCCGCGGTGGGGGGTGGACGCAGGTCGAGGTGCCCGGCGCGGATCACGTCCGCAGCCTGCAGACGGACCGAGCGTCCGTGGAGGCGTCGGTCGACGGTCTCTTGGAAAGGATCGGGCCCCCCTGACGTGACCGCGCGCGCGCCTTACAGTGACTCGATGCTCTCCCGGCTCCTTCCGATTCTCTGCGCGGCTGCGTTGCTCGCTCCGGCCGCCGAGGCGCGCCCGGCGAAGGCCACGAAGGCCGAGCTGGCCGCGGATCGGGAGGTCGTCGCGGTCATGCAGATCCGCGACCGTGGCCGCATCGAGGAGGCGCTCCGAGCCGTGCAGGAGCTCGTCAAGAAGCGCCCGGACCACGTGGCCGCGCATCGGCTCTACCAGGAGCTGGCCGCCGTGGGGCGCCGCAACGGGCGGCTCGTGGAGGCCGAGTACCGGCACTGGCTCGACGCGGCGCCGGACGAGCCGGTTCGACGGCTGCTGCACGCCTCGGCGCTGCTGACGACGGCGCTGACCACGCCCGGGTACTTCGACCGCAGGATGGCGAGGGACGTCGAGGGCGTGCTCGTCGCAGTGGAGGCGCTGGCGGAGACGGAGGCCTGGGCTCACTTCATCGCGGCGGACCTCGAGAAGCTCCGGGGTCGCCCGGACCGGGAGTCGGCGCACGTGGAGGCGGCCTACTCCGTCGCGCCGTACGAGCCGTCGATCCTCTACGACCTGGTGCGTCGACGCTTTCTCGAGTTGAAGGACCAGGACGCGGCCGAGCTCTGCCTCGAGCTGGTGAAGACGACGCCTTGGCGCGCCCTCGGCTGCAGCGTGCTGTGGGAGGTCCCGAAGAGCCGAATCACGGACGAGCTCGACGGGACCCAGGAGACGATCCTCGCCACGCTCGCGGCGGCCGAGGCGAAGCACAAGAACGACGTCGTCACGCTGCGCGCCCTGGAGGAGCTCTACGCGACGGTCCAGGACCGCAGCGCCATGCGCCGGGTGCGCGCGCGCCTCGCCGAGGTCGATCCCGGGTGGGTGCCGGTGGTCGACCGGTTCCCGTACATGCCGCCGCTGGAGGGCGGCGAGCTGGCGGACGACGAGGTCGCGGGCCTGCGCGAGGTGCAGGCCGCCATCGAAGAGACCACGACGCTCCAGGACCGGCACGACACCCTCCTTCGCATCCAGCCGAGCCTCCCGGAGAGTCCCCGGGTGCGGGCGTTCTTCCACGGCGCGCTCGCCGACACCTACCGCGGGCTGGGGGACCCCGACGCGTCGCGAGGGGAGCGACGCAAGGCCATGGAGGCGGTGCCCGACGACCCCCACCTCCGCAACGCCTGGGCCTACACGTGCGCCCTGGACAAGGTCGACATGGCGGAGGCCCTGACCGTCATCGACGCGTCGATCACGGACATGCTGGGCGCCCGGTTCCACCTGCTGGACATCGACATCGGGGACACGCTGGCCGACTGGGAGGCTGCGCGCGCCGCGTCGGCCGGGGCGATCATCGATACGAAGGGGTGGCTGCTGTACCAGCTGGGGCGGCACCAGGAGGCCGCGGCGTGGCTGCAGCTGGCGGCGCTCCTGTCGTCGGACGGCACCGTGCAGGCCCACCTCGGCCGCGCCCGCTACGCCTTGGGCAACGACGAGGCCGCGTTCATGCACCTGCTCCGCGCGCTGGCGCTGGGCGGCGTGGAGGACGAGGAGGTCGTGCGCTCCCTGGCCGGGCACCTGTACGCCAAGTCGCACGTCATCCCGGGTGGCCTCGAGGCGCTGATCGACGAACAGCGCCGGGTTCTGGGGGTCCAGGATCTGGACGGCCCCGAGGCGGAGATCGCGCCGACGCGAGCGCCCGAGGTCGAGATCGTCCCCGAGGACGAGACCGGCCTCGTGGGCACGTCGGCGCCTCGCCTCGCCTACGAGACGCTCGACGGGAGCCTCGAGTCGATCTCCGACTTCGAGGGGCGCGTGGTGGTCGTGGACTTCTGGGCCAGCTGGTGCGGCCCGTGCCGCCTCGCGCTGCCGATGTTGGACTCGCTCGCCAAGGCCTTCGACGGCGAAGAGGTCGTGTTCGTCGCCGTGTCGGTCGACGAGAGCATGGCCGACGCGAAGTCCTTCTGGTCGGACTACGCCAGCCCCATGCGCGTCGGGCTCGCGGAAGACGGCGCGGCGGAGGCCTACCGCGTGAACGCGATCCCCGTGACCTACGTCATCGACCGGGAGGGGAACATCGCGTCGGTGAAGAGCGGCTTCGAGTCGTCCCACCAGGAGCAGCTGGTGGCCGAGGTCATCGAGCTCCTGCGCGACTGACGACCTGGGCGGACTGTCCGCGGCAGGCGCCCGGTCGGGCGACGTCCCTGTCAAGGCCAAGACGCGCCGACATGCCGCATGTGGCGGGGATGTGGGCGGGGAAACGACCAAATCGCGTGGACATGGCGGATGTCGGGGCGATATGCCCGGCTGAGCGACCAAATCGCGTGGACATGCCGCATGTGGCCGGGTCATGGCGCGTGCGCAGCCCTCAATGGCTGACCGACTCTAG
>CAZUHI010000019.1:120370-127685 GCA_964620495.1 uncultured Rickettsiales bacterium | reverse complement strand
CACCGCGTCGTCGTCGTCCACCGCGTCGTCGTCGTCCACCGCGTCGTCGTCGTCCTCGGGGGGCGGGCCGTCGCGGGTGTCCGAGAAGTAGGCGGGAGCGTCCGGGAGGAAGCAGCCGGCGGCGACCAGCAGGACCAGGAGGGCGAGGCGGCGGAGCAGCATCAGAACGTCCCCGTCACGCCGAAGCCGAGGCCCCGGTCCGAGGGAGCGATCCACGGCGTCGCCGTCACCGGCGAGCCCGTCAGCTTCGACACCACGATCACCACCACTCCGGTCCCCACGAGCACGCCTCCCCCCACGGCCAGGCCGAACCCTGCCCGGTTGCGCGCGAGCAGGCCCGGGTAATCCGCTTCGGCGACGGGCACGCCGCCGCTGTCGTCCGGTTCGGCCGCCTTGAACGCGTCGATGTGGATCCCGAGGCCCGCGCCCAGCAGCGCGCCGCCGGTGCCCGCCAGGATCGCCCCCGGCACCAGCCCGCTCGGCGTGGACGGCCCCGCTGTGATCGCCTTCGGGGGCAGGGCGAAGTTCCCGTCCGTGAAGTACCGCGGACCGTCCTTCGTGATCACGAGCAGGGACGCGGCTCCGAGGCGGCCGCACGCGGCCACGAGCCAGGGTGCGTAGGCGTCGTTCCCGGCGGCGATGCCCCCCGCGAGGCGGTCCGAGGTGGTCACCAGGAGGCCCGCCGCGGGGCGCTCGGCCCGGGGTCCGACGGTGACCCACAGGGCCCGGCCCGAGACGACGACGAGGTGCCCGCCCTCGACCAACGCGGGGGGCGCGGTCACGTCCACCGTCGCGCCGTCGATCGACAGGGCGTCGGTCTCGGCCCGCAGCGTCGCCGGATCGCCCCCGACGGCCTGCTGCAGGCCCTCGAGGTAGGCCGTCTTGGCGGTCGGCGGGTACTCCTTGGGCCAGTCCCGGTTGCGGTCGATCGCCGCCGCCTGGGCGAACGCCGCGCGCGCGTCGTCCTGCTGGCCCTCGTTGAAGTGCATGTAGCCCTGCAGGAAGAAGAGCTCGAAGAGGTGGTCACGGGACGCCGACTCGGCGCCGCAGGGCAGCTGATCGACGGCGGCGGTCAGGGAGGTCAGGGCGGAGGCGTACTCCAGCTCCAGGACCTGCAGGCGAGCCTGGGTGAGCACCCGGTCCAGCGGCTCCGCGGCCGACGTGCAGGCCCGACCGACGGTGCCCACGACCACCGGAGCGCCGGGCTCGCCCGTGAGCGCGGTGAGGCTCCCGTGGACCCGGAAGTCGCCGGATCCCAGCGCCTCCTTGGCGGCTACGGCGGCGTCCGCGGCGTCGAACCCGGGGCCGTAGACCACGAGCGGGGACGCCGACGCGAGCGTCGGGAGGAGGAGCAGGAGCGTGGCGCAGAGGGCCGGACGTCCGAACATGGGCGCCAACATAGTGATCGCGCGGGCATTCGGCGCGGGCCCCGCTCGGTTCGGCGGCCGTGATCCCCGGGTGGGTCAGCGGTGGCGCGCCGCCTCTCGAACGAAGTGGGCGGTGATGCTCGCGAGGAACGCGCGGTCGGCCGCCGTGAGGCCCGCGTGCCGGAGGGCGACTCCGTCGTCGCCGACCCAGGTGACCTCCGCCTGAAGCTGGAGCACCGCGTGGCTCTCGGGCGGCACCACCTCCACGATCACGCGGTCGCCCTCCCGGAGGTCGCCCGGCTCGGCGGGGGCGAAGAAGTTGGCGCTGGTGCCGAGGGCCTTGGCGATCTCGGGCCACATCGAGGCGAAGGGCACGCGCCACCGCAGCACGGAGCCGACCTCCACGGCCACGGCCTCGCCCACATCGGCGCGCGCCGCCCACCGCTCGCGCGCCTCTCCGGCGTGCCCCCGGAGGCGTTCTCTGACCCAGGCCGCCAGCGCCCACCGGTCCTTGGGGGCGAGGTTGTGGAACTCGATGCCGACCCGCGACATGCTCTCGCCCCGGACGCTCCGCACCAGACCGACGCACGCGATGTGCACGTCCGCGCTCGCTCGGAAGCTCACCTCGAGGATCTCGCCGAGCTGGATCCGACGATTCATCTCGATCGCCATGCCGCCCGCCGATACGTCCCGGGCGATCGCCCCGATGGGCTCGCCGTCGTGCACCACATCCACCGCCATTCCGCAGGGGACGCGCGGCGCAGATCGGCGCTCGGGGGCCTTGCGAGGGCGCGCCTCGACGGCGGCCACGGCCTGCTGGACGAGCTCGTGAAGGGGGCTGGGGGCGGGAAGGGTGGCGGCCATCGAGGGACTCCGGGTCTGAGCCGTGATCATCGGCGGTGCTCCCGGATCCTTGAGGACACTCCCCGACGTGTCGAAGTGGTCTACCCTCGACGGATGCTTCTTCGTGCGATCCGCTCGTCGGACCTGCTCCTCCCGCTCCTCTGCGTCGCCCTCATCGTCCCTGCCGTCGCGTCCGCGCGCCCCGGCGCGAGCGGCCCGGGGGGAGGAGGCGACGACAAGGGCGGCGGGGACGACGGCGGCGAGGACGACGACGACAACTCCGGCGACGAGAAGCGCAAGGGCGAGGGAGGCGGCGGGCAGGAGGTCGAGTACCGCATCGTCGCCACGCCGCTCGACCACCTGGAGACCCCCTGCGTCGAGGACAAGCGCGCCGACCTGTGCATGGAGGCCGGCATCAAGTGGAAGGCGGGCGTGCCCGGCTTCAAGGACGGCTCCCCGCAGCTCACGCGCGCCGAGAACTTCCTGCGCAGCGCCTGCTACTTCGGCGAGCCGCGGGCCTGCGTGCTGGCCGCGAACATGTTCCTCGCGGTGGAGGCCGGGATCCGGTTCGAGATGGACGGGACCATCAGCCTGGACTACGGCACGGCGGCGGACCTGTTCGACCTCGGCTGCCAGGGCGGCCTCCCCGCGGCCTGCGGCATGGCGGGCGAGCTCTTCTTCCAGCCCGAGAAGCTGCTCCCGAACGATGAGACGTCTTTCCGCGAGCTGGAGACGGACCAGATCGCCGCGCGGCAGTTCTACGAGATGGGCTGCCCGGCCACGTGGCTCCCCGGGGGCGCGGACCGCCGGACGCTCGAGGACGGACGCCTGCCCCCCGTGGACGCGCGGTCGTGCGCCCGCATGGGGGAGTTCTTCGCCCGCGGAATCACCATGCGGCCGATCGTCTCGAAGGGCGCCGACTACATGGAGCTCGCCTGCGAGATCGACGACAGCGACGCCATCTGCGACCGCGCCGAGTCCCTGCGCGAGTCGGCGATGGAGGAGGAGGCGCGCAAGGGCACGACCAAGAAGAACCGGAACCCCGACGACGACTTCGTCCGCCGCACCACCGGCCGAGGTTCGGGGGCGCAGGCGGCGACGCGGCCGCCGGTCTCGCGGTTCGACGACGACTCGATCGGCCTGGAGGAGAAGGAGTCGATCGTGCGGTTCGAGTTCGAGCTGCCGATCGGCGTGCGCTGGGTCTACGGCCCGACCACGGAGCCCCTCTTCACGGTGGGGTTCGCGCTCGACTGGTGGTTCTCCCTGGTGGGGATCGGGGTGGACTTCTCCTACTCGACGGACGACCTCCTCCGCCCCGCCGCCCGCGACTACGGGCGCATCCAGCTCGCCATCCTCGCCAAGGTCGCGATCCCCATCCCGGTGAACCTCACCATCCCCGCCCGCCTGATCTTCATCCCCAGCATCGGCGGCCAGTTCGGCAACCGGTCCCTGTCGGGCAGCGACACTCCGGCCATGCAGGGGGGGATCGTCGAGCGCGTCGAGCTGCGGCTGTCCTCTCCCCAGCGCAAGGGGCCGCGGCAGTGGGGCGCCGTTCGGTTCGAGCAGCAGCAGAGCTGGGTCCAGTACACGTTCGGCGCGGTGGAGCACGCGAGCCAGTTCATGTTCGTCTTCGGCTTCACGTTCGGGGGCGTGGGCCCCGAGATGCCGAAGAAGAAGGAACGCCTGGAGGACGAGTAGTGCCGGGGGCGGTGCCGGGCGGGAAGGTCGCCTGGGGCTTCGGCGCGCTGGTGCTCGGGTGGACCGTCCTCGCGGTCGTCGCCGAGCCGTGGCCCGAGGGCCCCACGCACGACGTACGCATCACCAAGTACGGCTCGCTGGTGATGCCGTCGGAGGGTGAGCCGACGCCGTCGCCGAGCGTGCGGATCATGCGGGCGTCGGCCGGACGCTGCGAGATCAACGTCGCGCTGGGCACCGATCACGAGGTCAAGCCGGGCTCGCTGGTGCTGCTCTTCCAGGACCCGAACGCGCCCCCCGTGGCGGCGGGCGAGATCCTCCTCTCGAAGCCCGAGTCCAGCGACGCCCGGCTGCTCGGCTACTGGGCGGACTGTCCGGCGCTGTACGAGGTGCGGAGGACGTCGTGTCCCGACGCGGCCACGGCGATCGTCCGATCGCGACCGAAGCACCTCGGGCCCGAGGAGGAGGCGACGTGGAGCCGGGAGCTTCGGGACGTCGCGGCGCGCGTGGGGTGTGCGGCCTGGGAGCTCCCGGTCGAGCGGCCGCGCATCGAAGGCGTCGACGACTACGAGCGACCTTGACGGCCTCTTGACGCGGCTTGCGCGGACTTGACGGTCGCCGTGCGTCGCCGGTGCTAGGTTCCGTCGCCATGTCGCCCCGGGTGCCCCTGCTGATCGTCGCCGCGTTGCTGCTCGCCGGGCCTGCCCGCGCGCAGACGACGGTCGAGCCGACGGCCTCCCGAGACACGGCGGCCCTGGCGGTCGAGCTCGACATCCTGCACGCCCAGACCTCGGCCCTGCTGCTGCTCGCGACGGCCCGCTACGACCGCGTCCTCATCGGCCTCGAGGGGGCCGCCGGCACCACCGAGGTGGTCTGCGCGGAGGCCTCCGACGCCCCGGGCACGGTGGCGCTCGGGGTCGGCTGCATCCGCGCGCTCGCCCACCCGCTGCCTCCGGGCCACCTGGACGTCTCGGTGACGCGGGGAGACGACAGCTGGAGCGGCGCGCTGCTCCTGGTGGCGGGGGACGTCGCGGTGCTGGACGTGGAGGCGCTGCTGCGGTTGGCGGCGCGGACGCGCGACACCCGGCCCGTGGAGTTCGAGTTCGACGCGGCGGCGTTCAAGTCCAAGCTCGCGGCCCGGGACACGTTCGAGGAGAAGGCGTCCTACTGCCGCCGGGTCCTCGCCGGGCTGCCGGAGGGCGACGACCGCGAGCTGGTGCAGGAGCTGTGCACGGAGGCCGCCACCCTCGCCGCGGAGGAGGCGGCCGCGGCGCCGGACACCCTGGAGCAGGAGCTCGACGAGGACGACGGCCTCGACACCCCGCAGGTGGACCCGAACCTGGTGCTGCTCTACCACCCCGACGGGCGGCCGCGGCTGCTGCCCCGGGGGACGATCCCGCGTCGGATCGCCACGGCGTCCGCGCTGGTCGGGGTCGGGGTCTCGATCGGGGCGGCGTTCGCCTGGGAGGTGGAGGCGCAGAGGTCCTATCTGGAGTTTCGGCGCGCCGAGCGCGTCGGAGACGACCCCGCGATGTCCGAGCACCTCTTCTTCACGAAGCAGCACGACCAGAACCGCGACGTCGCCGTCGGCGTGGGGGTCGGCCTGACGATCACGGCGTTCTCGTTCCTCGCGCACCAGCTGGTGGAGCGCCGCCTGTTCCGGCAGGCGAAGGCCGCGGCGGAAGCCGAAGCGAAGCTGAAGGGGGCCGAGTGATGCGTCGACTTCTGTTCGTCGTGGGGGTCCTGGCGGCGCCGGCCGGGTGCGAGAACGACTACAGCTACCGGTCGGTGCTGGACACGCGGCCGGACATCCACGACGTGGTGCAGTGCCGCTTCGACGAGAGCGACGACGGCTGGGAGCAGTACAGCTGCGTGCCGGTGTTCTCGGCGGTCGACGAGGGGGCGGGCGACTGGGAGCGCGGCGGCATCGGCGACTTCGACATCGTGCAGCGCTCGGTCTTCGGCGCGCCCTTCTATCAGCTCTGGTACACGGGCAGTCGCGGCGACGGCTCGGGGGCGAGCGACGTGGGGTACGCCTTGTCGATGGACGGGGTCGACTGGCGCAGGCACCCGTACAACCCGGTGCTGCGGCGGGGCACGGTGGAGGGGTCGTTCGACCGGCAGAACGCGAGCGTGGGGTGCACGGCGTTCGACGGCGACCTGGGCTCGTTCCACCTCTGGTACACGGGCACCAACTCCGAGCGCGGGGGCACGCGGTTCGGCCACGCGACGTCGGAGGACGGGATCTTCTGGGAGAAGGACCCGTTCAACCCGCTGTCGCCGTTGGAGGACGCGACGACGCTCGCGATCCGGCGGGTGTGGGGGTGCGACGCGCTCTACGAGGACGGCGGGTTCCACTTCTGGATCGGGGGGGTGACGAACGACAGCGAGGGGGGGATCCCCGACAACACGCGCGCGGCGTACGACACGGGGTACCTGTGGACGCGCAGCGGGGTGGACTTCGACGTGTCGGACGACCTGGTGCTGGAGCACCGCGAGATCGGCGGCGGGCAGTTCGACGCGGAGGGGGTGCACAAGCCCAGCGTGTTCGTCTACGACGACCCCGAGGACCCGGAGGCGCCCCGCTACTGGATGCTGTACGCGGGGTACGAGGACGTGATCGCCCAGACCCAGGGCGACCTCATCAGCTACTCGACGCGAGGGCGTCGGCTGGGCATGGCGAGCTCGGACGAGCCGGACCGCGGGTGGACGCGGCTGTTCGAGGACGAGCCGGTCCCGCTCGACTTCTCGGGGGAGAAGAGAGCGGACAACCCCCGCGCCTTCTTCATCAACGGCCGCCTGCACGTCTTCTTCACGGACGAGTTCACGACGGAGCTCGGCGACACCGTGAGCGGCATCGGGCTCGGCATCTCGCCGTTCCCCACGGGAGCGACGCCATGAAGAAGGCCCTGATCTCGACGTGGGTGCTGGCGGCGTTGCTGCTGCCGGGCTGTGTCACCAACGGCGCCGAGTGCGAGCGCATCTGCGGGCGGTTCGTGAACGACTGCGGGTTCAACGCGTGGAACAGCGTGGAGCAGTGCCGCGTGGGCTGCGTGGAGGACCTCTACCGTCGGACCGACGCGGCCGAGGTCATCGCCTGTTACGACGCCGCGGTGGACGCGCCGAGCGAAGAAGAGGCGGGCGCGCTGGTGGACCGTGCGGTCGACGCGGGGCTCTTCTCGGAGCAGCAGGCGGCGGGGACGTTCGTGCGAGCCACGGCCGTCCAAGAGGCCATCGGGCACGGGACCTGCGACCCCTTCGCGGTCGTCCAGTGCAAAGTCGAAGCGGTCAAAGTGCGGCCCGACGCGCCCCTCGTTCCGGGCAGCGCGGCATCGTACGACTGAAAGGCTGGCTTCCGACCGCCACGCGGTCGGAACTCCACCAGGATCGACGATCCACCCCGAGTTCTG
>CAZUHI010000019.1:85802-120270 GCA_964620495.1 uncultured Rickettsiales bacterium | reverse complement strand
CCGCCATACGGTCGGAAACCCACCAGGATCGACGATCCACCCCGAGTTCTGACCGCGCTGCGGCGAAGACTCGGCCCTCGGAAGATCCGGCAGACATTCTTTTCTGGCCCGAGGTGTGAGCTCTTTCGTCAGTGAGGGGGAACCCCTCATTCAGGAGCTGACCATGGGAGACCGACCGATTGCTCATCACGTCATCATGCGCTCGAGCGACGACCGCACCGTCGCCGTCGACACCCGCGAGCTGCGACGGGCCGCGCGGTCCCTCGCCGAACGGGACCCGGAGCTGGGTCTCGTCGCGTTTGGTGGAGGAGGCAGCCACTTCCACGCCATCGTCGTGGGGACGGTGGAGGCCGTCGCCGAGTACGCACGACGCGTCGCCATCTCGCTCAATCTTGCCCTCCGCCCGGGATCTCGCTTCGCCCGTTATACGGTCGAACCGATCCGGACCCGGAGCCACCTGATTCATGCGCTCCGCTACGTCTGGAGACAGGACGACCGGCATGGTCGCGGAATCGATCGGTTCCGCGAGGCGACGAACCTCCCGGACCTCCTCGGTCTCCGCTTCCTCGCCGACTTCACGATCCCCCGCCTCCGGCGACTGCTGCCTCGTTGGAGCCGTGCGGACATCCTCGCCTCCCTCCCCGACGGCAAGGCCCTCGACGAGAAGCGACCGTTGCGACTCATGGACATGCAGGACCTGCCCGATGCAGCGGCCGCCGTCTTCGCGCTCCCATCGCTGCGTGGAAACCGGCCGGACGCCGCAGTCGCTCGGGCGGCCGGCGTCCAGACGGCACTGCAGCACCTGACCATCGGTCAGACGGCGCGCCTCCTGGGCCTCTCCGAGCGGACCTGCCGACGGCTCGCGACGAAGCCCGTTCCAAGAAAAGTCCTCGCCGCGGTCGAAGGTCAGCTTCGAATTCGCGCCCACGCGCGATCGGAACCAAGGCCGCTTCCAGAGGCCGCTTCCGGATCGCGACGCTGAAGCGACGCCGAGAACGCCGGAACGTACGTCGATCCCCCCCGACCGCTCGACGAGGGGCGCACAGAACTCGGGGAGGATCGCCGATCCTGGTGGGGTTCTGACCGCCACACGGCCGGAACTCGGGGGGGATCGCCGATCCTGGTGGGGTTCTGACCGCCACACGGTCGGAACTCGGGGGGGATCGTCGATCCTGGCCCACTTCGGTCCACCCGCCCTCCCCCGACCGACTGCTACCGTCCCGCCGTGGGCCTCCCCGTACAGCTCGTCAGCAACGAGGCACGTGCCCTGCACGCCGATTGTCTCGTGGTCGACCTCCACTGCGACACCTTGCTCAGCCAGCGGCTCTATCGCTACGACCCTACGAAGCGTCACAAGAATCGCCTCCCCCTCTCGCCCTTCACGTACCAGGCGGACATCCCCCGACTGCAGGATGGCGGCGTGGGCGCCGTCGCCCTCGGCATCGTCGTCAACCCGCTGCGCAAGCGGAGCGGGCCGAACGCGATCCGGCGGGCCCTGGTCGACATGGCGGGCTGGCAGGAGCGAGCCCCCGAGGCCGTCGCCGTCATCGATACTGCCGACGACATCGTGGCCGCCCGGGAGGCCGGGAAGATCGCCCTCTTCGCGGGCCTCGAGGGTGCTCACGGCCTGAACGCCCGGATCGAGGACCTGGCCGAGTTTCGCGCCGCGGGCCTGCGCTACGTGGGCTTGTCCCACTTCACGCGCAACCAGGCTGCCACCAACGCCTTCGGCTGGGGCTCCAACGACCAGGACGGCCTGAGCGACTACGGCCGGGACCTCGTCGACGAGCTCCAGAATCAGGGGATTCTCATCGACCTCGCCCACATCAACCGGCCCGGCTACATGGAGATCTGCGCGCGCACCAAGTCGCCCGTCCTGGTCACCCACACCGGCGTGCGCGGGGCCTACGACGTGTGGCGAAACATCGACGACGAGCAGCTCCGCGCCGTGGCCGACACCGGCGGCGTGGTCGGCATCATCTTCGCTCCCGCCTACCTGAAGTCCGGCTTCACGTGCTCGCTCCGCGAGGTCGTCCGTCACATCCAGCACGTCATCGACGTGGCGGGCGAGGACCACGTCGGGCTCGGCACCGACGTCGACGGCTTCGTCACCCTGCCCCCCGACTTCCCGGACGTGTCCGCCATGCCCCTGCTGACCCAGTACATGCTCGAGGCGGGCATGACCGAGGAGCAGATCCGCAAGTGCCTCGGCGCGAACACGCTGCGCGCCTTCCGGGACGTGTGCGGATGAGGCTCCTCCCCCTCGTCGCGGTCCTGCTCGTCGGGTGCCCCGCCTCCCTCGGCGACGGCGGCCCCGTGGACGAGCCCCTGCCCTCCCTCCCCGTGGTCGACGCCGCCACCGACGACAACGGCCACTTCCCCATCGACGTCGTGGACGGCGCCATGGCGACCTGGCCGGATCGCATCACGCGGCTCCCTCGCGGGCCCTCGGAGATCCTGCTCCGCAACGGCGCCGAGCACCCCCCCGAGGAGGGCGCCTACTCGGCGATCGCGCTCTGGATTCGGGGGCGCGGCAGCCGGGTCGCCTACCTGCCGCAGTTCTCCAGCCGACCCCTCTTCCCCCAGACGATGGAGGACTGGTCGGTGGACCTGAAGCCGGGGACCTACGAGCTGTCCGTGACCCTGGGCGGGACCGGCTCCTCCGCCATCGTCCTCGTCGAGTAGCCCCCCGGCCGACCGTCAGCCGACCACGGTCCCGTGAAACGTGAAGGACACGCCCTTCACCGTCACTTCGTCTCCGTCCCGGAGCGGCGCGTCGGGGACCTTGTCTCCGTTCACTCGAATCGGGGACAGGGAGGACAGCGCCTCGACCTTCCAGCCTCCGCCCTCCCGCGTGATCTTCGCGACCTGCTTCGCCAGGAGCGGCGACCCCGGCAGGCAGATGTCGCAGCCGTCCGAGAAGCCGACGAGGTAGCTCGCCTTCGTCAACGGCACCTCCTTGCGGCGGCCTCCGTCGTCGAACACGACGTGCGTCTTCATCCGGTCCTTCACCCGCTGCTGGATGTGCTCGACCTCCGAGGGTGGCAGGACCGTCGTGGCCTCCGGCTCCCCCTCGGGCGCGCGTCCGCCGGGGATCGTGTCGATGCTCGCGAGGTAGGCGGTCGGGGACTCGAACACCAGGACGTGGTGGCCGATCTCGATCGTGTCGCCGATCTGCAGGTCGGCGCTCATGACCCGACTGCCGTTCACCCACAGCCCGTTCGACGTCGCCAGATCCTCGACCCGCCACCCCCCGCGCTCGAAGGAGATCAGCGCGTGCTTGCGGGAGACCAGCGGGTTGTCGATGCGGACGTCCGTGTCGTCGCCGCGTCCGACCACGATCCGCTTCTTGTCGAGGTCGTGCGACGCCTCCTTGCGACGCCCCCGGAATACGAACAGCTTCGGCATCGACGTCCCTCCAACAGCAGCGTTACTCGCCGCCGCAGCATACGGGTTCGACCTGCACCTCGTGACTCGCCGTGCGGGTCAGGGAGGGGTCGCTGTCGCCGGTGTGGTCCGTGGCGGTCACCGTGAGGATCGCCTCCATGTCGGTGATCGGCTCCACCGGCGGCTCCGCGCAGTCGGCGTCGTGGAGCGGGTCCACGGGGTGGTTGTCGCAGGGGACGATCACCTGCATCGGCCACCAGCGCTGCTGGGTCGAGTCGCCGTCGCACCCCTCGGGGTACCACTCGGGGCGGGTCTCGCACCGAATCGTGAGCGGGTGACGGTTGTACCTGACCAGGTTCTCGCGGCCTCCCCCGGGGGGCAGCAGGTCGATGCCGAAGTCCAGGTACACGACGTCGCACAGCCCGTGCATCTCCACCCCGGCGAAGAAGTGGTAGCCGCCCTGCTCCCCGCCGAACCACAGCTCCTGGGGTCCGCCGTCGACCATGGGGGTGAAGTCTTCGTTGCTGGTGGCGAACGCCAACGTCACGTCCGGAGGGCAGTCGAACACGTCGCTGCAGGCCTCCGTCTTCACCATCTCGGGGGTGCTGCCATCGGGGCACTCCTCCGACCGGGGCTCGCTCGGGCACCCGCACACCAGCAGGGCGGCCGCGGGACCGCACCGTCGCAGAGCGTTCAGAGAGTGCAGCAAGCCGCGTCCACCGCCACCTCCGTCGACACCCTGCGGGCTTGGGCGGGATCAGCTTGCTCGCTGTGGTCCCACGCCTCCACTCGCACGATGACGTCGAGGTCCTCCAGATGCTCCAGGGGCTCGTTCTCGCAGTTCAGCTCGCGCTCTTCCGGGTCGTCCGGGTGGTAGTCGCACGGGATCGCCAGCTGCAGGGCCCACCATCGCTGCTGCGTGGGCTCGCCGTCGCAGCCGCCCGCGAAGAGGTCGGCCTGCTGGCTGCAGCGCACCGTCTGGACGTGCCGGTCCAGCTCCTGGATCGTCTCGCGCACGCCGCCTCCCCGGTCGATGTCGAGCGCGAAGTTGAGGAAGACGACCGGACAGAGGTTGTGCATCTCGGCGGCGACGTTCAGGTGGTAGCCGCCCTGCGCGCCGTACTGGATGGGCTGCGAGCTGCCCTCCGCGATGGGCGCGAAGTCCTCGGCGCCCGTGGCGAACGCCAGCTCGACCTCCGGGCCGCACTCGAAGATGTCCGAGCACCCGTCGGCGACGGCGGGGACCCGCTCCTTGGGGCTGCCGTCGGGGCACTCGTCGCCATCGGACGAAGGGCATCCGAGGATGAGCGCGAGCCCCGCGAAGGCGCACCACGGTCGCACGTTCACAGGGACTTCCAGTTCGCTCGCGGGAGCGCGCTGCTCGGCGCGGGGGGCCGCGACGCGAGGATGTAGACGGCGCGACGGTTGGCGATCTCGTCGACCCCGTCCTCCGTGGCGATCGCGAGGCCGTCCTCGCCGAAGCCCTGGTAGTAGATGGCGCCCGTGAAGCCCTTGTTGCGGAACGCGGCCGCGATCGCCTTGGCGCGGCGGTTGGACAGCCCCTGGTTGTCGCCCCGATCGCCGACGGTGTCCGTGTACCCGCCGATGTAGAGCCGCACCTCCACGTACTGGCTGTAGGCCTCGACCTTGTCCTTGATGTGCTCCCGCCAGGCCTTGTCGACCTTCTTCATCTCCGCCTCTTCGATGGCGTGCGAGCCGGTGGCGAAGTTGACGTCGTCGTGCGGGATCTCGAGCGACCACGGGAAGATGTTCTCGAAGGCGTAGAAGCCCCACTTGTCGTGCAGGGTGATGTCGAGGCGGAGGACCTCTTCGGGCCCCTGCCACTCGATGAGGATCTCGTCGCCGGGCTCGTTCTCCATCACGTCGACGTCGGCGTCGAAGGCCGGGCCGTCCTCGGCGATGACGGTCACGTGGGCGGACACGACCGTGCGGTCCGCCTTGGCCACCAGCATCCGGGCCTGACGGTCGATCTCGGCGCGCGGAATCTCGATGCTCAGGCCGCCGCCGAGGAACGCGGCGAAGCTCATGGGCAGGTCGAAGTACTCGCCCTCGCCGCTGCCGTACCAGCCCCGCGCCTCGCAGCTCCAGCGGAGCTCCCCCTCGGGCTGCTCGAGGTCGAAGGTCTTGACCTTGCCCGCCGAGATCGCGCCGGACGTCAGCGTGACGGTCTCCCCGTCCGACCGCTCGCAGACCAGCTCGAGCTTCTTGTAGTCCGAGCCCGCCTTGACGTTCACCTGCGGGTAGCCCTGCCCCTTCTGGACCGCGGGTTTCAGGGTGTAGGTCATGAGCCCGTCGTCGGCGGAGGTCGGGCTCGCGGCGAACAGCAGGGCGAGCGGGAGCAGAGCAGTTCGTCGCATCGCGGGTCAGGATACGGCGCGACCCCCGTGGGCGAAAGGGCACGGGCGTGCGCCCCCGTCGATGAAGACGCGCGTCGGGGCGCTCAACCGAAGGAGATGCCCTGCGCCAGGGGCAGGTCGGTCCCGTGGTTGATCGTGCAGGTCTGGCGGCGCATGTACGCCTTCCAGGAGTCCGAGCCCGCCTCACGCCCGCCGCCGGTGTCCTTCTCGCCGCCGAACGCGCCGCCGATCTCGGCCCCGGAGGTGCCGATGTTGACGTTGGCGATGCCGCAGTCGCTCCCGCCATGGCCCAGGAACCGCTCGGCGTTGCGCATGTGGTTCGTGAAGATGGCGGACGACAGGCCCTGGTCGGCGTCGTTCTGGTCGTCGATGGCGTCGGCCAGGTCGTCGAACGGCGTCACGTACAGGATGGGCGCGAAGGTCTCGTGCCGCGAGATCGGCAGCCGCTCGTCGCTCCACACGATCGCGGGGGAGACGTAGTGGCCGGGCCGGTCGAGGACGTCGCCCCCGGTGAGGACCTCGCCGCCCTGGGAGCGCGCGGCGTCCACGGCGGCCGAGAACTGGGCCACCGCGTCGTCGTCGATGAGGGGCCCCATGAGCGTGCCGTCGGCGAGCGGATCGCCGATGGGGACCGTCTTGTAGGCGGCCACGAGGGCGTCGCGCACGGCGCTCACGTGGGAGCGATGGACCATGAGGCGGCGCGTGGTCGTGCAGCGCTGGCCCGCCGTGCCCACGGCCCCGAAGAGCACGGCGCGCACCACCAGATCCGGATCCGCCGTCTCGTCGACGATGATCGCGTTGTTCCCGCCGAGCTCGAGGAGCGATCGACCCAGGCGCTGGGCGACGGCCGCCCCCACGTGGCGCCCCATGCGGCACGACCCCGTGGCGGAGATCAGCGGCAGCCGACGATCGTGAATCATCGCCTCCCCGACGTCCTGATCGGTGCCCACGATGGTCGCCATGACGCCGGAGTGACCGGCCTCACCGAACACCCGGTCCACGATCTTCTGGATCGCGATGGCGCACAGGGGCGTCTTCGCGGACGGCTTCCAGATCATCGTGTCGCCGCACACGGCCGCGATGGCCGCGTTCCAGGCCCACACCGCCATCGGGAAGTTGAACGCGGTGATGATCCCGATCACGCCCAGGGGGTGCCACTGCTCGTACATGCGGTGGTTCGGGCGCTCGCTGTGCATCGTGCTGCCGTAGAGCTGACGCGACAGGCCGACCGCGAAGTCGAAGACGTCGATGCACTCCTGCACCTCGCCCTCGCCTTCGGCCCGGATCTTCCCCATCTCGAGGGAGATGAGGGCGCCCAGTTCGGTCTTGTAGCGACGGAACTCGACGCCGAGCTTGCGGATCACCTCACCACGGACGGGGGCGGGGACGTGTCGCCAGGTGCGGAAGGACGCCTGCGTGGCGGCCACGACCTCCTCGTATCGCTCGCGCGTCGCCATGCGGACCGACCCGATGGTCGAGCCGTCCACGGGCGTGGTGACCGTCAGCAGATCGCCGCGCGTCGCCAGCCAGGCGCCGCCGTCGTTGGCGCCGGACTGGGTGCCGACGAGGCCCAGGGTCTCGAGGAAGTCGTGGGCCACGGACTCAGTCCTCCGCCTTCTCGCGGGTCAGCTCCTCGTCGAACTCGAACTCGACCTCTTCGACGTCCAGCGCCTGGATCTTCGACTCGGCGAACGTGTTCCGCCAAAGGATGTTGAGGGTGCTGAACTGCATGTCGGTCAGCTTGTACTCGATGTGGAAGACGGCCGCGAAGGAGGCCTTGTCGCTCGGCTTGAGCATCGTCTTCTTGGGCTTCTTGTCGTCGTTCGCGAACTCCATGCCGACCGTCGTGTCGGCGGCCTTCTCGCTGACCTTGTCCACCCGCACACCCAGGGACGCGGAGTCGATCCAGCCGACGGCCTCGCCCTTGTAGGCGCACTCGAACTCGGCCTTGGTCTCCTTGGTCTCCTGGTAGACCTTGCTCTTGAGCTTGCACTTGAACGGGCCGGCCTCGAAGTCGTTGCGCGACGCGGGCAGCTGGAAGTCGGCCGCCTCGACGACCTCCCCGTCCGAGCTGACCCGGTAGAAGCCGCCGAGCTTCACCTCGAAGTCCTTCACCAGGAAGCCGCTCTCGCCGTCGATCTTCCAAGTGTGGTTCTTCGACTTCTTGGGGTCGATGATGATCGGCTTCTTCTTCTTGCCGTCGTGCGCCTTGAGGCTCCCGAAGTCGCCGTCGAAGGCGGCCTCGTGCTTGTGGAAGAAGATGTAGTCCGCGGACTCGTTGGTGATCTTGATCTTCACCTTCACGTAGTCCTCTTCGGCCCACGCCTCCCGGAACTCGATGCGCACTCCGTCGAGCTCGACGGCGTCGGGCAGCTGGTAGTAGTTGCGGGGGTCGTCGTCGGCCGAGGCGGCGGCGGGGACGAGCAGGGCGGCCGCGAGCAGGGCGGCGGTGGCGGTGCGAATCAGCGTCATGGGATCTCCTCCGAGGCCCGCGGGAGCGGGTGCGGGCGCGGTTTGTACCAAGGGGGTTTCTGCTGTGCCAGACCGGATTGACACCAGGACCGGGTACGCTGCGGCGGATGCGACGCCTCCCCTCCTGCGCACTGTTCGTCGCCGCGGCGCTCCTCGCCGCGACGGCGTGGGCGGGTCCTCGTGACAGCCCGGCTCCGGAGGACCCCGACCTCGCCCTCGGCAAGACGTGTTCGGGCCACCCGAAGGCCACGGACCGGGCGAAGCGGCTGCCCACGGAGGTGCGCGAGACCATCGTCTTGTGGCCGCGCGCGGGCAAGCGCACCGTCGACGGCGTGTGCCAGAGCGTCACGCGCTTCACCCTCGTGAATCACACGGGCCAGGTGGTCACGCTCTCGTTCGTGCAGGTGGACGAGGACGCGCCCGCGCCCCCGGACGGGTGGCGGCTGATCGAGGACGACGGGCCGCCCCGGGCGCGGTTCACGGCCACCCAGGACTCCCTCGGCGCGGGCGGCGAGCCCCCGGGCAGTCGCTGGTTCCTCGAATCCGAGAGCGCACCCACGACCTCTCAGGAGACGCTCGAGAGCATCCTCGGGTTCTTCGATCCCGCGGCCGTGGCCCGCGCCGTCATCACCGGCGAGATGCCCGACGCGGGCGGAGACTGACGAAGTGAAGCACCCGCGCACCCACCGCTGGTTCAACCGCCCGGACGCCCGCCACGCGGACCGCGGCCTGCCGCCGCCCATCGACGTGGCGGTCCCGCCCGGCGCCCCTGCGGACACGCCGGTGATCGACGCCGCCGTCGCGGACGCGCTGCGGGGCTGGCCGATCGTGCGTCTCCGGCTCGTCGGAGACCTCCGCCGGAAGACGGCGTTCGGGCGGAACCCCGGCCCTCGCCTGCACGGGTGGGTCTGCGGCGCCGTGGATCGGGCCCTGTGCACCTGCGGCCTGAAGTGCGTCCGGCGGTCGTGCCCGTCGCATCAGCTGCTCGGGCGCCACGAGGTGGGGCCGGGCTCCGGCATCGGGGACCCCTGGGCCCCCATCGCCCTGCGCGCGTCGATGGCCATGCAGGGGAAGGGCGTGATCGGCGCCACGACCCGCATCGAGCTCATCCTCGCCGGGCGCTCGGCCCGGGACGCCGACCAGCTCGTGCGCGCCCTGGGCAACGATCGCGACGGCGACGTGGACTGGAGGACGATCCAGTACATCCGCGCCTCGGCCGAAGACGAGCCGCGGTGGCGCTCGGCCAAGAAGGTGCCCGCCGAGGACATGCTGCTGCCGCTCGCGGACGTCGCGGAGCCTCGGGCCCGCAGCGGCCGCCTCACCTGGGCGTTCCTGAGCCCCACGACGCTGAACCGGCTCGGGGAGGTCGGCACGCCGCACGCCGCCTTCCCCCTGGTGCTCGACCGCGCCGGCCGCGGGCTCGCGACTTGGATGCATCGCACGGGACACCGGGGCCCGAGATTGCCCGCCGACGACCTCCTGCGCGCCGCGCGAAGCATCGAGATCGCGGCCGATCACACCCGCGTCGTGGAGCTGGCGGCGCGCTCGGTGGGCGGCGTCTCGGAGGGCCCGGACGCCATCGGCTCGCTCCTCGGCAACGTCACCTGGAAGGGCGACTTCGCCCCCTTCGAGCGGCTCCTGCGCGCGCTCCACTACGTGGGCATGGGCCCCGCCCGGGCGCACGGTTTCGGGGAAGTGGCGTTCGGGTGATCGGGTAGACTGCTCGCCGTGCATCGCCTCGCCTTCATCACCGCCCTCCTCTTCGCCCTGACGGGCTGCACGGACGTCCCTGGCGTCTACTCGCCGCCCGAGGAATGCGTCGGCAACGGGGCCCCGGCCATCAACAACCTCGAGCTGAACTCGTGGGAAGAAGAGGACACGGGCCTGTGGGTCATGTGCATCCACTTCGACTGGCTCGATCCGGTGGACGGCGGCTCCCCGCCGAACATGCGCGGCGGCTACATCAGCGCCGAGGTCGCGGGCTTCCAGACCGACTCGCTGTGGCTCGGGGAAGAGCAGATCCCGGACCCGACCGCCACGCTCGGCGAGGTGGACTGGATCCTCTGCTCCGAGGAGTTCGCCCAGGACGTCTTCCTGGACTTCGAGATGCGCGTGCGGGACTCCTGCGGCGCCGTCTCCAACGAGAAGTCGGGCGAGTACTGCATCGGGCAGGGCGTGTGCGACTACACCGTGCCCCCCCGGCCCTACGTCCTCGAGAACGAGGAGGTCGGCGGGACGGGCTGCCAGAACCGGCCGCCCTGCGTCGAGGAGCCCTAGGGCTCAGCACGCCCGGGCTGCGAGGTTCGGCAATCCGGCTGGGCGGTCATATCCCGCCGACATGCCGTATGTCGCCGCGATATGCCCGGTTGAACGACCAAATCTCGCCGACATGCCGTATGTCGCCGCGATATGCCCCGACGTGAGACTCCCTCCGCGGCTACAGAATCTCGCGCGCCTCGAGCGCCGCGACGACCACGTCCACCGCTTCGTCCAGCGACATCGCCCCGGTGTCCACGCGGATCTCCGGGTCCTCGGGGGCCTCGTAGGGCGCGCTGATGCCGGTGAACTGCGGGATCTCCCCCGCCCGGGCCCGCCGGTAGAGGCCCTTGGGGTCCCGGGCCTCGCACACCTCGAGCGACGCCGCGACGTGCACCTCCACGAACGCGCCCCCCACGGCGGCGCGGGCCTGCACGCGGTCGGCGCGGTAGGGGCTGATGAACGCCGTCAGCACGAGCATCCCGGCGTCCACGAACAGGTTCGCGACCTCGCCGATCCGCCGGATGTTCTCGGCCCGATCCTCGGGCGCGAAGCCCAGGTCGCGATTGAGCCCCAGGCGGACGTTGTCGCCGTCCAGCACGTAGGCGGCCACGCCGCGCTCCACGAGCCGCGCCTCCACGGCCCGCGCGAGGGTCGACTTCCCCGAGCCCGACAGCCCAGTGAACCAGAGGCAGGCCGCGCGGTGGCCGAGGACGCGGGCGCGGTCGTCCGCCGAGACGGTGCCGAGGTGACGCGTGAGGTTGCGGTCCGTCATGCCGACCGGATCATCGCAGGGACGGGCTGCGCGACGTTCGGAGCTCCACCCCGAGGCTCACGAGGTCCTTGAGCACCTGCTTCATGCGCCGCGAGTTGGCCACCTTCGACTCCCCCGCCATGCGGGGCCGGATGTGCATGGTCGTCGCCCCCGGAGCCAGGCCCGCGCGGATGGCGCGGATCGGCAGCTCCAGGTTCAGGAAGAAGGTGTCGGACTTCAGCGTGATGCGCCGCAGGTCGTCGCGACGGAGGAGGTACACGCCGTCGAGCTTCCGGCTGACCCCGGTCGTGGCCCACATCAGCACCCGGAGTCCGCGACTCAGGACCTTGCGATAGAGGTTGTCGGCCTCCTTGAAGCGGTCCGGGAAGTGGCACGTGACGATGTCGACGGCGGCGTCCTTCTCCACCACATCGAACAGGTTCTTGAGGCCGTGGGGCGGCACCTGACCGTCGCAGGGCAACAACGTGACCCACTCCTTGGTCGCCTCCGCGAACCCCGCCTTGAGGGCCCCGCCGATTCCTCGGTTCGGGCTGTAGGCCACCACCTTGAGCTCCCCGGGCGCCTGCCGATCCGCGAACGCCCGGGCGACCTCCGCGGTGTCGTCGGTGGAACCGTCGCTCACGAACACGATCTCGTGATCGGAGGTCGTCTCGCGCAGGAAACGGAGCGCCTCGTCGAGGCACGCCTCGACGTTCTCCGCTTCGTTGTATGCGAACATCACGACCGTCACCGAAAGCATGGCGCGGAGGGTACCAGCCGGATGATGCGTCGAATCACACGCAGCCCGGGGGCCCAAGCCGCCGTCGGCCTCCTCACCACCGGCCTCCTCCTGATCATCGCCGGGACCTTCCTCGAGTCCCGGGCAACCGTCGCCTACTTCCTCTTCGCCGCCGCCGCGTTCCGCTTCTACGCGGTGTTCCGAGACCTCCGCCGCGCGCGCATCCGCGCCGAGGAGGACGCCGCCTGGGAGGCCGAGCAGGCCGCCGAGCGGCTCGCCGAGGCGAAGCGTCGCGCCGCGGAGGCCGACGACTGATCCCTGTGGGCCCTGGCACACAGGGCCCGCCCCCCCTTGTGCCGGTCGGCACACCTCATGACCTGATCGACTGCCCGCTCTCCCGTAGAACCTGCGCACGGTTCTTGCTCCTCCGTGGCGCGACGTATGCGCAACGTTCCAGGAGGCTCCGTGAAACCGTTCTCTCTGCTCGCAACCACCGCCCTCGTTTTCGGGGGGCTCGCCCTCACCGCCACCGCCGGCGACATCCACCGCGCGGACCAGGCGCCCGGGGACGCCGACGCCGTCGCCGCGGGCAAGGTGTCCTACGCGGCCTGCGGCGGCTGCCACGGAGTGGAGGGCGAGGGCAAGGTCGGCATCGCCCCCCGCCTCAACTCGTCCAGCTACCTCGCCGTCGTCTCCAACGAGTTCCTCAAGAAGACGATCGTCGAGGGCCGCGAGGGCACGAACATGATCGCCTGGGGCACCGCGTTCCCCGAGGAGACGGTGAACAACATCGTCTCCTACATCCGGTCCTGGCAGACCACGCCGGGCGTCGAGCTCGACGAGTCCGAGCTCAAGGGCGACAAGAAGACCGGCGAGGCCCTCTACAAGGACATCTGCAGCCGCTGCCACGGCCGCAGCGCCGCCGGCTACTCGGAGGCGGGCGCCGGCACCGGCATCGGCCGCAAGGGGTTCCTGGGCCAAGCGTCCAACGGGACGCTGCGAGCCATCGTGCGCCTGGGCAAGGACAACACCGCCATGCGGTCCTTCGACGAGAAGTCGCCCGTGGCCGTCGCCAACCTCACCGACGAAGAAGTCGACTCGATCATCCAATACCTCCGGGCCAACGCCTGGTAGCGGGAGCAGAAGCATGTCCAACGAGCACAACGATTTCATCTCCCGCAACAAGCCCGCGGAGCTCATGTCCGAGCTCCCCGAAGATCCCGTGCCCAGCGGCTTCACGCGCCGTCGGTTCATGGCCGGGGCCGCCGTCGCGGGCGGAGTCGCCGCCGCCGCGTGCGGGAGCGGATCCGGAGGCGGGACGGCCGCCAAGCCCGACATGCCGTCCCACCCGAAGCTCGAGGTCCTGTCCTCCGAGCCCCCGGAGAAGGACGTCCCCACCAACCTGCTCGCCCAGTGCCCCTACTGCGGGGTGGGCTGCGGCACGCTGATCCAGGTGGAGAAGGGGAAGGTCGTGGGGATGATCCCCGACCCGAAGCACCCCACCAACAAGGGCCTGCAGTGCATCAAGGGCCTCTCGTCCAACGAGGCCATCTACGTCGACCGCCTCCAGAAGGTGCTCGTGCGCAAGGACATGTCCGACCCGCTCAACGGCCACGTCTCCAAGACCAAGGGCAGCTTCGACGACGACGTGTGGCGGGAGACGACCTGGGAAGAGGCCGAAGAGATCATCGTCGACAACATCGTCAAGATCGTGAAGGCCAAGGGCGGCAACGCCGTGGGCCTGTACGGCTCCGGCCAGCTCCCGGTGGAGGGTCAGTACCTCGAGAACCTCTTCATGAAGGGCGTGCTCGGCTCGAACACCATCGAAGCCAACGCGCGCATGTGCATGACGAGCGCCGTCACGGGCTACTTCAAGTCGCTCGGCTCCGACACCCCGCCGACGTCCTATGAGGACATCGAGATGGCGGACATGGTGACGCACTGGGGCCACAACGCCCGCGGCGCGCACCCGATCGTCTTCTGGCGCATCGCCGACCACAAGAAGAAGAACAACATCCCCACCCTCATCGTCGACCCGCGCCGCACCGGCACGGTCATGGGGTACGAGGAGATCGGCGGGGTCGAAAACTCGTACCACTTCCGCACGATCAACGGCGACATCAGCATCCACAACGCGATGGCGTGGCTGATGCTCAACAAATACAAGGACGCCGTCGACTGGGACCTGCTCAAGAACCACACGGCGGGCTGGGAGAAGTACGTCGAGGGCGTGAACGCTCGGTACCACCCCGAGAAGGTCGCCGACATGACGATGGTCGACCCCGAGTACCTCGACCAGGTCGCCCAGAAGTGGGCCGAGGCCAGCGTCAAGGGCAAGGAGCGCGGCCAGGGCGGCGTCCTGTCCTTCTGGGGCATCGGCTACAACCAGCACCTGCACGGCCAGAACAACACCGTCTCCCTCATCAACCTGATGGCGCTGACGGGCAACATCGGCCGACCTGGCTGCGGTCCCTTCTCCATGACCGGCCAGCCCAACGCCATGGGCGAGCGCCTCACGGGCGGCCTCACCGGGCGGCTTCCGTTCAACCAGGGACTCAAGAACGGGGCCTGGCGAGACCACATCGCCGACGCCTGGCGGATCCCGCGAGAGCGGCTGGCCGAGGTGGCGACCATGTCCAACCGAGGCATGGCCATCGGGATGATGGAGCGCGCGTTGAAGAAGGAAGTCGACGCGATGTTCCTCATCTACGCGACCCACATCGACCTGCCGGACCAGTTCAACCTCGTCCGCCCGGCGCTCACCCGGACGTTCAACGTGGTGCAGGAGATCTACCGGCACGCGCCCAACAACCTGTACGCCGACGTCATCCTCCCCGCCGCCACGTGGGGCGAGTGGGTGGGCGGCACGTACATCCAGTCCGAGCGCCGCTTCTACGTCACCGACGGCACGGCGAACCCGGTGCCGAACACCCTGCCCGACATGGACATGGTGATCGACAAGGGCAAGAAGATCGCCACCGCCCTCGGCCTCGATGGGGAGGCGATCTTCCCCTACAAGAAGATGGAGAACGGCTTCTACAACCCCGAGGACGTGTTCCGGGACGTCGTGCTGGCGAGCAAGGGCTCCGACGCCGACATGACCGGGCTCCTCGAGGTCGAGAAGCGCGACGGCATCGGCCTCTACGACCAGATCCGCAACCACCGCGGCATCCAGTGGCCGGCCCCCACCTACGAGGTGGCCAAGGCGGGCGGCACGAAGCGTCGGTACCTCGACCAGGAGGACGCGTCGTGGCAGGAGAAGCCCTACGGCTCCTTCCGGCACGCCGACGGCAAGCTGCACATCCACCTGTGCGAGCAGGACTACTCGCAGCGCGAGGAGATCACGAAGCAGCTGATGCGCTTCGGCGCGAAGGGCGAAGAGGAGTTCTACGCCATCGACAACTACGAGCTGCTGGAGAAGGCCCGCGACATGGCCCTCACCCCGGAGATTCCGGACAAGGACCACCGCGACAAGGCCTGGGACCAGGTGCCCAAGGACAAGTACCCGATGTGGTTGGGCCTCGGGGTGGTCTACGAGCACTTCCACACCGCCAAGACGATCCGGTCCGGCACCACCCGACGCCTCGTGCCCGAGCAGTACATCGAGATGCACCCGGACGACGCCGCGGCCATGGGCTTCGTCGACGGGGAGTGGGTCCGCATCTACACCCGCCGCGGCGACTACGACGCCCGCGTGTCGATCGGCCTCGACTCGGTGGTCAAGCCGGCCCGCAACCTGGTCCCCAAGGGCTACATGTTCAGCCCCTGGAACCTCAGCGTCGCGGACAGCGCCGACCCCAAGAAGAACCGCTGGCTGGCGAACGGCGTCAGCCACCGGGCCTTCGATCCGGTCAGCGGCCAGGTCGACTTCAAGAAGCTCGCCGCGCGAGTCGAGAAGATCCCGACCTAGACGGTGGGGACCACCCGAGGTGAGGCGCTGACCCTCCTCGTCGTCTCGGCGGGGGGGGTCTCGCTCTCCGGATGCGAGGCGGCGGCGGGGTGTGCACGGCGGGCTGCCTCGAGTTCCACCCGTGGTGGGCGGGCCCGCCCGGCTGCGACTCGTGCCTCGAGGCCTGCTGGCTCGGCCTCGACCCGCGCGTCGCGTTCAAGGACCCCGACTGCGACGGCTGCGGGCGCTGCGTCCCGGTGTGCCCCAACACGCGGCTCGGGATCGGCCTGCACCGCCCGCGGTGGTGGAAGGGGACCCCTGCGATCGGCGTCGGGGTCGTCGTCCTCCTGGCCGCCTGCGCCGTCCCCGCCCCCCGCATCGTCTCGGGCACGGCCCCCTGGTCTTCCCCGTTCATGCCCCCCGCCGAGCCCGAGGGCGAAGCCGACGTCTGCTTCACCGCCCACGACGTGGACGATCGTGCGCTGGAGGTGGGCGTCGCCCGGGTCTCCGCCGAGGAGATCGCGCTGCGCGTCTACCTGGAGGGGACCCCCGGGACACCGTGGCGCGGTGCCCTGACCGTCGTCGTCGAGGGCTCGGGAGGCGCCGACCGGGTGGTCTTCGAGGGGCCGTCGGCGCCGCGGTCGGTCCCGCGTCCGTCGCTGTACGAGGCGAGGATCCTCACGACCGAGCGCCTGCGCTGGACGCTCGAGAACGGACCCCTCGCCGGCACCTCCGGGGCCCTGTGCCGGCCCACACAGTCTGCGCCGACTCCGCGGTGGGCGTTGCTCCCGGGGGCCTTGGTGCTCGGATTGTTCGGAGCGGTGAAGCTGCGACGAGGCCGCCTTCGTGGGCGTGATCGACTCCGGACGGTGTGATTCGGCACGAGCCTTGCTCCTCTGCCTCCGCATGGCCGAGGAGACCACCACTCGCCGCGGCGCCCTCGCCGTCCTCTTCGCGGGGGCCGCAGGGCTGGCCGGGAAGCTCGCGGGCGCCCCCGACGCCGCGGCCATGCCCGCGATCCGGCCGCCCGGGGCCGTCCCCGAGGCCGAGTTCCTCAGCAAGTGCATCCGCTGCTACCAGTGCGGCGACGTGTGCCCCAACGGCACCCTGCAGTTCCGCGGCTTCGAGCGGGGGATCGTGGAGCTCGGCACCCCCTACGTCGTGCCTCGGGAGCGCGGCTGCATCGCCTGCATGAAGTGCACGCAGGTGTGCCCCACCGGGGCCCTGCGACCGCAGGACCCGGACCCCGACGTCGTCCCCGGCACGACCAGGATGGGCCTCGCTCGCCTCAACAAGGGCATGTGTTACTCCTACGCCGAGCCGGCCCGCACCTGCGGCGTCTGCTACCGCGCGTGCCCCTTCCCGGGGGTGGCGATGAGCATCGGGTTGTTCGAGCGACCGACCGTGCACGCCGACAAGTGCGTCGGCTGCGGGCTCTGTGAGCAGGCCTGCATCCACGTCCCCCAGGCCATCCGCATCCTCCCCGTGGCGCGGACATGAAGACGCCGCGTCGGGGTCGGCGCCTCCAGATCCTGCGCAAGCTGGTGCAGCTCACCGCCGCCGCGTTCGTCGTCTATGCGCCCCTCTCGATGTATTGGCGCAACTTCAAGGAGGCCCACAACAGCGCCCGCATCGTGGGCCTCATGACGCACGAGTTCTGGGGCCGGATGTACGCCTGGAACGAGACCTTCCTCGGCTGGTTCGGGGACCCCGCCGAGGTGTCCGACGGCTTCCTGGGCGGCCCGTGGGCGGCCCGAGTGGCGGACGTCCCCCTCACGGACCCCTGGTCGGTCGCCGCCGTCGCCGCGCAGGGCTCCATGCCCCCGGGCTCCATGCTCCTGGGCGCCCTCATCCCGCTCGGCATCGCGCTGGCGCTGGGCAAGGTGTTCTGCTCCTGGCTCTGCCCCGCCCGACTCGGCTTCGAGGCCGCGTCCGCGGCGCGCCTCGGGCTGCTGCGGTTCGGGATCGAGCTGCCCGCCCTCCGGATCCCTCGAGTGGGCCTCCCTCTGGGCCTCGCGGCGCTGGTCTTCGGGGCGTTCGCCGGGGCCGCCGTGTTCGGCTTCGTGTTGCCCTACCTCGCGCTCTCGGGCGGCCTGCACGCCTGGATCCTCGGGGGCACTCTGGGCGCCGCGGCCGCGTGGTTCGGGGTCCTGTTCCTGGTGGACCTCGCCGTCGCGCCGGGGCAGGTGTGTCGGTCGCTCTGCCCCACCGGGGCCCTGCTCGAGCTGGTGGGGCGCGGGTCCGTCCTGCAGCTGCGCAAGGACGCGACGAAGCCTTGCCCGTCGTCCTGCGACCTCTGTCGCCGCGTGTGCCCCTACGGGCTCTTCCCCGGCCGCGAGACCCACCGCCCGACGTGCGACTCCTGCGGCAAGTGCGCCCCGGCCTGCCCCGACGGCAAGCTGGGGCACGCGATCGTCGTCCCCATGCCGACCCGCCGAGGCGCCGCGGCCGTCGCCGCCCTCGCCCTCGCCGCCGGGGCGGCCCTCGCGCCCGCCCCCGCCGAGGCCCACCACAACAAGGGCCTGCCCCACTACGGCTACTTCGAGAACTACCCGCAGGTCCCCACGGACGAGACCATCCGCATCGTCGACCGCTGGGAGCTCGGCGCCACGCTGTTCAACTTCCAGGGGCTCGAGCGGGAGACGTCCGACACCCCCGACGACGTGCGGATCTTCGCGTACGTCTACGATCTCCAGGACGACGTCCCCTACCGCGGCAGCACGACCCTGTCGGTGGAGCTCGACGGAGAGATCGTCGCGACCTTCGACCGCCTCGAACCGGACGAGGAGACCGTCTACCGCACCCGGGTCACCCTCCCCGAGTCGGGCCTCTACCACCTGGTGTTCGAGCTGGACCAGGACACGCCGCCCCTGCGCCTCCCGTTCCGCGTCGACCTCGCCGCCGACCGCGTCAACTGGGCCCTCATCGGCGTACTCCTGGGCGTGCCGCTGCTGCTCTTCGGGCTCGCCGCCGCCGGACGCAAGCGCAGGTTCACGCCGCGCGCGCCCGAGGCTGCTCCGTGAGCACCCCGTACGACTGCGACTTCGGGGAAGCGGGAGGCGATCACAGCGGCCACGACCACGCGGGCATGACCCACCTCGTGGGCGACGACGGCGGCCTCGTCATGATCATGGACGGCATCCCCGCGCCGCTGTTCGGGGCGGCGGTGGCGACCGTCATCGTGCTGTCGTTCGTGATCGTCGAGCGCTTCGGCCTCGAGTACGGCGAGCCCCGCACCCTGGAGCTGACCCGCCGCTCGCCGATTCGGAACTTCGTCCGCAAGCCCTGGTTCCGGTTCCTCTTCCAGGCCCCGGTGCTCGCGCTCTTCGTCTTCACCATCCACGCGGGCCTCTTCGGCTCCTTCACGAACAACATCGCCCCCGTCCTGGTGTGGACGCTGTGGTGGGCGGGCCTGATCTTCGCCGTGGCGCTGCTGGGCAACGTCTGGTGCTTCGTGTGCCCGTGGGACGCCCTCAGCGACCTCGCCACGCGCCTCTCGTTCTGGAAGCGCCGCGCGTCGCTCTCCCTCGGCGTCGTGCTGCCGGCGTGGCTTCGCAACGTCTACCCCGCGATCGTCCTGTTCGTCGTGCTGACGTGGCTCGAGATGGGCTTCGGCGTGACCAACAACCCGCGACAGACGGCCTACCTGGGGATCGGCATGGCCGCGGTGGCCGTGGGCTCGGCGCTGACGTTCGAGAAGAAGGCGTTCTGCCGGTCCTTCTGCTTCGTGGGGCGGGTCAGCGGGATGTACTCGATGTTCTCACCCGTCGAGCTGCGCGCCCGCGACACCCGGGCCTGCGCGTCCTGCACGACGCACGACTGCCTGCACGGCAACGACAAGGGCGCGCCGTGCCCCACCGGCCTCGACCTGTCCGAGGTGAACGAGTCGACCTACTGCACGCTGTGCACCGACTGCGTGAAGACCTGCGGGCTGAACCAGCCGACGTTCCGGATCCGCTCCCTGGGGCGCGACCTGTCGCGTGTGCGCACGCCCCGCATGGACGAGGCGTGGCTCGCCCTCACCCTGCTCGCTCTGACGGCCTTCCACGGCTTCTCGATGACGCCCGTCTGGGAGAACCTCGTGCCCGGGCAGTCCGACTTCGTGGGGACGATCGCGGACATCCTCGGGCTGGGTCGCCTGGGGGCCTTCACGGTGGGGATGGCGCTCGTCTCGGTGGTCCCGGTGGCCGTCTACGCCGCCTGCACCTGGGCCGCCGCGCGCTGGACGGCCGCCTCGGGGGTCGGCTTCCGCGAGCTCTTCGTCGGGTACGCCTACTCCGTGTTGCCCGTCGCGCTCTTCTATCACCTCGCCCACAACACGACGCACATCGTCCAGGAGGGCGGCGACGTCGTCCCCATGCTCTCCGACCCCCTGGGCCGCGGCGCCGACCTGTTCGGCACGGCGAGCGTCCACCTGGGCCCGCTGTTCTCCCAGGAGACCACCTGGCTCATCCAGATCGTCCTGATCCTCGTGGGCCACCTGTTCGGCATCACCGTCGCCCACCGCATCTCGCGACGCCTGTTCGACGACCCCGCCGCCGCCACCCGGTCGATGGTGCCCCTGCTCGTGATGATGGTCGCGCTGTCGGTGGGCGGCCTGTGGCTGATGCACCTCGACATGAACATGCGCGTGGGCCGGATGTGACCGACCGACGCGACGCCATCGGCCGCCTCGCGCGGTCCTTCGCCCACTTCGCGCTGCCCGTGGCGAAGGCCCGAACCGTCGTGGAGCCGCCGTGGCCCCGTCCCCCCGGCGCGGTGGAGGAGGCCCGCTTCCTGGACCGGTGTACGCGCTGCCGGGGCTGCGTCGACGCGTGCCCTCACGGCGCCATCGGGCTGCTCCCGAGCTCGGCCGGTCCGCTCGCCGAGACGCCCGCGATGCTGCCGCACGAGGTCCCCTGCCGCATGTGCGAGGACACCCCCTGCATCACCGCCTGCGAGCCCGCCGCGCTCCTGCCCACGCCCCCGGAGGAGATCCTCCTGGGCCTGGCCACGATCGTGACGAACAAGTGCTTCGCCTTCATGGGTCCGGAGTGCGGCGCGTGCGTGCCCGTGTGCCCGACCAAGGCGATCGAGCTGGACGGGACCCGCCCTCGCGTGGTGGACGAGCGATGTACGGGGTGCGGTCTGTGTCGAGACGCCTGCCCCGTGTGGGGCAAGGCGATCGACCTGATCTTCTAGCGCCGAAGGCCTACTGGGCGACCGTGCAGGCGAGGACGCCGGCGTCGATGCACTCGCCGCCCTGGCCGCCCGCGGCGGGGCAGGACTGACCGGCGAGGCCCGCCGTGCTGAGCGACGTGGAGTCGCAGAAGGCGTCGCCGCTGCCGACCTGCACCGTGACCGCGCTGTTCGGCGGGACGGGCGCGCAGAAGGTGCCGTCCTGGGCCGTGAGCGTCGAGAAGACGGGGTGCTCCGGGAAGGCGTCGTCGTAGACGTCCACCAGGGCGTTCGCGGCCGAGTTCTGGTTGATGACGACCTCGCCGTCGGAGCACGACGGGTTGGTGTACGCCTGCAGGATCACGATGTTCGCGCAGCCGTTGAGGCAGTCGGGGCGCGCCGGCTGCGTGAACGTGGCGACGGGCTGGTAGCCGACGCCCGCGTCCGCGGGCTGGATGACGTAGGCCTGCGTGGGCTGGAACACGGGGACGGCGAGGCAGAAGTTGCCGCTGGCGTCCGTGGTGGTCTGGCCGCCCTGGGGGCTCGCGACGTTGGCGCCGAGGACCGGCTGGTTCTGCTGGTCGATCACGAAGCCGGAGAGGCAGGACATGATGTCCACGGGGATGACGCCCACGTCCACGCAGGGCGAACCCTGGATGCTGCAGGAGGCCTGGCCGGCCGGGATCGTCACGGGGTTCGTGGTCTGGGAGGCGACCTGGCCGCCCACGGAGTAGGTGATCTCCATGCGGACGGTCTCACCGTTCTTCACCTCGAGGCAGAACTCACCGTTGTTGCCGGTGCGCGCGGTCGTGGTGGAGGTGTAGGTGAGGCCCACGGCCTTCACGGTGGCGCCCTTGCGGGAGTTGCCGTTGGAGTCGGTGACGGTGCCGCTGACGCAGCCGTGCGTCTGGATCGGCTGGTCGCAGTTCCAGGACGAGAAGTGGTTCGCGGTGAACTCCCAGGCGAGCACGCCGTCGCCGAGGTCGACGACCGTGCCGGTCGCCTCTTCGACCCACTTGCCCACGGACTCGTCGTACGCCCAGGCGGAGATCTGCTCGCCGACCTGCGGGCCCGTGCCCTGGATCGGCATGACGATCGGGGCGCCGTCGCCGGACGGGTCGAGGTTGATCTCGTTGCCCTCGGCGTCCGTCAGGTCGACGGTGAACATGCCGTAGGACTCGAGGATCTGCGGGGAGCCCGCGATGTCGATGGCCGTGAAGTCGCCGGGGGTGGCGTACAGCTCGTCCGAGAAGAGGTCGTAGGACGTGGCCGAGACGTGGACCTCGCCCACGTAGGGCTCACCGTCCGCGTCCACGTACTGGCCCGCGGGCAGAGCGACGGTCGGGCCGCCCTCTTCGATGGCGAAGTCGAGGCCGGCGGCCGAGTCGAAGCTCTGCTCGAAGTCCACGAGCGCCATCGTCACGAGCAGCGTGTTGTGCACGTCCCGGAGGATCTCGAAGGGCACCTGCGTGCTCGCGTACCCCGGCAGCTCGAAGTTCACGAGCACCGCGCCCTCCTGGTCGACCGGGAGGTCCACCACGGAGAAGGTCCCGTTGTCGCCGGACTCGGCGGTGATGCCGTTGTCGGTGCTGACGCGCACGCCCGTGAGGGGGTTGCCGTCCACGTCGCGGACCATGCCGAGCAGGCCGGTGGTCTCCACGAAGGGGACATCGTCGTCGTCGCCGATGTCGTCGTCGTCGTCGCCGTCGCCGGGCACGAAGTCGGGGCCGCCGCCGTCGGGGCCTTCGCCGACGACGTCGCAGCCGCCCAGGGCGAGGAGGGCGGTCGCGGCGAGCGCGGCAGCCGAGAGGGTGGTGATGCGAGGAAGTTGCATGGGATGTCTCCTTGAGTCCCTGAAATCCAACGTAAACATGCCGGCGATCGACACTTTCGGTCATCGCCATTCGGGATCCTGCCGACTGCCTTTGCAGTTCGTCAACACCTTCTTGACATCTTCTTGGCATTCGGGGCTGAAGAAACCGAGAATCCGATCCGTCTGTCCCCCCGACCCTGCCCGGTCGAGCTCCCGGATCCCGGGGACCCATGCACGCCCAGTTCGTTCGTTCGATCGCCTTCCTCTTCCTGTTCTCCGTCCTCCCCGTCGTCGCCTCGGCCGCCCCTCCCGGGCCCATGTCCGGCGAGCGACCCGTGTGGTTCGGGATCGGCTCCGGCTTCAGCGGGACCGCCCCCGAGGAGTTCGTGGGCGGAGGGCTCGCCGCCAACTTCACCGTCGGGCTTCGCTTCATCCCGGTGTCGCCGGAGTTGATCCTCCGCGAGGGCGTCGCGGGCCTCGGGACCGACGAGCAGCGGCACATCGCGGGCATCGGCGGGGGGATCAAGATCCTCTTCCCCCGGCTCCTCGTCGCGCGCGCGACCGCGCGGGTGGCCTTCGCGCACCAGCACGAGCTCGAGTGGGAGAAGTACCGGAAGTCGATCGGCAGCGCCCTCGAGTCGACGTTCGGGGTACACGAGGACATCGCCCACCGCTCCGGCTTCGAGCTGGGGGGAGGCCTCGAGCTCTCGGCGCCCACGTTCCCGCTCGGCTTCTACGCGATGGTCAGCGCGATCGTGTTGCCCGGCACGGCGGGCCCTCCGCTGACCGTCCAGACCGAGCTGGGCCTGTCCATCGCCGTGGGCAAGCCGCTGCCCTGAGGTTCATTCCAGGAGCGACGACGTCCAGCCGTCGGGCGCCGCGAAGCCGAGCAGCCCCAGCGCGGTGGCCCCGACGTTGGCGAGGCCCGCGTCGTCGCGGTCGCCCAGGCGGCGCGCGCCGCTCGGATCGAAGAGGTACAGCGGCACCGGGTTGAGGGTGTGCGACGTCAGCGGCGCCTCGAGGTAGCCGCCCGTGGCCTTGTCGACCCGATACATCTGGTCGGCGTTGCCGTGATCGGCCGTGACCAGGGCCACGCCGCCCGCCTTCTCGACGCCGCGGAGGAGTCGGCCCAGGGCGAGGTCCATGGACTCGACGGCCAGGATCGTCGCGCCGAGGTCCCCGGTGTGTCCGACCATGTCGCCGTTGGCGTAGTTGATGCGCACGAAGCGCGGGGGCCGGTCGCGGCCGATCGCCTCGAGCGTCGCGTCGGTGATCTCCGCGGCCTTCATCCACGGCCGCTGCTCGAAGGGCACGAGGTCCGACGGGATCTCCCGGTACTCCTCGAGGCGCTCGTCGAACATGCCGCCCCGGTTGCCGTTCCAGAAGTAGGTGACGTGGCCGTACTTCTGGGTCTCGGAGCAGGCGAACTGGGTCACGCCGGACGCCGCCAGGTGCTCGCCCATCGTGCGATCGATGGCGGGCGGCTCCACCAGGAAGCGGGGGGGGACGTGCAGGTCGCCGTCGTACTCCATCATCCCGGCGTAGACCACGTCGGGCACGCGGACCCGCTCGAACGCGTCGAAGTCCGGCTCCGTGAAGGCACGCGAGATCTCGATGGCGCGGTCGCCGCGGAAGTTGAAGAAGACGACGGAGTCGCCGTCCTCGATCGTCGCGACGGGCCCGTCCTCGGACGCCACCACGAAGGGCGGGAGGAACTGGTCGGTGGTCCCGTCCTCGGCGCGGTACGTCTCCACGGCCTCCCGCGCCGACCCGAACCGACGGCCATCGCCCAGGACGTGGGCGCGCCAGCCGCGCTCGACGATCGACCAGTCGGCCTCGTACCGGTCCATGGTGGTGACCATGCGGCCGCCGCCGGACGCGATGCGGGCATCGACGCCCCCGTCGCGGAGCCGGGCGAGGCGCGCCTCCAGCCGGTGCAGGTAGCGGAGGGCCGAGGTCGCGTCCACGTCCCGGCCGTCGAGCAGGGGGTGGACGTACAGCCGCTTCACCCCGTCCGCCGCGGCCCGCTCGAGCAGGGCCTCGAGGTGGTCCTGGTGGGAGTGGACGTTGCCGTCGGAGAGGAGGCCGACGAAGTGAAGGGCCCGGGGCGCGGCGACGACCTCGCGCCAGCCCGCCCCGTGGAAGAGCGAGCCCGAGGCGATGGCCGCGTCGACCAGCTTCGCCCCCTGGTCGAACACGCGCCCCGCGCCGAGGGCGTTGTGCCCCACCTCGCTGTTGCCCATGTCCCCGTCCGAGGGCATGCCGACGGCCGTCCCGTGGGCGGCCAGCCGGGTCCAGGAGCCCCGCGCGAGGCCGTCCAGCGTGGGCGTGCGGGCGAGGTGGACCGCGTCGCCGCGGTCGGCGCGGCCGAGGCCGACCCCGTCCATCACCACGACCACGACGGGCCCCGGGCACGGATTGAACCTAGGATGGGGATCGAGACGCAACGTCATCGCCCGAGTTGTACGTGATTCCCCTCCCCCTCGCTCTCCTCGCAGTCTTCGTGACGGCGCTCGCCGCGGCGGGCGCGCTCACGCCCCGCATCGCCCGGTGGGGACGGCGGATGGGGGCCATGGACGAGGGGGGCAAGCCGCGCTCGGTGCACTCGATCCCGGTGCCCCGGGTCGGCGGGATCGCCGTCGCCACGGCCGTCTTCGGGGGGGTCGCCCTGGGGCTCGCGCTCGCCCCCGAGACCCTGCGCCCCTTCGCCGCCCAGCCGGGGGTCGTCGCCGCGTTCTTCGGGGGCGGCGCCGCGATCCTGGGCCTCGGCCTGGCCGACGACTTCAGCCCCCTGCCCGCCCCCGCGAAGCTCGCGGTCCAGACCCTCGTCTCGCTGGTCGTGGCGCTGCTCGGGGTGCGCATCGATCTGCTGGGCGTCCCCGGCATGGAGGTGGTGGCGACGGGCGCGGCCGCCCTCCCCGTGACCGTGCTGTGGCTCGTCGCGATCATGAACGCGATCAACCTGCTCGACGGGCTCGACGGCCTCGCGAGCGGGACGGCGGCGGTGGTCGTGGTGCCCCTGCTCGTCGTGTCGGTCATCAACGGCCAGGCGATCGGCGTGCTGATCGGCGTCGCGCTGGCGGGGGCGCTGCTCGGGTTCCTGCGCCACAACTTCCACCCCGCGTCCGTGTTCCTGGGGGACTCGGGCGCCCTGTTCCTCGGGTTCGTCCTGGCGGTGTGGAGCGTGCTCGCCTGGCAGAAGTCGGCCACCGGCATCGCCGTCCTGGTGCTGCTCCCGGCGTTCGCGCTCCCGCTCGCGGACACGACGTTCGCCGTCCTCCGTCGGCTCCGCGCGGGACGCAGCCCCCTCGAGGCGGACGCGGGCCACATCCACCACCGCCTCCTCGGCGTGGGCCTGTCCCACCGAACGAGCGTCGTCCTCCTCTACTCGGTGGCGGGGCTCGGCGCGCTGGGGGCGCTGGCCGCCGCGTTCCTCACCTGAGGCGTCCCGCGGTCGCGGTTGACACCGACGCCCCGGGGTTGGGACGATCGAAGACATGGAGAGAAGCGCATGAGCGACGCGGTCACGAGCAACGCGCGCTGCGGCCTCCTCGTCGCCTCCCCGTCCCTCGTCGACATCTTCTTCGCCAAGACCGTCGTCCTGCTGTGCGACTTCGACGAAGAGGGCGCCCTGGGCATCGTGATCAACCGGCCCACCGGCGAGAAGATCGACAGCGTGCTCGCGCAGATGGACATCGACCCCGCAGGCGGCATCCGGGGGCCCGTGCTCTGGGGCGGCCCCGTGCAGCCGGGGGCGGTCTTCCTGACCTTCTCGAACATGCCCGGGCTCCCGGACGACGCGGGGCCGATCTTCGAGCTCTCGCCGGACCTGCACGTGACCCCGGATCGTGCCGTCATCGAGGCGGTGAGCGCGGACGTCCCGAATGAGGGCGCGGTGCTGTCGGTGGGCTACGCCGGGTGGGCCCCGGGCCAGCTGGACGGGGAGATCGAGTCCGGGTCGTGGATCTGGATGGAGGTGGACCACGACCTCGTGTTCGGCACCCCCGCCGACGAGCTCTACGACGCGTGCATCGCCTCGATCGGGGTGTCCACGAGCATGCTCTGGATGCACCCGGTCAGCGAGTGAGCGGGGCCCCTATTCGGTCTCGCCGGGGGAGAAGCGGAGCTTGCGCAGGCCGACGGAGATCACGCTGCCGCGGCGGAGCTCGCGCTTCTGCTTCACCTTCTTGCCGTTGACCGACACGGGGTTCAGGAGCGGGGCGCGGGCGATCATCCACCAGCGCAGCCCGTTGTGGGTCCGACGCGCGACGATCTCGCCGGCGACGCGGCCGATGGGCCACCAGCGGCGGCCCTTGAGCTTCATGTCGCACCAGTCGGCGTGGCCGATCGTGTAGGCCTCGTCCTTGGGCAGCGGGATGTACTTGACCCCGCCTCTCTTTCGCTGGAACGAGAGGTGCGGGTTGGACTTGATCTTCATCTGCTCGAGGAGGCGCTCGAGCTCCTCCTTCGAGGCCGCCATGGTGCGCTCCTGGCCGGCCATGCTGTGGGCGGATTTCGGAGGCGGCGGAGCGGGGGCGGGGGCGGCGTCCCAGGGAGCCGCGCCCTCGGCGGGGCCGAGCTTCTGGGCGGTGCCGAGGGTCGACGCGGAGACGAGGCCGTCGACGAGGGGGGGGATGGTCTGCGTCGCCACCGGGTCGTAGCCCGCAGAGGGGCGTCGCTCGGTGCGCAGGCTCACCGCCGTTCGGGTCGCCTCCTCGTACCGCAGGGCGTGCTTGCCGAGGACGATCGTGTCCCCGGGGACGAGCTTGTGCTCCCCATGCAGGCGGCGGTCGTTGACGAACGTGCCGTTGGCCCCGCCGAGGTCTTCGAGGATGTGCTTGCCCCCGTCGTCCGTGATCGTCGCGTGCTGCCTGCTGACGATCGGGTTGTTGTCCAACGGGATGTGGGCCGAGCGCCCCCGCCCGATGACCACGTGGGGCTCATCGAGGAGGTACGCCGCCTGACGGTTTCCGTTGAAGAGGACGGTGATCTGCCACATGCCGCGTCTAAGACTACCTCGGTGCGATGGCTCGATGAATCCGGGGGAGGCTCTCGTCGAGCCGGTAGTCGATCGACGAATGGTTGTCCGGAAACTCCTGGTACTCGTGCCCCACGTCCGCGGCCAACAGCGCGTCGCGCATCTGCCGGGCGCCGTAGTGGAGGTGGTACTGGTCTCGGAACCCGCAGTCGATGAACAGGAGCCGGAGCGACCGCAGCGCGTCCACGTGGTCGGGGATCATGCGGACGGGGTCCCAAGCCAGCCAGCGCGCCCAACGCTCCTCGATGAGCCGCCCGGTGTGCAGATCGACGGGCAGCGAGCACCCCTCGGGGAGGCCCGGCTGAGGGTCGAAGCACGCGGCCATCGCCACGTGCATCAGGGCGTGCGTCTCGGCCGACGAGTGCTTCGGCTTGTTCATGACGCGCTCGAGGAACGCGCGCAGGCTCCCCGCCTTGTTGATCTCGTTGACCGTCCGCGGCAGGTCCGTCAGGAAGCAGAACTCGAAGTACGAGTCGCCGGAGTGCACGGCCGCGGCGCCCCAGGTGTCGGGGTGCAGCATGGCGTGGACCATGGCGCCGAACCCGCCGCTGGACTTGCCCAGGACCGCGCGGTGGTCTCGCTCGGCCGCGGTGCGGAAGGCCCGATCGACGGCCGGCACCAGCTCCTCCACGAGGTGCCTCGCGTAGGGCCCGCACACCGAAGAATCGATGTACTGCGACCCACCGAGGAGGGTGAAGCAGTCCGGGAACGCGACGATCATGGGCCCCATCACCCCGTCGCCGATCAGCCGATCGAGGCGGGTGGGGAGGTCCTCCGTCCAGGCCTTCCAGTTGAGCTTGCTGCGGCCGGTCCCCAGGAACCCGGTCAGGTAGTGGGCCACGGCGTAGCGGCGCTTCGGCTCGTCGTCGTACCCGGGGGGCAGATACACCGGCAGCGTGCGGTGATGAGCATCGCCGAGGGCGTTCCCCTTCAGCAGCGCGCTCTCGATCGGGAGCTCCACCAGGGTGCCCCGCGGTCGGGGCCCCTCGTGCGGGGGTCGCGGCAGCGAGTTCATCAGTCGGCGCACGCCCCGCCGCAGCCCGCGGGGGTCGCGGGACCGTACTGGTGACCGAACTGGAGCATCTCGATGCTCCCGGCCTCGGCCGCGTCCGCGAGATCGTCGAAGGAGCTGCCCGCGGGGAGGTCGATCTCGGTGTCGACCGCCCAGAGCCGCCAGCGGTAGGTGTTCGGGCCGCCGCCCCCGCCGCAGCCGCCGCAGGAGCCGAGGTAGCCGGTCCAGCCGAACCCGTTGCGGAGCTCGTCGGAGCCGTCGGGCAGGCCGCCGCGGTCCGGGCCGCAGTCCGCGTTGCCCGACGCGCCCGCCGGGATCCCCGTGGAGGCCGGGTCCATGTTGTAGATGGCCCAGTGCGGGAAGTTCCCGGCCGTCGGATCGTCGAACACGAGCGCGAGGCCCACCGTGCCCTCGGGGACGCCCTCCCAGATCAGCTCCGGGTTCGGGTTCACGCACTCGTACTCCTGGGGCAGCGTGCCCCCGTCCTCGAAGGCCGACGACCAGAACGCGAAGTCGACGGGCGCCGCGTCGTCGTCGTCGCCGCTGTCGTCGTCGTCGGTCGGGGTCGTGGGGCAGCCCACGAGGGCGACGGGGAGGAGGAGGAGGAGTGAGCGCAGGATCGAGGGCATGGGATCTCCGATGGAAGGCGCGAAAGGTAGCAGCCCGAAGCCGGGGCATCGACGACCGCAATCCGCGTGACTACTCTCCGCGCCATGAAGCATCTACGCATGGGCGCGTTCCTCGCCTCCACGGCCGCCGCCGCGGGGTGGGCCTACCACCTGATCGGAAAGCACAACGAGGCCATGAGCGAGGCGCTCGTCCCCGGCGCCCTCTGCGGCCCGGACGGCGGGTGCTCGCAGGTCCTCGGCTCCGAGTACTCCGAGATCTTCGGCGTGGCCGTCAGCGCCCCGGCCGTCCCCCTCTACCTCGCCCTGTTCGTGGCCGGGATCGTCGTCCTGCGGGGCAGGCTCGACGTCGCGAAGCTGTCCTCCGTCGCCACCGCGGCGGGCGTCGGCGGCCTCCTGTTCGGCGGCTACCTCCTGTACCGGATGCTCGTCGACATCGCCCACATCTGCCCCTACTGCCTGATCATGGACGGGCTCAACGTCGCCGTCCTCGTGGCGGGCGCCGCCCTCCATCCCGACGGGTTCAAGGCCGCGTTCGCGTCGATCCCGAGCATCTTCGGTCGGCTCCCGAAGCCCGGCCTCGAGTGGGCGATCGGCGCCGCCGTGCTGGTCGGCACGATCGCCCTCACCGTCACGCACCCCACCCCGGACAAGCCCGCGCCGCCGAACCCGCTGCTGACCGTCGGCGAGTCCTTCGGCACCACCGCCCCCACCACCGACGGGGGGGGCAAGACCCCCGCGCCCGCGAAGCCCGCGCAGGTCGCGCCGCCGAAGCCGACCGCGGTCCCCGGCAGCACCACCCGCCCCCTCGTCCTCCCGAAGGACATCCACGACGTCCCCGTGGACGCCTCGGTGCCCATGCGCGGGCCGAAGGACGCGGACGTGACCATCCTCCTCTTCGAGGACTTCCAGTGCCCCTTCTGCCGCAAGCTCTCGGGGAACCTGGAGGTGCTGCTCGAGGAGCTGCCGAACATCCGCGTCGGCTTCATGCACTTCCCCATGCACTCGAAGTGCAACGACACCGGCCTCAAGAAGAACCTGCACGCGTTCGCCTGCAACGCGGCGATCGCCTCGGTGTGCGCCCACGAGCAGGGCAGGTTCTGGGAGATGCACGACGTGATGTTTCGCAACAGCACGCGGCTGCGGAACAAGCACCTGTTCAAGTACGCGAAGACCGTGGGGCTGGAGATGGACTCCTTCAAGTCGTGCATGGGCGCGCCCGCGAGCCTCGAGAAGGTCAAGAGCGACGCGCGCCTCGGCAAGGCGGCGGGCGTGAGCGGGACCCCGGCGCTCTTCATCAACGGCCGCAAGCTCGTGGGCGCCCAGCCCGTGGCGTCGCTGCGCGCGGCGATCGCCGAGGTGAAGGCGAACCCGACGGCCGGCAAGGTCGTGCGCCTGGACGTGCCGGTGGAGGACGAGCTCGTCGGCTCCCTCGGGGGCGTGCCCGTGACCGTCGCCATCGACGGCGCGCGGGGCCCCTTCGCGATCGACGCGTTCGAGGCGTCGCTCGAGGGCGGCAAGGCGATCAGCGCGGCCGGCGTCGAGTCCGCGGGGGGCGTGACGTGGCACGAGGCCCAGGCCGCCTGCGAGGCCGCGGGCAAGCGCCTGTGCACCGAGGAGGAGTGGCTCACGGCCTGCACCGGGGCCATCCCCGTGGACGAGAATGGGGACGGCGTCTTCTCGAACGACACGCTGGTCGGCAATCAGCACAGCTACGGCGAGCACTTCCGCCAGGGGTGGTGCGCCGACTCGCGCAAGAAGAACGACGCGCGGCTGCTCGAGACGGGGACGCACCCCCGGTGCGCCACGCCCACCGGCATCTACGACCTCGAGGGCGTGCACAAGGAGTGGGTGGGTCTGACGCCCGACCGCGCCGCGCTCAAGGGAGGGTCCTACTTCTCGGGCACGTCCGCCCGCTGCGCCTACTACAAGGACAGCGAGGCCCCGGACACCAGGGACAAGTCGATCGGGTTCCGGTGCTGCTCCGGCGAGCAGGACGCGGCCCTCGCGAAGGCCCAGGCGCGGTTCCCGGGCGGCAAGGTCGGCGACTCGATCCAGGACTGGAACGCCCCGCTCATGGCGGGCGGCGGCGAGCACGGCACGTCCACCCTGGGCGGGAAGCCGTACATCATGACCTTCTGGGCGTCGTGGTGCGGGCCCTGCAAGAAGGAGCTGCCCGTCCTCGCCGAGCTGTACGAGGAGTACAAGGCCCGGGGCCTCGAGGTGGTGGGGGTGAACGTGGACGCCGACCGCAGCGCCGCGGAGAAGTACCTCGCCGAGAACCCGCTGCCCTTCCCCGTGGTGGCGGACACGAACAAGGCCGTCATGGGCACCTTCGACACGCGCGGGGTGCCGACCACCTTCTGGGTCAAGAAGGACGGGACGATCCGCAAGCGGTCGGTGGGCTACGACGAGGGCGGCAAGCCCGTGATGGTCAAGGACGTCCTCGATCTCCTCGAGTAGGTCGCGTCCTCACTGTCGGGCAGGGCGGACGCGCACGAAGCTGAGGAGCCGATCGCCGTCGACCTCGACCGTCGACGTGAACGCGTAGGCGCCCTCGCCCGGCTGCAGGTGCATGCGGATGGACCCGTCGGGGTCGATCTCGGCCTCGTGGAAGCCGATGTACCGGGGCACCCAGGGGTGCAGCGCCTTGTAGACCGCCTCCTTGACGCTGAACGCCCGCAGCAGGTCCGGCCACCGCGCGCCCTCGCGGCGCCAGCGCTCCAGCTCCTCGGGCCGCAGGACCCGCGAGGCGATGGCGGGACGCTCCCGGCCGAGCACCTCGGCGTCGACTCCGAGGGTCCCGAGATCGCGTCGGCCCACCACCGCGACGGCCCACCCCGCCTTGTGAGTGATGGACGCGGTCCAGCCCTCGGGCGCCCGGGGCCCTCCCCGCTCCTCCGGCAGACACGCGTGCGCCACCTCGTCGGGGGTCGCCCCGGCCGCGGTCAGGGCGCGGCGCACCGCCGCCCGGCCCGCCGTGAACTCGCGCGCGCGCCGGGGGGAGGCGGCCTCCGCGAAGGCTCGCTCCCGGGGGACCAGCTCGGCCCAGGTGGGGGACTCCGGCAGCGGGGCGTCGAGCCGAACGATCTCCGCCACGGCGACCCGGCCGGGCCCCAGGGACGCCGCGAGGGAGCGGACGGGGGGGACGATCTTCACGTGCGGACGATATCCGTCGGAACCGAAACGAGCCGGCCGCGGTCCGTCATGGGGTTGCTCGCCATATCCTCCGGCGAGTTTGGCCCCTGCGGCCGAGGGTTCTACACTCTGATCCTTCGGGCTCGCTCAGACGCGGTCCGTGGCCGCTTAGAGGAGACGCCGGTCGATGCTTAACGACGACGAATACGAAGACGACGAGTACGAAGACGACGAGTACGAAGACGACGAAGAGTACGAGGACGACGACGAAGGCGAAGAGGACGACGAAGACAAGGAAGGCGCCGGCGGTGCCATCGGTCTGATCGTCGTCCTGGTCGTGCTCCTCGGCGCCATCGGCGGCGGAGTGTTCTTCCTCATGGGCGACGACGACGACGCCCCCGGGGACGAGACCCCGGCCGAGGTCGCAGGCGGAGACGAGACCCCCGGCGAAGCCACGCCCGAAGAAGATCCGTTCGCGGACATGTTCGCGGAGCTCGACGAGATCAACCTCGAGGACTTCGAGACGCAGAAGACCGAGGCGGCCGACAAGGCCGCCGCGGCCGAAGCGGAGAACAAGGCCGCCATGGAGGCCGCGCGCGCCGCCGGGGAAGCCGCCGCCGCGAAGGCTGCGCAGCGCGACGAAGCCGCCGCCCAGCGTCAAGCCGCCGAAGACCAGCGCAAGGCCGCCGAGGCCGCGAAGGCCGAAGCCGCGCGCCAGGCCGAAGAGGCCCGCCGGCGCCAGGCCGCCGCCGAAGCCGCCGCCGCATCGGCCGCGGACGACGCCGCCCGGGCCAAGGCCGAAGAAGAGGCGCGAGCCGCTCGCGAAGCCGCCGCCCAGGCAGACGCGGAGCGCGCGGCGCAGGAGGCGGCCGAAGCCGCCGCCGCCGCCGAGGCCGAGCGTCGCGCCGCCGAGGAAGCGGAGGCCCAGGCCGCCGCCGACGCGGCCGCCGAAGAGCAGCGCAAGGCCGACGAGGACGCCGCCGCCAAGGCCGCCGCCGAGGAGCAGGCGCGCAAGGACGCCGAAGAGAAGGCCGCGATGGAGCAGGCCGCGAAGGAGGAGCAGGAGCGCCGCGAGGCCGAAGCCGCCGCCGCCGAGGCCGAGGGGACCCCCGAAGAGGAGACGCCGGCCGAGGAGACGCCGACCGAGACCGCCGAGGCCACGCCCGCCCCCGAGAAGACGCCCGAGCCGGAGCCGGAGGAGACCCCGGATCCGAACATGTCCTACGACAAGGAGTACCTCGCGTCGATCAACGGTCGAGCCGCCGGCGGCACCCTCAACAAGCACCACATCGCCTTCCTCAAGGAAGCCCCCGTGGGCACCCCCGAGTACGAGCGCTCCTACGCCCTGCTCGCGGCGCACTACGAGAAGAAGAAGATGTACAAGGAGCACTGCGCGACCATCAACACGGTCCTCGAGCAGTCCCGCTACAAGTACAACCCGAACTGGAACCTCGAGTCGGCCAAGTGCCTGCTCCGGAACCGCGACTACAACGCGGCGGTCGAGGCCGCCGGTCGCACGATCTCGGGCCAGATGGACCTCCCGTCCAACTCGAAGGTCAAGCGCGTCCTGCTCGCCTACAAGATCAAGGCGAACGCCCTGACCAACGTCTACGAGGCCGACGCGAAGAAGAACGCCGGCTTCGGCGAGATTCGATACCTGGACGGCGCCATCTCCGCCTGGAAGGAAGTCGAGAACTACGCGTCGTCGGTGGGCGTCGCGAAGACGGCGGATCAGGCGAAGAAGGAGATCGAAGACCTCGAGGCGCGCCGCCCCCCTGAGTGAGACGGCCTTACTCCTCCAAGCTCTCG
>CAZUHI010000019.1:14390-85702 GCA_964620495.1 uncultured Rickettsiales bacterium | reverse complement strand
AGGTAGGACTGATAGCGGGCGTCGGGGATCTCTCCGGCGCCTGCTGCGTTCCGGACCTCGCAGTCTTCTTCGTCGACGTGCATGCAGTCCGTGTAGCCGCACCGGCGGGCGGCGTCGGCGAACTCGGGGAAGTGTACGGCCACGTCTTCTCGCCGCAGATCCACGAGCCCGATCGCGCGCACTCCGGGCGTGTCGACGACCCAGCCGCCGCCGGGGATGTCGAGCAGCCGCGCCACCGACGTCGTGTGCCGACCTCGCACCCGCCCCCCGCTCGTCGACATCTCGCCGGCTTCGGGCGCGTCCGCCAGCTCCAGGGCCTGGCACAGGCTCGACTTGCCCACCCCCGAGTGGCCCGAGAACACGCTGACGCGGCCCCGAAGCACGGCGATGAGGCGGTCGAGGCCCTCCTTCGAGACGGCCGACGTGGCCACGATCGGCACGCCCATCGCGCGGTAGGGCTCCAACACGTCCCAGCCGGGATCGTCGGCGGGCGCCTGGTCGGTCTTGGTGAGCACGAGGACGGGCTCCAAGCCGAGCACCGAGGCCAGCAGCAGGTAGCGGTCGACGGCCCCGGTGCGCAGGGGCGGCTCGCGCAGGGCGATGGTCACCAGCAGCTGCTCGACGTTCGCGGCGATCACGTGCCCGGTCCGGTCCTCCTCGCCGCGCTTGCGACGCACCTCGGTCCGGCGCGGCGTGCGCGCGATGATGATGCGCTCCTGCTCCGTCGCGCCCGCCTTCGTATAGACGCGGTCGCCGACGCAGAGGCCGAAGTGCTTGTGGACCTTCGGGGACAGCAGGCTGAACCGCACTTCGCCGTCCGCGAAGGCGACGTCCGCGTGCGAGCCGTACATGACGAGGACCCGCCCGTCGGGCTCCACGCCCTCGAGCTTCTCGAGGATCCGGGCCGCCGGATCGCGGGTCGACTCCTCCTTGCCGGAGTGGCGTCGCTTCTTGCGGCGGCCGTCGAGGCTCCGCCCCCGGCCTCCCAGGCGTCCGAGGCCTCGGCCCTTCTTATTCGCCATTCGGCACCGTCGGGGCGGGGGCCGAGCACCGCCCACGGATGGCGCCCCAGTCGACCGTCGGCCGAGACGCCGCGGTCGCGCCCGCCGCGAGCTGTCGAAGTCGCTCGGTCCGCTCGCTGGACGCCGGGTGCGTGGACGCGATGGCGAGGACCTGCGCGGTGGCCCCGCCCTCGTCGCCGGCCTCCTCGGCGAGCTTGCCGAAGAAGCTCACCGCTCCCTGGGGGTCGTACCCGGCGCGCATCATCAGGGCGACGCCGTCCTCGTCCGACTCGCGCTCCTGGTCCCGTCCGAACTTGAGGTTGGTGAGGTTGGACGCGTAGCCGGCCAGGGTGGCGACGGTCTCGCTCGCGTCGCCGAAGATCAGGCTCACCCCCAGGGCCAACCCGGCCGAGCGCACCATGCCCTTGAGGCCGTGCTGGTGGACGACGTGCTGGACCTCGTGGCCCATGACCGCGGCCACCTCGTCCACCGAATCCGCCTTCTCGAGCAGCGCGGTGTGGAAGAAGATCTCGCCCCCCGGCAGCGCGAACGCGTTGACCGTCTCGTCGCGGATCACGCGCACCCGGTAGGTGTACTCGGGGTCCTCCATGGCCTCGACCAGGCGCACGAGGATCGCCTCGACCTCGCCCACGAGCGTGGGGTCGTCGCACACGGGCGAGATGCCGCCTTCGCCCTCGGCGACCCCCTCGGCGAGGATCTCTCCGAGGGCGGACTCGGCGCTCACGGGGATCAAGGCCACCGCCAGGCCCGTGAACCCGCCGCCGATCATCCAGACCACGACCAGCGCCACCGCGGCGAAGGCGAGGATCCGCTTCACGCGGGCCTTCTGCCCCACCTCCCGGTGGCCCGCCACCATGCCCTGGAACACCCCTCGATGCTCGGCGGGGACGTCGCCCGCGGGCCCGGCCAGGCGCTCCACCTCGGCCGCGACCAACCACAGCTCCACGCCGGGGACGCTCGGCTGCTCGACGATGACCCAGGCGTTCTCGTAGCCCCCCACCCGGTGCGTCATGCCGCCGTAGGGCATCAGGACCGGCTCTTCGCCCTCCACCTGGAGCGTCAGCCCGTCGGGCCCCGGGCGGGGGGCGCAGATGCTGCCGGAGGTCGCGCCGCCGGGACGGAAGAGCTTCGCCATGCGTCGATTATGACGGCTCGGAGCCGAGCACGCGGCGGGTCTCGCCGGGATCGACGAGCAGCAGCAGCCCCATGATCACCAGCGGACAGACCCCCGCCACCATGAACAGCTCGGGGTACGACAGACCCCAGGCCTCCACGCGTCCCGCGAGCTTCGCCCCGGTGCTGGCCGAGAAGCCCAGCAGCGCCATGTAGGTCGTGAACTGGGTGGCCGCGACCTTGGGCCACGAGATGTCCATGAACAGCGCGAACAGGGCCACGGACAGCAGCCCCCCGAGGCCCGCTTCGAGGAGCATGAAGGTCACCACCAGCCCCTTCGAGCCCCAGTGCGGCTCGGCCCAGGCGAAGGCGAAGTAGAGCGCGGCGGTGCAGGTCATCGCGAAGGCCGCCGTGCGACGTCGACCGAGGGCGTCGGCGACGAACCCGCCCGCGACCGAGCCCACGAGTCCCGCCACGAGCACCGGGCCCCCGTCGATGGTCGCGTAGGTCTCCTTCGACCACTCCAGGTGCTGGAGGAAGAACACCGCCATGATCGGACCCAGCACGCCCCCCGGGATGCGCACCAGGAACGCCAGGACGCCACCCGCGATCGTCGAACGCAGGCTGAACGCTCGGACGAGGGAGGCGAGGGTGTCCTTGCCGCGCGCGATCGCCTCGGCGCGGTCGATGCCCGCGGGGATGGAGGCGGGCCGGGGATCGCGCGGGAAGCGTCGCTCGCCGGGACGCTCGATGAGCATCACCGGCAGGACCATGATCACGGAGAGCATCCCGACCTGAAGCAGCAGCGCGCCCTTGAGCCCCGCGAAGCCCGCCACGACGGCCATGCCCGCCCCGCCGATGGCGCCGCCGCCCCACTTGCTGCCGTACATCAAGCCGTTGGCCCGGCCGCGCTCGTCGTCGCTCAGCATGTCCACGGCCAAGGCGTCCACGGCGACGTCCTGCAGCGAGTTGAAGACGTTGTGGGTGAAGATCATCCACCCGAGGATCCGCAGGTCGGTGGTCAGGTTCGGGATGGCGACCATGCCCAGGAGCGTCGCCAGCATCCCGAGCTGGGCCGCGACGATCCAGGGACGGCGGCGGCCGTAGGAGGTGGGGCCCAGGCCGTCGATCACCGGGCCCCACAGCGGCTTGATCGCCCAGGGGACGCCCGCGAGGAAGAGGAGCTCGCCGATGGAGTCCGCCGACAGCCCCGCCTCGGCGAGCCAGGCCTTGAGCGTGAAATAGACGAACCCCCACGGGATGCCCTGGGCGACGTACAGCGCGCACAGCGTGAACAGCCGCAGCCGCGGCCGCTCGGTCAGGGTGAGGTTCTTCAAGTCAGGAATGCGGGCCGAGGCCGAGCTCGAGCTCGAGGAGGCGCCGGAACGTCGCCGAGCAGCGCTCCATGAACGGATAGTGCCGGAAGGTGTGCGCCATGGCGTACATCCCGAACCGGTTGATTACGAGGTCCTGCAGGCTGCGGCGGTAGGCGAGTCGGGAGAGTTCGTCGTCGATGCGCACGCCCGCCGCCTGCTCCAGGGCCGTTCGATGGACGTCGAGGTAGTGCATGACGGTCGCCTCGTCCACGTCCGGGGGCAGGACGAAGGCCAGGAACTCGGCGACGTCGTGCTGCGGGACGTTCAGGGCCGCGAGCTCCCAGTCGTAGGCGCACAGCCGCAGCTCGCCCTCGACGGGCCGCAGGCACACGTTCCGCGGGTTGAAGTCGTTGTGGATCAGCGTGCGCGGGAGCCCCTCGAGCTCGCCCCACCAGGCGCCGAGGCTGCGGATGGCCGCGCGGTGCTTGCTCAGGTCGTCCCGCCCGAACCACCGCGGGAACTCCTCGCCCGCGTGCACGCCCAGGGCCTCCCAGAGCTCGCTCAGCTCGACCATCGTGGCTGCGGTCATGGGGTCGTCCACGAGGTCGGACGTCTTGAGGATCTCCTCGCGGCCGTACCAGATGGCGTGGATCTCGGCGACGCCGCGCAGCACGGTCTCGATGTGCGAGGACTCCCATCCGGTCACGTCGTCGGCGCTGTCCATGTGGATCATGTTGCGCAGGCGCTCGAGGACCAGGATCCAGGCCTCGCGCTCGGGGTCCTCGTGCACCCCGTACACCCGAGGTACGTGCTTCACGAAGCGCGGGTCCTCCTGGAGATAGATCCGCCCCTCGCGACGGTGACAGCCCCGGACCCCGATGTGCCCCTTGGCCTTCTCGAACGCGTCGTGCAGCCGCGCGCCGCACATCGACGCCATGCTCGACATGAGCAGCAGGACCTCGTCGTCCAGCGGCTTGCTCTTCACGAGCACGTCGAGGTTGCCGCTGCGGCCGTCGCCCCGGGCGATGTGCAGGCGCATGGGGAAGTGCCCCACGAGCTTGTCCACCTTCCGGGCCGTCAGCTCCGTGAGGATGCTGCTGCCGAGGCGCACCTTCACCGGCTTGGCCGTCTCGACGCGCAGGGCCGGATCCATGGTGGCCGCCCGGAGGTGCTGCTCGAAGAAGCCCTCGTTCAGCTCCCCCCGCTGGAAGAACTTCACGGGGCGGTTCCGCCCGAGCTTCTCGTGCGCGGTGGCGAACTGTCCGGAGGCGACGGCCGACAGCGTCGAGAGGTCCAGCGCGAGGGCGAACCCGGCGATGATCTCGGCGAACCGCGCGACCTTCCCGGGGCCCGCGCACCCGAGCGTCTCCAGGTACTCGTACTGGTTCGGCAACCCGGTGCCGCCGCCGACCGTCCCGACGATCAGGCTCGGCATCAGCATGGAGGCGTAGATGCCGTCGTCCGCGGCCACGAGGTGAAGCTGCGCGAGGCTGCTCTCGTGCACCGACGCGATGTCCTGGCCGGTCGCCGTGAACATCGCCGCGACCACGTTCGCGACGTTGATGTTGAACCCGACCATCCCGATGCCCACGCTGCCCGCCAGCACACCCTGGGCGGTCTTGAGCAGCTGCTCGGGCGAGACCTTGAGGACCCGCTCGATGGTGACGCGATCGAGCAACGCCTCGGCCGTCACCCGCGTGCCGCGGCCCGCGATGAAGGAGGAGAAGTTCACCTTCTTGTCGCCCGACTTGTTGGCGTCGATGAGGAAGTTCTCGACCCGCGCGTCGGGGAAGCCCTCGAGCTGCTTCATGACCCACTGGCAGGCGTGCCAGGTGCACGTCGTGGTCATGTTCTGACCGGCCGCGTCGCCCGTCTCGTAGAGGAACGACACGTGGACCATGTTGCCCATCATCGAGGGCTCCACGGACACCAGCCGGGCGTGCCGGGAGACCTTCCGCGTCTGGGCGGCGATCTCGGCCAGGTGGTCCCGCACCCAGTTGGTGAGGAGCAGCGCGCCCGACATGTTCGACATCACGAACAGGGGGACGCGCATCATCCGCTGCTGCACCACGCGGGTGGTGACGCCCCCCGAGCGGGTGATCGCCCGGGCCCCACGCGCCGCGGAGGCGACGAGCGCGCCCTCGGTGGTCGCGAAGGGCGCCCAGACCATGCCCCGCGCCTGGTCTCCCCGGAAGTAGAGCGGCCCCGCGAGGCCCACCGGCACCTCCACGGAGCCGATCATGTTCTCGATGTTCCCCGTCAGCTTCGCGGGGTTGAGCCGCGTGCTCCGGGCCTGCGCCATGTCCACGCCGGAGGTGCGCGAGAGGAACTCCAGGCGCTCGATCCGCGCCTCCTCGGTGTAGATGCCTCGGGCCGGGATCTTGGGCGGCTCCGTGAGGGTCTGCTCGAGCCCCAGGAGGGCCGCGTCGGGCGAACTGAGGTCCTCCAAGGCCCGCCACAGCGACGCCCGGGACTCGACGTCGCCCGCCTCCAGGGTGATCGTGACCCCCGCGTCCGTCACGCCCACGTCGCGCACCTCCATGGGCCCGAGGCGGCGGAACTCCTCGTCGAAGAACTGCAGTCGGGTCGCGCCTACGGGCAGGCCGTCGAACCAGGGCACGTCCACGTCCGGGGCCGCGAGCGTCATGGCCTTCTTGGTGAGCGCCGTCAGCTTGCAGCGCACCTTCTCGCCGTCCACGGACAGGACGGCGAAGAGGCCGTCGTCGTCCGTGAAGTCGAGGCGACGGCCGTCCGCCGTGTGGGTGGCGCGGCTCACCGGGGCGCGCTCCGCGACGGCCAGGCCCTCAGCAGGAGCGGCAGGATCACGAGATCCGCGAACAGCGCGGCCGCCGCGGCCACGGTGGTCAGGAGTCCGAACGAGATCACCGTCTTCACCTGCGCGAGCATCAGCACGGGATAGCCCAGAACGAGGAGCAGCGTCGTGAGCACGGCGGGCAATCCCGCGTGGCGGTGGGTGTGCTCCACCGCCTCGGCCCAGGTCATCCCGTCCACCTCGGCGCGTCGCCAGTGGATGAGGAAGTGCACGCTGTCGTCGATGGACACCCCGATGACGATCGCGGCGACGGTGGCGGTGGCGATGTCCAGGTGGATGCCGGCGGCCCCCATGACGCCCATCATCACGAGGACGGGGAAGACGTTCGGGACCAGCGTGATCAGGGCGAGGCGCGGCGAACGCAGCCACACGAGCATCAGCGTGAAGATGATGACCAGCGCCCCGAAGAAGCCGCGGATCTGGGAGCTCATCGCGTACTCGACGATCTTCGCGTAGAGCGGCGGGTAGCCCGCGGGCTCGATGGTCCCGAGGTCGCCCATCGCGGTCGCGGCGAGGCCCTCGAGGTCGGCGAGCAGGACCTCGATCTCCTTGGCGCTGGGCATCTCCCCCACGAGGGTCAGGCGCCCCAGCGCGGCGTCCTCGGTGCGCAGCGGGGCGAGGAAGTTGTCGGCGAAGTCCTCGTCGTCGCGGTCCCACTCCAGGGCCTGGATCTCCAAGAGCAGCGAGAGCTGGGCGACCATCTTGGGCGACAGCGGCTCGTCGTCCGGGACGTCGGCGCCGAGGACGTCGGCCATGCGGCGGTACACGGTGTGCAGCCCGTAGCCGTCGCGCACGCCGGGCAGCGCCGTCGCGGCCTCCTCGAACCGGAGCGTCGCCTCGAGCACCTCGGCGGAGTCCACGCGTCGATCGCCGTCGGGACGCACCAGGAAGTCGATCACCGAGTAGTCGCCCCAGCGTTCCTCCATCGCCTCATGGTCGGTCACCACCACGTGATCGTCGGGCAGGTAGCCGATCGTGTAGGTGTCCGTGACGACCTGCAGCGCGCCGTAGGCGGCCACCCCCGCGATGCCGACGGACAGGGCGACGAGCGCCGGGCGGCGGGTGTCGAGCAGGCCCCGGATCCAGCGCAGCTGCCCTTGCACGAGGCGGCTCTCCCGCAGCGTCCACGTGTCCGGCAGCGAGGGCAGGACCGTCGCCATGAGCACGATCGAGGCGACGAGGGCGGCCCCCACCCCGAGCGCGGCGTACAACCCCAGGTCGCGGATGACGGCCATGGGCGACGACACGAGCGCGAGGAACCCGGCCATCGTCGTGAGCGTCGTCATGAGGCAGGGGACGACCACCTTCTTCAGGGCCGCGACGGTGGCGGCGGTCGTGTCCGCGGCGGACGCCCGGGCCTCGGCGAAGGCTGCCGGGAAGTGCAGCGCGTCAGCGAGCCCGAGAACGATCACGAGCGTCGGCAGCACGACGGTGATCATGTTGATCTGCTTGCCCGCGAGCCCGAGCGCGCCGAGGGACGCGATCGTGCCCACCGTCACCACGCCCCCGATGGCCGCCACCAGTCGCCACGTGCGGAAGATCCACCAGAGCGCGCCGAAGATGACGAGGTAGCTCAGGCCCACGAACACGCCGAAGTCCCGCTGGGTGACGAGGTTGAGGCCCGAGTAGATGACCCCCACCCCGCCGAGCGCGTGCGGGTGTTCGGCCAGCGCCTCGTCCACGGTGGCGCGGATCGCGCCCACGATCGCGTCGCGGCGGGCGTCGAAGTCGTCCATGACCGCGGGCTCGACCCACAGCATCGCGGCCGCGCCGTCGGGCGATACGAGGCGCCCCGTGAACAGCGGGTTGGCGGCCAGGCGGTCCTCCCCGCCCTCGATGGCGAGGTCGAACCGGAGCCCGTCGTCCGTCTTCCAGGCGTCCCGGGCCGTGAGGATCGAGTGCACTCTCGCCACGCCCTCCAGCGCCGTGAGGCGGGCCGAGACGGCCTCGATCACGCCCTGGCCGGTCGTCGAGAAGACGCCGCCGGGGGGCTCGAGGTAGAGGAGGACGACCTCGTCGTTGCCGAACTCTCGGTGGAACTCCTCGTAGGCGACGAGCCCCGGATCCGTCTCGAGGAACCACACCTTCAGCGCGTTGTCGGGCACGCCCGCCGTGGTCAGGCCGGGCAGGAGGGCGAGGCAGACGAGGCCCAGCAGGGCCGCGGCGGTCTTTCGGCGGCGGACGAGCAGCTCGATCATGCGACCTCGGCCACGTGGAACGCCCCGTAGAAGAAGACGCGGTCGCGGGCGTGGAGGTCCGCGGCGAGCTCGGGGAGGGCGCGCAGGCCGTCGATCGAGGGGGTGCCCCGCGGCACCAGGAGGTTCCACCACGCGAGTCGACTCCCCGGTCGGAACGCCCGCACGAAGCCGTCGAAGAGGGCCTCGGTGGCCTCCTCGCTCAGGTACTCGAACAGGTCCGAGAAGACGCCCTTGCTGAAGCGTCCCGGCCGCGTCAGGAGGGCGTCGATGCCGCCCAGGTGGACGGTCACGCGGGGGACCAGCGCGCGGAGACGGTCGAAGTTCGACGGCCGAAGGTAGGCGGGGCCGCGCTCGGGATCGGGGTCGGGCACCCCCAGGAAGGTGCGGAGGTGGAAGTTGTCGGCGAGCCGGTGACGCGCCAGCGAGCCTGCGAACCGGGCCATCCAGACGTCGACGAGGTCCTGCTCCGTGACGTGCTTGAACTGCGCCTCGTCCCGCCCCCGGGCCGCCAGGGGACCCCGCCCGAAGAAGGCGGCGAACAGCGCGCGGCCGGCGGGGCCGAGGGCGTCGGGGGCGAGGGCGCTCTGGGTGGCGAGGTCGGCGGCGAGGAGGCGGTCGAGCAGCCCCGGGGGCCAGGCCGCGGGGAGGGCGGCGGCGAACTCGGCGAAGTGCCGGTCGAGGCGCCCGCACCCGAGGATCCCGCCCTCGATGAGGGCGTGGCGAGCGTCCCAGAAGGCCGCCGCGTCGGGGCGCAGATGGGGTCGGAGATCGGCGTACGTCGCGGCCGCGGACCGGGCGCCGGCGGGGTGTCCGAGGACGGAGGCGAGGTCTTCCCAGGTGCCGTGGGCGAACGCCGCGAGCTTGAGGTGCATCAGCGCGGTCTGGGCGGGGTTGAGGTCCACCGCGGTCACGGAGTCGGGCTCGTCGAGGAGGAGGGCGAGGGCGTTGTCGCCCGCCGAGCAGATGGCGAGCACGTCGTCGCCCGGGCCCACCCGCAGCGCCTCGCGCAGGACCGCCGCGTCCTCCCACACCCGGGAGTAGCGCACGGTCGCGTCCGCGAGCACGGCGGCGATGTCGGTCACTTGTTCACCAGGTGCTCGGCGTAGGAGCGGAGGACGGACCGAGCGATCCTGCTGCGATGGCGACTGTCCACCGGCATCGACTCATGGACCTCGACGAAGGCTTCGAGCCCTCGAGCCGCCAGGACGGCGCGCGCGCCGTCGACCGCAGAAGGCTGCTCGACCGAGACGAAGGCGATCGTGGTGCCGTCGTCCGTCTGCACGACCCCCGCGCGGATCACGCCGGGGACCTCCTCGAGCGCGGCCTCGACGGGGAAGGGCGCGACCACCCGGCCGTGGACGCGGAGCATGTCCCGCGTCCGCCCCACGAGGACGAGGCGATCGCCGTCCCACCGGGCCATGTCGCCGGTGCGGTGCCACACCGCGCCGTCGGGCTCGTACAGCTTGTTCGCGCGGTTCGCGTCGGGGTCGTCGAGGTACCCGCGGTTCACGTGGGGACCGGACACCACGAGCTCGCCGGGCTCCCCCGTCGGCACCACGTAGGGAGCCACTCCGCGGCCGTCGAGGTCGGGCGGCTCCTCGGGCAGGGAGACGAGCTCGACGGTCGCCGCTGCCGCGACCTCACCCACCAGCGCCCCCTCCCCCTCGAAGGCGAGCACGTCGGCGAAGTCCACGGACGAGATCGGCTCCGCCTCCGTGGACCCGTAGAGGACCTTCGCCTCGACGCCGGGGAGCGCCTCGAGCGTGCGTCGGCACAGCGACACCGCGACCCGGGCCCCGCCGACGCCCACGCTCCTCAAGGTGCTCGGGGGCGCGCTGCGGCGGTCCTCGAGGGCGATCAGCAGCCGGCTCAGGTAGGCGGGCGCGCCGCTCATGCGGGTGACCCCGTGCTCGGCCGCGAAGGCCCACACCGACTCCGCGGGCGCGGCCGCGACGTCCCGGAAGTCCACCGGCGGCACCACCGTGGGGATGCCCAGGCAGAGGTTGTGCAGCGTGACGACGGGGAAACACGGCATGTCGATCTCGCCGGGCTCCACCGGGAAGTGCTCGGCGAGGGCCTCGTGCTGGGCGACGAGCAGGCCGTGGGTGCGATCCGCGCCCTTGGGACGACCCGTGGACCCGGACGTGAAGGTGATCAGGGCGTGATCGTCGGCACCGACCGTCGCGAGGTCGGCGGGTTCCCCGTCGTGCAGGCGGGCGGCGGGCGCGAGGGCGATCCCGGAGGCGTCCACGCCGTACTTTCGCAGGCCCCACAGCGTGGGCACCCACCACCGGTGCTTGAGGAGCGCGTGCACGCTGACGATCCCCGCGGCCCCCGAACGTCGGACGGCGTCCAGGACCTTCTTGGGGCCCATCCCGGTGTCGATGAGCACGGCCGCCATGCCCGCGTGGAAGAGGCCCAGGATCAGGCAGTAGAGGTCGAGCCCCACGGGGAACATCACGACCACCCGATCGCCCGCGGTGAAGCCCTCGGCGCGCAACGCTCCGGAGGTACGGCGGATCCGGTCGCCCAGCTCCCCGAACGTCACCCGGCGCTCCTCGGTGACGGCGGTCGAGGACCAGGCCACGGGGACGACCAGCGCGGTCGCCTCGGGTCGCTCATCGGCGTGGCGGAGGATGAGGCGGACCAGGTTCGCGTTCACGTCCCCAGCCTATGGCATCGTCGATCCCGATGACCGCCTCCGCCCGAAACCTCCCCGCCTGGTTCCAGGAACGCTTCCCCCCCGCCCACGGGGTGCTGTTCGCCGTCATGTTCGTGACCGCGCTGCTGTACGGGCGGTTCCTCACGTGGGAGGGCGAGGTCACGCTGTGGCCCTTCGACGTCGTCGGGTTCGTCGCGGTGTGGTGCTTCTTCCTCACGCTCCGGGTGTTCGACGAGCACAAGGACTACGAGCTCGACCTCCGCAACCACCCCGACCGAGTCCTGCAGAGCGGACGCGTCACCCTCGGCCACCTCAAGTGGGTGGGCGGCGTCGCGATCCTCGCGCAGGCCGTCGGGTCCGCGGCCATCGACGCGCAGGCCTACCCCGCGGGCGACTTCGGAGGCACGGTCGGGTGGTGGCTGCTCGTCATCACGTGGACGAGCCTCATGGGCAAGGAGTTCTTCGCCTCCGAGTGGCTCGAGGAGCGGCTCGTGCTCTACGCCCTGTCGCACATGGTCGTCATGCCGCTCGCGCTCGTCTGGATGGCCCGCATGGGCACGGGCACGAACGCGCTGCCCCTCGACGTCGCCTGGCTGGCGGGCCTCTCCTTCCTCTCCGGGGCGGCCTTCGAGGTCACCCGCAAGGCCAAGGGCGCCGAGGAGGAGCGCGCGACGATCCAGTCCTACTCGCAAGTCTGGGGACCGCGCGGCGCGGCGGCGGTGGTCGGCGTGCTCCTGGTCGCGCAGGCGGCGGTGGAGGTCGCGATGCTCCGCCTGATCCTCGAGGACGTCGGGCCCGGCTGGTACGCGGGGATCGTGGTCCCCACGCTGCTCCCGTTCGTCGGACTCGCCCTGTACGCGAAGGACCCCACCGCCAAGGCGCGGAAGGTCAACGAGGCGGCGACGAGCCTGGCCATGCTCGCGGCCTACGTCGTGCTGTCGGCGGCGCTGATCTCTGCCCGCGGGCTCGCCTGGGGCTGAGGTGAAGCTCGTCCACGAGGAGCTCGACCCGCAGCAGGTCGGGGGGAAGGCGTCCGGCCTCGCGAAGCTCGACTCCGTCGGCGCCCGCGTCCCCGAGTGGTTCGTGCTCCGTCACGACGACCTCCCCGAGGATCCGGACGAGGAGCCCTCGGCGGCGCTCCGGGACCGGATCGCGGGAGGGATCGCGACCTGGGACGTCGTGGCCGTGCGCAGCTCGATGGTCGGCGAGGACTCCGCCGAGCACTCCTTCGCCGGCCAGCTCGAGTCGTTCCTCTTCCTGCGCACCCTCGACGAGGTCGTCGCCGCCGTGCAGGGCTGCCGTCGATCGGCCCACGCGGACCGGGTGACGGCCTACCGAGCGCGCGTCGGGCTGCACGGGCCGCCCCGCATGGGCGTCATCGTCCAGCGGATGGTGGAGGGCGAGGTCTCGGGCGTGACGTTCACGGCCCACCCCGTCACCGGCCGTCGGGATCACACGCTCGTGACGGCCGCCTGGGGGCTCGGCGAGGGCGTCGTGTCCGGCACCTGCAACGCGGATGACTACGTCGTCGACCGGGCGGGCGCCGAGGTCGATCACACGGTCGCGGACAAGGACCTGCGGATCGTGCGCCGCGAGGGCGGCACCAAGGAGGAGGCGGTCGAAGAGGCGAAGCGAGCGATCCGAGCCCTGTCCCCCGAGGATGCTGCCCGGATCGCCTCCGAGGCCGTGCGCATCGCGGACGCGCTGGGGGCGCCGCAGGACGTCGAGTGGACGCTCTCCGAGGGCACGCTGCACGTCCTCCAGACGCGGCCCATCACCGCCCTGCCCGAGCCCGAGAACACCGACGGCCCCCTCGTCGTCTTCGACAACAGCAACATCCAGGAGTCCTACTGCGGGGTCACGACGCCGCTCACCTTCTCGTTCGCCCAGGCCGGCTACGCCAAGGTGTACGCCCAGACGATGCGGGCGATGGGGCTGTCCGAGGCGGTCATCCAGGCCCACGCGAGCACGCTGCGCAACCTGCTCGGCCTCGTGCGGGGCCGCGTCTACTACAACATCAGCAACTGGTATCGCGGCCTGCTCCTGCTGCCGTCCTTCGGGCGGAACAAGGAGGACATGGAGGCGATGATGGGGCTGCAGGACCCAGTCGACCTGGTGGAGGACGAGGTGCTGACCGCGGGCGAGAAGCTGCGGCGCCTGCCCGGCATGGTGGCGACCCTGCTGCGGCTGCTGCGGGCGTTCCGGCGGCTCCGGGAGGACGTCCCCCGGTTCCTGGCCGAGTTCGAGGACGCCTACGCGGCGGCCGATCGCGCGTCCCTGGACGGGATCAGCTTCTCCGGGGCGATGGACCGGCTCGACCTGCTCGATCGGCGCATGGTCAGCCGCTGGCACATCCCGATCGTCAACGACTTCTACGTGATGATGACGACCGGTTCGGTCCGCCGACTCCTGGGCGACGCGGGGCACCTCATGCCGACCCTCATGAGCGGCGAGCAGGGCATCGAGTCCACCGAGCCCACCAAGGCCCTCATGCGGATGGCCGCCCGGGCGCGAGGGCAGGTGGGGCTCGAGGACGCGATCCGGAGGCGCGCCCGGACCCGCGGCGTGGCGGACGTGACCGAGGGGATCGACGACGAAGGCTTCGCGGAGGCCCTGTCCGACTACGTCGAGCGGTACGGGGACCGGTGCATGGGCGAGCTGAAGCTCGAGACGCGGTCGCTGCGCGAGGAGCCGCGGTTCATCTTCGAGGTGCTGGTGTCGTTCCTGGACCGGCCCGATCTGGACGCCGACGCCCTCGCGCGTCGGGAGCTGGAGCTCCGGTCCGAGGCCGAGTCGGAGGCGCGGAAGGCGCTCGGGGCGTGGCGGTTCCGGCGGCTGAAGAAGGCGCTCGCGAAGGCCCGGGAGGCGGTCAAGAACCGCGAGAACATGCGCCTCGCCCGCACCCGCATGTTCGGCCTGCATCGCGACGTCTACCGCGCGCTCGGGCGCAGGCTGGCGGACGTCGGGCGGCTGGACGACCCGCGCGACGTCTTCTACCTGGCGACGGACGAGTTCCGCGCCTTCCACGAGGGCCGCGCGGTGACCGCCGACCTCGCCGCCGTCGCCGCCGCGCGCAAGGCCGAGTTCGCGGCCTACGAGGACGCAGACCTCCCCCACCACTTCTCGACGCGCGGGCCCGTGTACCTGGGCAACCGCTACCGCGGCCCGGAGCGCCCCCCGGCCGACGGCGACCTGCGCGGCATCGGCTGCTACCCCGGCGTCGTCGAGGCCCCGCTCCGGGTCATCCTCTCGCCGGACGACGGGCTCGGCGTCGACGGGCGAATCCTCTGCACGCTGCGCACCGACCCGGGGTGGGCCCCGCTCTTCCCGGCCGCCTCGGGGATCCTCGTCGAGCGCGGCAGCACGCTGTCGCACTCGGCGGTGGTCGCGCGCGAGCTCGGCATCCCCGCGGTCGTGGGCGTCCCCGGCCTCCTCGCCACGGTGAAGGACGGCGACCGCGTGCGATTGGACGGCGGCACGGGCGTCGTGGAGCGGCTGGAGACATGAGGGAGCGGGCCGGCGGCGAGGGGCCCGCGGAGGGGTTCACGGACGTCGCCGCCCGCGTCTATGCAGACGATCCCCGGTGGATCCCCGAGGCCCCGTCGGCCGTGGAGGCCGCGTTCGGGCCGCACAACCCGTGGTTCTCCGTCGGCGAGGCCGCGACCCTGGTGGTCCCCGGATCGGGCCGGCTCGCGCTGTTCCACCAGCCGAAGCTGCGGGTGGACGGCCGCCGCGTCGCCTTCTTCGGGTACTGGGAGACCGTCGGCGACGGGGCGGACGAGGTCATGTTCCGCCGGGCCGAGGAGTGGGCCCGGGCGCGCGGCGCGCAGGACCTCTACGGGCCCATCGACTTCACGACCTACGGCAACTATCGGGTCCGCCTCTCCGTCGAGGACGACGACGCTCGGACGTTCCCCGACGAGCCCCACAACCCGTCGACGTACCCCGATCTGCTCACGACGCAGGGCTTCGCGGTCGACCAGACCTACTTCACGCAGGTCGGCACCCAGACGGCCGGGAACATGGTCGCGGACTGGAAGCGGCCGGCGCTGGCGCGGCTGGAGGGCGACGGCTGGACGGTCACGACGCTCACCCACGACCTGTGGATGGAGCGCCTGCGGGAGCTGCACGGGCTCGCGGACGCCATCTTCGGCGGCAACTTCGCCTACAGCCCGCTGACCTGGGCGACGTTCGAGGCGAAGTGCGGCGAAGCCTTCATTCGCCGCGCCTGTCCGCACACCTCCACGATCGCGCTGGCGCCCGACGGCGGCATCGGCGGCTTCTTTCTGGTCTATCCGCACTACGGACCCGTCGTCTGTGCCGGAGCGACCGACCGCGTGGCCGTCTCGGAGCTGGACTACCACCGGCACGCGGCCCGGGCTGCGGAAGGATGGCGCGGCGCGATCGCCAAGACCGTCGGCGTGGCCCCCCAGCACCGCCGCAAGGGGGTGATGGACGCCCTCACGGTGGGCATCTTCGACCGCGGCGACGGCCGCTACGACCACTGGTACGGGGCCCTCATCCGCAAGGACAACCCGAGCGCGAGCTTCGCCACCGGCAACACGGTCGGGGCGCGGTGGTACGGCCTGTACCGGAAGCGGCTCGATCAGCCGACGTAGCGGGCGCGGGGGCGCAGCAGGCCCGGGAGGGTGCGCTGCTCCAGGATGTGCGCGACCCAGCCGACGGAGCGGCCCAGGGCGAACAGCGCCGTCGCGCCGCCGGAGGGCAGCTTGAGGGTCCGCGCGACGGCCACGAGGCCGAAGTCCAGGGTCGGCGGATCGAAGCCCGCCGCGGCCATCGTCTCGATCACGCCGTCGGCGGTGGGGTCCTTCGCCACGTCCATCAGCGGCGCGGTGCGCGGATCGCCGTCGGGGTAGAGGGGGTGACGGAACCCGGGGACCGCCTCGCCGCGGCGCAGACGCAGGTGCACGGCGCGCTCGGGGCCGAGGTCTTCGGCGTCGCGCAGGAGGGCCTCGATGCGCTCGCACGCGCCGCCGTGCCGAGGGCCGGACAGGGCCGCGACCCCGGCGATGAGGCACGCGTAGAGGTCCGCGCCGGTGGACGCCGTGACGCGCGCCGCGAACGTGGACGCGTTCAGGCCGTGGTCGGCGGACAGGACGGCCGCGCGATGGGCGATGGGCGCCTGGGGGTCGGCGAGCAGGGAGCCGAGCCCCAGGACGGCGGCCAGCGTGGGGATGAGCCGTCGGGCGCGGGCCAGCTCGACGGCGGGGGCGGCCTCGAACCGCGCCGGGTCGTGGGCGGCGAGGAACGGCAGCGCGAGGGCCAGCCGGTCGAGCGGCAGGGTGTCCTCAGGGACCAGCGTGGCGAGCTCGTCCGCGAACCCCCGGGCGTCCTCGTCGGCGAGCAGCTCCCAGGGCTCGTCGTCGTCCCACAGGAGGGCCGCGACGTCGGAGACCGTGGCGCCGGTGGTGGCGAGCTCGACGGCGGATCGTCCTCGGTACCGGGGACCGTCGACCTCAATCGACCCCACGCGGGTGTCGAGGACGGGCTCCCCCCAGTGCAGCGCGTCGGCCGCCACGGGACCCTGTCCGCTGCGGGCCCGGGCGCGATCCCGGAGCCGCTCCACGTCCGCGCGCAGGTAGCGGTTGCGGCGGGAGGACGGGTCCGGGGCGGAGCGGAGGAGGCCTCGGCTGACGTAGGTGTAGAGCGTCGCGGGCTTCACGCCGAGGAGCGACGCGGCCTCCGCCGAGGTGAGGAAGTCCCCGTCGAGTCGCTTGTCGAATCGAGATTGATCGATGTCGGTCATGGCGGCATCGTAACGCGAACGACGACGGGACGTCCGGAGATCCGGGGACAAGTGGTGGATGTGGACCCGATCCTGGACTTCACGTCCATGGCGGGCCGGGCTTGGTTCCATGGACCGGGGGGCGGCCCGCGACGTCAGTCGATCTCGATCCCCAGGACCTCGATCAGCGTCCCGCGCAGCACCTCGAGGTCCACCCGCGCCTTGAGCGCCTGCACCCGCGCCGCCACCACGGCCCGACGGGCGTCCTTCAGCCGCGCCTGGGCCTCCAGCACGTCCTGCAGCGTGTTCCGCCCCGCCGCGTACGTCGCCTCGGCGGCCTCGGCGGTCTTCGCCGCGTAGGTCGCGCGCACCTCGGCGACGGCGATCTGCTCGTCGAACGACGCGACGGAGCGCAGCGCAGTCTCCACCCCGGCCACCACCTGCCGCTCGGCCACGCGCATGCTCAGCAGCGCGGCCTCGAGGTCCTTCCGGGCCGCCTTCATCCCGTGCACGGCGCCCACGTCCGGCAGCGGCACCGTGAAGTTCATGCCCACCCGCAGGTCCGGGAAGCGACGCTCGAACAGCTCCTGCACGGCCGCCTGCTCGTCCTCGTCGTTGCCGCGCAGGTTCACGCTCGCGTCCAAGGTGAGGTCCGGCAGGAGCTCGTGCCTGGCCCGGGCGTGCTCCAGGTCGCGCCCCCGCACGACCCGACGCTGCAGCCGCAGGTCCGGGTTGCGGTCCCGCGCGATCGAGATCGAGGCCTCCCGGGCCCGGTGCGGCAGGTTCAGCTCCACGCCGCTCACCGGCCGCAGGGCGCCCGCGCCCGGGGCCCCGCCCAGCAACAACGCCAGCGCCTGCTGGGCCTCGGCGGCCGTGCGCTCCGCCTCCAACACGTCGGCCGACCGGGCGGCCACCTCCTCGTCGATGCGGAAGAGCTCGATGGGCGCGTCGTCGCCCGCGGCGATGCGGGCCTGGGTCGTCGCCCGCTGGGCCTCCGCCAGCCGCCGGTCGATGCGCGCGATCTCGACGTTGCGCAGCGCGGCGACCAGGTCCCAGTAGCCCTTCATCACGTCCGCGACGACGCGCTCCATCTCGCGGTCCCGCTCGATCTCGGCCGACTCCTGGGCGATGTCCGCCTGGTGGATCGTCGTCAGGTGGTATCGAGGATCGATGCCCTGGAGGAGGCTCTGGTTGATGCTGAAGGAGAGGTTGGCGAACCGGGTGTCGACGTTGATCTCCTCGTCGAAGAACGGCAGCGGGGGGTCGTACGTGACGTCCTGCTGGAACATCCCCTGGGACCAGTTCAGGTTCACCGTCGTGCCCGTCAGCAACGTGGCCCCCACGCCCAGGGAGTACAGCGGCGTGCGCTCGGACTGCTTGCGCCACGTCCCCACGCCGAAGCTCTGGAACTCCTCCTGCAGGCGGTTCGTGTGGCTGAAGCCCGCCGTGAAGTACGGCATCCACGGGGCCAGCGCGGCGATCCGTCGCTCGGCCGCCGCCTCCAGTTCTCGGACCTTCACTCGCAGCCCGAGGTTCTCGCGCAGGCCCACGTGGATGGCGTCCTTGAGCTCCAGGGGCGTCGCGGCCGCGTCCAGGGCGGCGAAGTTCTCGATCGCCTCCAGGTCGGAACGCAGATCCGCCCGGGCCTCTCCGGGCGTCACCACGAACGGCAGCGCCCCGATGAGCAGGGCCGCCGCTGCCGGTTTCACCTTCCAGACGGTGTCGATGAGCATGGTGCGCAGGTCGTCCAGGATGGAGTAGACGAGGGGGACGAGGACGAGGGACAGGACGGTCGAGGCGAGCAGCCCGCCGATGACCGCGCGCCCCAGAGGGTAGTACGGGATGCCGATGAGCCCCGCCTTGCCCACGGCCATGGGGAGCAGGCCCACGATCGTGGTGGCCGCCGTCATCACGATGGGTCGGAAGCGCTCGCGCCCGGCGTCCAGGATCGCGTCGGTCCGTTCCATGCCTGCGACCCGGTTCTGTTGGACCCGGTCCACGAGCACGATCGCGTTGTTCACCACAATCCCGATGAGGATGACCAACCCGATCCCCGCCATCATCTCGAAGGTCGTCCCGGTCACGAACAGCAACCAGAAGACCCCCAGGAAGGCGAACGGCACGGTGAGCAGGACCGACAGCGGCAGCCAGGCCGATTCGAAGAGCATCCCCATCAGCAGGAAGACGAAGATCAGGCTCATCTTCAGCGCCATCGACCGCGCGCGGTCCTGCTCTTCGAGCTCGCGGAAGCGGTCGCCGAAGCCGTAGGAGTAGCCCCGGGGGAGCTTCACCGACGACAGCGCCGCGGTGATGGCGGAGCGCGCCTCGCCGAGGTCCTCGAGCTCCAGGTCGATGCTGAGATCGATGGACGTCTTGCGATCGCGGCGGCGGATGACGGGCAATCCCTTCGCGTACTCCAGGTCCGCGACGGTGCCCAGCGCCACCTGCCCGGAGGTCGGCGACCACACCCCGAAGTTCTCGAGCTTGCGCGCGTCGCGGCGGTCGTCGACCTGGAACCCCGCCTGGACCATGAACTCCTTGCCGTCGAGCAGCACCGGCCGCATTCCCGCGCCCCGGAAGCCGAAGGACACCGTCTGGGCGAGGGTCGTGGGGGACACGCCGTACCGCGCCGCCCGGTTGCGATCGACGACGACCTGCAGCTCTTCCGTCGCGTCCTCGTCCCCCGCGTCGGACGACACGCCGAGGATCCCGGGCACGCCCCTCAGGCGCGTCGCGATCTCGTCCGCGATCGAGACCAGCGTGGCGCTGTCGTCGCCGTTGAGGCGCAGCTCGACGCTGTTGCCGCCCCCCTCGCCCTTGCGCCAGCCCATCCAGGTCTCGACCCCTGGTTGGTCGGGCAGCAGGTCGGGGAGCTGCTCGGTCATCTCCTCCTTCTCGATGTCCCCGCGCTCGCGCCTCTCGAGGAACGCCATGACGAAGCCGCGTCGGGACCCGCCCCACCGGCGCGTACGCACGGCGCGGATCCGCCAGTCGTCCTGCCGGTCGAGCAGCACCTTCTCCACCGCGGTCATCGCGTCGTCGATCTCGGTCACGGAGAACGACGACGGGAACCGCATGCCCACCACGAAGTCCGTGATCCCGCCCCGCGCCTGGTCGGACTCCTTGAGGTTGTTCATGGGGAACGAGATGGTCGCCATGGCCACGAGCGTGAGCAGCACGGCGTCCACGCGGCGGCGGAGGACCCACGCGAGCGCCGCGGCGTAGCCCTCGGTGATCCACGACACGAACCGCGACGGCGCCGCCGGGCCTCCGGAGGCGAAGGCGACGGTCCCGAGGGGCACGAAGACGAGCGCGACCACCAGGGATGCCGCCAGCGCGAAGCACACCGGGAGGCCCAGCTTGCCCATGTAGAAGGCGAACCCGGCGTCGTCGCTCATGAGGATGAGCGGCAGGAACACCACGACGGTCGTGGACGTGGCCGCGAGGATCGCGAGCGCGACCTCCGAGGTCCCCCGAACCGCCGCCGTCCGGGGGTCGTCCCCCAGCTCCCGTCGTCGATAGATCGACTCCACGACCACGATGGAGTTGTCCACGACCATGCCCACGGAGAGCATCAGGCCCATCATCGACAGCAGGTTGATCGTGTCCCCGCGGAAGTACATGACCACCACCGTGATCAGCAGCGACAGCGGGATCGACGCCGCGATCAGGAGGGTCACGCGAGCCCTCCGCAGGAACAGGAACAACACCAGCACGGCGAGGAAGCCGCCCTGCAGCGCCGTGTTCTTGAGGTTGTCGACGCTCTCCTGGATCAGGTCGCCCTGGTCGAAGAAGCGGAGGAAGTCGTACCCCGCGAGCTCCGGACGGTCCCCGAGCGCAGCGAGCCCGGCCCGCACCCTCTCGGCGACGGCGATCGTGTTGGCTCCCGACTCCTTGTAGACCTCCAGGGACGCCGCCTCGAGGCCGTTGACGCGGTGGATCGACGTCGACGCGGGCCGGGCGAGGATCACCTGCGCGATGTCCTCGAGGACCACCCCCTGCCGCACCGGGATCCGGGCGATCTCGTCGCGGCTCTCGAACGTCGCGAGGGACCGCACGAGCACCACGCGGCCGTCCTCCTCCACGCGCCCCGAGGGCATCGTGAAGTTGTCGGCGAGGAGGTCCTGCATGACCTTGCCGAGGTTCACCCGGTGCCGCTCGACGGACTCCCGGTCGAAGTCGATGTACAGCCTCGCGCGGTGAGCGCCGTTGAACTCCACCCGCGCCACCCCCGGGATCCGCTCCAGCCGCCGGACGACGTGCGACTCGATTGCGTACGCGGGGTCCTTCGCCGTGTCGGGGATGGCGACGGCCGCCCAGAGGATGGGCTCGTCGTCGGGGTCGTACTTGTAGATGAACCAGCGCCGCAGATCGTCCGGCAGCTCCGGCCGGATGCGCTCCAATCGGTCGACGAGGCCGTTGTAGGCCCCCTCCATGTCCGTGGACTGGTCGAACTCGAGGCGGAAGTTGGCGAAGTCGCGGCCCGCCCGGGCGCGCACCGTGGAGATGCCGGGGAGGGTCTCGAGCACGTCCTCGATCGGCCGCACGATCGTCTGCTCGACCTCCTGGGGCGACGCGTTCGTGTAGGGCATCCACACCCACAGGAACGGGTGGTCGAACCCCCGCGGCATGAGCTGGACGGGGATGCCGCCGTACGCGATCGCGCCGAGCACGAGGGTCGCGGCGAGGATCATCGACGTCGTGATCGGCCGCCGCAGCGAGAAGGCGGGGAGCGACGAGCCGACCCTCACGACGCGTCCTCCGGCGTCGCGCGGGCCAGCAGCGACGACACCGCCCGGTAGAAGACGGGCACGACCCCCAGGGTGAGCAGCGTGGACGACGACAGCCCGGCGATGACCGTCAGGGCCAGCGGACGTCGAATCTCCGAGCCCTCACCCGCCGACAGCACCATCGGGAGCAGGCCCAGCACGGTGGTCAGCGTGGAGATGAGGATGGGCCGCAGACGGACCCGTCCCGCGGTGAGGATGGCCGCATCCAGGGACCGGCCCCGCTCCCGCAGCTGGTTCGCGTAGTCCAGCAGAACGATGGCGTTGTTCACCACCACGCCCGCGAGGACGATGGCGCCGATGAGCACGACGACGGACACCGGCACGCCGGTCGCGCCGAGGGCGGGCACCACGCCGACGACGGCCAGCGGCAGCGCGAGGAGGATGACCAGGGGCTGGGTCACCGACTCGAACTGGCTCGCCATGATCACGTAGACGAGGAAGATGGCGAGCAGCAGGGCGAACCGCAGGGACTGCGTGCTCGACTCCATCTCGCGGGACTGGCCGCCCACCTCGTACGTCACGCCGTCGGGGGCGTCGAGGTCCACCAGCGCGGCGTCCACGGCGGCGGCGGCCGAGCCGAGGTCGAAGCCCTCGAGGTCCGCGCTCACCAGCGCCGCCCGCGCCTGGTCCGACCGCCGGATCTCGCTCGGGCCCTCCGCCGAGACCAGGTCCGCGACGCTCGCGAGGGCGATGGCCGGATCGCCGCGCGGGTTCACGTTCAGCGAGCGCAGGTCCTCCACCGAGCGGCGGTCCTGCTCGCGCAGCACGACGCGCACGTCCGTCCGCTTGCCGTGGCCCCGGAGGTCCGTCGCGACGTTGCCCGCCACCTTGTCGCGCACCGCCCGGGCGACGGTCCCCAGGTCGAGGCCGTACCGGGCCAGCTTCTCGCGCTGATAGCGGATGCGGACCTCGGGGTAGCCCGCCTGCAGGTTCGAGCGCACGTCGCGCAGCCCGGGCAGGTCCTCCAGCGCCCCCACGGCGGCGTCGGCGGCGGAGCGAAGGTCGTCGAGAGCCCGCCCGCGCACCTCCACCTCCAGGGGGGTGCGGAAGGAGAACAGCGTGGGGGCCGAGAGCTCCACCACGACCGCGGGGACGTCGGCCGCGATCTGCCGTATGCCGCGACGCACGGCGGTCTCGGTGGCGATCGGGTCCTCCGACGGGGCCAACTGGACGGTGAGGTCGGCGGTGTTCTCGCCGCGATCCGACGCCGCGCCGACGGTCGCCTCGACGCCCGCCGCGGTGAAGACCGTGCCGACGCCGTCGAGCTTCTGGATGCGCTCCTCGATCGTCGCGGTGACCTCGAGCGTGCGGGGAAGCGGCGTGCCCACGGGGAGCCTCACGTGGGCCAGCACGGTGCCCTGGCGGACCTCGGGGATCAGCTCGCTCCCGAGGTCCCGACCGACGTGCAGGGCGGCGGCGAGCAGGGCCACGGCCACGATGAGCACGGACGCGGGCCGCGCGAGCACGAGGCCCAGCGCGCGTTCGTAGGCCGACTCGACGGCTCCGAAGGCGCGGTCGAACCAGCCCCCGACCGCGGACCCCACACCTCCCACCGAGCCGGACGCCTCACGGGCTCCCCGGCCCATGCCCATCAGCACGCCCCCGGCCACGCCGATGGCGAGCCAGGCGAACGCCAGGACGACCGAGACGAGGACCCCGCGGATCAGGAGGAGCGGCACCGCCAGGAGCGCGAGGACCAGCCGAGGGAGGACCTGCACTGCGCCCTTCGCGACCACGAACCCGGGCAGCGCGAGGAGCCACCTCCACGACTCGCGGGCCGTGTCGAGGGGGCGGATCCGGGGCAGCTCGGCCCCGTCGGCGCCCGGGCGGCGGATCTTCGCGGGCAGGGCCGCTAGCACGGGAATGAGGAACAGCGCCACCACGAGGCTGGCGAGGAGCCCGAACACCACCGTGAGCGCGAGGTCGCTGAACAGCTGCCCGGCGACGCCCGTCACGAACACGATCGGGAAGAACACGGCGACGGTCGTCAGCGTGGACGCCAACACGGCCGCGGCCACCTCCGACGTGCCCCGAACGGCGGCCGCGAACGGCGCGTCCCCCTCCTCCCGACAGCGGTGCACCGACTCCAGGACGACGACCGAGTTGTCGACGAGCATCCCGATCGCAAGGGCCAGCCCGCCCAGCGACATGAGGTTGAGGCTGACCCCGAAGAGGTACATCGGGGCGAAGGTGCAGATCACCGAGATCGGGATGGCGGTCGCGATGATGAACGTCGACCAGAGGTGGCGCAGGAAGAGGTACAGGACGAGGACGGCGAGCAGCGCCCCGAACCACGCCGCGGACAGCACCGACGCCACGGCGGCCTCGATGAACCGCGCTTGATCCGCCACGGAGGCGATGGAGAGGTCGTCCGGCAGCTGGTGAGCCAGGAACGCCGTCATGGCGCGCTCGACCATCCGCTCGCCGCCCCCGCCGGGGCCGCCGCGGCCCTTGCCTCCCTTGCCTTTGCCCTTCTTCCCCTTCTTCCCCTTGCCCTTCTTGCCCTTGTTCGCCTCGGCCTTCTTCTTCGCCTCGGCCTTCTCCTTGGCCTCGGCGGCCTTCTTCGCCCTGGGATCGTCGGCCGCCTCGGCGGCGGCCTTCTTCTCGGCGGCCTCGGCCTCGATCCAGGCCCGCTGCTCGTCGGTCCCGAAGACCGCGGCGCGGACCGCCCGGCTCACGGACACGATGTTCGCGTCGGCCTCGCGATAGACGGCGATCTCCACCGCCTCCTTGCCCGCGGCCCGGCCCACGACCTCGCGCTCCTTGGCGCGCACCTCGACCGTCGCAATGTCGCCGACGCGGGCGAAGGTCCCGTCCTGGCCGAACAGGAACAGCCCGCGGATGTCGTCGGGCCCGCGGAACTCGTTCAGGGTGCGGATGAGGTACTCGGTCTGCCCCTCCAGCAAGGAGCCGCCGGCGAGGTTGATGTTCTCCTCCGCGAGCCGCGCGACGACGTCGCCGATCGTGAAGCCGCGGGCGTGCAGCAGGCCCTCGTGCACCTCCACGGTCACTTCGCGTTCGAGGCCGCCCCGCACCTTCACCGCGGCGACTCCGGGGAGGGTCTCGATCGCGCGGCGCACCTCCTCGTCGGCGATGCGACGGAGCCGCATGAGCGACGCCTCGGAGTCGTCGCCGCCCGCGAGGGACAGGCGCAGGATGGGGTCGAGGTTGGGGTCGTAGCGCAGGACGAGCGGCCGCTTCGCCTCGTCCGGGAGCGTGAGGAGGCCGAGCCGCTCGCGGACGGCCTGGGCGAGGTCGGCCATGTCCGAGTTCCACTCGAACTCGAGGACGACGTCCGAGACCCCGGCTCGCGAGATGGACTCGAGGCTCACGAGGCCCGGCACGGTGGACAGCGCCTCCTCGAGCGGGCGGGACACCTGGGTCTCGACCTCGCCCGGCGCGGCCCCCTCGAACTCCGTGCGCACCGTGAGCGTGGGGTAGTCGAGGTCCGGCATGAGGTTCAGGGGCAGGTTCGAGTAGGAGACGAACCCGAACACCACGGCCGCCAGGAACCCCATGATCGTCGCCACGGGGCGGCCCACGAGGAGCGCGTACAGCGTGCCTCGCGCGCGGTCTTCTTCGGGCGGGATCGGAACCATCGCGGGACGTGATACCCCGAACGGGGGTCGGCAGTCCTCCGGACCGCGATCTACTCCGGGGCGGGCGCGCCCTCGGCGGCGGCGGGGGTCGCCTCGGCGGGGGCCGGAGTCGGCTCGGGCGTGGCCTCCGGCGTGGCTTCGGGCGTCCCTTCGGGCGTCGGCTCGGGCGTCGGCTCGGGGGCCGGGGTCGCTTCGGGCGTCGGCTCGGGGGCGGGCGTCTCCTCGACCGTCTCCGGCGTCCCCTCTTCCACTTCGTCCTCGAGCTCCATGGAGCCCGGACGGAAGAGCGTGACCTCCACACGTCGATTCAGGTCCGCGAGGCGGGCCGCCACCGCGGGGCTGACGCCGCCCTCCGGGGTGGGGAGCAGGGCGTCGCCCTGGATCGGGGTGGTCGAGATGTTCAGGCCGGGGCCCTCCACCGCGGCGCGCAGGAGCTTCTGCAGGGCCGCCGCCGTGCCGATCGCGTCCGGCTCGTCCGGAGACGAGAGCCGATCCGGCAGGTGCACCACCACCTCGACCTGGAGGTCGGCGAGGCGACCGTCGCCGAGGGCCTGCGCGAGCATCCCGAGCTCCACGATGCGGTCGTTGCCGCCGCCGTCGGGGAGGCTCAGCGCGGACTCGCCGCCGGGCGCCGACGCGGCGGTCAGGACCGAGTCCAGATCCGGCAAGGTCCAGCCCTTGTGAGGCCAGTCACCGAGGCGGACGGTGACGGTGTCGCCTTCGGCCTGCAGGCACCCCGCGAGCCAGTCCGGGAGGCCCGCGCCGTCGTCCCCCACGCCCTTCACGCGCGGCCACCCCACGAGCACCCGTTCGCACGCGGCGGACCGAATGCGCGCGGCCACCGAGGGGACCTCCGCCACGAGGGGGTACGTGCCCGCCAGCTCCGCCGCCGCCTCCCACGCGGCCGCCGCCGGCCCCGCCCCCTCGCCGCCCGCCTGGGGCCAGTCGTCGAAGTTGGTCGGGGACGGAGCGCCCGAGGAGCCGAGCGGGGCGGTGAGGACCGTGGTGGGGAGGGGCTCGGGGCGGAACAGGGCCTTCAGGGCCGCCGTGCGCGCCTCCTGCTCCTCGGGGGCCAGCGCCGCCCACCACGCCGGGTCGAGCGCCGCCAACGCCTCGGCCACGCCCGGCGACTCCTCGGGGGTCGCCTCGGGGGTCGGCGCCGGGGTCGCCTCCACTGCCGCGACGGGGGCCGGAGGGGCTACGGGCTGGGGGAACTCGTCGTCCTGCTGGGTGCGCAGCCACGCGATCACCAGGAACAGGCCCAGGACCACGGCCAAGAAGGTCCCGAAGCCGGCGCCGGGGGTCGGCGGGTCGTCCTCGGGCAGGTCGTAGGGGTCCAGCGTGTCGTCCACCGACGAACCGGGGAGGCCCGACGGGATGGCCACGTCCGGCTCCATCATGTCCTGGCCCGCGTCCCAGCCCTCCTTCAGCGGCAACGTCTCGGCCGCGCCGATGTCCTCCGGTCCACCCAGCGTGCGGGGCTTGAAGGCCCGCTCCGTCCTGGGCTCGGGCAGCTCCTCGGGGACGTCCCACAGCACGGCCGTGAGGTTGTCCGGCGCGGGCCCCGCGAGCACCGACTCCTGCATGGCGTCGCAGCGCGCCCGGGGGTCGCCCGTCTCTCGGTCGAGGGACGCGGTGAAGCCCTCCGCCGTCAAGTGGTAGGCGTAGGCCCCGTCCGACGTGATCGACACGGTGATGCCCGCCTCGAGCCGGAACGGGCCCTCGATCTCGACCTCGGGCACCGCGGCGCCGCCCACCACCTGGGTGAGCCGACCGCCCTCGGCGATCTTCAGGGCCTGGTCCACGGGCAGGCCGCGGTCGATGAGGCCGTTGATGATGTTGTGGTCGCGGGTCCACGGCTCGCTCGTGCCGTCGGGCTTCCGCGCGTAGATGCGGCTGTCGCCCACGTGGAAGCGCCACACCGCCTGCGACGCGCGCTCCACCAGCAGCCCCACGACCGTGGAGGCGGGGGGCCGCGACGACCCCGTGGACAGCGCCGTGACCCGCTCGTGAGCCTTGTGGATGGTCGCGTCGAGCCAGTTGCCGGGGTCCCCGTCGCCCGCTTCGCCCGTCTCCGGGAAGTCCTCGTAGAAGGTGGTCGCCACCATCTCGGCGGCCTTGTCCCCCGCGTCGTGTCCGCCCGCCCCGTCCGCCACGAGCAGGAGCAGGAAGGCGCCGTCGTACACGGACGTGACGAGGAGCCGGTCCTCGTTGCGGGAGCGGATGTGTCCGACGTGCGTGACCCAAGCCAACCGGCCGAGGTCCCCCGCGTCGAGCTCACCGTTGCTTTCGATCCCCTCCGGAACTTCGATGGGGCTGGGCGTATCCGACACGGCCGGATTATAGGGCAGTGGCGCGCCCGGGCTCGGCCCCCGGGCTTTTCTCGCTACTCCGCCACCCGCACCTCGGCGCCGTCGCGCAGAATCGACTGGCCCACGACGACCACGCGGTCGCCTTCGGCGAGGCCCTCGAGCACCTCCACGCGGTCCTCCTCGGTGAAGCCCAACTCCACGGCGCGCCGGGCGGCCGTCTCGCCCTCCACCACGAAGGCGTAGGGAGCCCCGGCCTCGTAAACCAGCGCGCGCTTCGAGAGCAGCAGGGCGCCCTCATGGGTCGCGGTCACGAGGTCCGCGGCCACGAACATGCCCGGGCGCAGGGAGGTCTGGGCGGGGTCCACCCGCAGGGTCACCTTGACCGTGCCCGACGCGGCGTCGACGACCGGGGAGATGCGGAGGACGGATCCGGAGACCTCCGCCCCCTCCAGCACCTCGCTGCGGATCCGCGCCGCCTGCCCCACCTTCACGCGGGCGAGGTCCTTCTCGGGGAGGTTCACCTCGACCTTCAAGGCGCCCAGATCGACGACGGTGAAGGCGGGACGGCCCGCGGTGACCGCCTCGCCGAACCGGAGGTCGCGGAAGCTGACGGTGCCCGCGATGGGGCTCGTGAGGGTGCGCGCGGCGTCGGCCTCCCGGGCCTGTTCGAACGTCAACTTCGCGGTGTCGTGGGCGAGGGCGGCCTCGTCGAACGCGTTGCGCGAGACGAAGCCCTGCTCGAAGAGCCCCTTCACCGAGTCGTACTCCTCCTTGGCGCGCCTCCACGCCGCCTCCGCCCGGTCGACCTCGCCCTTGAGCTGGGGGTTCCTGAGCGTGGCGAGCACCGCGCCCGCGGCCACGACGTCCCCCTCTTCGACCCGGATCGACTCCACGACGCCGGACGTCTCGAGCGAGATCGTCGCCATGCGGTCGGAGTCGACCGTCGACGACGCGGCGATCACCTGCGCGATCGGGCCCCGCTCGATCGTCTCGACACGCACGGCGGCCGCCTCCTCCTCCGCCTCGGAGGAGTCGTCGTCGTCCTTCACGGCGGCGGAGTCGTCGTCGTCCGAGGCCTTGTTGCAGGCGGACGCGGGCGCCAGCGCGAGGGCGACGATGAGCAGCAGGCGTCGAGCCACTTGACCTCCTCCAGGTGCCTTACGAGAGCGAGATGCGCCGGACGGCACGGATCGCGTCGACGCGGCCCGTGATCTCCGTGGCGTGGGCCACCATACCGGCGACCTCCTCGTCCGTGAGGGGACGATCCAACACCGACAGGTCGTACGCGATTCCGTATCGGGGGAAGTCGCGGTGGGCCGACTGCAGGTTCGAGACCCCGGCCCTGTAGATGGCGTCGTCCACGGCCTTCTTCGTGCCGCGCGCGTCCGCGTGCACGACGGCGAGGATGTAGGGCGACAGGGCCGTGGCGGCCACGCCGATGCGCCGCTTCGGGGCGAACACGGAGTCCTCGACCGTCCCCCGGGCCGACAGCAGCCGCGCCGACCGGGCCATCTTGCGGCCGATCCGGGGCTGCGCGTCCCGCGTGGCGGCGCCGATGTGGGGGGTGCAGTGGACCTCCGGAACGCCCGCGAACGGGTTGGCCCACGGCTCGGACGTGGTGCGGGGCTCTTCGGGGTACACGTCCACGAACGCCTGACGGACGACGCCGGACCGGACCGCGTCGACCAGGTGGGCCGGGTCGTACAGGAAGCCGCGGGCGAGGTTCACCAGCACGCGCGGCGACTCCTCCGAGCGATTCGCGCCGAGGCGAGCCAGCTGCTCCTTGGTGATGATGTGGGCGTTGGTGCGTCCCCGCGGGTCCTCGGCGCTGAGGTGGATCGTGACCACGTCGGACTCGGAGAACAGCTCGTCGTGGGTCGCGGCGGCCTGCCACTCCATCGTCTCGCCGACGGCCTGGGCGACGTCGCTCACGTCGTGGAACAGGACCTCCATCCCGAGCCCCTCGGCGAGCCGGGCGACCTGCGTGCCGATGTTGCCGAGGCCGAGGATGCCGATGCGCTTGCCCTTGACCTCGAAGCGCCCCGACGAGCTCTTCCGCCAGCGGTTCTCGTCCGTCTCCGCCCACGCCTCCGGAAGCCGCCGGGCGCCCATGAGCAGCTGGCCGATGACCATCTCCGCGACGCTCCGGCCGTTGGACCGGGGGTCGTTGAGCACGAGGATGCCGCGCTCCGCGGCCGCGTCCTTGTCCACGGAGTCGTCGCCGATGCAGCACAGCATCACGGCGAACAGGTCCTCGGCGGCGTCCAGCACCTCCGCGTCCACCACCACCCGGGACCGCTTGAACAGCAGATGAGGGCGGTGCTCGCGGAGGAGCGCGAGGAGCTGGTCGTGCGTCGGCGTCTCGACGACCCGTACGGGCTCGATGCCCTGCTCCCGCAGCCCGCCGTCCAGGACCGGGTCGGGGTTCTCGAGGATCAGCGCCCGCCGGAACGGACCGGTGAGCATGCGGGGCGAGCCCGAGGAGGCGGTCACGGCAGTCTCTGGGGAGGGGCCCCGGGGGGCCGGGCGGTCAGGCGGCTTCGGAGTAGACCTGCTTCGGGTCCCACGAACGCGGCGCCGGAGGCGGCTTCGGCAGGCGCTCCTCGCTGCCCACGTGGCCGGTGAAGTCCGGGATCTTCGGCCCGATGAAGATGCCGACGACGTAGGTGCGGAAGAGGTACACGAAGACCTGCGGGAGCTGCAGCTCGGGGTGGATGAGGTGCGACACGGACGCGTGGAGCTCGGGGAGCTTGCTCCAGTGCTCGGTGGGCTTCCAGTGGTGGACGGTGTGGTACCCGTTGTTGAAGAGCCAGGCGTTGAGCACCGGGCCCACGAAGTTGCGGCTGTGGTTCCACTTGCTCTCGGCGTCGCAGTTCACGTGTTGGACGTAGTTGAAGAACATCACCATCCACAGGCTCACCGCCGTGGGGCCGCCGATGTAGAGCAGCGCGCGCCGCCAGTCCAGCCACAGGAACCCGCCCACGAACGCGCCCCACACCGCGTACTGCGCCATGGCCTCCCAGAACCGGGTGCGACGGCCGGGGCCTCGCTTCCAGTTGTCCTGGAGGTAATGCATGGTCAGCGGGTTCTGGTAGTAGGACGAGACCACCGGGTAGATGGCGGCCATCCAGGTCGTGTCCTTGCGGGTGAGGCGCCAGGTGATGGTGGCGTCGCCCGGGCGGTTGCCGAACACGTGGTGGTTCATCATGTGGGTCGGGATCCACACGAAGATCGGGAAGCCGTAGCAGAAGCTGAGGACGTAGTCCCACGCCCGGTTGGCCCAGGTCTGGTGGAAGATGCCCGCGTGAGCGTGGGAGTGCGCGGCGGGGCCCATGCACATCGCGAAGAACAGCAGCATGAGGTAGGCGGGCCACGAGAAGCCGGTGATCCAGAGGGTGGCGAACAACGCGACCATCGTGATCGCGTAGGCGATCATTCGGACGTCGACTTGGTACTTCAGCGTGGGCATGGCGGGGGGCTCCTGACGGGGCGCTGATATAGCGGAGTCCCGCGGTCCTGTCAGGAGAGATTCCGGGGTGCGGGCGACGTCGATCAGTCTTCGTCGATCTCGTCCGGCTCGGCGAGGTCGCTGAGGCGCTTCAGGCACTGCTCGGCGTGGCGCCGCCACTTGCGCTGATCGGCCACGCGGGTGGGCGCCGGCTGATCGTGAAAACCGACGGACAGCGAGGCCTTGGTGACGCCGACGGCGGCCTCGAGGGCCAGCTCGTAGCGCAGGTGCCGCCCGCGCGCGACGTCCTTGCGCCGGGGCAGGTACTTGCTGTCGAGCACCACGCGCTCGGGGGCCTCGGCCTCGCGGACCCAGTCCCGGAGCTTGTCGCCGTCGCGCACGACGAGCTGACGCGACCCGTCGGGCATGTCGCGGGTGGTGGCAGGGTCGGAGGACTGCGCGGGCGCCCACAGCCACTCGGCGGCGCGACCGACGATGGACGCGACGCCGAAGACCTGGGCGCGGGGGGCGCGGATCTCGCGGGCGACGGTGACGAAACAAGCGGGGGCGTCGGACATGGCGCGCACCTTCGACGTCCGTCCGGGACGCGTCAAGCGAGGCGGCGGTGCCCTTTCCCTGTATCTTGCCCGCCCGTGAGCGCGCTCCTCCCCATCCTCACCACGTCCGCCCCCGCAGGCGCGGATCCGAGCGTCGTCATCTCACCGCGCGCGCGGTGGGAGCCGGGCCTGGGTCGCCTGCGGGACCGGCTGCGGACGGGCGGGCCCTGGATCGTCGCCTTCTCGGGCGGGGTGGACTCTGCGTTCGTGCTGCACGTGGCCTCCAAGGTCCGGGAGGACGTGGTGGCCCTCACCGCCGTGTCGCCCACCCTGCCGGACGCCGAGCGGGCCGCCTGCGTCGCCTTCACCGAGTCGCGGGGCATCCGGCACCTCCTGGTCCCGTCGAACGAGATGGAGGTGGAGGGCTTCGCGGGCAACCCCGTGAACCGCTGCTACTTCTGCAAGACGGAGCTCTACTCCCTCGCCCGCGGGCAGGCCGCCCGACTGGGCGTGAACGCGATCGCCGACGGCGTGAACCTCGACGACCTCGGCGACCATCGCCCCGGCCTCGTCGCCGCGGACGAGCACCGCATCACGCATCCCTTGGTGGACGCGGGCATGTCCAAGGCCGACGTGCGCGGCGCGGCCCGGGCCCTGGGCCTCGACGAGTGGAACAAACCGGCCTTCGCGTGCCTCTCTTCTCGGTTCCCCTACGGCACCGCGATCACCGAGGAGCGACTTCACATGGTCGGCAGCGTCGAGACCCTCCTCCGCGACCTCGGGTTCCGCCAGGTCCGCGTCCGCTATCACGGGGACGTGTGCCGCATCGAGGTGCTCCCCGCGGACCTCCCGCGCCTCGTCGCCGACGACGTCCGGGAGCGCGTGCTCGCCGCCGCCCGGGAGGCCGGTTTCCGCTACACGACCCTCGATCTGCAGGGCTACCGCATGGGCTCGCTGAACGAGGGGCTGGGAGACTCCGAGGCTTGACCGACGGGCAGCGTCGCCGGATCTGGACGGAGATCCTGGTCCTGTATCTCGGCTCGTGCCTGGTGATCCGGATCATCAAGGAGGTGCAGGAGGGGTTCGGCCTGCCGGACGACGTGCTCGTCCTCGTCGCCCTCGTCTTCCTCTACACGCCCGCGCTCGCCGAGCGCTGGAACGGGTTCCGCGTCCACGACGACATCGTGCAGCCGTCGCCGTTCCTGCCCGCGCTGTGGAAGGGCACGAAGTTCTTCCTCGTGGTCATCGCCGTCATCTACCCGTTCTTCCTGCTCGGCAACCACCTGTGGCAGACCGTCGGCTTCACGTGGTTCACGGACAACATCCTGGGCTGGAACCGCCCCTACCGCCCCCACTTCCCCCGCCACGGCCTCCCCGAAAAGCTGATGATGCAGGTCCTCTACCAGCTGATCTGCGTCGGCTACGCGGAGGAGTTCTTCTACCGGGGCTACATGCAGACGCGCATGAACCAGGTGTTCGACGGACGTCGGTTTCGGCTGTTCGGCGCGGAGTTCGGCTGGGCCCTGCCGGTGACCGCCGTGCTGTTCACCGCCGGTCACTCCTTGGTGACCTTGCAGTGGTGGCAGCCCCTCATCCTCTTCCCCGCCCTCGTCTTCGGGTGGATGCGCGCCCGCAGCGGCAACATCCTGGGGGCGGCCCTGTTCCACGCGTGGTCGAACAGCGTGATGATCGTGCTCGACTCGCTGTACGGGGTGAAGGGATGAGGTTCGCGGGGATGATCCTGCTCGTGGCGATCCTGGCGACGCCCGCCCTCGCGGACGACACGGTGCTCGTCGATCGCGTCGTGGCGACCGTCGGCAGCACCCCCATCACGGCCTCCGAGGTGGCCCTGGAGGAGGCGCTGCACGCGCGGATCGCAGACCTCCCCCCCGCCGATCGGGCCGTCTTCGGGCGGCTCTTGACCGAGCCCCGAGAGCCGCTGGAGGCGGTGGTGTTCCGGGCGATCCTCATGGAGACGCCCGAGTTCGCCTCCGTGCGCATCACCGACGACCGCGAGGCCTACGAGCGGTTCAGCGCGTTCGAGGCGACCTTCGAAGACCGCAAGGAGGCCGCCGCGTTCCGTCGGTCGTGGGGCCTCGCGCGCGTGGACCTGGTCGAGTACTTCCGGATCTCCGCGGTGCTCGACCACACCGTGGAGCTGGCCGTGGACCGCGGCGTGCGCGTCTCCGAGGAGGACGAGCGCCGACACTTCGAAGAGCACGGCGCGCGCATGTTCCCCGGACGCGAGTTCGAGGAGGTCCGCGAGGCCGTGGCCCGGCAGGTCTACGAGAAGAAGTTCGATCAGGCCTACCAGAGCTGGCGAAAGCGGCTCCGCGCGAGCGCCCGACTGCGTTATCTGCGTTGATTTGCGGACCGACCGGACAATCGGGCGCGGGTTCCCCTTGACGAATTTTTGACAATCGGGGATAAGCTGGGCCCCCCTGCGTCCGGGTTCGTCCCGGGGAGAAGCGGTCCATGTCCCGAAAAACGACGTACGTCGCCCTGTTTGGCCTCCTGTTTGCGCTCGCTGCCTGTCCCGAGCAGCAGCTCGGCACGTTCGACACGCCCCCCGTGGCCGTGATCGACCAGCCCGTGGAGGGGCCCGACGACACGCCCGCCGTCTTCCAGTCGGGCGCGGCGATCCTCTTCCAGGGCACGGTCTCCGACGATCAGGACAGCGAGATCGAGCTCTCCGTGCGTTGGCTCTCCAGCCTCGCCGCGGACCCGCTCTTCGAAGGCTTCGTCAGCAGCGACGGCTTCACCGAGTTCACCACCACGTTGGTGCCGGGCGAGCACATCGTCACGCTCGAGGTCACGGACACCGCCCTGAACATCTCCCGCGACGAGGTCCAGGTGACCGTGGCGGGCGAGCCCCCGATCCCGCCGCTGGTCTCCATCAACGACCCGCAGGCCTCCTTCGTCTACTTCACCGGCGAGGACGTGGTCTTCAACGGGTCCGTCAGCAACCACGACGAGACGCAGTTCCGGCTCGACGTGCGCTGGAACTCGGACACGATGGGCGAGCTGTGGAGCGGGCTCTCCGAGGCCTCCGGGCTCACGACCTTCGCGCGCGGCCTCACGGCGGGGACGCACGTCGTCACGCTCACGGCCACCGACCAGAACGGCGGCTCGGCGAGCGACACCGTCACCATCGAGGTGGGCGACATCCCGATCGGCCAGTTCGACCAGGACGGCGACGGCTTCTGTCCGGACGGCATCGACCTCAACGGCGACGGCGTCTGCGACGACGACAACGAGCTCACGGGCGTCGGCAGCCAGGACTGCAACGACTTCGAGCCCACCGTCTGCCCGGCCTGCCCCGAGGTCTGCGACGGCCTCGACAACGACTGCGACGGCAACATCGACGTGGGCGAGCTGGATCAGGACAACGACGGCGTGAGCCCGTGCGGCGGCGACTGCGACGACAACGCCCCGCACAACTTCCCGAACAACCCCGAGATCTGCGACGGGCGGGACAACGACTGCAACCCGAACACGTGGGCGGATCCGGGCGCCGAGGCGGACCTGGACAACGACAACGTCCTGTCCTGCGAGGACTGCGACGACAACGAGCCCCTGGCGTTCCCCGGCAACACCGAGGTCTGCGACGACGTGGACAACGACTGCGACGGCCAGGTGGACGAGGGCTTCGACGCCGACGGAGACGGCTGGGCGACCTGCGAGGGCGACTGCAACGACAACGACAACTCGATCAACCCCGGCGTGCAGGACGTCTGCAACAACATCGACGACAACTGCGACGGGCTGATCAACGAGAACAACGCGGACATCTACGAGAGCTGGGAGACGAACGTGAACTCCCCCGGCTACTCGTTGCCGGACGCGAGCCCGACGATCGCCTTCGGCAACGGCAGCTGCGCCATCGGCGGGTTCCTCGAGCTGCAGGCGGACAACTTCTCGATCGCGGCCAACTTCTCGAGCCAGGCGGACCTCTTCGACAACTACGAGTTCGAGAGCGGCCTCACCGGCAACGTGGCGGCGTTCATCGGGTTCATCGTGAACGGCAGCCTGCCGACCAACTGCACCCAGGGGCAGATGACCTGGTCGTCGACGTACCCGATCCAGGTGACGCTGGACGTGGACGGCTCCACGCAGTCCGGCCAGGGCAGCTCCGGCACCCTGAACTTCAACCTGTCCCTGCAGCAGATCCTCGGCGTCGACTACGAGCTGACGGTGCAGCCGCTGACGGCGTGGTCCGGCCCGCCCTGCGACTACAACTACGTCATCAACTTCACGATCCCCTAGTCATTGCGGCGTTTCCCGGACGAAATCCGGAATGCGACCGGTAGGACCCCCGTCAGGCCCCGTATTCCGGATTTCGTCCGGAATGGGGCGAGTCCGCCGACCGGACTCGGGGGGAGGCCCTGCGGGGCTGCCTAGAAGAGCCGCTTGCGCTGGCTGGAGCTGAGGATGCCCAGCATGTCGCGGTACTTGGCGACCGTGCGCCGCGCGATCTTGATGTTCTCGCCCGCGAGCATGTCGACCAGCTTCTGGTCGGAGTACGGCTTGCGGGGGTTCTCCTCGTTCACGATGGCGGCGATGCGCTGCTTCACCATCTCCGAGGCCACGTCCTCGCCTTCCCCGCGCTGGATGCCCGAGTTGAAGAAGAACTTCAGGCTGAACGTGCCGTGGGGCGTGTTCACGTACTTGTTCGACGTGACCCGCGAGACCGTCGACTCGTGCATGCCGATGTCCTCGGCGACGTCCCGCAGGATCATCGGCTTGAGCCGCGAGATGCCCTCGTCGAAGAAGGGCTTCTGCTGCTTGATGATGGAGTCCATCACCTTGTAGATGGTCCGTTGCCGCTGGTAGATGCTGCGGATGAGCCACTGGGCGGACCGGAGCTTCTCCTGGATGAACTCCTTGTCGCCCTTCTTCACCCCGGACAGGACGTTCTTGTAGTAGTTCGACACCCGCAGCTTGGGGACGCCGTCCTCGTTGAGCTGCACCACCCACTCCCCCCCCGACTTGATCACGTGGATGTCGGGGGTGATGTAGCGGGGCTCCTCGGTCGAGAACTCGCGCCCGGGCTTCGCTTCGAGCGTCGCGAGCACCTTGCAGGCGTCCACGATACGCGACATCGGCACCCGGAGGCCCCTCCCGATCGCCTTGTAGTTGCGCTTCGTGAGCTGCTCCATGTGGTCGGAGACGATGCTGCGCAGGAGCCGGTTCTTGGTGTGGTGGGTGTCGATCTGAAGGAGCAGGCACTCGCGCAGGTCTCGCGCGCCGACGCCCACCGGGTCGAACGTCTGGACCAGGTCGAGCCCGTCCTCGAGCAGCTCCACCGTGTAGTTGCCCTCGGAGGCCATGTCCTCCATCGAGACCTTGAGGTAGCCGTGGTCGTCCAGGTTGTGGATGACGCACAGCGCGGCCTCGCGAACCATCGAGTCCGCGTCCGACATCTGGAGCTGCCACATCAGGTGCTCGGCGAGCGACTCGCTGCGGGTGAGGGTCTGCTCGTACCCGGGCATGTCGTCGAAGTCGCGACGGATCTCGGAGCCGGTGCGAGGACTGGATTGGTACTGCTCGAGGTACTTCTCCCAGTCGATGTCTTGTTGGTCCTTGGTGCCCTCGGCGTTCGGGTCCGCGATCGGCGCCTCGGCCTCGCCCGCGGCGCGCTCCGCCATGGGGTCGACCCGCTGCTCGATCTCCTCCTCGAGGACGGGGTTCTCGACGAGCTCCTGGCTGATGAGGTCGCTGAGCTCGAGGTGGTTGAGCTGGAGGAGCTTGATGGCCTGCTGCAGCTGCGGCGTCATCACCAGCTGCTGGGAGAGCCTCATCTGCTGCTTGAGCTCGAACGCCATGTGCCGCTCCCAGTTTCTTAGTTATTCCACCAACTTCCCCGCGAAGCCTTCCCGTGACCTCGCCCGTCGAACTTAACAACGCCAAGGGCCGAAGTCAAAATGTGGGCGGGTATTGGCCCGATTGGTGCATGGCTGATCAGAACGGCCCGGCTGTCAAGCGCCGAAATAGCGTCGGTGCTGGGGATCCGTCGGCTCGAACTCGCGCGCCGCCCCGTCCGAGACCACCGCCCCGTCGATCAGCACCGCCACCCGGTCGCAGCTCGCGAGCACGTCGTCCGCGGCGTGATCCGTGAGGACCAGCGCGGTGCCCCTGGGCAGCGTCTTCAACCCCTCCCGCAGCGCCCGCCTTCCCCCCGGATCGAGGCCCGCGAAGGGCTCGTCCAGCAGCAGGACCCGGGGCTCCAGCAGCAGCGTGCGCGCCACCTCGAGCCGGCGTCGCTCCCCCCCGGACAGGACCGCCGCGCGACGGTCGGCCACGTCCTTCAGGGCCCAGCCTGCGAGCGCTTCGTCGACGGCGCCGGGGGGCCGAGAACGGCGGGCGGCCGGGGCGTCGAGCGCGGCGGCGAGGTTCTCCCGGACCGTCAGATCCACGAACACCGACGGCGTCTGCGGCACGTAGCCGAGGCCTCGGCGGGCGAGGACATGAGGCGCGGTCCCCGTGACGTCTTCGCCCTCCAGGAGCACCCGCCCCGAGCGAGGACGCAGGCGACCCGAGAGGGCGTCGAACAGGGTGGTCTTGCCCGCTCCGTTGGGGCCCAACAGCCCCACGCGCTCCCCCGCTCGAATGGAGAGACCGACACCGTTCAGGACCGGCCTTCGCCCCCACCCGGCCACGAGGTCGACGGCCCGGAGCAGCGGACGCGGGAGACGGGTCGCGGTCACGGGACACCACCGATCGCGAGCAGCTCCTCCAGGTCGCAGCCCCCGCAGTCCCAGGCGCCTCCGGCGGCCTTCGCGAGGACGGGCAGCCGCCCGGCGGGCACGCCGACGGCCTCCCAGCGCACGTCCTGAAGTCGGAGCGGTCCGTCCGGCCAGCGACCGTTCGCCGTCGCCGCCTCGATCCGCACCGACGAGGGCTCCCCGTCGGCGCGCGGGGCGGTGATCTCCACCCTCCGGAAGCGGCCCTCGGGCGCTCCGTCGACCCATCGCACGACCGCGGACTCCGCGAAGAACCGCGCGGGCCCGCTCCCCTCGCCGTTTCGGATCTCCCCGTCCCAAGCCAGGTCCACGACCTCGGCGTCCCAGGCGTCGGCCTGAAGGGGGAGCGGCTCGGGAAGATCCGCTCCGCACCCGAGGCTCAGCCCCAACATCAGCAGCGCGAGGGGGCGCACCCACGCCCAGGCCTCCGGACGGCGGCGCACGGCGGCGTCGAGCAGGGCGACGGCGCGATCGCTGAGAGAGCGCACTCGGCCCGGCTCCCCCCGCTCGGGGTCCGCCGCCGGCGCGAGGACATGCAGCGTCACCCCCCGCGGGCGCCCCTCGGCGACCCACACCGCGGCGCCGTGACGCAGGGCCCAGGCGATCAAGGCGTCCGGCGCGCCGAGCCTCCCCAGGACCCACGGACACGCCCGCCGCCCCGCGCGATCGGGCGAGACTCCGTCCACCAAGACGACCACGGTGCCGCCTCGCCGCAGGCTCTCCGTAGCCGTCCTCAGGCCCGCGCGCCCCCGCGGGACCCCCGTGACCCCGCGCCGGGAACGACGTACGCGGAGCCACTCCTCGGCCCGATGCAGCCCGGGCCACGGCGCCGCCACGACGGTGGGGGGGCGGCCTCGGCGGGCGAGCTCCGCAGCCGCCGCCTCCCACGGTCCGAGGTGTCCCCCGAGCACCAGCACCCCGCGCGATCCGGCCGAGGCGACGGCCTCGTCCCATCCGTCGACCTCCACCCCGACGTCGTCCTGGAGCAGGCCCCCGAGCATCCGCCCCATGGACGCGCCCCAGGCCCACGGCGACACCGCGAGCCCCGCCGCGGCCGCCCGACGGCGCACGGCCAGCCAGGGCCACAGCGACACGGCGGCGACCGTCCCGACGGCGACGAGCAGGGGCTGGAGGATGCGGGGAGGCACGACGGACCCGATTGCCGCGCCCACCCGGGCGACGAGGCGGATCGCTCGGTCGGCGACCCCGTGCGAGGTCACGGAGGGCTCAGGATTCGGCGGAGGCGACGCCGGGGGCGCTCGAGAGGACCGCGCCCGCGAGGTCCTTCTGCTCCGCGGCCGCAGGCTCGACCGAGGGCCGCTGCGCGCGGAACGCCAGGGCGGCCTCCACGAACCGCTCGAAGATCGGGTGCGGGGCCGTGGGCTTGGACTTGTACTCGGGGTGGAACTGGCACCCGAAGAACCAGGGATGCTCCGAGATCTCGACGGTCTCGCACAGCTTGCCGTCCGGGCTGAAACCCGAGGGCGTCAGCCCGGCGCCCTCCAGCTGCTCGAGGTACTCGCTGTTGACCTCGTAGCGGTGGCGATGCCGCTCGGAGATCTCGGCCTTTCCGTAGATGCGGTGCGCGAGCGTGCCGCTGCGGACGTGGCAGGGGTAGGCGCCCAGCCGCATCGTGCCGCCCTTCATCGTGATCTCCTTCTGGGCCTCCATCAGGTCGATCACGGGGTGGCTCGTGGAGTCGTCGAACTCGCGGCTGTTGGCCCGCTCGAGGCCCAGGACGTTTCGCGAGAACTCGACCACCGCCAGCTGCATGCCGAGGCAGATCCCGAGGAACGGGATGCGCTGCTCGCGCGCGTGCTTGATGGCCGCCATCTTGCCTTCGGTCCCGCGCTCGCCGAAGCCGCCGGGGACGAGGATCCCGTCCAGGCCCGCGAGCAGATCGAGGCGTCCGCTCTCCAGGTCGTCCGAGGGGACGAACCGGAGCTCGACCTTCGCCTTGACGTGCATGCCGCCGTGGGCCAGCGCCTCGTTGAGGCTCTTGTAGGACTCGACCAGGTGGACGTACTTGCCCACGATGCCGATCACGACGTCCTGGGTCGGGTTGACCATGCGGTCGACGATCGCCTCCCAGGCCACCAGGTCCGGACCGCGCGCCCAGATGTTCAGGCGCTCGAGGATCTTGTCGTCCAGCTTCTCCTCGTGGAACGTCAGGGGGAGCTGATAGATGCAGCTCACGTTCGGCGCGGAGACCACGTGGTCCGCCGACAAGTTGCAGAAGAGGCCGATCTTCGCCTTGATCTCGGCGGGCAGGGACATGTCGCTGCGGCAGAGCAGGATGTCCGGCTGGATGCCGATCGACCGCAGCTCCTTCACGCTGTGCTGGGTGGGCTTGGTCTTGAGCTCGTCCGCGGTGCTGAGGTACGGGACGAGCGTGACGTGCACGTACAGCACGTTCTCTTCGCCCAGGTCGAAGCGCAGCTGACGGATCGCCTCGAGGAACGGCAGGGACTCGATGTCGCCCACCGTGCCGCCGACCTCGATGATCAGGATGTCGACCTCGTCGCCCGCGACCCGGAGGATCCGCGACTTGATCTCGTTGGTGATGTGCGGAATCACCTGCACGGTCCGGCCGAGGTACTCGCCGCGCCGCTCCTTGCGGATCACCGACTCGTACACCTTGCCGGTGGTGAAGTTGTTGGCCTTGCCGGTCTTCGCGCTCGTGAAGCGCTCGTAGTGCCCCAGATCGAGGTCGGTCTCGGCGCCGTCGTCGGTGACGTACACCTCGCCGTGCTGGTACGGCGACATAGTGCCGGGATCCACGTTGATGTACGGGTCCATCTTGAGGTGCTGGACACGCAGCCCTCGGCACTCCATCAAGGCGCCGATCGACGCCGAGGACAGACCCTTGCCGAGGGAGGACAAGACGCCTCCCGTGACGAAGATGAACTTCGTTTTCATGCGTCGAAACCCTTGGAGCGCGGTGGACGTCCTGACCGCGGTGAAGTGTACCCAGAACGACGGAAGGCGGATCCGAAGACCCGCCTTCCAGAGGTGGTTTTTCAGCCGGGCGAAGACGCCCCGCGGATCAACGCTTGCTGAACTGGAAGCGCGCCCGAGCGCCCTTCTGGCCGTACTTCTTCCGCTCCTTGATCCGCGCGTCGCGGGTCAGGAAGCCCTCCGCCTTGAGGGCGGGGCGAAGCTCGGGGTTGAACTTGAGGAGCGCGCGGCTGATGCCGTGCTTGATCGCCCCGGCCTGGCCGCTCGTGCCGCCCCCGCGGACGCGGACCGTGATGTCGAAGCTGCCCTCGGTCTCCGTGAGCTGGAGGGGCTGCTTGAGGATCATCTTGTCCGTCTCGCGACAGAAGAAGGTGTCGAGGTCACGGTCGTTGACCATGAACCGACCGGCGCCGGGGGTGAGGTACACGCGGGCCGTGGCTCGCTTGCGTCGGCCGGTGCCGTAGTAGACGGAGGTGCTCATCGACTGCTTCTCCTAAAGCGCCAGCGGCTGCGGCTGCTGGGCGGTGTGCGGGTGATCGCTGCCCGCGTACACCTTGAGCTTGGTGATCTGGCGCGCGGCCAGACGGTTCTTGGGGAGCATCCCCTTCACGGCGTGCTCCCAGACGCGCTTTGGATCGCGCTCGATGAGCTCTCCGAAGCTGAGCGCCTTGAGGCCGCCCGGGTAGCCCGAGTAGTTGTAGTACTTCTTGGCCTGGCGCTTGTTGCCCGTGACCACGACCTTCTCGGCGTTGATCACGATGACGAAGTCGCCCGTGTCCACGTGAGGGGTGTAGACGGCCTTGTGACGACCGCGGAGGACGTCCGCGATCCGGGTCGCGACGCGGCCCAGGGTCTTGCCCTCGGCGTCCACCACGAACCAGTTCCGGGCGATGGTGCCCTCGTTCACGTCTTCCTTGCGAGCGAACCAAGTGCTCATGACTTCTTTCCTTCTGCGGCCTCGTCGGCGTCTTACCGACTCCGAAACCGATCGCGCGCTCGACCCAGGCGAACGCGGAGAGGCCTTCTACAGGAGCCCTCCGGTGGGGTCAAGAATGATCGCCTCGTGCGCACCCGTTGTTCAGTCGGCCGCCTCGAGGAACGACGGCATCGTGCGGTACCAGAGGTCCGCGTTGCCGAGGCGGTAGTCGACCCAGAGCACATGCACGGCGGGGCCCGCGAGGGCGATCTGGGGGTCGTCGGAGATTGCGCTGGATTGGGGGTCGTCGTCCACCCGCTGGTCTTCGGGGGCCCAGGTGAGGCCGCCGTCGGTGGAGATTCGGTAGTACACGTCGGGCTGCGGGGCGCCCTCGAAGTCCGAGCCCGTGGTGCGGTGATCGATCCAGCCCACGGCGACGCGGTCCCCCTGTTGGACGATCTTCGGCCGCAGCGAGTGGGCCGTGCCGATGACGTCCGTGTCCACCCGGAACTCCGAACCCCAGCTCTCCCCGCCGTCGATGCTGGTGCGCACGAGCACGTCGAAGCCCACGTCCCGGTTGTCGTGCCAGGCCACCATCACGCGACCCGCGGCCGCGCTCACCGAGGGATAGAAGCTGTCCGCGGCGCCCTCGCCGTCCGCCTCGAGGCGCTGGGGCTCGTCGGTCCAGGTGAAGCCGGCGTTGGTGGACGACGCCAGGAAGATGTCCCGCGCCCCGTTTCGATCGTCGTGCCAGGCCACGTAGATCGCGGGCTGCGCGGCGTCGCGATCGATGACCATCGAGATCCCGAAGGCGTTGATGGTCCTCCCCGGCGCGCCCGTGAGGCGGATGTCCGTGGGGTCCCAGAAGTCTCCGCGGGTGGCCGAGTGACGGACGTAGACGTCGTTGCCGCCGTGCCGGGCGTCCTGCCACGAGACGTAGATGCCCCCGATCGCGTCCGTGACGATGAGCGGATGGGCCGAGTAGGCGGACCCGGCCTCGTCCGTGTCGAGGCGGATCTCCTCGGGAAGCCAACCCGCGCCGTTCGTCCCGCGCGTGAAGTAGATGTCGTAGGCCCCGCGGCGGTTGTCGTACCAGACGACGTACACGTGGTCCGTGTCGTCCTCCCGCACGACGGACAGCGCCGGGCCAAGGGAGTCCCAGTCGCCCTCGAGGTCGACGGTCAGGAGGGCGTCGTTGCCCCACGTGCGGCCCCCGTCCTCGGAGTAGCGGAAGTAGATGCTCCTGTGGCCCAGGTCCGAGTCGCGGTCGTCCTCCCAGGCGACGTAGACCCGCTCGCCCACGCACGCGATGGTCGGATTCTCGGCGACCGACTGCCCGGTGGGGTCCGCGGACAGCTGCGTGTCCTGCCCCCAGCTCCCCCCGCCGCCGCGGCCGGCGTTGAAGAAGACCTGGTTGCGACCCCCGCGGCGGTCGTCGTGCCACACGGCATACACGGTGGTGCCCGCCACGCACATGGCCGGCTCGCCCGTGTTGCCCGCGTCGCTCGAGTCGACGCGCACGTCCTGCGTGGTGTAGGCGATGATCTCGGGCTCGCCGCCGGGGCCCTCGCAGTCCGCGCCCACCCCGAAGAGGGCGAGCAGTGCGACGATCGGCAGGAGCGGAGCGGACGGGGTGCGGCGCGACATGCGCGGGAGGGTACCAGTCGGGCGAGCGGGTGCTCGGGCACGGTTTGACCGGGCCCGCCGCGCTGTGGCAGGGTCGCGAGCCGCTCGCCTCCCCGAGCGCGATGGAGATTGCCTGGATGGCCGCCAGCCCCAAGCCCGACCTCGGTTCGAAGTTCACCTGCTTCAAGTGCCAGTGCAAGTTCTACGACCTCGGTCGTCCCGAGCCGCTCTGCCCGCGCTGTGGGGCGGACCAGCGTGAGGACCCCGCCCCCGACCCCCGGGAGGCCTACGCCTCCCCGCGCCGGCGAGGCAAGAAGAAGGCGAAGAAGGCTGCGCCCAAGAAGGTCGAGCAGCCGGTCGAGGAGGAGGGCGATCTGCTCGACGACCTCGACGACGACGACGACGCGAAGGACGCCAAGGACGACGGGAAGGGCAAGGCCAAGGCGAAGCCCAAGGCCAAGAAGAAGGCCAAGCCCAAGGCCAAGAAGAAGAGCTAGTACACCCGGCCGTCGCCCCCGTAGAGAACCCGTTCGAGAAACAACCCGTGAGGCGGGGCCGTCGGCCCGGCCTGAGCGCGGTTCTGCGTGTCGCGGATGCGCACCATGGAGCCGAGCTCCATCCGACCACGGCCGACCTCCACGGCCGTCCCCACGAGGATGCGCACCATCTGCTTCAGGAACCCCGACCCGTGGAACCGCAGCGAGACGATCTCGCCCGCGCGCTCGACCTCGGCCGCGTGCAGCGTCTTCACTGGATCGGGGCTGCTGCAGTCGGAGGCTCGATAGGCCCCCCAGTGAGCCGTCGTCGGGAGGGTCGCGAGCTCGTCCCGCAGACGCGCGACGTCGAGGTCGGGCGCAACCCGCCAGACCCGCCCGCGCAGCAGCGCCGAGTGGGGGATCCGCGGGAGCAGGTCGTAGCGGTACCACTTGCCCCGCGCTCGCGAGCGCGCCTCCCAGTCCGCAGGCACCTCTTCGACCTTCACGACCCGAACGTCGCGCCCGCACAGCCCGTTGAACCCGCGCAGGATCCGCCCCGTGGGGAGCTCCCGCGTGGTGTGGACGTTCGCCACCTGGGCGAGGGCGTGGACCCCCGCGTCCGTACGCCCGGAGCCGCGCACGACGACGTCGTGGCCGAACAGGGTGCGCGCGGCGTCCTCGAGCTCACCCTGCACGGTCCGCAGGCCGCGGGGCTGCCGCTGCCATCCGTGGAAGTCGGCCCCGTCGTACTCGATCGTGAGCTTGTAGTTGCGGGCCCCGGGGGTCTCCGGGCCGACGGCCGTCACCGTCGTCGCGCGACCGGCGCCAGGATCGCCAGGAGGAAGGCCGCCCACGCGAGCGCTCGGGGTCGAAGGGGCGCCGCGGCGATCGAGTTCGGCGCGCAGGTGCAGCCGTAGGTGTCCCCCGCGCACTCCGACGCCGCGCAGGTGGCCACGGGGATGCCGGTGACGACGGTCGCGGGCCCGCTCTCCAGGTCCGAGGAGTCGATGGACACCACGGTCAGGTAGTAGACGGTGTCGTTCACGAGCCCCTCGAGCGTGACGCTGTGCTGCGTCGAGGCCGCCGTCCACTCGACGTCCATGGGGTAGTCGTCGGTGCGCTCGTCGTCCTCGCCCTCGTTCACGAGCACGGCGAACGCGGGCAGGTCGCCTTCGCCCGTGAAGACGACGTCGGACAGGTAGAGCTCGTAGTGGTCGATGTCGGGGTCGTCGCTCGACGTCCAGGTGACGACCAGCTTGTTGTCGCCGCCCTCGGCGGACAGGCCCGTCACGACCTCCGGGGGCGTGTCGCGGTTCACGACCACGCTGTCCTTGCCCACGTTCCCGGCGTCGTCCTCGAGGTAGACGAACAGGCGGTTGTCGCCCTCCTCCTCGAGGTCGTCCACGGAGAGCTCGACCGAGACCTCCACGTCCGCGGTGGCCCGCCCCGTGGCGATGCTCGAGCCGTCGTCGGCGTCCGGCCCCCCGTCGCGGATGTCGTAGTCGCCGTCGGCGTCGGGCGTGAACGTGATGGTGAAGGTGTCGCCGTCCTGGACGGTGTCCGGCGTGGCCGTGATGCCGTCGATCCAGGGGCGGTCGGACACCACGCGCACGGTGCTGTCGGACGCTCGGACGTACACGGGATCGTCCCCCGAGCTCGGCATCGCGAACTCCACCGCGTAGCTCCCGTCGATGGAGAGGCTGCCGTCGAGCTCCGCGTCGTCCGCGCCGTAGGCCTCGATGGTGCCGTCCTGGCGACCGAGCCACAGGCGGAGAACGGACCCGTCGTACACGAACCCCAGCGCCGAGGGATCGGCGATGCCCGAGAGGAACCGAGTGGCCGTCGTGGACGCCGTGACGTTCGAGAGCGTCCAGACGTCGCCGCTCGTGGAGTCGGCCCACAGCGACGTGGTCACCCACTCGCTGGTGACCATGTCCAGGGTGCTGCCCTGGACCACGACGGGGGGGGAAGTGGACGCCGAGTAGGTGCCGGTGTTCCGGGAGACCCACGACATCACGCCCCGGGTGTCCGCCACGAGCACCGCGCCGGCGTCGACCCCGACGGTCATGGCCGCGACGGTGCCCGTCCCCAGGAGCGGGAGGCCCCCGCCGTCCGTCCCGGTCCCCGCGACGTCGAAGCGGTGCAGGCTGTACGTGCTGCCGTCCTGCACCACGGCGTGGACGTAGTCGTCCCCGTCGGCCCAAGCCAGCTCGGTGACCGCGCCGATGCCGTCGTTGAGCACCACCGCGCTGGGCGTGTTCGCCACCGGCGGCGTCGAGTCGTCGACCTCGACCACGTAGATCGTCCCCTCGGAGCCGCAGCCGACGTAGAAGCGATCGCCGAACGTCGCGCTCTCCACGAACACCACGGACTCGGCCACGTCGCAGCCGCCCGCGAAGATCGGGGAAGAGAAGGCCGCCTCGTGCCAGATGTACAGCCCCCCCGTGCCCGCGGCCCCGACGACGCGCCCGTCGGGGCTGGCGTCGATGCCGTGCAGGGTGACCGCGCCCATGGGGAGGCTCCCCGCTTCACCGCCGGGCAGCGCGTGGGCGGTCCCGACGACGAAGAGGGAGGCGACGACCGTCGCGAGCTTCACGCCATCCATACGGCCTCCGCGATCTGGACCGCGTTCACCGCGGCGCCCTTGCGCAGGTTGTCGGCGACGACCCACATCGCGACGGAGTGGTCGTCGAACGGGTCGCGCCGGATGCGGCCCACGAACACCTCGTCCGTGCCCGCGAGGTCGAGGCCCATGGGGTACTCCTCGTCCGCGGGGGTGTCCCGCACCACCACGCCGTCCGCCACCTTGAGCTCCCGACGCACGGCCGCGGCGGTGATGGGCTTGTCGAGCTCGGCCACGATCGACTCGCCGTGGCAGGCGAAGGTGGGCACCCGCACCGCGGTGGGCGTGACCTTGAGGTCCGGCCGCCCGAGGATCTTCCGGCTCTCCTCCACCAGCTTCCACTCCTCCTGGGAGTAGCCGTCCGCGCGGAAGGGGCCGATGGCGGGGATGCAGTTGAACGCGATGGCGTGGGGGAACTTGTCCACCACGCGGTCCTTCTGGTTGAACATCGCGACGACCTGCCCCGACAGCTCCTCGATCCCCTTCTGACCGGCCCCCGAGACCGACTGGTACGTCGACACGATCACCCGCCGCAGCCCGAACGCCTCGGCCAGGGGCGCGAGCGCGACCACGAGCTGGATCGTCGAGCAGTTGGGGTTGGCGATGATCTTCTTGCCGCCGGTGGCGAGGGCGATGGCGTCCGGGTTGACCTCGGGGACGACGAGCGGGACCTCCGGGTCCATGCGCCAGGCGGAGCTGTTGTCGATGACGACCGCGCCCGCCTCGGCGAACAGGGGGGCGAACTCGCGGCTGACGTCGCCGCCCGCGGAGAAGAGGACGAGGTCCAGGTCCCCGGGCGAGTCCTCGTCGAGCAGCTCCACGTCGATGGTGCGGCCGCGGAAGAGGAGCTCTTCGCCCATGCTGCGCGCCGAGGCGAAGAGGCGCAGCTCGGCGACGGGGAACTCGCGCTCCTCCAGGACCTTGATCATCTCGCGGCCGACGGCGCCCGTCGCCCCCACGACGGCGACACGCGCGTCTGTGCTTGCTGAACCCATGACGTCCTCTCGACCGACCCGGCGGGGCGCGGGTCGGCGACGCTTCTATCAGCCTGCGCGGCGGGCGGCGCGGTGAGGTTCGAGGATCGTCTCGATTCGGTCGCGCCCCGCCAGCTTCTCGCGTTTCAGACGCCTCACCTGGGCTTCTTCTTCCGGGCTGAGCCAACTGCGCGACGCGAACGCCTCCAGCGCGGACTCGTACCGCGTGTGGTCGGCGAGCAGGGTCTCCAGCTCCGGGTTGTCGGGGGTCAGGGCTTCGATCAGGTGCAGATCGGAGGGCGTCATGGAGGTCCTCGACGGCACGGCATGTGCCGGTTCTTCCAGCCTAACCGATCGCGTCGGACCCTCGGGGCTCCGTCCGAGTCCCGTCGTGGCGACGCATGTAGATCGGCGCGACGGGGCCCGGCGTCGCCGAGACGTCCACGGCCCGGGCGACGGGGATCAGGTTGGGGCCGAGCACGTGAGCGGGGGCGACGGACAGCCGCGGCGACGTCCACCGCGTCTCGTACAGCCGGGCCCCGTCCCCCACCAACTCCACGTCCACGTCCGCCTCTCCCAGGGCGACGGCCCAGGCGTCGGGCGTGACCAGATCGAGGGGGATCAGCGTCTCGAGGGCGTCGCGAGTGCGGCGGAAAAGGGCCGTGTAGAGCTCGCCCCGCCGGGCGTCGAGGGTGACGCCGACGACGTCCGTGGTGGCGGCCCACGCCCACCCGTCGAGCGCGGAGACGGAGCTCAGGGGGATGCGGCGGGCGGCGCAGAGGCCCTGGAGCGTCGCGATGCCGACCCGGAGGCCGGTGAACGCGCCCGGGCCCCCGACGACGACGGCCGCGGACAGGTCCCCCATCGAGCGCCCGCAGGACGCGAGCAGGCCCTCGATCGTGGAGGCCAGGGACGCCCCTCGATGCTTCGGCCGGCGCGCCTGCCACTGGGCGAGGGCGAGCTCCCCCTGCACCAGCGCGAGGGTCTCTACGGCGCAGGACGTGTCCACCGCCAGCACGAGGGGCGCGGAGGGGTCGGGCTCGACCCGCGGGCTGGGGGCGGGGCCTCGGCTCCGCCGGGGACGCTTCACGCCCATCGCTCAGCCCCCGACGATCAGCGGCCGCGCGAACACGACGTACCCGTAGACCACGGGGAGGCTGAAGATGACGGAGTCGATGCGGTCGAGCATGCCGCCGTGGCCGGGCAGGAACCTGCCGGTGTCCTTCACGCCGTGGGTGCGCTTGATCATGGAGGCCACGAGGTCGCCGGTGACGCCCGCGAGGTTGCCCAGGACGCCGAGGATCACGCAGTCCCACCAGGTCAGCACGTCCAGGAAGAACCACTTCCACACGAAGACGCCGAACACGGCGAGGGCGACGCCGCCCACGAACCCCTCCCACGTCTTCTTCGGGGAGATGAGCGGGATCATGGGGTGCTTGCCGAAGGCCCGGCCCGCGAAGTAGCCGCCGGTGTCGCCGAGCCACGCGGCCACGAGGGGGATCCAGATCCAGGACGAGCCCGACTCGAGGGCGCGGAGGGCGGGCAGGAACCCGATGAGGAAGGGCACGTACAGGAGCCCGCAGAGGAACCGCGCCCACTTGTCGGCGAGCAGGTCGGTGTCCTTCGCGGTGAAGAGGAACACCGCCGCGGAGACCGGCACGGCCACGAGCCAGACGCCGCTGGCGAGGGCCGCGCTCGCCTGGGGTCCCGCGGCGGAGGACGCGAAGATCGGCAGGCCCATCCCCAGCATCATCGGCAGGGCGACGCGGCGGTCGTCCCTCAGCGTCATCCCCACGTACTCGACGATGCCCCAGCAGCCCGCGGTGAAGGCGAGCCCGGCGATCCACCAGTAGTTCCCGAAGATCAGGATCGGGAGCACGACCGCGAGGGCCGCGAGCCCCGAGATCAGACGGGTCTTCGTCCCGCTCACGCGCTCTCCTCGATCTGCGCCGACGTGAGCCCGTACCGACGCTCGCGACGGCCGAAGGAACCGAGCGCCGCGGCGAAGGCGTCCTCCCGGAAGTCCGGCCACGCGATGTCCGCCACGTAGAGCTCGGCGTACGCCACCTGCCAGAGCAGGAAGTTCGACAGCCGCATCTCACCCGCCGTGCGGATGACGAGGTCCAGCTCGGGCAGGCCCGCCGTGTACAGCCTCGATTCGATGGACGCCTCGTCGATCGACCGGGGGTCGAGGGTGCCGGCCGCGACGTCCTCGGCGATGAGCCGCGCGGCCCGAACCAGCTCCTGCCTGGACCCGTAGGACAGCGCGAGGTTGAGCACCATCCCGGTGCCGTGCGCGGTGGCGGCCATGGTGCGCTCGAGCGCCTCGCGCGCCGCCGGGACGAGCCGCTCGGCCTCTCCGGAGACCTGCAGGCGGATGCCCTCGTCCAGCATGAGCTGCCGCTCGGCCTCGAGGAAGTGCACGAGCAGGCCCATCAAGGCGTCGACCTCGTCCTGGGGACGGCCCCAGTTCTCCGTGCTGAACGAGTAGAGCGTGAGCGCCTCGACGCCCACGCGGCGGGCCATCTTCGTGATGACGCGCACCGACTCGACGCCCTCGGCGTGGCCCCGGTGACGGGGCAGCCCACGAGCCTGCGCCCAGCGTCCGTTGCCGTCCATGATGATGGCCACGTGCCGGGGGAGGGACCGCGGGGACGCAGCCTCCGAGGTCAAACCTCGAGGATCTCCTTGGCCTTCGCCTTCACCACGTCGTCGACCTTCGTGCAGTGCGCGTCGGTCGACTTCTGGATCATCTCGAGGCCCCGCTTGAGGTCGTCCTCGGAGATCTCGCCGTCCTTCTGCGCGCTCTTGAGGAGGTCGTTGTAGTCCTTGCGGACGCCCCGGATCGACACCTTGCACTTCTCGCCCGCCTGCTCGACCTCGCGGACCATCGACTTGCGGCGGTCGCCGGTGAGCTCGGGGAAGGCGAGGCGGATGATCTTGCCGTCGTTGTTGGGCGTGATGCCGATGTTGGACATCGAGATGGCCTTCTCGATGGCGGGCAGCATGGTCGGGTCCCAGGGCTTCACGATGATCATCCGCGCCTCGGGCACGGTGAGCGTGGCCACGCCCTGCAGCGCCGTGGGCGCCCCGTAGTAGTCGATGCGGATGTCGTCGAGGACGGCCAGGGACGCGCGCCCGGTGCGCTTCTTCGCCAGCTCGGACCGCAGGTGCCTCACCGGCTTGTCCATCTCGTCGCCGAGGTCTTCGATGTACTCGTCCATCTGCTGCTCCCGCTCTCCGGCGCGGCCCCGCCGGGCGCGGAATACTAGCAGGGACGCCCCAAGCAGAAAGGGCGGCCGACGCTTGGTCGACCGCCCTCTCGGGACTCTGCGCGAGTCGGTTAGTTGGTGCCGGCCATGGCGGCGACCTCGGCGGCGAAGTCGTCCGACTTCTTCTCCAGGCCTTCGCCGAGCGACCAGCGAGCGAAGCGACGGATGCGGATGTTCTCACCCGTCTGCGTCACGACCTCGGTCTGGTACTGCTCGATGGTCTTGCTGTCGTCCTTCACCCAGGCCTGCTCCATGAGGCAGTTCTCGGCGAAGTACTTGTTGAGCTTGCCGACGACCATCTTCTCCGCGATGTGCTCGGGCTTGCCCGAGTCGATCGCCTGCTGGAGGAAGATCGCCTTCTCGCGCCCGACCTCGTCGGCCGGGGCGTCTTCACGACGGACCCAGTTCGGGGAGGCGGCGGCGATGTGCATCGCCACGTCCTTGATGAACGCCTGGAAGACGTCGCCGCGAGCGACGAAGTCGGTCTCGCAGTTCACCTCGACGAGGACGCCGAGGCGGCCGCCGCCGTGGATGTAGGAGAAGACGGACCCCTCGGTGGCCGCGCGGGTCGCCTTCTTGGCGGCCTTCGCGATCCCCTTGGTGCGGAGCCAGTCGACGGCCTTCTCGAAGTCGCCGTCGACGGCGCCGAGGGCCTTCTTGCAGTCCAGGATGCCCGCGCCGGTCTTGCCGCGGAGCTCCTTGATCTGAGCAGCACTGATGGACATCTGTTCGTTCCTTTCGAGCTACGCGGGAGCAGCTTCGGTGGTCTCGGGGGCCTCGGCAGGCGCCGCGGCGTTCTCGGTGTCGGGGGCGGTCTCGGCCGCAGCCTCCTCCGCGGGGGCGGCCTCGGCGGCGCCGGCCGGAGCCTCCTCGGCGGCCTCTTCGGCAGCGGGGGCGGCCTCGGCGGCCTCTTCGGCAGCGGGGGCGGCCTCGGCGGCCTCTTCGGCAGCGGGGGCGGCCTCGGCGGCCTCTTCGGCGGCGGGGGCGGCCTCGGCGGCCTCTTCGGCGGCGGGGGCGGCCTCGGCGGCCTCCTCGGCGGCGGGGGCGGCCTCGGCGGCCTCCTCGGCGGGCGCGGCGGCGGCTTCGTCGGACGAGCCCTTCTTGAAGACCTCGGGCTCGGGAGCCGCGGCGCCCTCCTCGCCACCGGCGGACACGGTGCCGCCACCCAGGCTCGAGTACTCGCGGCGCGCGTAGTCCTTCGCCATCTGCGTACCCTCGATGCACGCGTCGGAGATGGCCTTCGTGAAGAGGCGAATCGCCTTGAGCGCGTCGTCGTTGCCGGGGATGACGAACTTGATGCCGTCGGGGTCGCAGTTGGTGTCGACCACGGCCACGATCGGGATGCCGAGGCGCTTCGCCTCCTTGGCCGCGATGTGCTCCTTCTTCGGGTCGATGATGAACACGACGCCGGGGAGCGCGGTCATCTCCTGGATGCCGCCCAGGGAGTTCTTCAGCTTCGCCGTCTGGCGATCGAGGCTGATGCGCTCCTTCTTGGACAGCCCGTCGAAGCGGCCGCTGTCGCGGTCCTTCTCGAGGTTGTTCAGGCGGTCGATCGAGCCCTTCACCGTCTTGAAGTTGGTGAGCATGCCGCCCAGCCACCGGTGGGTGACGTGGAACTGGCCCGCGGCCTCGGCGGCCTCGACGACGATGTCGGCGGCCTGGCGCTTCGTGCCCACGAAGAGGACCTTCTGGCCTCGGGCGACGGCCTGGCTGACGAACTGCGTGGCGGCGATCAGCTGGATGGCCGTCTTCTGCAGGTTGATGATGTGGATGCCGTTCTTCTCGCCGAAGATGTAGGGCTTCATCTTCGGGTTCCAGCGACGGGTCTGGTGACCGAAGTGAACGCCGGCTTCGAGCAGATCGCGAAGAGAAATGTCGGGCATGGGGCTTGGCCTTCCTCCGGTTGGGCCTCCGCGCGGTCCCTCGAGGTCGAGCCTACGACCGTCGAGCAGGGGCCCCTTCAACCGACCGTGAGGTCGTCACCGGAGGGGGCGAATCCGCGCGTGGGATTCAGCCGAGCCGAGGTCGCGAGATTGCGACGTCGGCGCGGGCGAGGGGTGCTACCACACGCTCCCGACGTCGGCAAGATTCGTTTCTCGGCTTGCGGAAGGCCCGACGGTAGCTATGTGCTATCAAACCGCCGCGCCGCGCTCACGCGCGCGACACACCAAGAGCCATGAGGCAGCGACCGCGATGTTGAAGATGCCCGCGATGTTCGAGAAGGTCTTCGGGACCGCGCACGACCGCAAGATCAAGAAGCTGAAGCCCCTGGTGGCACGCGTCAACGCGCTCGGCCCCAGCTACGAGAAGGCGAGCGACGCCGAGCTCAAGGCGATGACGCCGCTGTTCCGCGAGAAGCTCGACAACGGCGCGAGCCTGGACGAGATCCTGCCCGACGCCTTCGCGGTCGTGCGGGAGGCGGCTTGGCGCAGCATCCAGATGCGCCCCTACGACTGCCAGATCATCGGCGGCATCTTCCTGCACGAGGGCACCATCGCCGAGATGCGGACGGGCGAGGGCAAGACCCTGGTCGCCACCCTCCCCTGCTACCTCAACGCGCTCCAGGGCAAGGGCGTGCACGTCGTCACGGTCAACGACTACCTCGCCACCCGCGACGCCGCGTGGATGGGCCAGGTCCACGAGTGGCTCGGCCTCTCGGTGGGCTGCATCAGCCACGGGATGACGAACGAGGCGCGGCGGAACGCCTACAACTCCGACATCACCTACGGGAACAACTCCGAGTTCGGCTTCGACTTCCTGCGCGACAACATGAAGCTGTCGGTCGACCACATGGTCCAGAAGCGGGGCCACAACTTCGCGATCGTGGACGAGGTCGACTCCATCCTCATCGACGAGGCGCGGACGCCGCTGATCATCTCCGGGGCCGCCGACGCGGACCTCGACAACTACTACAAGGTCGACAAGATCGTCCCCGGCATGAAGCAGGAGATCGACTTCGTGCTCGACGAGGAGGCGCGCAGCGTCAGCCTCACCGAGCAGGGGATCGACGTCGTCGAGCAGCGCCTGGGCATCAAGAACCTGTTCCTCCCCGAGAACATCGAGATGCTGCACCACGTCAACCAGGCGTTGCGCGCGCACCTCGCGTTCAAGCGGGACAAGCACTACGTGGTCGAGAACAACAAGGTCGTCATCGTGGACCCGCACACCGGTCGAAAGATGCCGGGGCGGCGCTGGTCCGACGGCCTGCACCAGGCGATCGAGGCGAAGGAGAAGATCCGCATCGAGAAGGAGAATGAGACCCTCGCGACGATCACGTACCAGAAGTACTTCCTGAAGTACGACAAGCTCTCCGGCATGACGGGGACGGCCGACACCGAGGCCGAGGAGTTCCAGAAGATCTACGACAGCGACACCGTCGTGATCCCCACCAACCGTCCCATCGCCCGCCTCGACCACGACGACGTCATCTACAAGACCGAGCCCGAGAAGTTCCAGGCGGTCATCGAAGAGATCAAGGAGTGCCACGCAGCCCGTCAGCCCGTGCTCGTGGGCACCGCCTCGGTCGAGAAGTCGGAGCTCGTGCACAAGCTGCTGGTGCGGGAGGGCCTCCCCCACAACGTGCTGAACGCCAAGTTCCACATGTCGGAGGCCTCGATCGTCGCCCAGGCGGGCACCCCGGGCGCCGTGACCATCTCCACGAACATGGCCGGGCGCGGTACCGACATCGTCCTCGGCGGCAATCCGGAGGCCCTGGCCATCGACGAGGTCGGAGAGTTCGACGCCGAGGTCGAGGGTCGCGAGGAATACGACCGTCGCCTCAAGGAGCGCACCGCGCAGTACCGGGCGCAGTGCGAGAAGGACGCCGAGTTCGTCAAGGAGGTCGGCGGACTGCACGTCATCGGCACCGAGCGCCACGAAGCGCGACGGATCGACAACCAGCTGCGGGGTCGGTCGGGCCGGCAGGGCGACCCGGGATCGTCGCGCTTCTTCCTCAGCCTCGAGGACGACCTCCTCCGCATCTTCGGCAGCGACAAGCTCAAGGGCCTCATGGAGCGCCTGGGCATGGAGGACGGCGAGCCGCTCGTGCACCCCTGGCTCAGCAAGTCGGTCGGCAACGCCCAGAGCAAGGTCGAGGGCCGCAACTTCGGCATCCGCAAGAACCTGCTCGAGTACGACGAGGTCATGTCCCAGCAGCGCGACGCCGTGTACGGGCTGCGCAACCGCATCCTGGGCGGCGAAGACACCCGCGCGATGATCATGGAGACGGCCCGCGAGATGATCGCCGGCTTCGTGTCCGAGCGCACGCCTTACAAGGCGCCCCCGGAGGAGATGGACGTCGAAGGCCTCAACGAGGACCTGAAGGCGCAGTTCAAGCTCGACGCGGTCCAGGTGGACTACCACCAGGTGCACATGCGCAAGGCCTACGACGTCGCCGACGAGCTCATCGGCTACATCGAGACGTGGTACGCAGAGAAGGAGGAGCTGATCGGCGCCGAGAACACCCGGTACCGCGAGCGCTACTTCCTCCTCAAGACCACCGACTACCTCTGGAAGAAGCACCTGCAGGCCATGTCCCACCTGCGGGGCGGCATCGGCCTGCGCGGCTACGGCCAGCGCAACCCCCTCCTCGAATACAAGAAGGAGGGCTTCGAGATGTTCAACATGATGTTGGACCTGCGCGACCAGCGCGTGCTCGAAGAGCTGTTCGAGAACCTCGGCAACGAGCGTGCGCTCACCGAGGAGGAGAAGGCCGCGCTGCTCGAGGAGCAGCTCATGGCCGAGAGGGCCGCCGCCGCCGCCGCGCTGGAGCGCGCCAACAAGATGGGCGGCTCCGCCAAGGCGAACCTCAAGCGGCGCCGCGGCGTCACCACCGGGGCGGCCGCGCGTCAGGCCATGCGGCCCGTGACCACCGTGCGTCGCGAGAAGGACAAGGTGGGGCGCAACGACCCCTGCTGGTGCGGCTCGGGCAAGAAGTACAAGAAGTGCCACATGGGCAACGACAAGGAGACGGCGGCCGCCGCCGCGGCGTCCCCGCCCGCCGGCTAGGTGACCCGGGACCCGGGCGACGAGAGCGGCCACTCGCGGTCGACACACCCGCCACGCCGTCGTCTCCGCCTTCCGAAGCTGATCGCGTTCTCGGCGCTCGTGGCAGGCGGCGTGCTCTTGATCGTGAGCCGCGCCGCCGAGCACCTCGAAGAGACGGGCGCCTTCGACACCTACGACCGAGACCTCGACGTCCAACACGTGGTGGAGCCGCTGTTCCGCACTGACGGTGACGACATCGTCACCAGCGAGTACGGCGCGCGGACGATGGTCCGGTCTCGGTTCCCGGTCGACAAGGGGGACGCGTTCCGCCTCTTCGTGGTGGGCGGTTCGTTCGCGATGGGCGAGCCGTACGTCTCGCAGGATCTGCCCGGGGCGGCGGGAGGCATCCCGGACTACCTCAGATCCGCGCTCGGGACCTGGAGCCAGCGACCGACCGAGGTGATCAACGCCGCCGCCGGCGGCCAGGACAGCAACCGCGTCGCAGCGATCGTCTCGGAGGTCGCGCAGCACGACCCCGACGCCCTGCTCGTCATGACCTGCAACAACGAAGGCGCGCTGCCGCCTTCGACGGTTCGAAGAGCGCTCGTCAAGCAGGGGGGCTTCCGGTTGTTGCGGGCCGCGCTGACGGACCGCTCGGCTCCTGCTTGGTTCTCCGCGCAGCATCCCGATGCCAGCGCGGTACGCGAGGCCTTTCGGGAGAACCTGCGCTCGATCGTGCGCGACGGCGGCGCTGCGGGGGCGACCGTGTACCTCGCGACCCTCCCGGTGCACCTCGAGTACCGCGGCTTCACGCTCGGGCACCTCCTGGGCCGCGCGGGCCGTGGGTCCGGTGGACACAAGGCGAGTCGGGGCCCGGAGATCGACCTGTCCGCGCTGACGAGGGAGCCCGCAGCGCTGCCCCCGGGGTGGGAGGGCCTGCCTCCCTGCGTGGCCGGCATTCAGCTCGCCGAGGCGGGGGGACTGGCGAAGGCCCGCCCGTTCCTCGAGACCTGCCTCGCGGACGAGGTGAAAGCGGGAGACGTCGAAGCCATCCGCGCGGTGCCGGCGCTCGCGATGGCGCACCTGGCCGGAGGCGACGCTCGGGCGGCGAAGGAGATCCTCTCCCGGTACCTCGACCCGTGTGTGGTGGAGGGCGTCGCGGCGGTAGCGCAAGGCAGGTTCGAGACCGCAGCCACCCAGCTCGCGCGGTGCGACGCGGACCTGGAGGAGGCGATCCGCTGGTCGGGCCTTGCCCAGCTCGGGCTCGGCCACACGGACGAGGGCCGATCGCTCCTACTCCAGGCGCTGGAGTTGGTGCCGCGCAACCGCTGCCGTCCGAGCTTCAACCGCGTGATCCGCGAGGTGGCCGCCGAGAGCGATGAGGTGGTGCTCGTGGACCTCGACGAGGCCTTCCAAGCGCTGCCCCCGAGGTCCGCCGAGCAGCCCCGCTTCCTGGACTCCTGCCACATGGACTGGCGGGGGTACGCCGAACTCGGGGCCGTCGTGTTCGCGGCGCTCCGGAGTCACGAGGAGCAGCTGCTGCGGGACGGCGACGGGCCCGACGTCGACTGGTTCCGCCGCGAGTACGAGTTGATCGACGGCCCCGTGCTCGCCCAGTGGCCGTGGATGATGCAGCGGACGGGCCGCTACTGAGGCCGCCGCTGCGCGACTACTCCGATCGGAGAAACGGCAACGGGTTCACCGGCACGCCGTCCTGCAACAGCTCGAAGTGCAGGTGAGGACCGGTGGAGCGACCGGTGTTGCCGACCCGCGCGATGACGTCGCCGCGGAGGACCCGGTCGCCGACCTTCGCGAGGATGCGCGAGGTGTGTGCGTGCTTGGTGGTGATCCCGTAGCCGTGGTCCACGACCACCAGGTTGCCGTACGCGCTGTGGTACCCGGCGAAGACGATGTGACCGTCCGCGGCGGCGACGATCGGCGTGCCCCGGGGAGCCGCGATGTCGATGCCCGTGTGCAGCCGCCGCACGCCGCTGTGGGGGCTCGTGCGCCAGCCGTACCGCGACGTGACCCAGCCGCGCACCGGCCACTCGGACGGGTACGCGTTGATGAGCGACGTGCGGTCGTCCAGGTAGCCGCGGATCTCCTGCAGGGACACCTCTTCCTGAAGCGCCCGGTCCTCGAGGTCGAGGGTGCGCTGGTCGAGGTCGTCGAGGACGGCGCTCAGGTCGTTCTTCTGGGGCGCCGGCGGCAGCTCGCCACCGGGCAGGGCGACGCCGCGGCGTTCGCGCTCGGCGGCCGCGATCTCGAGCTCCGAGAGCGGCCCGATGCCGAACGCGCGGGCTCCCCGGTCCTCCTGCGTCAGGGCGCGGATCTTCGCGTCGTAGGAGGCCACGCGCGCGAGGGCGCGATCCACGCGACCGAGGCGGGCCTCGAGGGCCGTGAGGCGGGACTTCAGGAGGACGTTCTCGGCCTTCGCCGACGGGGTGTTCCCGACGCTGTTCGCGGCCCACCACGTGGTCGCGCTGGTGCCGATGAGCACGCCCACGAACACGAAGGCCAGGCTCGTGACCAGGGCGACGAGGCGACGACGGTCGAATCCCCACCGGCGCGATGCGCCGTCTTCGGACTCGACTTCGATGACGATTCGGTCGGCCAGATGCCCTCCAGGCCCTCGGGTGCGGGCCGCCCGCGACGAGCGGGCGCAGTCTCCTACCAACCCCGGCTCCGGACTGTCAATGAAAACACCCGGGCGCGCGGAGCCTTCCCGATCCCACCCTAACAGCGGTGGGGAAATCCGCCGATCTTCGGCGCGGAGCGCGGCCCGCCGGAAGGCGCGTCTAGTTGGAGTCCACCCGGGCGATGACGGCCGTGATGTTGTCGTCTCCGCCGCGCTGGCAGGCGATCTCGACGAGCAGGCGGAGCGTCTCCTGGAACGACTTCTCCACCAGCATCTCGCGCATCTCGTCGTCCTCGACGAGGTTGGAGAGGCCGTCGGAGCACAGCAGGTAGAGGTCCCCGGGCTCGGCGCGCAACACCTGCGTGTCGATCTCGACCTCCTCCTGGAAGCCCAGCGAGCGCGTGATGATGTTGCGGAAGCGGTGATGCTTGGCGGTCTCGGGCGTGATGAGCCCGGCCTTGATCTGCTCGTTGACCCAGGAGTGGTCTTCGGTGCGCTGGGTGATCTCCCCGCCGCGGATCAGGTAACCGCGCGAGTCGCCCACGTGGGCGAGGTAGGCCATCCCCTTGCGGAACAGCAGGATGACCGCCGTGGTGCCCATGCCCCGAAACTCCGGATCGGCCTGGGCGCGCTCGTAGATCCGCTTGCCCGCGAGGCGGACGGCGTACTTGATCTTCTCCTGCGTGATCTGCTCGTCCGTGGCGCCGTCGCCGTCCGGATTCTCGTCGCGGATGTTGGCGAGGACCTCTTCGACCGTGGTGACCGCGATCTGGCTGGCGTACTCGCCGCCCGCGTGGCCGCCCATCCCGTCACACACGACGTAGACCCCGAGGCCGTCGTTGATCAGGTAGTTGTCTTCGTTGTTCTGGCGCTTCATGCCGACATTCGTGATGCCGGCCGACGTGATGCGCATGGCTCCTCCGCGTACAGTCACAGTCGATCAGTCTACCGTCGCAGGGGCCGCGGGTCCCCGGGAGCGGGCCAACATTTCCCGCGCGAACGCCTCCGCCGACCCCGAGGCGTCCGCCCCCGCCACCATCCGGACCAGCTCCGCGACGCGCTGATCGGCGTCCAGCGCAGCCACGACGGTGTGGGTGCGCCCGTCCGCCACGTGCTTCTCGACCCGGAAGTGCCGGTCCGCGCGCGCCGCGATCTGGGGCAGATGTGTGATGCACAGGACCTGGCCGATGGTCGCGATCTCCTGGAGCTGGTCCCCGACCTTCTCGGCCGTCGCGCCGCCCAGGCCGGTGTCGACCTCGTCGAACACGCAGACCTGGACCTGGCCGCCCGACGCCCCGGCGAGGGCGCGACGCACGGCGAGCAGGATGCGGGACAGCTCGCCCCCGGACGCCACGCGGCTCAGCCGACGGGGCTCCTCGCCCGGGTTCGCGGACAGCAGAAAGGCCACCTGCTCCGCCCCCGTGGAGACCGAGAAGGGGGCCCCACCGTCGTCGCCCAGGGCCACGGCGTCGGCCGACTCCGGCACCGGGACGGGCGTGGCGACGAGGCGCGCGCGCGCCATGGCCAGCCCCGCCAACTGGGCCTCGACCTCCCGGGAGAGGCGCTGGGCCGCGGCCGCCCGCTCGACGGACAAGGCGGCGCACGCGTCCCGAGCCCCCGCCCGCGCCGCGGCGAGCTCCCCGGCGAGGGCCCCGCGGCGCTCGGTCAGCCCCTCCAGCTCCGTCAGCTCGGCCTGCATGTCCCGACGCAGCTCGATCAGCCCCGCGAAGTCGCGACGGTGCTTGCGCTGCAGGTCGTGCACGAGGGTCAGCCGGTCGTCGACCTCCTCCAGGCGCGCCGGGTCCTGGCGCGTGCGGCGGGCATAGGCCGCGAGCTCGCGACCGGCCTCCTCGATCCCGATCAGCGACTCGTCCACCGCCTCCAGCACGGGGGCCATGGCCGCGTCGATCGCCACCAGCTCACGCAGTCGCCCCACCGCGTCGCCGATCCGCTCCACCGCGCTGCCCGCGTCCCCGTAGAGCGCGGCCTCGGCGCGACGGGCCCGGTCCGCGAGGGCCACGGCGTTGCGCAGCACGGCGCGCTCGGCCTCCAGGGCGTCCTCTTCCCCGTCCTTCAGGTCCGCCTCGTCGAGCTCCTGGAGCTGGTAGCGGAGGTAGTCCTCCCGCGCCCGACGGTCTGCGTCGAGCCGGTCCATTCGACGCTGCTCGTCGGTCAGGGCGCGGGCCGCCGCGACGGCCGTGGTCGCCCGATCCAGCGTCTTCGGGTCCACCCCGAAGCGATCGAGGATCCCGAGGTGTCGCGCGTCGTCCAGCAGCACCTGGTGCTCGTGCTGCCCCGCGTAGTCCACGAGCTCCACGGCCACCCGGCGCAGCGCCGTGAGGGGGACCGCCGAGGCCCCGATGTAGGCCCGAGACCGGCCCGCCGCCGTCACCACGCGACGGAGCAGGAGCCCGTCCTCCTCGGGGTCCACCGAGAGATCGAGCTCCGCGAGCGCGACGTCGATCTCCTTCGTGCGATCGAACCGCGCCTGGACCTCGGCCGCCGACTTGCCGGTGCGGACCCACTCGCTCCCCGCGCGCCCGCCGAGCACCAGGCCCAGGGCGCCGAGCACGATCGACTTGCCCGCGCCGGTCTCGCCGGACAACACGTTCAGGCCGTCGCCGAACTCGACGGCCACGTCCTCGATGATCGCGATGTCGCGAATCCGCAGCTCCCGCAGCACTCCGGGCTATCCCCCCCAGCGGAGCTTGGTGCGCAGGATCGCGAAGAAGTCCGCCGAGTCCGTCCGCACGAGGCGGGCGCTCTGGGTCGAGCGGCTCACCTTGAGGGTGTCTCCCGGCTGGAGGCGTACGCCCTCCTGGCCGTCGATCGTGAGGTAGCAGTCGTCCCGCGCCTCCTCGAGGCACACGTCGATCCCCGAGTCCGCGGCGACCACCAGCGGCCGGTTCGTGAGGATGTGCGGGCAGATCGGGGCGACGAGCATGACCTCGGTCGTGGGCACGATGATGGGCCCCCCGACGGCCAGCCCGTAGGCGGTAGAGCCCGTGGGCGTCGACACGATGATCCCGTCCGCCAGGTAGCTGGAGACGAACCGGTCGTCCACGCGGGTGGAGAGGCGCACCACCTGCGCGAGCGCGCCCTTGTTGATCACGAAGTCGTTCAGCGCGATGTAGGGCCCCAGGACGGTGCCGTCGGGTCGGTGCAGCGCGCCCGACAGCATGATCCGCTGCTCGACGGTGTAGTCGCCGTCCAGCACCCGGCCGAGCCCGTCGAGCCCGTGCTCGGCGTCGGTGTCGCTCAGGAAGCCGAGGCGGCCGAGGTTGATCCCGTAGATGGGCAGGTCCAGGGGCGCGAACTGCCGGGCGGCGTAGAGGAGCGTGCCGTCGCCGCCGAGGACGATCGCCAGGTCCGCGCCGTCGGGGAGGGCCTCCAGGGACGCCGATGGAGCGAACCCGCCCACCTCGGCGGTGCGCTCGTCCACGACCACCGTGTGGCCCTTCTCTTCCAGGAACGTCTGGACGCGACGGACGGCGTCCACGGCGCGCTGCACCTCCGCTTTGGGAGTGCGCTCGGACGACTTGGCGAGGATGGCGACGTGCACGGAACAGGACCCCTCGGCTCAGGCCTCGGACGATAGCAACAGGCGCGTGATGGCGACGAAGGCCTCGGGCGGCACGGCGTCCGGTCGCAGCTTCGGGTCCACGCCCGCCTCCGCCAGGATCGCCCGCCAGAAGTCCCCGTCCGACGGCAACCCCGGGGCCTTGGTGAGGCCGTTGAGGATCATCTTGCGACGCGACGCGAAGGCCGCGTGCACGAGCGAGTTGAAGCGGTCGTAGGGCACGCCGTCGAACAGCGGGACGGGGCGACGCTTGAGCTTCACGATGGCCGACTGCACCTTCGGGACGGGTCGGAACGCCCCGGGCGGCACGCCGAACAGGAGCCACGCCTCGCAGAACGACTGCACGAGGACGCTCAGGGCGCTGTAGGCGCTGGTGCCGCAGGGGGCCACGAGGCGATTCGCCACCTCCCGCTGGAACATGAGCGTCATCTCGAGCACGGCGTCGCCCCACTCCTCGAGCAGGTGCATCGTGATGCGGCCACCGACGTTGTAGGGCAGGTTCGCGACCACCCGGAACGGGCCCCCGAACGGCACCTCGGACGGGTCCAGGGTGAGGGCGTCGCGGTTGAGGACCACCACCCCGTCCCGCCCCTGGAACTCGGCCGTGAGCTTCGCGGCGAGGTCGTCGTCCTTCTCGATGGCGACGAAGCGGTCGGCGGCGTCCACGAGCCCGCGCGTCATGGCGCCTCGCCCGGGCCCGATCTCGATCACGGTCTCCGGCTTCCCGACCACGCCGGCGGCCCCGATGATCCGCGCGATCACACCCCCGTCCACGAGGAAGTTCTGGCCGAGGGACTTCTTCGCCCGGTTGTACGCCTTCACCATGTCAGGCGCGGCTCGCGAGGCGAAGACCGGGCGCCACGTCGGCCTCGGGAGGGACCTCGCCCGTCGCCAGGTGGAGCGCGGCGGCGTACCCGATCATCGCCGCGTTGTCCGTGCAGAGGCCGCGCCCCGGGCGGTGCAGCTCCCACCCCTCCTTCGCGGCGGCGGCCGCGAACGCCGAGCGCAGCCGGGAGTTGGCGGCCACGCCTCCCGTGACGACCACCCGCCGGATGCCGAGGGTGCGGGCGGCCTTGCGCGTCTTGAGCAGGAGCGAGTCGACGATCGCCTCCTGGAGCGACGCGCACATGTCGCTCAGGGCCTCGCCCTCGAGCGCGCCGGCCTTCTCCACGTGCTGCCGGGTGGCCGTCTTGAGCCCCGAGAAGGAGAAGTCGTAGCCGGGCTTGCGCGACATCGGACGGGGCAGGGCCACGGCGTCGGCGCGGCCCGTCTGCGAGAGCTTGTCGATCTCCACCCCGCCGGGGTACGGCAGACCCAGGAGGCGGGCGCCCTTGTCGAACGCCTCGCCCGCGGCGTCGTCGCGCGTCTCGCCCAGGAGCTCGTACTCGCCGAGGCCGCGGGCGTGGATCAGCAGCGTGTGACCGCCCGACACCACGAGCGCGAGGAACGGGAACGGCGGGTCCGGGTCGCCCACGAACGGCGCGAGCAGGTGGCCCTCCATGTGGTTCACGCCCATCACCGGGATGCCGAGGGCGCGCGCGGTCCCCTGGGCGTAGGACAGCCCCACCAGCAGGCAGCCGACGAGGCCGGGGCCCCGGGTGGCGGCCACCGATCCGAGGTCGTCGCGGCCGATCCCGGCCTGCTCCAGCGCCTCGTCGACGACCGGCCCGAGCCAGTCCACGTGGCGACGCGACGCGACCTCCGGGACCACCCCGCCGTAGAGCCGGTGTTCGGGGATCTGGCTGCGCACGACGTTCGACAGCACCGTGGCGCCGGGGCCGAGCACGGCCGCCGCCGTCTCGTCGCACGACGTCTCGATGGCGAGCAGGGGGTACATCAGTCCTTGTGGTCGATCTTCGGGAGGTAGTCGTCGAAGACGAACCGCCCCTCGGTCTGCTCATCCGTGTGGCAGCCCTTGCAGTGCGCCTCCTTGGGCGACTTGTTCATGTCGACCGTGGGGTTCTCCACGTGCTCGCGGCCGGGGCCGTGGCAGGCCTCGCACTGCACGTTCCGCAGGTACCCGACCTCCGTCGGCGACGCCGGTCCGCCCTTCGCGCCCGCGCCCGTCACGTGGCACGACCAGCAGTCCAGGTCGTACTGCCGCTTCTCCTTGAGCAGGGTCACGTACGCGCGCGCGTGAGGGGTCTTGCGCCAGTCCTCGAACTGCACGGCGTGGCAGGTGCGGCACGCGTTCGCGCCCACCCAGTCGCCCCTGGACTTCTCAGCGGTCGGCTTCGGATGGTGCTTCGCCTTCTCCGCGGCCTCGGCCGCCAGGAGCGGACCGAGCTGCTCGAGGGTGGCGTCCACCAGCTTCGTCATCTTCGGCTCGTCGGCCAGGGATCGATGCATGTCGACCTTGCGACCCGCGATCAGCGACCGGGAGCCGTCGTCCTCGGGGGGCACCACCAGCTCCTCGAGCTTGCGCTTGTTGAAGTCGAGCACCCGCTGGAGGCGGGGACGGTCCTTCTCGGGCACGTCGCCCGCGAGCTGCTTCTCGAAGCGCGCGACCTGCTGCTCGATGACGGCGCGCTGCCGCTCGATCTGCACCTTCGCCCCCGGGTTCGCGAAGCCTCGGCCGCCCCGGAAGAGGAACGCGGCCTCGCCCAGCGCCTTGCCGCGGCTGCCCGCCTGGAAGATGGCCGTGTCGCCCACGATCGCGGCCTGCTCCTGGTGGCGTCGGGAGTGCCCACCGAAGATCATGTCGATCTCGGGGACGGCCGACGCGAGGGCCTTGTCGTCCGTGAGGCCGAGGTGGGACAGAACCACGACCAGGTCCACCTTCTCCGCCTCGCGCAGGGTCTTCACCACCCCCGCGATCGCGTCCTTGGACGAGGCGACCTGGACGCCGCTGATCGAGACGATCTCGCTCAGCACGCCGGTGATGCCGATGCGCTTGCCGCCCTTCTCGACGACCTTGTAGGCCGGGAACAGCGCGTCGCCCGCCGTGGTGCGCAGGTTCGCCGAGACGTACGGGAGCGAGTGCTCCTTCGCCTGCTGCTGGAGGAACGACAGGCCGAACGCGAAGTCGCCGTCGCCGGGGGTCATCGCGTCGAGGGCGAGGTACTCCGGGCCCGCCGCTTCGGCGAGCAGCTCGGCCTTCAAGCGGCGCTGGGCCAGCTCCTTGGGCGGGACGGTGTCGCGGCCCCAGAAGTAGTCGCCCGCGTCCACGTGCAGCACGGCCGCGTGGTCGGAGAGGGAGGAGAGATACGTGGAACGCCTGGCAAGACCGCCGAGGGGATTCTTCGGTCACCCGCAGGGTTCGATTTCACCGTCCACGTTGTTGGAGTAGACGACCGTCAGCGTGCCCGGCCCGCCGACCCACTCGGGGGCGTCGCCGGCGTCCGCGGCGTGGTCGTGCCCCGCGTGATCGTGGCCTGCGTGGTCGTCCTTCGGGGTCTCGACCTTGCCGGTGCGCCCGTCGATGACGATCGGCGCCTGCGTGGGCTCGGGGGGGGCCTCGTCGCCGCCGCAGCCCACCAGGGCGAGCCACGCGACCAGTGCGATCCTACTGCGCATCCAGCGCCTCCAGACGCGCCTTCGCGCGCTCCGCCTCGGGGCGGTCGGGGTAGAGACGCACCAGCTCCGAGAAGAACACCTTGGCGGCGTCGATGTCCTCCGCCGTGCCCAGCTCCTGGAACGCCATCCCCTGCATGAACATCGAACGCGCCGCCCACTGGGACGACTCGTCCTTCTCGATGACCTGCTGGTACTCGGTGATGGCCGGCTTGTAGCGCCCGAGCTCGTAGAGGCACTGCCCCACGAGGAACTGCGCCTGCAGCCACCACTTGCTGTCCGGGTACCGCATCACGAACTTCTGCAGCCGCCCGCCGGCCGCCTCCCAGGCGCCGTCCTTGAAGTCGACGAGGCCCGCGCCGAACTCGGCGTCCTCCTTGCCGGTGGACTCCGCGGGGAGGTCCGCGCCCACGTCCTTCGTCAGCGAGAGGGTCTCCTCCGACGTCGGCGGCGCGGGCTCCGGCGGCGCGGGCTCCACGTCCACCCCGTCGATGACTTCGCCGCCCGGGTCGCTGCCCTCCTCGGCGGGCTCGGGCTCCATGGACCCCAGCCCGGTCTCGCCCGAGTAGGTGGCGCCCAGCATCGACGGCGGCGCGACGTCCAGCTCCGTCATCACGTGAGAGATCGTGAGCTCGAGGGTGGTGAGGCGGAAGTCGACGTCCGACGTCAGCTTGTCCTTCTCCTCGAGGGTGTGCTTCAGCTCGGCCAGGTCGCCGCGGATCTGCTGCAGCTCGGCGAGGAAGGTCTCGAGGGTGGCCCCGGAGTCGGCGAGCATGCGGCGCGCGTTGGCGGCCCGCTCCTCGATGTCGTCCACCCGCGTGCGCTCGACCTGCACGTCGCGCTCGATGGAGCGTGAGCGGTCGCGATTGGCGTCGATGCGCGCGTCCATGAGGTAGCTGGCGCTGCGACCGGTGTGGTCGAGCCCGCACCCGGCCAGCAGCGCGACGACGGCGACACCCAGGGCGACCCTCACGGGACGACGAACTCCACGCGGCGGTTCTTCGCCCAGGCGTATTCGCCGTGCCCGCGGTCGGCGGGGCGTTCTTCGCCGTAGCTCAACGTGCGCAGCTTCGACTCGGACACGCCCAGGCCCACGAGGTAGTTGCGGACGGACTCGGCCCGGCGCTGGCCAAGGGAGAGGTTGTACTCGGTGCTGCCGCGCTCGTCGGCGTGGCCCTCGAGCCGCACGACGCTCAGGCCCCGCGCCTCGATGCAGCGGGCGGCCGACGCGATCGAGTCGCGCGCGGCGTCCGTGAGGCCCGCCTCGTTGAACTCGAAGGAGACGACGTCCAGCGTGCAGTCGCCGGCGGAGCTGCGCTTGGCGCGGACCACGAAGCCGTTGCGCTTCACGGCGTCGTCCCCGTTCTCCGCCTCGACGCGCAGGTCGTACTTGCCGGCGGCGAGGTCCTCGGACGCGCGGAAGGTGAGCTCGCCGTCGTCGTACACGTCGACGCCGCTCATGCTGCGGTCGTTCAGGTACACGGACACGCCGTCCTCGAACCCCTTGCCGCGGACGGTGACCGTGACCGCGCGCCCCTCCTTCGTCTCGCTCGGGTCGACCGAGTCGATCACGATCGTGGGCTCGGCGGGCCGATCGTCCGGCGTGGGTTGGGGGGGCGGCGTGGGCTTCGGACAGGCCGCGAGAACGACCGCCAAGGCCGCGACGATCGGCAGCGGGAGGCGTGAACCCAGGGGTGCGACAGAGGGGAACAAAGGGGAACTCCAGGGGCGAGAGAAGGGGCCTGCCGAGGACCTCTCGCGACGGCGGGAAACTAACACCTTGATCGACGCGAGCCATCCTCCTAACGTGGAGAAGAGAGAGACGCATCCTGCGAGGCCCGACAACCGGCACAAAGACGAGTGCCCTACTTACTCCACCGGGAGTTGTCCCTGGGTGTGGTGTGCGCCCCTTCTGTAAGTGGCGCCTGAAGCACCTACCACGATGCCCCCCTTACTAGGGGGTGCTGTCAGTGACCGAGTCGACCGAGCGGTACGTCTTCAGCAGGGCCGGGCGCGAACAACGCCCGGCCCTGTGCTGTCCGGAGCAAGCATGCGCTTCGTCCTCTTGATCCTCGCCCTCCTCGTCCCGTCCGCGGCCGCCGCGCACCCCGACCCGAAGCTCCACTTCGACGAAGCGAACGCCCTCAAGGACGGCGACGCGTGCGACGAGGCCGTGCTCCGCTACGAGCAGTTCATCGAGGCCGCCCCCGAGTCCGAGCTCGTGCCGGTCGCCCGCTACAACCAGGCCGTGTGCTTCGAGGAGCTGCAGCTCGCCGAGGCCGCGCTCGAGGCGCACACGGCCGTCGCCGAGGACTTCGGCGCGTCCCCCGACCTGCGCGCCGACGCACGCTTCCGCGTCGCGCTGATCCACGTCGTGATGGACGACAAGGAGGAGGCGCACCGCACCCTCACCGCCCTCGCCCTCAAGGTGAAGCGCTCGCCGGAGGCCGACGTGGTGCAGGTGTACCTCGCCTGGCTCGACAGTCAGGCGGGCCGCGCCCAGGCGGCCGCCCGACGCCTCTCGACCGCGGTGCCGAAGCTCGAGGCCGCGCACGCGGAGGACGACCGGCGAGGTCTCGACGTCCACCTCGCCCTCGCGTCCGTGACGATGGGCGACCTGGTGGGCCGTCGGGCGCTGCAGGTGAAGCTGAGCGGCAGCTACGAGAAGCTCCAGGAGGCCCTGGCCCGTGCCGCCGACGCCGCGGGCGCCGCCGAGAGCTACTACGTGAACGCCCTCGAGCGTCGCGACCCCACCTGGGCGTCGGCCGCGACGCTGCACCTCGGCACGCTCTACGTGCAGTTCCACGCGCTGCTCGGGGGCTACAAGGAGGTCCTGGAGGAGGGCCCACCGAAGGGCTGGAAGGTCGCCGAGGCCCGGGCGCTGGCCGCCTGGATCGGGGACCGGCTCGACCCCCTGCTGCTCAAGGCGCGTCAGTCGCTGACGATCTGCATGGACGTCGCGGCCCAGGCGCGAGAGAAGAACCGCTTCACGGAGCAGTGCGACGAGGCCCTCGGCCTGCCTCCGTTCTAGATTTGGGGACCCCCTCGACGAGTCAGCCCGTGGGCTCGTCGCCGAACTTGATGCCGGTGGCCCGGGCCACCGAGACGAGCGGGCCCTCGGGATCGACGAGGCGCCGCCCGGAGCACGCGTCGGCGAGGGGGACGGGGACGACGTCGGCGCCGCGGAGGCTCGCCATACTGTCCCAGTTTCCGGCGAGGACCTGGCGGGCGGCGCACACCCCGAAGCGGGTCGCGAGCACCCGGTCGTACGCGGTGGGGCTGCCGCCGCGCTGGATGTGCCCCAGGATCGTCGCGCGCACCTCGAGCCCGATCTCGCCCTCGATCGCGTCCCCCACCTGCTTCGCGATGCCCCCGAGCCGCACCGTGTCCGCGCCGCCCTGGACCTCCTTGTAGACGGAGAGCGTCCCCCCCAGCGGCTTCGCCCCCTCCGCCGCCACGACGATGGACGAACGCTTGCCGCGGGCCTTGCGGGCCTCGATCGCGGCCACGATCGCGTCGAAGCGGAAGGGGATCTCGGGGATCAGGATGACGTCCCCACCGGAGGCCATGCCCGCGTGCAGGGCGATCCACCCCGCGTGCCGCCCCATGACCTCCACGAACATCACGCGGTGGTGGCTGGCGGCGGTGGTGTGGATGCGGTCGATGGCCTCGGTGGCGATGGTGACCGCCGTGTCGAAGCCGAAGGTGCGGTCGGTGGCGGCGAGGTCGTTGTCGATGGTCTTGGGGACGCCCACGGCGCGGACGCCCAGGGGCGTGAGCCGGTGCGCGATGTCGAGGGTGCCGTCCCCGCCGATGACGACCAGGGCGTCGATCTCGGCGTCGCGCAGGTTGGCGAGCACGCGGTCGGTGACGTCCGAGGGAGGGTCGGTGCCGCGCCAGCGGAAGGGGTCGTCCCGGTTCGAGGTGCCCAGGATCGTGCCCCCGCGCGGCAGGATCCCCGACACGGAGCCGGGCCCCAGGGGGTCGAAGTCGGCCGTGATGAGGCCGAGGAAGCCGTCCTTCACGCCCACGGTCTCGACGTCGTCGCCCTCGTGCTGGAGCGTCCGCCGCACGGCCCGAATGACGGCGTTGAGGCCGGGGCAGTCGCCGCCTCCGGTCAAGATCCCTACCCGCATGTGCCCGTCCTCCTTCGAGAGCCGAAGTGTAAGCTCGCGGACTCGCTGGAGTGCCCCGCATGCATCGTTTCCGCCCCGTTTTCGTCCTCGCCCCGCTCGCGCTGCTCGTCCCCCTGACGTTCGTCGCCTGCCCCTCGGAGGACACCGACGACGACGACTCCGACCGCACCATCGCTCCCCCCGCGGGCTGCGATCTGCTCGCGCTCACGAACGTCGTCTTCGACTGGGCGGTCACCATCGAGGGCGAGGAGTACACCGAGGACACGATCGAAGACCTGATGGTCGAGTTCGGGGTCGACGTCTTCCCGTTCAACTTCCCGGGCAGCATCACCGAGAGGGCCCCCATCCCGGACACCACGTTCACGCGGATCGTCATCACCCAGGACCCGCCTGAAGAGCCCGACCCCGAGTTCCAGGCGATGGTGCTGCGCATCGACTATCGGCTCCCGGACGAGTACGACATCCCGGTCGAGGTCGGCCAGGGCGTGTTCTCGCAGATGGTGATGGACATCAGCCGCGGCATCCTGGTGCACGGCTTCGCCATCGTGCAGAGCAAGGACGACGGGGGCGAGATCCTCTTCATCGCGGAGCCCAGCAACGAGGGCATGGTCTACACGCCCGGCCCGAACCACCCGATGTTCTCGGTGGTGGAGACGCGCGACCGAGCGTGCCCCAACACCCGGAACGACCCGGGCGCGTGCGCGAACCCGTACAACCTGTCGCTGCAGTTCCTGGTGAAGCCCGAAGAGGTCGACGGCCCGGACGGCCCCGCCTTCGAGCTCTACCCCACGGAGACGGGCGAGTTCACGTACCTGGGGGGCGCGTTCCAGGTGGTGAACCTGTGGTCGTACGGCTACCGGGAGATCAGCCAGGAAGCGAACTGCCAGAACAGCTACGACTGGAGCCTGGACCGCTTCTCGTACATGTTGATCCGCACGGGCGCCGCGCCCGTCGCCGGAGACGACGACGACGCAGGCGAGTAGCCCGCAGGGGCGAGCGCCGGGGATTCGCCAAGGAACGCGGAGCGTTCCCGACGACGACGACGCGGGCGAGCAGCGCTCCACCGCCGCTTCCGGCCGGGACGAGAACAACCTCTCAAGATCGGCGGAAGCAAGCTTCGCTTCGGGCGAATCCGAGAGGTTCTTCTCAGACCGACGCGAAGCGAGCGGGCCCCCGGCGATGACGACGACGCGGGCGAGCAGCGCTCCACCGCCGCTTCGGGCCGGGACGAGAACAACCTCTCAAGATCGGCGGAAGCAAGCTTCGCTTCGGGCG
>CAZUHI010000019.1:0-14290 GCA_964620495.1 uncultured Rickettsiales bacterium | reverse complement strand
AATCCGAGAGGTTCTTCTCAGACCGACGCGAAGCGAGCGGGCCCCCGGCGATGAATCGGCGGACGCGAAGCGAGCGACGCAATGGCCCGATACGACCCCCACGCAAGCGCACCAAGCGCGCGCAGGGAGGAACTCGCGACGCGAGTCCGACCGAAGTTCAGGAGGTACTGCGGGGCCCCCGGCGATGAATCGGCGGACGCGAAGCGAGCCGATTCATCGAGAGGGGTGCCTAGGTCATGGGGCCGATGTTGCCGCCGCCGCCGCCGCCACCGCCGCCACCACGACGCCGCCGGCTGCGCTTGCGGTCCCCACCACCACCGCCGCCGGAACGACCTCGCTTCGCCAGCGCGGAGAAGATCTCCCCCTCGTCGTCGAACTCGGCGGTCACGATCTCCCAGCCCTCTTCCCCCAGCTCGTTGAGTTGGGGCAGGGAGAGGTCGTGGAGAACGCGGTATTCCCAGCGGGTCATGGCGGGCCTTCCTGTTGCATGCGGGCTTCGTGCCCCGGGAGCAGGCCACGCATACGTTCGCGGGCTCTCTGCTACCACGCAGAATAGGCGCGGGCGGGGCCGCGACGCAAGCCGTCGAGCGTCGCAGCCCTTGACATTTGCCGCGCAGGCGCCATCCTTCCGCCAGTTCTCCGTCGAAGGTTCGACGAGAGCAGCCGGGGCGAGCCCCGGGGGGCGTCGCCCCCGTCCCACGATTGAGTGGACGCACCAGCGGCACCCCGATCGAAGTTCATGAACATCGCCACCAACCCATCGATGCGCAGCATTCGCCCGGCCGAGGGAGTTCTCGCCGGCGCGTCCCTGCGTGCTCGAGGTGGCCTACTCGGCCCGTGGCCCGGCGAGGCGGCTCATTCAGTCCGCCCCCGAGGCCCGCGGCCATTCGAAGAGAGAAACACGTGTCCCGAACCATGCTCATCAACGCCACCCGACCCGAAGAGGTCCGGGCGGCGGTTCTCACCGGCCGCTCCCTAGAGCAGCTGGAATTCGAAGTCCGCGACGCGGGCCTCCTCAAGGGCAACATCTACAAGGGCATCGTCGCCAACGTAGAGCCCAGCCTCAACGCCTGCTTCGTCGACTTCGGCGCCGAAAAGCAGGGCTTCCTGCCGTTCGACGAGATCGCCAAGGAGTGCTGGCACGAGAAGCCGAAGGACGGCAAGAACAAGAAGAAGCCGCGCATCGAAGAGGTGATGCGGCGCCGTCGCGAGATCGTCGTCCAGGTGGTCAAGGACGCCACCGGCAACAAGGGCGCCGCCCTGACCACCCGGGTCTCCCTCGCGGGCCGGTACATGGTCCTGATGCCGCTGGACGACAGCCGCGGCGTCTCCCGCAAGGTCTCGAGCGAGTCCGAGCGCAAGAAGATCAAGGAGCTCGCCGCGGGCCTGAAGATCCCGGAGGAGTTCGGATTCATCGTCCGAACCGCGGGCCTCGACCGCACCAAGACGGACCTGAACCGCGACGGCACCCAGCTGGTGCGGCTGTGGAAGAACGTCCTCGCGCAGACGAAGAAGCTCAAGAAGAAGCAGCCTGCGCTCCTCCACGAGGACCGTGACCTCATCATCCGCATGCTCCGCGACTACCTGACCGCGGACACCACCGAGGTCATCGTCGACACGGCCCAGGCCGCCGCCAACGCCGGGGCCTGGTTCAAGGCGGTGATGCCGCGGAGCAGCAAGGTCCTGACCCACTACGAAGGCGGCATCCCGCTGTTCGACGCCTACGGGGTCGAGGAGCAGATCGAGGCCATCTTCTCGCGGCGCGTCGACCTGCCCTCGGGCGGGTACATCCTGGTGGACCCCACCGAGGCGCTCATCAGCATCGACGTGAACTCCGGGCGCTCCACGAAACAGCGCTCCCAGGAGGACACTGCGCTCCACACGAACCTGGAAGCGGCGGCCGAGGTCGCGCGCCAGCTTCGCCTGCGGGACTTGGGCGGCCTGATCGTCATCGACTTCATCGACATGGTCTCGACGAAGCAGAACCGGCAGGTCGAGAAAGTCCTCAAGGACGTCCTCAAGACGGACAAGGCGCGAACCTACGTCAGCAAGATCAGCGAGAACGGCCTCTGCGAGGTCAACCGCCAGCGGATCAAGCAGGCCATCCGGCTTCAGACGCACATCGACTGCCCGGCCTGCGAGGGTCGCGGCATCGTGCCGTCGCCGGAGTTCGCGGCCCGCGGGCTGCTCCGCCGCATCCAGGCGAAGGCCGCGGCGGGCAAGGTCGACAAGGTGGTCCTGGGGCTCAACCCGGAGCTCGCGCTTCACCTGCTCAACAAGCACCGGCGAGACCTCACGCTCATCGAAGACGAGTGCGGCATCCTGGTGAAGATCGACACCCGCCCCGAGCTGACCGTCTCCAAGATGGACATCCGGTGGCTCTCGATCACGCAGCTGGCGCCCGCCGAGCGAGCCGAGCTGGAGGCTCACCGCGAGTCGATCCTGGCCCGGGGCAAGGAGCTCAGGAACGACGAGAAGCTCCCCGCCCCGCTGCCCGAGTACGACCCCGCCGCAGAGGAGGCCGCCGAGGCCGCGGCCGAGGCCGAGGAGTCCGGCGAGAAGAAGAAGCGTAGACGCCGACGCCGTCGTGGTCGCGATCGCGACGACAAGAAGGAGGTCGGCGAGACCAAGGACGTCAAGAAGAAGGCCGACGACACCGACGGCGCCGAGGACGGCGAAGAGCAAGCCGCCAAGACCGAGGGTGAAGGCGACGAGGAGACGGGCGAGAAGCGCCGTCGCCGCCGCCGTCGACGCCGAGGGCGAGGCCGCAACCGCAGCGAGCGCGAGGAGGGGACGACCGAAGGGGCCGAGGCGTCCGCCGAGAGCGACGCCGGCGAGACCCCGAGCGACGACGCGGGTCCCTCGGACGAGGACGGAGAGGACCTGACCCGCTCCCAGAAGCGTCGCCGACGCCGCAAGCGCAAGCGTCGCCCCGACGCCGTGGTCGAAGCGGACGGCATCGAGGACGTGGACGCCGCCGCCGACACGCTCGAGTTCGGGCCGGACGGCGAGCTCCTCAACGGCGACGAGCCGGAGCCCGCCGCCGCAGACGCCGAGGACTCGGCCGAGACCGTGGAAGCGGTGGAGGCCGCGGACGTCGACGAGACCGAAGACGGCGAGGCGGAGACGCCCGTCGAGGTCGAGGCGGCCCCGGAAGAGGAAGAGGAAGAAGAGGAGGCCGTGGCCGAAGAGGCGCCGACCAACGGCGCGGTCGTCGAGGTCGCGGGCGAAGACGCCGAGGACACCCAGCCGGTGCTCGCGCCCGTCCCCTCCGAGCCCCCGGGCCAGGTCCTCGTCCCGCCTCCCGCCGACTCGCTCTTCGAGTGAGAATCCTATGGGGCGGAAGCCCCACGTCCTGCAGCTCCTGAGGATGCTGTTCGTGGCCGAGACGACTGCCGTGGTCGGCATCGACATCGCGAAGCGACGGTTCGTCGTCTGGTCCAGCGGGTCGTTGTCGAAGGCCCGGAGCTACAGCAACGACTCGACGGGCGTCTCCCAGTTCGCCGAGTACCTCGACTCCGTCTGTGGCGGCGGCGAATGAGTCCTCCGCCGGTGCCCTCTTCAGCCTGGATGAAGGATCTTGCGGGCCGCCTCGAGGGGACCCCGGACGTATGAGCTCGAGGCGCGAGGGCCTCCCGGCCGCCGCACGACCTGAGCATCGACTCACACGGCCTGCTCGACCCGAAACGAGCTGGGAGTGGGGGACTGCGTCCCCCGGTCCCAGACGCCTCCCCCTGCTTCGGAAAGCTCGCGCTCGACTCAGTGATCTCAGCCACTTACAGAACGGCCTTGCTCACCCGCGGCTTACATGATCAGGGCGCGATCGCGCCCACCGGCGACTCAGCCGACAGCACGTCGTCCCCGTCGCTTCGATAGCGATGGAGCCGCGCGCCTGCGGGGTCCACCCGCAGGTACGAGCGGAAGACCAGCCAGTCGCCGAGGCACACGAGCGGCTCGTCCCACCACCCCAGCCAGTGGCCGTGGCCCAGGACCGTGAGGTCCGCCCCGGCCTGCGACCTGCCCGCGGCGAACCGTCGCGCGGCGGCCAGCCAGCGAGGGTCCTGGCCGAGCACGGCGTCCATGTCGCCCCGACTCACGACCGCCGCCGTGCCGCCGACCCACTGCAGCGCCCGCTCCCCGAGCACCCGCGCGACCACCGCCGCGGGCTTCGAGAGCATCAGCCGCTTGAACGCCATGTGGCCGACGTCGTCCTCGTCCACGTGATCGCCGTGCTCGACGTGGATGTCGAGGCCGTGGGTCTGCATGCGGCGTCCGCCGACCACCACCTCCACCCGACTGCCGCGGCCGAGGGCGCGGGCGAGGCGCACGTCGTGGTTGCCCTCGAAGTACACGACCGACGGCAGGGCCTCGAGGGCGTCCACGACCTCTCGAAAGGGCTCGGGGACGCGCTCCGGCAACCCGTACCAGAAGTCGAAGAGGTCGCCCGCCACGACCAGGGCTCCGCCCGAGGGCTTCACGCGGCGGTCGAGGAACTCCAGAAAGAGGCGCTGGTTCGCGTCGTCCGGCCCCCGCAGGTGCAGGTCCGAGACGAAGAACGTCGGCGCCTCAGCCATGCGTCGCCAGGTACCAGCGGCTCGCGATCCAGGCGATGAAGTCGCCCAGCGGCTCGAACCAGGTCACCAGCCACAGGAGCACCCAGAGCGCGACCAGGAAGCCGGGCAGCCACCCCAGCACGACCACGGGCCGGTCCCCTCGACGACTCGCCAGCCCCGAGACTACGGCCGCCCCCAAGGCCGTCAGGAACCCGATCCAGACGAGGGAGGAGAAGTGGATGGCGTCCCAGTAGTTCGCCCGCTCGGCCTCCACCGCCGCCGACAGCGTGTAGGCCGCCGCGAAGGACACCCCCAGGGCCGCGAGCACCTCGACCAGGTGCGTGATCTTCGTCTCGCCGTCGCCCCGCAGGGACACGACCGCGGCCACGACCGCCACGATCGCCGCGATCCCGGCCCACAGCCCGGTCGAGACGAACTGCGACGCGGCCCACTCGGCCTCCTTCTGGCGCACGCCGATCTTCCCGGACGCCGCCCACACCAGCTCCACCGCGAAGAACGCGGCCACCGCCGACGCCACCAACCCGACCCCGCGCTCCATCACTTCGCCTCCGCGACCATCAGGCCGATGTCCGGCGCCTCGTCGTCGTACAGCGCGAGGATGCCGAACAGCCCCGAGAGGTTGTGCTGGACGTGGTCGTTGCGGACCTCGCCGCTGGTCATCCGCTTGCGCCAGCCGCCGTGGGCGCGCCCGGGGTTGGACAGGTACCAGGTGTTCGCTGTGACCAGCTGCGAACGAAGCTGGAACAGGGCGTTCTTCGCCGCCACCTCCCGAGCCCGGGTGATCTCGGGCGTGCGCCGCGCCTCGAGCCGGGCCCAAGCCGAGAGCGCCTCCCCGAACGAGCCCGCCGTGGCCGTGGGAGGCAGGCTCCCCAGCGTCGAGATCTCGCCGCCCAGCAGATCCGGCGGCGTGAGCTCCGCGTCCAGCAGCTTCAGCCGCGCGATGCTGCGCCCGAGGGCGTTCGCGTAGTCGGCCCGAGCCTCGTCGGGCGCCACGCGGTCGAGCTCCACGAGGGCCTGCAGCAGCCACGCGTCGGGCGGGACGTGCAGCCGAATGCCGAGGGCCACCCAGCGCTCGTGCACCAGGAAGTCCGAGGCCTTGATGGCGACGTCGAGCCACTGCTGTTCGCCGGTCAGCTGGTGGAGTCGGACCAGCCCGAGGATCGCCTCTCCCGAGTAGAAGATCGACTTGCGGGTCGACTTCTCCTTGCCGTCCCAGTCGTAGAAGGAGACCAGCTCGCCGGACGGCAGCATCATCCGCTCGATGTGTCGGCCCATGCCCCGCAGCAGCTCGATGTCGGCCGCCCGGTCGGGCGCCACCTTCGCGTGCTCCACGTACATGAGCAGGCCCAGCCCGATGGCTCCCAGCTTGGCCCGACGGCCCTCGACCGCGAACCACTCGCCGGGGTGCTTGGTGTCCTCCTTCATCTTGCGGCGGAAGTAGCCGATGGCCCGCTCGGCCCCCTCGAGGACGGCCTGGTCGCCCGAGATTCGGTAGGCCTGGAGCATCGAGTACGTCGTGCCCGCGTGGCGGAGCAGGTTGTAGCCCCCCTCGACCCGGTCCTTCCGGTCGTCGTAGTGGTAGGTCACCTTGCCGCGCTCGTCCGTCTCCCGCGCGATGTACCGCCCTGAGATCGCGATCGCGTGACGGAGCGCCTCGGAGGTCAGCGGCGGCCCCTCCACGTTGCCTCGCGCGACCGCGCGGATGACCCCGCCGCCGGGTTCGGACTCCACGTAGGCCCGCGTGCGGATCGCGGCGTACGAGGCCTTCTTCGCCTCCTTCTTGGACCAGCCGCCCTCCTCGCGGGCGAGGCGACGCGCGCTGCGGAGCATGCGGCGCCGGGCCACGGGAAGCTCGATCGCCCACGACGGCAACCAGTAGAAGGGCTCCTCCCCGTCGACCCGCAGGACGATGCCGTCGAGGCCCTGGTCCAGCAGCACGCCGCCGTAGTTGGCGTCCTGATCCCAGGGCCGCTCGCCGCCCACCACGCAGTCGAGCTTGAGGCGGCTCCGGGCGATGTTCCGGGGGGTGCGGGCGCGCGGCTCGAGCTGCGCCCAGATCGTGTCCACCGCCTCGGCGACCCCGCTGTCGATGCCTTCCTGCGACAGGGTGGCCGTGTAGGGGCCCACGTCGCCGCGGCCCATGGGGACGTAGAGAGACGCGATGCAGACGCGATCACGGTCCAGCTCCGTGATCGTCGGCTCTGTCGCCTCCCTCCACGCGCGGGCGTTCAGCCCGTCCCGCAACGCCCCGAGCGTGCGCTCCGTGGTCGCGTCGTAGGGAGGGAAGAAGGGCTCCTCCTCGAGCCCCGGGTGGGGTTCGCGCTCGAGGATGCCCCGCGCGACCGGCGCGAGCTTGCTGTTCGACGCCACGAAGACGAACGCGGCGATCGTCCCCACGATCGCCAAGGTGCGCCCATGGCGGAACGGAGCGGCGGCGGCGGGTTCGGGCGCAGGCATGCGGGGGGGGATAGCGAGCCGCGCGACGGGGCGCAACCGTCGCCCGAAATCGTCAGGCGGCGTCGGCGCCCGCGAAGTACTGCTCGTGGAGTCGACGGTAGAGCCCGTCCTCCTTCAGGAGCTCGTCGTGCGTGCCGATCTCCGCCAGGCGACCGCGGTGCAGCACCGCGATTCGGTCGACCTCCTGGATCGTCGACAGCCGATGCGCCACCACGAGCGCCGTGCGGCCCTTGAGCGCCACGGCGATCGCCTGCTGGATGCGCTCCTCGGAGAACGTGTCGACGTTGGAGGTCGCCTCGTCGAGCACGAGCACCGAGGGTTCATGGGCCATCACGCGTGCGAACGCGATCAGCTGTCGCTCGCCCGCGGAGAGGTTGCCGCCGCGCTCGCCCAGGACCCCGTCGAGGCCCCCCAGGCGCGCGAGGATCGACTCGGCGCCGACGAGCTGAAGCGCCTCTGCAAGCTGCTCGTCGGACAGGTTCGAGTCGCCGAGGGCGAGGTTGTCCCGGATGGTCCCGCGGAAGAGGAACACGTCCTGGAGCACCATCCCGACGCTGGACCGGAGCCGCGCGGGAGACCACTCGAGGACGTCGTGGCCGTCGATGCTGACGGTCCCGTCGTCGGCGTCGTACGTGCGATTCAGGAGGCGCAGCAGGGTCGACTTGCCCGCCCCGGTCACCCCCACGAGGGCCACGCGCTCGCCCGCCTCGACCTCGAGGTTCAGGCCGCGCAGCACGGGCTCCTCGGGCACGTACGCGAAGCGCACGTCGTCGAACCGAATGGCGCCGCGGACCTCGCTCGGCGTGTACGGCTGCTCCACCACCGGGATCTGCTCCCGCTCGTCGAGCAGCGCGAACACGCGCTCGGCCGACGCGAGCCCCGACTGCATCGTCGCCACCTTCTGGCTCAGGTCGCGGATGGGCACGAAGAACCGCTGCACGTAGTCGAGGAACGCGACGAGCGCCCCCAAGGTCAGCGCGCCCTCCATCACCGGCTCGGCCGCCCACCAGATCAGCAGCGCGGCCACCAGGCTCCCCATGCTGTCCACGAACGCGAACAGCGAAGCGTCGAGCTTGATGCTGCGCAGGTTCTCGTCCATGAGCGTCCGCGAGCTCCGCTCGAAGTCGGCGTTGGCCCGCTCCTCCCGCGCGAACAGCTGGATGACGCGGATGCCGGAGATCTTCTCCTGCAGCTCCGCGTTCAGGACGGCCACCCGGCGACGAATCTCGCGGTACGCGCCCCGCAGCCGCGTCTGGAACCAGCGCGACACTCCGATGAGCACCGGCAGGGTCACGAAGGTGACGAGGGCGAGCCGCCAGTTGAGCAGCACGAGCGCCACGCAGATGCCCGCGAGCAGCACGAGGTCGGCGAACAGCGTGAGGAAGCCGGACGCGAACATCTCGCCGATGCCCTCCACGTCCGATGTGCAGCGCGTGAGCAGCTTCCCCGCGGGGTGCCGACGGAAGTAGCGGTCGTGGAGCGTGAGCAGGTGCTCGTGCACGGCCACCCGCAGCTCGTGGACGATGCCCTGCCCGGCGAGGTGCATCGAATAGGACTGGACCAGCTGCACGGAGTACAGCCCCACGAGCGCGACCAGCAGCGCCAACGCGACGGGCAGGAGCCCCGCGACGTCGCCGTCGGCGATGGGGCCGTCGATCGCCACCTTGATGAGGTACGGCTGAATCAGCTGCCCGCCCGCCACCAGCGGGAGCAGGATGAGGGAGACGACGAGCGGCCCCCGCTGAGGCACCGCGAACGGCGCGATGCGACCCAGCAGGCCGAAGTCGAAGATCTTCGTCGTCCCGCCGCCCTCGTCGGGGTTGCCGCGCGAGCGCATCAGCCCGCCTCCGCCATGTCGGCGCCGGCGAGGTCTTCGTCCAGCCGCTGCTTGCGGTACAGCCGCGCGTACCACCCGCCCGCCGCGAGCAGCTCCTCGTGGTCGCCCTGCTCCACCACCCGCCCGTCGTTGAGGACGATCACCCGATCCACCGACTCGAAGCCGAGGAGGCGGTGGGTCACGAAGATGGCCGTCGCGTCGGCGGTGATCCCCCGCAGGTTCCGCACGATCTGCTGTTCAGTAGCCGCGTCCACCGACGAGAGGCAGTCGTCGAACACCCAGATCGACGGCTTGAGGACGGCCGCGCGCGCGATCGTCATGCGCTGGCGCTGCCCCCCGCTCAGGGTGACACCGCGCTCGCCGACCCGCATGTCGAGGCCCTCCGGAAACCGCTCGATGTCCCCGGTGAGTGCCGCCATGGCCGTGGCCGCGTGCAGGGCCTCTTCGTCGTCCTCCTCGAGCCCGAACGCGACGTTGTCCCGGACGGTCATGGAGAAGAGGAACGGCTCCTGGGGCACGAACGCGATGCGGCGTCGCAGGAGGTCGAGAGGGAAGTCGTGGATGTCGCGGCCGTCGATCAGGATGCGATCCCGCGGCACTTCGGCGAGGTGGGGGAGCAGCGAGACCAGCGTCGACTTGCCCGCCCCGGACGGTCCCACCAGGAGGACGGTCTCGCCGGGCTCGATGGTGAACTCGATGTCGTGCAGCACGGGCACGGGCCCGTCGTCGGACGGGTAGGCGAAGTCCAGCCCCTGCACGCGCACACCGCCGACCACCCGGGTCGGGGCGTCCGCCGTCGGGGGCATCATCACCACCTCGGGCTCGCTGTCGAGGATCTCCCCGACGCGGTCCATGGCCGACCGACCCCGCTGCCACAGACTCACCATCCAGCCCAGCGCCACGGTGGGCCAGAGCAGCATCGCCAGGTAGCCCATGACGGCCACGAAGTCGCCCAGCGTGAGGCGACCGGCGATCACGTCGCTGCCCCCGAAGTACAGGATCGTGAGGACGCCGAGACCGCCCGTCCCCGCGAGGATCGGCAGCAGCACGGACCGCAGGAGCACGAACTTGAGGTAGGACCGGCGGTAGGTGTCCGAGGCGTCGGCGAACCCTCGCTGGCGAGCCGCCTCCTTCGCGTAGGCCTGCACGACTTGGATGCCGTTGATGTTCTCGTTCGCGAGCGCCGTCACCTCGGCGAGGTCGCTCTGGGACTCGTGGGAGCGCAGGTAGATCTGCCTGCCCACCACCCGCGTGGACGCGAACACCAGCAGGAGCGGGGCCAACGCCCAGGCCGTGAGCCTGGGCGAGATCAGGAGCATCGGGATGACGGCGGTGACGTAGACCACGGCCGTGTTGATGATGTTTAGGATCCCGGGGCCGCCGAGCAGGCGCACGGCGGTGATGTCGCTGGTCACGCGCGACAGGAGGTCGCCCACGGGCATGCGGCCGAAGAACGACGGGCCGAGCTTCTGCAGGTGGGCGTAGATGTCGTTGCGGAGCCGGTACTCGACGCGCCTGCCGCCGTTGAAGATCGCGAGGCGGGAGGCGACTCGGAACGCGCCCATCACGACCGCCAAGCCGACCATCCCGAGGGCCAGCAAGCCGACGTCTCGGGCGACGTCCGTCGACACCCCGGCCCCCTCCAGGGACTCGAGCGCGTCGAAGACGAGCTTCGTGAGGTACGGGAGCCCGGCGCGGGCGAGGTTGGTGGCGACGAGCGCGACGGCCCCGAGGACGAAGTTCCGGGACTCCGTGCCGAGGTAGTAGCGGAGCCGCTCGGTCGTGCGCGCGCTCGCCTTTGGTGCCGGAGAAGCCAAGGAGGGAAGTGTATACGGCCGGGTCCGCCGCGGTTCCAGGGGCGCGGCGGACCGACTCCGGCTTGTACACTCGCGTCCGCACGTGTCCGACCGCGCCGCACTCCCCGCCCTGTTTCGAACGCCGCTCGCCGAGCGCATGCGGCCCACCTCCCTGGACGGGGTCCTGGGGCAGGAGCACCTGCTCGGGAGCGGGCGCCCCCTCCGACGCGCGATCGAGTCCGATCGCCTGACGTCGATGATCCTGTGGGGCCCCCCCGGCTGCGGGAAGACGACGATCGCCCGGCTGCTCGCCGAACACACCGACGCCCACTTCGAGCCGTTCAGCGCCGTGCTCGGAGGCCTCAAGGACCTGCGCGAGATCATCTCCCGCGCGAAGTTCCGCAAGCAGACCGCGGCGGGCGCGCGGACGCTGCTGTTCGTCGACGAGATCCACCGGTTCAATCGAACGCAGCAGGACGCGTTCCTCCCCCACGTCGAATCGGGGCTGGTCACGCTCGTGGGGGCGACCACCGAGAACCCGTCCTTCCGGGTGGTGGGCGCGCTCTTGAGCCGCTGCGCCGTGCACGTTCTGAAGCCCGTCCCGACCGAGGCCCTCACGCAGCTGCTTCACCGGGCTCTGAAGGAAGAGGAGGGCCTGGGAACCCTCGGGCTCACGCTCGCTCCCGAGACGGCCGATCGCCTGGTCCTCGCGGCCGGGGGCGACGCGAGGCGGGCCCTCGGGGCGCTCGAGCGAGTCGCCCTCCACTTTCGCAGCCGCGCGCTGGACGCCCCTCCGCTCGCGCCGGAGGAAGCCGAAGAGGCCCTCGGCGACGCGTCGCTGCTCTACGATCGCACGGGGGAGGAGCACTACAACGTCGTGTCGGCGTTCATCAAGTCGATGCGCGGAAGCGACCCGGACGCGGCGCTCTACTACCTCGCGCGCATGGTCGAAGCCGGCGAAGATCCTCTGTTCGTGGCCCGTCGGCTCGTGATCTTCGCGAGCGAGGACGTCGGCATGGCGGACCCGCGGGCGGTGCAGGTCGCGGTGTCGTGCAAGGACGCCGTGGAGTTCCTCGGCCTGCCCGAAGGCAAGTACGCGCTGTCGCAGGCCACGCTCTACCTCTCGACCGCGCCCAAGTCGTCGTCCACGAAGGGGTACTTCGAGGCCGCGAAGGCGGTGCGGAAGCGGGGCGCGTTGCCCGTCCCCAACGAGCTGCGCAACGCCGCGACGCCGCTCATGAAGCAGCTGGGGTACGGCCGCGGGTACGAGAACCCGCACGCGTACGAGGGCGACTTCGTGGCCGCGGAGTACCTCCCCGAGGGGGTTCGCGACGCCCGGTTCTACGAGCCCGGCGACCAGGGCTACGAGAAGATGGTCCGGGAACGTCTGCGGATCTGGGGAGACCGCAAGGCGGCCGGCCACCGCCGCAAGAAGCGATGACGGAGGAGGCCACCCGCGAATCCGCCGGTCGTCGCCGACGCCTGCTCCGTTCGATGGCGTCCGTGAGCGCGATCACGATGGGCTCGCGGGTGCTCGGGCTGGTGCGAGAGCAGGTCCGGGCCGCGCTGCTCGGCACCTCGTTCGCGTCGGACGCCTTCGGCATCGCGTTCCAGATCCCCAACCTGCTCCGTCGCTTGGTGGCGGAGGGAGCCATGAGCGCGGGCTTCATCCCCGTACTCAGCGACCAGCGAGAGAACGAGGGAGAGGACGCGGCCAAGGACTTCGCCGTCCGGTTCCTGAACCTGTCGCTGCTCGCGCTGACGGTGATCTCCGCCCTGGGGGCCCTGGGGGCGGGGCTCGTGGTGGCCGCGTTCGCGTTCATCGGCGGGCGCGAGATCGCCCCCGAGGCCCAGGAACTCACCACGCAGCTCACGCGCTGGATGTTCCCCTACATCGCGCTGGTCTCGTGGGCCGCGATCGCGCAGGGGATCCTCAACACGTATCGCGTGTTCTGGGTGAGCGCCTTCACGTCGGTCCTGCTCAACGTCGCGATCATCGCGTGCGCGCTCGGACTCGCGGGGCACCTCGACCAGCCGGTGTTCGGGTTCGCGATCGGCGTGCTCCTGGGGGGAGCGCTGCAGCTCGGGTTCCAGCTCCCGTACGTCTACAAGCTCGGGTTCCGGTGGCGACCGGCGTTCCGGCCCGGGCCCGCGGTGGTGCGCGCGCTGTGGCTGCTGGTCCCGACGCTGTTCGGAGCCGGCGTGTACCAGGTGAACGTGCTGGTCTCCCAGGCCATCGCGTGGAGTCTGGGGAGCGGCGCCGTGTCCTCCCTGCAGTACTCGGGGCGGCTGCTCGAGCTCACGCTCGGGGTGTTCGCCGTCGCGGTCTCGACCGTGGTGCTGCCGTCGCTGTCCGCCGACGCCGCGGCCGGGTCTCTCGACAAGGTCCGCGAGACGGTTCTGTACTCCGTGCGACTGTGCGCCTTCGTGTGCTTCCCGGTGATGGCGGGGTTCTTCCTGCTGAGGGCGGAGACGGCGTCGCTCCTGTTCGAGCGGGGGGCCTACTCCGCCGAGTCGACGGCCTGGACGGCCTACGCCCTCGGCTTCCACATCCTCGGCTTGGTCCACATCGCCCTGGCACGGGTCTTCGTGCCCGTCTTCTACGCGTTCAAGGACACCAAGACGCCGGTGTACGTCGCGGCGGTGAGCATGGCGGTCAACGTGGGCCTCTGCTACGGCCTGGCCGGACCCCTCGGCCACGGCGGGATCGCGCTGGCGAACACGGCGTCGGCCTTCGTCCAAGCGATGTTGTTGGCGGCCCTCCTGCGGCGTCACACCGGGGTCCTGCAGGACGACGTCACCCGCCGGTCCCTCGCTCTCTCGCTGGGAGCGACGTCGGGGATGGCGGGGGTCGTGTATTGGGGGCGAGAGCTGCTCGACACCGCGTCGAAGCACGGCTTCCTCGAGCTCGCTGGTCCCTATGCGGCGCTCCTCGCGGCCGCGTGCGTCGCCTACTTCCTGCCCTGCGCGCTGTTCAAGCACCCGGAGCTGCGGGAGTTCGTCCAACTGGCTCGACGGCGCGGGTGTTCCCAGCAAGCCTGAAAGAGGAGCCCCACGGGAGGCGACCCGCCTGGAGGGCAGCCGGCCAGGTTCGAGGAGGCGTCCCTACATCATCCGACGACCCAGAACGACGAAAGGCCCCGAGATCTCTCTCGGGGCCTTCCTTCGTAATATGCCCGGCAACGACCTACTCTCCCACAGAGCTTCCCCTGCAGTACCATCGGCGCAAGAAGGCTTAACTTCCGTGTTCGGAATGGGAACGGGTGTGGCCCCTCCGCTATCATCGCCAGGCAACTTTTATCCGCAGCCGCACTGCTGTGCGGCTACCGCATGGTGATTGATGGATTGAATGAGGGCTGGAGGTCCTCAGAAAGTGTTCAAGCCTCACGGGCTATTAGTACCGGTTAGCTCCACACATTGCTGTGCTTCCACACCCGGCCTATCAACGTGGTCGTCTCCCACGGCCCTTTAGTCTTACGAAGCGAGAGCTAATCTTGAAGGAGGCTTCCCACTTAGATGCTTTCAGCGGTTATCCCGTCCGAACATAGCTACCCGGCGATGCCAACGGCTTGACAACCGGAACACCAGAGGTTCGTTCACCCCGGTCCTCTCGTACTAGGGGCAAC
>CAZUHI010000018.1:13268-130992 GCA_964620495.1 uncultured Rickettsiales bacterium | reverse complement strand
CGCCCGACCGCGGTCGCCTCGCGCGCGTGGTAAGTTGACTTCGACCCAATGGCGCCGAAGCGACTCATCGATGCATTCCGCGAGCGGATGTCGAAGTCCGCGAGTGGGGGTCCCGGGGAGCCTCGCCGGTCCTGGATCGCGCCCGTCCCGGCCCCCCGACCGCCGCCCCGCTCCTGGCGCCGCCGCGCGGTCGAATACGGCCCCTACACCCGCTTCTCCCTGAGCCTCCCCCACGACTGGGCGGAGCTCCCGGGGGCCGAAGACGTCGTGCGGGCCGCCCCCAGCTACTCGGTGGGCACGCGCCTCACGATCGCCGCGCACCCCCTGCCGGTGTCCGGGCCCCAGGGCCTGCTCGACGCGTGCGGGACCATCCTCGGCGGCGGCACCTCGCTCGCCCCGCCCAAGCGCACGCGGCTGGCGCGATGGGGCGACGACGCCTGGGCCGCGTCCTGGGGCTGGGTCCTGCCGCCCACCGACGACGGCGAGCCCGTGGTGTGGCGCATCCTCGCCCTCGGCAACGAGCAGGGCGTGGTCGTGGCCACCGCCGAGGGCCCGTACGAGGAGTTGGACGACGTCGTGGAGGGCATCCTCGGGTCCCTCCAGCTCGCCCCGGCGGACCTCCTCGCCCCCGAGTTCTTCACGCTCGCGCTCGTCCAGCTGTTGAACGATCGCGCCGGCGACATGCGCGGCAACACCTGGTTCGTGGACGAGGAGGGGCTGCTCGTGGGCGGCTCCATCCGCGTCCAGCCCTCGAACGCGTACCGCGCGTACCTCGCCGACGGCGACCTCGACGCCCTCGCCTCCCGGCTCGACGACCGGGCCCACCGCGCCCCCGGATCCGAGTGGGAGGGCATGGACTGGGACGACGTCCGCGACTTCCTCCGCGTGGTCCTGCGCCCCCGCTCGGCCGTCGCGGAGCTCGACATCGTGTGGGTCCCCGTGGCGCCGAGCATCGTCGCGTGTCCCGTGTTGGACAGCTCGGACCGCATCACCTTCATCCCCACCTCGGAAGCCGACCGGTGGGGCATCGACCGCCGGGAGCTCCTCTCCTGGGCCGTGGCGCAGCAGGACGCGGGGGGAGCCGCGTGGGTGGAGCTGCGAGACGAGACGGATCGGCTGCACGGCGTCCAGCTGGACGCTCACGGGTACGACAGCGGCCTGCTGCTGTGCCCGAGCATGCGCGCGGCGCTGGAGGCGGAGCTCGGATCTCCGCTCCTGGTCGCCATGCCCGCAGCCGAATGCATCCACGTCTGGCGGGACACCGCCGAGGCGCGCGACCACCTCGCGCGCCGCACCCGAACGACCTTCCGCCGTCGCCCGCGCCCGCTGAGCGACGATCTCTGGCTCTGGACCGAAGAAGGCCTGACCCCCGTCCGGGCATGACCGCCCGCGGCGTCGCTCTGGGGCGTCGAGGAGACTCCATGATTTCCGAATGCTCGATGCGCACGACGCGCACCCTCCTCCTGACCTGCCTGCTCGTCGCCTTCGCGACGCCCGCAGCCGCCCAGAACCTGACCCTCACCAACCAGACGGTCACGCTCGGAGGCACGCTGAACTACGGCGACGTGACGCTCGTGAACTCCACGATCAACGTCGCGACGTACAGCACCGCGAACCCCAACAACACCGGCCTGCTGCACATCATCGCGACCGGCACGATCAACATCGACGCCAACTCGCGCATCCGGGCCAACGGCGACGGGTTCCAGTCCAGCACCGACCAGGGCGACGGCCCCGGCGGCGGCTTCGGCGGCCTGTTCGCGCTCGACGGCGGCGGCGGCGCGGGCTACGGCGGCGACGGCGGCGACGGCATCCGCGACTGGTGGGTCTTCTCGGGCTGCGGGACCGAGGTCATCGACGGCGCGGGCGGGTTCGCCTACGGCAACGCCAACACCATCGACATCCAGATGGGGTCGGCGGGGGGCTCCGGCGGCGAGGGCGACGGCAACGGGACGAACTTCGGCGGCGGCGACGGCGGCGGCGCGATCCGGCTCGAGGCGCCCACGATCATCATCAACGGCAACCTCATCTCCAACGGCACCAACGGCGCCATCTTCGGGAACGACTCGGGCGGCGGCGGCTCCGGGGGGGGCATCCTGGTCCAGGGCGACTCCGTCGCGATCACCGGCCTCCTGCGCGCGAACGGCGGCAGCAGCACGGACTACGACGACGGCGGAGGAGGCGGCTCCGGCGGCCGGATCAAGGTCTTCTATCAGCAGGACGCGGGCATCACCCCGACCGTCGAGGTGTTCGGCGGCCCCGGCGGCACGAGCGGCGCGGGCTGCCCCTCCGAGCAGGCCTTCCCCGGCGACCCGGGCACCTACACGCTCCAGGACATCGATCTCGACAACGACGGCTCGATCTCGAACCTCTGGGGCGGCCCCGACTGCGACGACGGCAACGCCGCGGTCCTGCCCGGCGCGACGGAGGTGTGCGACGGCGTGGACAACGACTGCGACGGCCTCGCGGACTCCGCCGACCCGGCCACCGACACCGACGGCGACACCTACTCGTCCTGCGGCGGCGACTGCGACGACACGAACGCCGCCGTCTTCCCCGGCGCGGCGGAGCTCTGCAACAGCTTCGACGACGACTGCGACGGCCTCGTCGACGGCGCGGATCCGGAGACGGACGGCGACGTGGACGGCGTCAGCGTCTGCGACGGCGACTGCAACGACCAGAACCAGAACATCTTCCCCGGCAACATCGAGGTCTGTGACGGGCTCGACAACAACTGCGACGGCAACGTCGACGAGGGCTTCGACTCCGACAACGACGGGATCCCGGACTGCCAGGACAGCGAGACCTGCGACGGGCTCGACAACAACGGCAACGGCCTGATCGACGAGGGCTTCGACCTGGACGGCGACAGCGTCACCACCTGCGGCGCCGACGGCATCCTCGGCACCGCCGACGACGACTGCAACGACGCCTCGCCCCTCCAGTCGCCCCTCTTGACCGAGGTGTGCGACGCGATCGACAACGACTGCGTGAACGGCGTGCCCTTCACCGAGATCGACGACGATCTCGACGGCCTGTCCGACTGTCAGGGGGACTGCGACGACGGCAACGCCCTGACGTTCCCCAACGCCCCCGAGGGCTGCGACGGCCTCGACAACGACTGCGACGGCACCGTCCCGGCCAACGAGGCGGACGCGGACAACGACGGCTACCGCATCTGCGACGGCGACTGCGCGGACACGAACTCGGCGATCTTCCCCGGTCAGGTCGAGATCTGCGACGGCGTGGACAACGACTGCGACGGCGTCATCCCCGTGACCGAGAACGACCTCGACGGCGACGGCGTGCAGGTCTGCGCGGGCGACTGCAACGACCTCGACAGCACCACGTTCCCCGGCGCGGCCGAGATCTGCGACGGCCTCGACAACAACTGCGACTCCGTCACCCCCGCCAACGAGTCCGACGCGGACGGCGACGGGTTCGAGGTCTGCAACGGCGACTGCGACGACCTGGACGCCTCGGCCTTCCCCAACGCCGTCGAGGTCTGCGACGGCGTGGACAACAACTGCGACGGCATCCTCGGCCTCAACGAGGTCGACAACGACAACGACGGCAACCTCGTGTGCGGGGGCGACTGCGACGACAACGACCCCAACACCTTCGTGGGCGCGGCGGAGGCCTGCGACGGGCTCGACAACGACTGCGACGGCTCCGTGCCGGGCACCGAGTTCGACAGCGACAACGACGGCTACCGCATCTGCGACGGCGACTGCAACGACACGGCGTCGGCCGTCAACCCGGGCGCGACCGAGATCTGCAACCAGCTGGACGACAACTGCGACGGCGTCATCCCCGCCAACGAGCTCGACGCCGACAACGACGGCTGGGCCGTCTGCCAGGGCGACTGCGACGACAACCAGCCGCTCTCGGGGCCCTTCCTCATCGAGGTATGCGACGCGATCGACAACAACTGCGACGGCGTCGTGGACGAGGGCTTCGACGCGGACGGCGACGGCGTGCCCGACTGCCAGGACACCGAGGTCTGCGATGGCGTGGACAACGACGGCGACGGCGCGGTCGACGAGGGCTTCGACCTCGACGGCATCGGCGGCGCGGACTGCATCGACAACGACGGCGACGGGTTCAGCGAGGACGCGGGCGACTGCAACGACGCCGACCCGAACATCTCCGCGGGCATCACCGAGATCTGCGACGGGTTCGACAACAACTGCGACACCCTCGTGGACGAGGGCTTCGACAGCGACAACGACGGCATCGCGGACTGCTTCGACGTGGAGCTGTGCGACGGCCTCGACAACGACGGCGACACGCTCGTGGACGAGGGCTTCGACGCCGACGGGATCGGCGGCGCGGACTGCATCGACGACGACGGCGACGGCTTCACCGAGGACGACGGCGACTGCAACGACGCGGAGGCCACCGTGTTCCCCGGCGCGGCCGAGCTGTGCGACGGGTTCGACACCGACTGCGACCCGAACACCACCGACGGCGACGACCTCGACCTCGACGGCGTCACCGGCTGCGACGGCGACTGCAACGACTTCAACCCGAACACGTACCCCGGCGCGGTGGAGATCTGCGACGGCCAGGACAACGACTGCGACGGCTTCTCGGACGACATCGCCGACGTGGACGCGGACGGCGTGACGGTGTGCGCGGGCGACTGCGACGACTTCGACGCGCTCAACTTCCCGACGAACCCCGAGGTCTGCGACGGCCAGGACAACGACTGCGACACGGCCGTCGATGAGGGCTTCGACGCGGACTTCGACGGCTTCTCCGCATGCGCGGGCGACTGCGACGACGCGAACCCGCTGATCTTCCCCGGCGCCATCGAGATCTGCGACGGGCTCGACAACGACTGCGACCCGACCACGATCGAGGGCGTCGACCTCGACGGCGACAACTTCACCAGCTGCGACGGCGACTGCGACGACAACGACGCCCTCGTCTTCCCGGGCCAGATCGAGTCCTGCGACGGCGTGGACGAGAACTGCGACGGCGTGATCGACGACGGCTTCGACGCCGACGGCGACGGCTTCACGACCTGCGCGGGCGACTGCAACGACCTCGAGGCGACCGTCTTCCCGGGCGCCCAGGACATCTGCGGCGACGGCGTGGACAACGACTGCGACGGCACCATCGACGAGTCCGTGGACGCGGACGGCGACGGCGTGGGCTCCTGCCAGGACTGCGACGACGCCAACCCGGTCGTGAACCCGTCCGAGGTCGAGGTCTGCGACGGCTTCGACAACGACTGCAACGGCATCGTGGACGACGGCTTCGACCTGGACGGCGACGGGTACGCCACCTGCGACGGTGACTGCGACGACAACGACGCCGCCATCAACCCCGGCGCGGCGGAGATCTGCGACGGGATCGACAACGACTGCAACCCGTTCACGAACGAGCAGGTCGACCTGGACGGCGACGGCGTCACCTCCTGCGACGGCGACTGCGACGACACCGACCCGTCCATCTACCTGGGCGCGGTGGACATCTGCGGCGACGGCATCGACAACAACTGCGACGGCGCCATCGACGACGGCAGCGACCAAGACGGCGACGGCGTGCTCGTGTGCGACGGCGACTGCGACGACCTCGACAGCCAGATCGGCCCGTTCGCGATCGAGTCCTGCGACGGCATCGACAACGACTGCGACGGCGTGATCGACGACGGCTTCGACCTGGACGGCGACGGCGTCACCACCTGCGACGGCGACTGCGACGACACCGACGCGGACGTCTTCACGGGGAACGTCGAGGACTGCACCAACGGCATCGACGACAACTGCGACGGCGACATCGACGAGGACACCGACGACGACGGCGACGGCGTGACCACGTGCGCGGGCGACTGCGACGACAGCGACGCCTCCGTGAACCCGAACGTGGAGGAGGTCTGCGACGGCGTCGACAACGACTGCGACGGCGTGGCCGACGAGGGCTTCGATCTGGACGAGGACGGCGTCACGACCTGCGACGGCGACTGCGACGACACCGACGCGAACGTCTTCACGGGCAACATCGAGGACTGCACGGACGGCCTCGACAACGACTGCGACGGCGAGATCGACGAGGACGCGGACGACGACGGCGACGGCTACACCCAGTGCCTCGGCGAGGACTGCGACGACGCCGACGCGCTCGTGCACCCCACGGCGGAGGAGGTCTGCGACGGCATCGACAACAACTGCGACGGCGTGATCGACGAGGGCTTCGACCTCGATGAGGACGGGGTCACGACCTGCGCGGGCGACTGCGACGACGACGACCCCGACGTCTTCCCGGGGAACCCCGAGGAGTGCGACGGCATCGACAACGACTGCGACCCGACGACCGACGAGAACGTCGACAACGACGGCGACGGCCAGTCGGCGTGCGACGGCGACTGCGACGACCTGGACGACACGGTGTTCGTGGGCGCCGACGAGATCTGCGACGGCCTCGACAACGACTGCGACGGGGACGTGCCGCTGGACGAGCTGGACGTGGACGGCGACTCCTTCGCGCCCTGCGACGGCGACTGCAACGACACCGACCCGGAGGTGAACCCGGACGCGATCGAGGTGTGCGACGGGATCGACAACGACTGCGACGGCGAGGCGGATCGCGCGTCGCCCGAGGACTGCTCGGACGGCGAGGACAACGACTGCGACGGCCTCATCGACGGGGCGGACAGCGACTGCGAGACCGTGGACCCGATCACCAGCTGGGTCTCCGGCGGCGGCGGCTGCGCGTCGTGCGACGCGAGCATCGCGGGCGATCGACTCGACGCGCCCGCTGCGGCACTCTTCCTCGCCCTGATGGCGGTGGGTACCGCCCGACGGCGGCGGGAGCACCGAACATGAGACGCACCATCCCGGCCCTCGCGGCCGTCGTCCTCTTCACCGGCTGCGAGCCCCTGCCCGTGGCGCCGGAGGGGCTGGACGAAGCGAGCTCCTTCGTGTTCCGCGAGTTCTTCTCGGACGACGCCACCTTCGAGGTCGGCATCCAGGGCTTCATGGACTGGTTCGTCAACGGCGGCGGGCAGGAGCTGACGGGCCTCGCGCCCGGCGGTGAGGAGGAGGAGCCGGTCGACTCGTTCGTGGTGGCGGACCTCGATCCCGAGGACGTCGTGAACTACCCGTACAACGGCGAGCGCACGCTGGGCGACGCCCTCGGCGTGGTCTCCGTGGCGGAGATGGACTGCACCTGGCGCACGGCCGAGACGTTCCTCGTGCGGCCGGATCAGGACGTGGTCTTCGCGGAGGCCTGGGAGGGGTACGACCGCACCTACACGTCGTCCCGCGAGCGCTTCGAGGGCGGTCACGACGCCGGGTACGCGGCGCTCCAGGACACGGTCGACCCGTTCGACGAGGGGTTCGACGCGGAGCCCTACGAGAGCACCCTGCTGTTCACCCAGAACCAGGCGAACCCGGTCAGCGCGTTCGGCGTGGACCTGGACGCCTACCCGCTCTTCCTCGACTTCCGCCACGGGAGCTACGAGGTGGACGGCGAGGAGCTCGGCGCCTTCGTCATCGCGACCCACATCCGCGACCCGGTCGTGAACGGCGCGGGCAACGGCATCGCGCAGACGTACAGCATCGAGATCAACGTGGAGCGACCGGACAACAAGACCGTCCGCATGCTCACCGTGTGGGCTCAGACCCTGACCGAGGGCATCACGATCAGCGACGAGCTCGCCCGTCAGGCGGCGGTCCGCAAGGCGCTCGAGTCGAGCAACGCCCTGAGCGAGGCCTGCGCGGCCGTCGATCAGGTGGAGGATCCGAGCGGCGGCGGAGGCAGCGACTGCTCTCTGGCGGACGCCTCGTCGGTGGGGTGGTGGGGGCTGCTCTTCGTCTTCCCCGCGGTCGCTCGACGACGCCGCTGAGGCACGCCTCCGGGGCCGCCGTCATAACTTGTCCATAACGAAGCCCTTGCAATCGCGGCTCGGATCCGCGAGATAGGGGCCGTTATGCAGACTCACCGCTTCCTGATCGCCCTCCCCCTGGTCGTCGCCTCGGCGCTCATCGGGTGCTCCCCACCGCCGCCCGCGCCCGAGGGCCTCGACGCCTCGACCTCCTACATGATGCGCGAGTTCTACAAGAACGACGCGACCTTCCAGGCCGGCATCCAGGGCTTCATGAACTGGTACTTCGACGAGGGCTTCCGGCTCACCGGCGTGGGCGCGGGCGAGGGCGAGGACCAGGAGCCGCTCGACTCGTTCACGATCGGCGATCTGACCGAGACCGACATCGGCCACTTCCCGCTCGCCGACGACGACCGAGTCATCAGCAACGCGAGCGGCGTCGTGAGCCTCGCGGAGATGGACTGCACCTGGCAGACCGCCGAGGACTACCTGCTGCGCCCCGACCAGACGGTGGTGTTCGACGAGGACTGGGAGGAGTACGACCGGACCTTCCGCACGCCCCGGGCCGACTTCCAGGCGGCGTCCGCGTCCCTCGAGTTCACCCCGATCGGCGAGGACCTCGACGTGTTCGCCGAGGGCTACGACCCGGCCCCGTACGGCGCCTCGCTCCTCATGCTGGAGAACGTCGCGAACCCGGCGCCCGTGATCGTCGACCTGCCGCCCTACGACCTCTTCTTCGACGCGCGCCACGGGGTGGTGACCATCGAGGACCCCGACAACGGCGAGTCCGGCGTGGGCATGCTCGCCATCCTCACGTACAGCCGCGAGGCCGTCTTCGACGACTCCGGCGACAACGGCCTCCTCCAGTCCTACTCGGTGGAGATCAACGTCGAGCGCCCCGGCGACAAGACGCTGCGCATGCTCGCGATCTGGGCCGAGCCCATCGGTGGCGGCCTCGACCCCGACTCCGCGTTCGTCCTGAACTACGCGGTGAACAAGTCGCTGTCGTCCAGCAACCGGCTCTCGGACATCTGCGCCGGTGTCATCGACATCCCCGCCGAATGAGGTCCGTCGCCACCGTCGTCGCGGCGCTGCTCCTGGGCGGCTGCGGCTCGCCCCCGCCTCCCGCCCCCGAGGGACTGGACGACTCGGTCCGGTTCATCATGAACGAGTTCTATGCGGACGACGCCACGTTCGGCGCGGGCCTCACCGGCCTCCTGAACTGGGTCGACGACGAGGGCAACGCGCTGCTCGACGTGGACCCGAACGTGGGCAACGTCGCCGACTTCCGCCTGGACACCCGGCTGAGCGCCGCGGACGTCGCGCAGATGCCGATCGCGCACTCGCGGGACCCCGGCGACGCCCCCGGCGTGGTGGGCATCGCGGAGCTCGGCTGCGGCTGGGACGAAGGCGAGGAGCTGCACGTCCGCGGGGACCAGGACGTCGTCTTCGAGGGGGAGTGGACGACCTACGACCGCACCTACGAGTCGCCGCGGGGCGAGTTCGACGCCGCCCGCGTCTCGGGCGAGTACCCGGTCGTGGCCCAGGCCGTCGATCCCGAGACCGCGGTCTGGGACTCGGACGAGCTCGCGCCCGTGTTCCTCAAGACCCGCAACGCGCTCGGCACGTCCAGCGCGGGCGTGGACTTCGACTACACCCTGGACCTGCACTTCCGCCACGGCGTGTTCGACGTGCAGGGCGAGCCCGTGCACGCGATGGTCATCCTCACCTGGCTCGAAGACGAGGTGGAGAGCACCAACTCCGACAACTTCCTCTACCAGGTCTACAGCGTGGACATGATCGTCGAGAACGGGGACGGCAGCGGCCTTCGCGTGGTCGCCAACTACACGGAGGTCGGGCCCGTGGAGAGCGACTCAGAGCTCGTCCAGGTGCTGGGCGTGAACCGGATCCTCGACTTCGCCGAGCGGCTCAACTTCATCTGCACGGGCGGAGTGGACCTGCCGGGCGAGTGACGGGGGACGCGTGAAGAGACTCGCGATCGTCGTCGGGCTGCTGCTGCCCGCGGCGGCCCAGGCAGACGAGGCGCCTCCGGCGGAGGACATGGACACGTCCTACGGGCTCCTGCGCGAGCCCGCGGTGTCCTTCTCGCCACGCTTCTCGCCCCTGGGGAGCAGCCCCACGAACCGCGAGATCACCGTCGGCTTCTCGTTCACCGCGCAGCCGAAGTCGTGGATCGGGATCGAGGCGAACGTCTCGGTGTACCCCCTGAGCGGCGTCGGCAACATCACCGACACCTCCCTCACCACCGTGCTTTTGACCGGGGACCGCATCGGGCTCGAGTCCGTCGATCGCCTCGCGACGTTCACGGTCGGGCCGATGCTCGTGCCCGTGTCCGGCTACCTCGCGCCTCCGGGGCTCGCCGGGGCCCACCTCGAGATGCTGTTCGGCTTCGGCGCGGGCGTGGAGGTCGCGCAGCTGGAGTCCATCACGGCGGACGACGACGCGGCGGCGTTCGTGACGGATCCGGTCCTGCACGCCCGGCCCGTGCTGACCACCCTCGCGGGCTTCCGCCTCGCGCCGACCCCGATCGTCGCCTTCCGGTTCGACGCCCGCGTCACCGGCGGCATCGAGCGGATGCTCGACTTCACCACGGACGAGTCGGCCACCATCAACCGGTCCCTCCCCGAGGGCGCGACCACGACCCGGGCCCTCTGCGCCGACGAGACCTCCGAAGCGATCTGTCGGGTGGGCGGCTGGCACGCGTTCACGCTCGAGTTCGCGGCCGAGTTCACCATCGGCGCGCGCACGGTGACGTCGCGATGAGGCGCGCCGTGGCCGTCGTGGCGCTCTTCATGGCGGTCGTCCCCGCGGACGCGACGGCCGCCCCCCTGGAGGAGGCCTTGGGCGTCCCTCGGATCGACCTCGCCGGCTCCGTGCTGGGCGGCGAGGACGTGTTCATCCGGCGCGTCGGGCACGGCTTCCGCCTCACGATCCGCCCCGTCCGGTTCCTCGGGTTCGACCTCCTGGCCGCGGGCTTCCCGGACGGGGGCGAGTCGGACTGGACGGAGTACACGGTCCAGACCGTGCGCGGGGAGGAGGTCGCGCCGCTCGTGAGCCGCGTCCTGGGGATGGTCCACGTGGGCTTCCAGGGCACGCCGCTGCTCGGCCGGATCCGGGCCCCGGGGGGCGGCGACGGGGGCGAGGTGGGTTGGTACTGGACCCTGGGCGCGGGGGCACTGAGCACCCGCGACGACATGGAGCTCACGGCGAGCCCCTGCTCGGCGCTCGCGACCCCCCTGGAGCGCGCCGAAGACCCGGGCTGCGCGCTGGTGGATCAGCTGCACCCCGCCTTCGTGCTGGCGAGCGGCCTGCGGGTGACGCTCAGCCCGGGGGTGATCGTCGGCTTCGAGGGCCGCTTCACCGTGCACCCGGAGGAGCACTTCGTGGGCGCGGACGAGCCCCTCACCGAGGTGCGGCGCACGATCTGGACGAGCTTCTACGCGGGCGGCTCGATCCCGCTCCCGGCCCCCTGAGTCACTCCCACTGGGGCTCGGGGTCCGGAGCCGACTGCCGCTTGCGCCAGATCATCCCGGCCCCGACCGTCGCGTTCGAGTGGGGGTCGATGAGGATGAACGAGCCCGTCTCCCGGTTGTCCCGGTAGTAGTCGACGTTCAGGGGCCGCTGCGTCTTGATGACGACGCGCCCGATCTCGTTCATGCCGAGCCCGTCGGCGTCGGGATCCCGGTGCAGGGTGTTCACGTCGATGCGGTAGCGCAGGTCGGTGACGATGCCCTTGACGGTGGCGGTCGTGTGCTTGAGCAGGTATGTGCCCCGCCGCCGCATCGGCTCGTCGGCCATCCAGCAGATCGCCGCCTCGAACTCCTTCTCCTGGCGCGGGACATTCCCCGGGCGCACGAGCATGTCGCCTCGGCTGATGTCGATCTCGTGCTCGAGGCTGAGCGTCACCGACATGGGCGTGTAGGCGTGATCCAGGTCGCCGTCGAACGTGCTGATCCGGGAGACATTGCTGCGCCGACCGCTGGGCAGAACCACCACTTCGTCCCCGACGGCCACCGCCCCCGACTCGATCCGCCCGGCGTAGCCGCGGAAGTCTCGGTGGTCGTCGGTCTGCGGGCGGCTCACCAGCTGCACGGGGAACCGGAAGTCCGTGAGGTTGCGGTCCGAGCTGATCTCGATGTTCTCGAGCATCTCCAGGAACGTGTACCCGTGGTACCAGCCCATGTTGTCGCCGCGCTCGACGACCATGTCGCCGTACAGCGCCGAGATGGGGATGAAGCGCACGTCCCGCACGTCGAGCTTCCGGGCCCACTCGCGGAACTCCTTGCGGATCCGCTCGAAGACGGCCTCGTCGTAGTCCACGAGGTCCATCTTGTTGATGGCGACGACGATGTGCGGGATGCCGAGCAGCGTGGCGATGAAGGTGTGCCGCTTCGTCTGCGTGATGACGCCGTGGCGAGCGTCCACGAGGATGATCGCGACCGACGCCGTGGAGGCGCCGGTGACCATGTTCCGCGTGTACTGCTCGTGGCCCGGCGTGTCCGCGATGATGAAGCTGCGCTTGGGCGTGGAGAAGTAGCGGTAGGCGACGTCGATCGTGATGCCCTGCTCGCGCTCGGCGCGGAGGCCGTCGGTGAGCAGCGCGAGGTCCACGCCGTTGGCGCCGCGCTTCTCGGTGGCGCGCTGGGCGGCCTGCAGCTGGTCTTCGAAGACGCCCTTCGTATCCACGAGGAGGCGGCCGATGAGGGTGGACTTGCCGTCGTCGACGCTGCCCGCGGTCGTGAAGCGCAGGAGCTCCATCCGCCGGTCGAGCAGCTCCTCGGCGAGGGCCCGCGCGCGTTCCTGAGCGGTGCTCACTAGAAGTAACCCTCCCGCTTCTTGTCTTCCATCGTGTTGGACCCGTGGTCGATGACGCGGGTCTCCCGCTCGGACCGCGTCGCCGTCAGCGCCTCGGCGACGATCTCCTCGACCGTCGCCGCGGAGCTGCAGATCGCGCCCGTGCAGGGCATGCAGCCGAGGGTGCGGAAGCGCACCTCCTCCTCGACGATGTTCGGGACCTCGTCCTCGCGGATCGCGCGACGGTCCCAGGCCGGGATGATCACGCCGTCCCGGTGGACCACCTCGCGCTTCGCCGCGTAGTACAGCGGAACGATCGGGATCTCCTCGGACCGGATGTACTGCCAGATGTCGGCCTCGGTCCAGTTCGACAGCGGGAACACGCGGATCGACTCGCCCTCGTGCACGCGGGTGTTGTAGAGGTCCCACAGCTCCGGGCGCTGGTTCTTGGGGTCCCACGCGCCGAACTCGTCCCGGAAGCTGAACACGCGCTCCTTCGCGCGCGACCGCTCCTCTTCGCGACGGGCCCCGCCGATGGCGGCGTCGAAGCCGTGCTTCTCGAGCCCGTCCAGCAGGCCCTGGGTCTTGAGGTAGCCGCAGCAGCGAGCGACCCCCAGCTTGTGGGGGTGGGCTCCGGCCGCGATGGCCTCGTGGTTCGACTCGACGATCAGGCGGAACCCCATCTCCTTCGCGGCGCGGTCCCGGAACTCGTACATCGCCGGGAACTTGTACCCGGTGTCGACGTGCATCAGGGGGAAGGGGATGGGCCCGGGGTGGAAGGCCTTCTGGGCGAGGCGCAGCAGGCAGCTGCTGTCCTTGCCGACGGACCAGAGCATCACCGGGTTCTCGAACTCGGCGACCACCTCACGCATGATGTGGATGGCCTCGGACTCGAGGGTCTGCAGGTGGTTCAGGACGTAGCTCATCGGACGGCGGACCATACACGAGGGTCGCGAGTCTGTTGATGCCCTTGCGACCGGCCGCTCGAGGCACGATCATGCGACGTCGGGGAGTCGTCATGTCGCGCGTGTCCGTCTTGTTGCTCGCCTCCGCCCTCGCGCTGCCATCGGCCGCGTCGGCCGCGCCGTGGGACGGGGCCCGAACGGCGGCCACCAACGAGGGCGACGTCCCCCTGTTCGTGGTCCCGCGCGCCTTCACGATCACCTGGGAGCCGGGCGTGCAGGCCCACACCACCGACGAGGCCCGCGACTTCCGCGGCCCCGACGTGCTGCGGGTGGACGGACACAGCCTCGAGCGCATCGACCGCGTGGGCCCCGCACGGATGCACACGGAGGAGTACCGGCTGGAGTCCGGCCCGGCGAGCGCCCGCGCGGTGGCCGAGGCCCTCGCCGACCGACCGGACGTCCGCGTCGCGGCCCCCCTCTTCCGGCTCGCGGACCACGAGGACGCTCCCTGGCGGGCGGTGACCTCGGACCTCCTGCTGCAGCTCGACGATCCGGCGTACGTCGACCGCATGGAGGACCTCGCGGACGGCCTGGGGATCGACCCGGTGGAGCTCCGCGCCGGCCCGGTCGGCTCCTGGCGCCTCCGCCTGCGCGCCTCGGCCACCGTCGATCCCGTGGAGGCCGCCATGCGTCTTCGGGAGCAGCCCTGGGTGCGCTGGGCGCAGGTCGACTGGCTGCAGCCCCGGGTCGAGCGCTACGTGCCCAACGACGACCGGTACTCCGGCCAGTGGCACCACGACAACACCGGCCAGGGCGGCGGCATCCCGGACAACGACATCAACACCCCCGCGGCCTGGGACCTGGCCCGCGGCGACGCGTCGGTGATCGTCGGCATCCTCGACTCGGGCGTGCAGCTGGATCACGAGGACCTGGAGAGCAGCCTGCTGCCGGGCTACGACTTCGTGGACGGCGACGACGACCCCTCCCCCAACGGCAGCCACGGCACGTCGGTCGCGGGCGCGGCGGCCGCCCCGGAGAACGGGATCGGCGTCGTGGGCGTGTGCGCGATGTGCTCGATCCTGCCGGTGCGCGTGATCGGCGCGGGCGACGGCGGCGAGGCCGACGCCCACATCTTCGCCGTCGACAACGGCGCCTGGGTCATCAACAACTCCTGGGGCCCCCCGGACGGCAGCGGGCAGACGACCCCCATGGGCCCGGCCATGCAGTCGGCCGTCGAGTACGCCATCGCCGGCGGGCGCGGCGGCGCGGGGACCGTGATCTTCTGGGCGGCGGGCAACGGCCACCCCAACGACACCTGCGCCCAGGACGGCTACGCAGCCCACGACGACGTGATCGCCATCGGCGCGAGCACCAACCAGGGCATCCGCTCCAGCTACTCGGAGACCTGCGCCCAGCTCGACCTCTCGTCGCCCAGCAACGGCGGCACGAGCGGCATCAGCACGACCCGCACCGGGAACGGCTACACGGGGAGCTTCGGGGGCACGTCCGCCGCCTCTCCGGTGGCCGCGGGGGCGGGCGCCTTGGTGCTGAGCGCTCTGCCGGACCTCACGGCGTCGCAGCTGCAGGCCCTGCTCGAGGCGACCGCGCAGAAGATCGATCCGGCGGGCGGAGACTACGACGCGTTCGGCCACTCGCACCAGTACGGCTGGGGGCGGGTCGACGTGGCCGCGGCGCTGCAGTCGGAGCTGGCCTTCCTGGACGTCCCGGTGAGCCTCGCCGGGTGCGAGGACGCGATCACCGCGAGCGTCTCGATCCCCAACGGCGAGGGCCTCGGCTCGGTCGACGTCACGGCGTGGTCCGAGGCGGAAGCCGCCCCCGAGACCTTCCGGCTCGACGAGGGGGTCCCGGGGGTCTACGGGGGCGAGATCGCCATCACCGTGGACCCGCCCAGCGCGGGCGACGGGCGCGTCTCGGTTCGCCACGACGACACCCTCACCATCGCCTCGGAGGACTCCGAGACCACCCGATCGGTGTCCCTCGACTGCCGCGCCCCGGAGCTGTCGTCCGTGACCGTGGACGAGATCACGTTCGGCAGCGCGCGGATCGGCTGGGTGTCCGACGAGCTCGCCGACGGCCTCGCACGGTACGGCGACCAGGAGGCCTACAACCCGGCGATGGAGATGGCGCACCAGGTCTACGCGCTCGATCTCGAGCCCTGCACGACCTACCGCGTGGACCTCGAGTCCACCGACGCCCTGGGCAACACGGGCGTCCTCAACAACGCCGAGACCTTCACCACCTTGGGCGATCCGGAGACGCTCCCGGACGACGCCCTCGAGGGCGCCGACCCCTGCGACCCCACCACGTGGACCGAAGAGACCCCCGAACCCACGCCCCCGATCCAGCAGCGACTGGTGGGCGGCGACGACGACCACTGCGCGTGCCGGTCCTCCGTCGCCGATTCGCGCGCGGGGGGCTGGGTGATGCTGCTCGGGATGCTGCTGCTGGGCAGACGCCGCCGCTGATCACACGACGCGGATGACCTTGACCATGTTCGCGACGCCGCGCAGGTCCGTGAACCCGGCCACCACGATCGCCTCGTCCCCCGCCTTGAGGAACCCGCGCTCCACGAGGGCGCGCTCGCCTTCGTCGATCATCTGGTCGGAGTTCGACGGGAACGCCATGTAGACCGGGACGACGTTCCGGTAGAGCGACATGGCCCGCTCCGTGTTGCGGTTCGGGGTCAGCGCGAGCACCGGGATGCCGGGGAAGAAGCCGCTGAGCAGGAGCGCGGTGCGTCCCGAGAGCGTGAAGACGATCAGCGCCGCGAAGTCTCCCGCGACGGCGATCCGCGCGGCGGCGTGCACGATCGCGACGGTGATGGGCGGGAACAGGCCCCCTACGAGGTCGACGTCCACGTGATCGGCGCCCATCCAGGGCTCCACCTCGCGGGCGATCTTGTCCATCATGCGGACGGCCTCGACGGGGTACTGCCCCGCCGCGGTCTCCCCGGAGAGCATGATCGCGTCGCAGCCGTCGAGCACCGCGTTGGCCACGTCCGACGCCTCGGCGCGGGTGGGCCGCGGGTTGGTCGTCATCGACTCCAGCATCTGCGTGGCGACGATGTCGATCAGGCCTCGGTTGTTGGTGCGCTTGAGGATCTCCTTTTGGAGCACCGGGACCCGGTGGTTGCCGCACTCGACCGCCAGGTCGCCGCGCGCGACCATGATCCCGTCGACCTCGGACATGATCTCGCCGAGGTTCTCGATGGCCTGGGGCTTCTCGATCTTGGCGACGATCGGGACGGGCCCGGCCCTCATCCCGGCCATCGCCTCCTTCAGGTCCTTGATGTCCTGGGCCCGCTGCACGAAGGACAGCGCCACGTAGTCCACGCCCAGGTCCAGGCCCACCTCGAGGTCCGCCCGGTCCTTGTCCGTGAGCGCGGGGATCGACACTGTGTTGTCGGGGAGGTTCATCCCCTTGCGCTGCTTCAGCGTGCCGCCGACGATGACCTCGGTCGCCACCACCCCGTCGCTGCCGACGCCGACCACGATCAGCTCCATGAGCCCGTCGTCGAGGAGGATGCGGTCGCCGGCCCTCACGTCACGGGCCAGGCCCTCGTAGTTGCAGGTGATCCAGTCGTCGCGCCCCTCATCGATGCCTGGACGCACGCGCAGGCGCGCGCCCTTCACGAGCTCCATCGTCTCGTCCTCGAGCAGCCCCGTGCGGACCTTCGGGCCCGAGAGATCCAGCAGCAGCCCGGCGGGCTTGCCCGCGAGCCTCGACACCCGCCGGAAGCTCTCCACGAGGTAGGCGAGGTCCCCGTGAGAGGCGTGGCTGCAGTTCAGCCGGGCGACGTCCAGGCCCGCGTGCAGGAGCCGGGACATCATCTGCGAGGTGTTGCTCGCGGGGCCGAGGGTGCAGACGATCTTCGTCCGCCGGTGGGTCATCGAAGGTCCCAGAAGTGCAGCGCCTCGAGGGCGTACTCGCCGGACGGGTCGCCGGACGCGCCGGGGCTGCCGCCGTCCCAGGACTCCGGCTGCGCCACGAAGAGCGACTGGAACCCCTGGGTGTCGCCCAGATCCGGGCTCCAGCGGGTCTGTACGTGGTGGGTGAATCCTCGCTCGGCCCAGGACTGCAGGTCCGCGTCGCCTTCGATGGGGCCGAAGGCGTAGGTGAACTCCCAGGGCTCCCACGCGGCGTCCGCACAGGTGCTGTCGTCGGCGTCGATGCTCGCGGTGCCCTCGAACTGGTGGGTGCACGACCGACACGCCGGATCGACGGCCACGGTCGCCAGTTCGAGCCGCTCCCAGACCTCGCAGTCGGGGGACGCGGGGGGCTCCTCGCCGGCCGGGTCCTCGGACACGTAGATCCAACGCAGGAAGCCGTCCACCGTGCCGTCGTCGCCCACGCCCACCCAGCTCTGGAGGGTCAGCCAGCAGGGGCCGTCGGCGCAGGTCTCCGCAGCCGGGCCGCAACCGCAGACGAAGAGACAGACGACCAGGGCGGTCGGGAGGAATCGGGAACGCATGCGCGAGGGCTCAGTCGGTGAACTGAAGGTCCATCCGCCAGCTGATGGACTGGGCGCGGGAGACGGCCCAGCGCCACCTGTCGCGGGCGGTGTAGGCCCGCGTGAACTCGACGTCGTCCGGGGCGGCCGGCCAGTCGTCTTCGGCGACCTCGCGGAGGACGAAACGGGCCTCCCAGGTGGGGTCGTCGGTGTAGCCGAAGACCGTCCAGGTGGTGCGCAGCGCGCCGATCACGTCCGACTGCTCGGGCTCGTCGAGCCACTCCTCGCTGGACGTCCCGTTGCCCGCCCAGGGGTCCTCCCGGACGTTGTCGATGATGTCCCAGCCGATGGCGTGGCTCTGGGCGACGAGGTCGTCGCAGGTGGTGTCGTCGTTGGCTTCGCGGAACAGCGTGTACGTGTCCGAGCAGGTGGTGCAGTCCCGGGCCGCCGACGGCGCGCCCTTCCAGCCGATGATGTCGTGCTCGATGACGCAGTCGACGCCGTCGTCGTTCCGCGCCGAGTACTCCATGACCCCGGTGCCGTACACGACGACCTCCGGGTCCACGATCGAGTCCTCGAGGCCGGGGCGATTCTCGTCCACGGCCAGCGGGGCGTACTCGCACCCCGCGAGGAGGGCGATCAGGGCGACGATCGGGGTCAGGCGCGGCATCGAAGTCATCGGCGGGCGAGCGTAGCACGGGCCGGAACGGACGGAGAGGGTCAGCGCGGCCCCGGGTCCTCAACCGCCCAGGTAGGCCTCCTTGACGACGTCCGAGCCGAGCAGCTCCTCCGACGAACCGGACGCCACCACCGCCCCCTGCTGGAGCACGTACCCGCGCGACGAGACCTCCAGGGCCATGCGAGCGTTCTGCTCCACGAGGAAGATCGCCGTGCCCGAGGCGTGGATGCCGGCGATGATCTCGAAGACCTGGTCCACGAGCGCGGGGGCGAGGCCCATGGACGGCTCATCCATCAGCAGCAGGCGCGGGCGACTCATCATCGCGCGGCCGATGGCGAGCATCTGCTGCTCCCCGCCGGAGAGCGTGCCGCCGAGCTGGGTCCGTCGCTCCGCGAGGCGAGGGAAGAGCCCGAAGATCTTGTCGAGGTCCGCGGTCTGCTCGGAGGCCGAGTCGTCGCGCCCGTAGGCCCCCAGGTCCAGGTTCTCGGCGACCGTCATGCGGGGGAAGATCCGGCGCCCCTCGGGCACGATCGCGACGCCCTTGGACACGATGTCCGGCGGCGACATGCCCGAGATCCGGTGCCCGTCGAAGGTGATCGTCCCGCCCTGGAGCGGGAGCACGCCCACGATCGTCTTCATGGTGGTGGTCTTGCCCGCGGCGTTGCCGCCCAGGAGGCACACGACCTCGTCCGCCCCCACCGTCACGTCGATGCCGTGCAGCACGGGGACGGGTCCGTAGGCGGCCTTCACCCCCTCGAGCTCCAGCAGGTCAGGCATCGGCCCGCTCGATGGCGTCGCCCGCCGTGCCCGCCGCGCCGCGGCCGAGGTACGCCTCGATGACCTGGGGCTCGCGACGCACGTCGGCGAACGCCCCCTCGGCGATCTTCGCCCCGTGGTCCAGGGCGAGGACGTGGTCCGAGATCGTGGCGATGACGATCATGTCGTGCTCGATCAGCAGCACGGTCCGACCCGAGTCTCGGAGGCGCACGATGTCCTCCATCAGCCCCTCGGTCTCCGTGGGGTTCATGCCCGCCGCGGGCTCGTCCAGCAGGAGGACGGGCGCCCCGGTCGCCATCGCGCGCACGATCTCGAGCCGACGCTGGTTGGCGTAGGAGAGGTTGCGCGCGGGCTCGTCCTCGCGGGGCAGGAGGTGGTCGCCGAAGAAGCCCAGGAGCTCCCGCGCCTTCGCCCGCGACGCCTCCTCTTCGTCCCGGAACGATCGCAGCCGGAGCGCCGCCGACACCCAGCCGGACTCCGTCTTCGCGTGCATCCCCACGAGCACGTTCTCGAGCACGGTCATCATGGGGAAGAGCCGGATCGTCTGGAACGTCCGCGCCACGCCCGCCCGCGTGACCTCGTCCGAGCGCATGCCGATGAGCGACTGCTGGGCGCCGTCGCGGCACAGCACGACGTCCCCGGCGGTGGGGTCGTAGATCCCGGAGATGCAGTTGAAGAAGGTCGTCTTGCCCGAGCCGTTGGGCCCGATGATCGAGACGATGGTGCCGGGGGCGACGTCGAGGTCGACGGCGTCGAGGGCGGTCAGCCCCCCGAAGCGCTTGGTGAGGCCCCGGATCTTCAGGATCGGATCAGAGGAGGACACGCAAGGGCCCCCAAGGCCCGCGCAGCGGAGCGAAGCGAAGCGGAGGTCTGTGGAGGCAGAGCGGGGCCCCCGGCGGGAAATCTCCGATTTCCCGAGAGGGGTGCACTATCTCGCCATGTCGCGGGCGGCCTTGAGCAGCTCCACGCGGTCCCGGACCGGATCGTCGTCCGGATCGAACTTCAGGATCGTCTCGTACTCGCGGATCGCGGAGTCGTAGTCCTTCTGCTTCTCGTAGATCTTGGCGAGGTTGTAACGGACGTCGTTGTCCTTGGGATCGGCGTCCAGCACCGTGCGGTACTCGGTCGTGGCCTTCGAGTACTGCTTGACCCGCTGGTAGGCGTAGCCCAGCCCGTAGTTCAGGTCGAGGGACTCGAGCCCCAGGTCGCGCGCCTTGAGATAGGCGGTGATGGCGTCGTCCCAGGACTTGTCGTCCCGGTACCCCTCGCCCTTCTCGAACCAGGCCTTCTGGTCACGCTGCCGCTTCGCCTCGGCCTCGGCGGCCGCCTTGAGGGCCTCCTGCTCCTTGGCGATGGCGGCCTGATCCACGTCGTGCCGCACGAACGCCGAGTAGCCGGCGAAGGAGATCCGGGACTCCTTGCCCACCTGGAAGTTGCGCTTTCCGGTGGTCAGGCTCTTCACCGGGGTGAGGTCCAGGTACTTCAGGATCTTGTCGTCGGAGAGGAAGCTCTGCTTCGCTCGGTACCCGCCCGAGGTCTCCTCGTAGGCCTCCGCAGTCCACGCCTGGATCTCGTACTTGCGGCCGTAGAGCAGGCCGCCGTCGGCCTTGACCTGGAGGTCCCACACCGTGGCGAACGTGTCCGTCAGGCGCGTGCCGTTGTCGATCACGTACCGCCAGATGCGGACGCGCTTGCTGCCGTCCTTGACCCCGAGCGGTCGGTTCTCGCCGATGGACGGGTACACGAACTTGCCGTCGCGACGCTTCGAGCCGATCTGGATGAAGTCGTAGAACTGCCTCAGGACCTCGGACTTCTCGATCCCGAGCTCCTGACCCATGAGGGTGGGGCAGTCGCCGCACTCGACCGGCACCTCGTACCAGTTGCCGGAGTTGCCGTAGCGGGTGGGCTCGGCCTGCAGCTCGCGACCCACCTTCTTCTCTTCGACCTTCTTCTCTTCGACCTTCTTCTCACCTTCGACGGTCCACTCGTCGATGTCGTCCTCGTCTTCGCGGGTGATGTTGGGGTCGCCCTCGGAGGAGTCCTCCTCCTCCTCCTCCTCGTCTTCGTCTTCGTCTTCGTCTTCGTCTTCGTCGGCGAAGGGATCGTCTTCGTCCTCGTCCTGCGCGAACGCGACGCTGGGGAGGGCCACCGCCAGGCCGAGCAGCCAGGGGGCCAGGGTCTTCAGAAGTTCCGCGGTGCTGCGCTGCATCAGATCGTCCATCTCTCCCGGCGCCCGCCGTTCCGCGAGCGCACGAATGCCCATCCACCGGGGTCCGGGCAGTGCGCCCAAGATAGTGGGACCGCTCGGGGTGTCAACCGCGGTCGAGCTACCAGTAACCGTCCGAAGCTCAAATCGCCGGGGGCGCGTCGGCGTCTTACGGATCGTTTACATTTCCGGCCGATGCAGACGCACCCGCCCCTGACGCCCGGATCGCTCCACGATCCGGCCTTTCAGCTGCACCTGCTGCGGCACCTGATCACGGCGCGCAGCGTCGAGGAGCGCTGCATCCGCAACGTGCGCACCGGGCTCCAGGGGAAGTTCTTCTCCGCGTGGGGCAACGAGGCCACCTCGGTGGGCACCGCCGCCGCCCTGGGGCCCGACGACGTGCTCGTCCCCATGCATCGCTCCCTCGGCGCCCACCTCGTGCGCGGGCACTCCCTGTACGAGATCTTCCTCCAGGCGTTCCTGAAGCGAGACAGTCAGACGGGCGCGCGCGACACGGGCCTGCACCTGGGCGCGCCGGGCACGAACATCATCGGGATGATCAGCCCCCTCGGGTCCATGAACCCGGTCGCGGCGGGGATCGCCCTCGCCGAGCGCCGGCTCGGTCGCGACACCGTGGTCATGGCGTACATCGGGGACGGCGGATCGTCGTGCGGGGTGTTCCACGAGGCGCTCAACCTCATCGGGGTGCGCAACCTCCCGGTGGTCACGGTCATCGAGAACAACCAGTGGGCGTACGGCACGCCGAACCGGCTCCAGTTCGCCGCCGAGACGCTCGCCGACCGCGGTCCCGCCTACGGGATGCCGGGCCTGCGGGTGGACGGGACCGACATCACCGAGGTGTACGCCGCGGCGCGCGAGGCGGTGGAGCGTGCCCGGGCCGGCGAAGGGCCGACGCTGATCGAGTCCGTGACCCTGCGGATGCGCGGCCACGCCGAGCACGACGCCGCCGACTACGTGCCGCCCGAGATGATCGCGGCGTACGAAGCGAGGGACCCCGTGGACACCTTCGTCCGCTGGCTGGACGAGCACGGCGACGTGCACGTGGACGTCGACGCGCTCAAGGCGGCGATCGCGGAGGAGGTCCTGGCCGCGTCGGACCGCGCTCACGAGGCCGACGATCCCGCCCCCGAGTCGGGTCGCGTGGGGGTCTTCTTCGGCGACGGCGGCGAGCGCGAGCAGCCCGCCAACGGCTCGACCGTGGGACGCGCTCCGGACGCCGAGACCACCCGGATCCTCGCGGCCGAGACGGCCGCCCGCGAGGCCATCGAGGAGACCCGCGTGGAGGTGCCCATCCCCGCGCCGGGCACCCGGATCACCTACCTCGAAGGCATCCGCGAGTGCATGCGGCGACGCATGAAGTCCGACGCGCGCACGGTCGTCATCGGCGAAGACGTCGGGATCATGGGGGGCGCGTTCAAGATGACGGACGGCTTCCTCGGCGAGTTCGGCGACGGCCGGGTGTTGGACGTCCCGATCGCCGAAGGGGGCCTCATCGGAGCGGGGATCGGCATGGCGATCCGAGGGTTCCGACCGCTGCTCGAGATGCAGTTCGCGGACTTCGTCGCGTCGGGGTTCAACGAGCTGATCAACAACGCGGGGACGTTCCGATACCGCATCGGCGTGGGCTGCCCGATCGTCGTGCGGCTGCCCGCGGCGGGGGGCGTCGGCGCGGGGCCCTTCCACTCGCTCAACCCCGAAGCCTGGTTCGCTCACGCGGCGGGGCTCAAGGTCGTGATCCCGGCCACGGTCCAGGACGCCTACGGCCTGATGAACGCGGCGATCGACGACCCCGATCCGGTCCTCTTCCTCGAGCAGAAGTACTTCTATCGGCGCCTCAAGGGCGACATGCCGGACCCCCACCACACGGTGGCCCTCGGGGTGGCGCGCGTCGCGCGCGCGGGGACCGACGCCACGATCGTCACGTGGGGGGTCTGCGTCGAGCGCGCCGAGCAGGCCGCCGAGACGCTGTCCGCCGAGGGGATCTCCGTCGAGATCGTGGACCTTCGATCGATCGTCCCGTGGGATCGCGCGGCGGTGGAGGCGTCGGTCCGCAAGACCTCGCGTCTCCTGGTGCTGCACGAGGCACGACTCACGGCCGGATTCGGCGCGGAGGTCGGGGCCTGGACCGCAGAGCACCTCTTCGAGTGGCTGGACGCGCCCGTGAAGCGACTCGGGGCGGCGTCGGTGCCGATCCCGTCGCACAAGGCGCTCGAAGCCGCGGTGACTCCACAGGCGGCGGACGTGGTCGCGGCGGTTCGATCTCTGACCGCGTTTTGACAGGCCTGACCGGCTTTTGACAGGCAGACCGAGGGCGGGCCGGTTCCCCCGTCCCCACAAGTCGGTATATTTGCGCGCGTACCGTCGGAGGAGTCCGCCCGATCCTGATCGCGGCATCTCCTTCGCGGCCTTTCCAAGACGGAGCACGACGACCTTATGAAGCCCTTCCGTTCCTTGTTCGCCGCCGCTGCCGCGTTCTGCCTGCTCGCTGTCGCCGCCCCCGCCGACGCGCAGGTTCCGACCCTCACGCTCGGATCCGCGGGCTCCGTGACGCTGATCCCCCCCGGTGAGATCACCACCGACGGCAAGCGCATCTCGCTGCTGGTCATGGCGACGGACGAGTCCGGGTCGCCCGCCACCGGCGTCCGCTTCGACGGCAGCTCGGCCAGCCGCGGGCGCTTGGACACCGACTGCCGCCAGGTCGGCCCGGGCATGTACGACTGCCCCTACACCACGCCGGAAGGCGCGGGCGGACCCGCCGAGCTGCGCCTCTCCGCGCGCCTCCCCTCGGGCAACACGCTCAACGCGTCCTACCCGCTCACCCTCGTGCAGCGCGCCCGCGCCCGCGTCACCTTCTCGGCCCAGCCGAGCCAGCTCGTCCTCACCCGGGATCCCCGCGCGGCCCTGACCCTCACGGTCGTCGACGCCGGCGGCCAGCCGGTGGACGGGATCGCCCTGCGCGCCTCCGCCAACGTGGGCACCGTCACGGACGTCGCGGCCCTCTCGGGCGGCCGCTACAGCGCCACGTACACGCCCCCCACCACGCCCTTCCCGCAGGTCGCGATCATCAGCGTCTGGGACGCGGCGGACCCCGACCGCACCTTCGGCTTCTTCACGGTCCCGCTCATCGGCAAGGTCGACTACCCCGTGGACGCGCAGGCGCCCGGCGTGCAGCTCGTCTTCACCGTCGGCGGCAAGACCTTCCCGGCCGCCACCTCCGGCGCGGACGGCCTCGCCCGCGTCCCGATCGAGGTGCCCCCGGGCGTGACCTCGGCCACCGTCGCGCTCACCGCCCCGGGCGGCGCGAGCCAGACGCAGAAGCTCGACCTGCAGGTCCCGCCGTTCAACCGCATCGCCCTCGGCGCCACGCCGAGCTTCGTCCCCGCGGACGGCAAGCACCAGACCAAGGTGCGCGTCTTCGCCGTGGACGGCACCGGCCGCCCCGCGGACGGGCAGCAGGTGGCCATCTCCTCGACCGCGGGCAACGTGGGCCAGGTGCGCTTCGCGGGCAACGGCCTGTACGAGGCCGTCTACACGGCGCCGCTGTTGGACACGCCCAGCCGGGCCACGATCTCCGCCAGCATCATCGGCCAGGAGATGGAGTCGAACGACACGCTGGAGCTCACCCTCGAGCCCGGCGGCGCCGCCTCCGTCGCCCTGAGCGCGGACCCGTCGCAGGTCACGCCGTCGGTCACGAAGTCCGTGCTGACCGCGCGCATCCTCGACCAGAGCGGCCAGGCCCTGGGCGGCCACAACGTCGAGATCCGCACCGCCTCGGGGCCGGTCACCGCGCCCCGCGTCGTGTCCCCCGGCGTCTTCAGCGCCGAGATCCCGGTGCAGTGGAACGTGAAGACCCAGGTGCAGGCCATCGCGGCCATGCGCGGCAACCGTCAGCCGGTGGACGCCCTCGTCGGGCTGCCCCTCTCGGACCAGGTCCTCACCGGTCAGGCCGTCCCGGTCACCATCGTCTCCGTGGACATCTACGGCAACCCGGTCGCGAACGCGCCGATCAACGCCCGCGTCCTCACCGGCGGCGGCTCGGTCACCCCCTCGGTCCAGACCGACTCCTACGGCCTCGGCACCGTGCTCTACACGGCCGGCGCCCTCGCCTCCACGGCCGTCCTCGAGGTCAGCAGCGGCGGCGTCCTCGCGCGCATCCCCGTCTTCCAGGGCAACAAGGCCGTCGACAACTTCGCCTTCCCCATCTCGGGCGGGCAGAAGCAGGGCAAGCTCCAGGCGAAGTGGCGCAAGCTGCGCGGCCGCGTGACCCTCGGTCAGAGCGAGGCCGGCGGCTCCGTCGCCGACTCGGGGCCTTCGGCGTCCCCCTGGGGTTCCGCGCCCCCCGAGACCTCCGCGGTCACCTCCGACCTCGGCTCCGCGGGCGCCGCGGGCGCCGCGGCCACCATCCAAGTCTCTTCGATCCCCAGGTCGGTCCCGGAGAACGGCGGCTCCGTGAACCTGCTGGTCCGCGTGGTGGACGGGAACGGGATCCTCGTCCCCGGCGAGAACGTCATCCTCCTCGCAGACGCGGGCACGATCTCCAACAAGGTCGACAACGGCGACGGCACGTTCAGCGCCGTGCTCGTGGTCCCGCCGAACACCGGCAAGGCCGCGGTGCAGGTGACCGCCACGCGCGTGCAGGGCGACATCGCTTCGTTCGCGAGCGTGGGCATCGGCGGCGCGGCCCCGACCACGACGCAGCCCACCACGAAGCCGACGAAGAAGCCGATGGCGACCGCGGACTCCGACCGCCTCGCCCACCGGCGCGCCCAGATCATGGTCGGGTGGACCCCGGGCTTCTACACCTACAACAGCTTCCCCTGCGCGGACCGCGACCCCGCGGCGGACTGCAACCCCGCGGACGACGCCGTGCTCGAGTCGCACGACTTCCTGCGCGCGGCCGTCGAGGCCCCCGTGCTCGGCTCCTTCGCCATCGAGGGGGAGGTCTTCCCCGTCGAGTACGTCGGCTTCCACGGTTCCTACAACCGCATGAGCTACCAGACGAACTTCCGCATCAGCGAGGACACCACCGCCGGCCAGTGCGACCAGTTCTTCTGCGACGTCATGAACGTCGGCAACCTCGACGTCATCGGCCGCATCCCGCTGCTCAAGTCGGCCGGGCCGCTCGACATCCTCCCGCGGTTCGGTTACCAGCTGCAGGACCTCGTGGTCTTCCGCCGCGTCGTCGTGACGGACCCGGCCACGGGCGAGTCCAGCAAGCAGCCGCAGTTCCAGACGATGCTGCTGCACGGGCTGCGAGTCGGCATCGGCGCGCGCTTCACGGTGATCCCGCAGGTGCGTCCGCACATAAACTACGACATCTCCTTCGGCGTGGCGGGCAGCCTCGCGGGCGAAGACTTCCCGATCTCGAACATCACGAACCATCAGTTCGGCGTCGGCGTCTCCCTCGTGCCCTGGAAGGGCCTGCTGGTCGACATCAGCTACGGCCTCTTCACCCGCGGCATCGGCAGCTTCGGCTGGGCGGTGCAGGAGGACGGCGCGAACGTCATCCACCGCGGCTCCATCAGCGAGACGGCCCACACCTTCCGCCTCTCCGCCGGCTGGGCCTTCTAGGCACCCCTCTCGACGAATCTCCGATTCGTCGCCGGGGGCCCCGCTCTGACTTCCTTGAACTCCGCTCCGCTGCGCTCCGCTGCGCGCGCTTGGGGCGCTTGCGTCCTGCCGTCGTGACGTTTCTCCAAAGCGCGGACGCTCTCCACTTGGGGGGCGTCCGCGCTCTGCTTTGGGGCCCGGACGAGGCCGACGATGTCTTCGGCGCGGCCGACCTGGGCTCCGTCCGCCGGGTGGCCGACCTGGGCTGCGGACGCGGCTTCTGGGGGCGGGTCCTGCTCGATCGGTTCCCGCGAGCACGGGTGGACGGCTTCGACCTCGACGACGGCGCGGTGACCGCCGGGAGGGCGGCGGCGGCCGACGTTCGAGGACGCCTCACCTTCACCGTCGCGGACATCGAGGCACTGGACGTGCGCGACGGCGCGTACGACCTCGTGACGACCCACGCCGTGCTCGTCCACCAGTCGCGCCCGGAGCGGACGCTCGAGGAGGCCCGACGCATCCTTCGACCGGGAGGCCGGATCCTCCTCGTCGAGCCCGACGTCCGGGCGGCGTTCTGCGCCCTCGATCCGCTCCCCCCCGCCGCGGTCGATCCGTGGCCGCTCATCCTCGCCGGCGCCGCAGCGACCGGCGCGCGCTGGGACCTCGGCGGCGACATGGCGTCCCTGCTGGGCCGGCTCCGGGAGGTCGCGGTGCGGCGCCATCCAGGGCGGTTTCGGACGAGTCCGCTCCTCGGGGGCCACCTCCTCACCCGCGACGAGGCCGACGAAGCGGCCCACGTGGAGCTCCTGGAGGGCCTGCACCGCGCCGGGGGCGGCTCGGACGACGCCTGGGGCACCTACGCCTCGGGGCTGGCCGAAGGGCGGCGAGAGCGGACGCGCCGGCTGCGTGACGGATCGTTCGCCGTGGACGCTTGGGGGGGGCTCCACGTGGCCGTCGGGCGGGTATAGTCGCCCGCCGTTCCGGCCCCTTTTCGGAGATTCGATGCCCTCGCCGACCCGTCTCGTGTTGCCCCTCGCACTGCTCTTCCTCGCGCCCGCCTGCACGGCCGAGCTCAAGGAGGAGAACAACCAGCTCGACGCCAAGGTCGGCGAGCTCGAGCGGGAGCTGGCGGCCCGGGACAAGCAGATCGCGGACCTGAAGCTCGCCGTGAAGGACGCCGAAGAGGGCGCCCAGCGGGCCATGACGGCGAAGGCCGTGGGGCTCACCGCGGGCGAGGAGATGTGGGCGAAGCTCGACACCTCCATGGGGGAGATCCTCTGCAAGCTCGAGCCCGAGAAGGCGCCCCTCACGGTCGCCAACTTCGTGGGTCTGGCCGAGGGCACGAAGCCCTGGAAGGACCCGAAGACCGGCAAGCAGATGGTCGACACGCCCTACTACGATGGCGTGACCTTTCACCGCGTGATCCCCAAGTTCATGGTCCAGACGGGCGACCCCACCGGCACGGGTCGCGGCGGCCCCGGGTTCACGATCCAGGACGAGTTCCATCCGGACCTGCGCCACAAGCCCGGCACGCTGTCCATGGCCAACACCGGGCGCCCGAACAGCGGCGGCGGCCAATTCTTCATCACCGAGGTCGCCACCCCGCACCTCGACGACAAGCACTCGGTCTTCGGCTACTGCGACCCGGTCTCGCTGGTCAAGAAGATGACCGGGGTCGAGAAGGCGCCGTCCATGCGGGGCCCGGCGTCGAAGCCGCTCGAGCCCATCGTCATCAACGCCCTCACCATCCACCGCGGAGGGCGCCCCTGATGCGCGCACAGATCCTGCTCAAGACCGCCCTCTACCGGGGCAGGTTCGGCCCCGACCAGATCGAGATCAAGGGCTCCGTGATGGAGGTCCGCGGCACCATCGAGGTGCGCGACGGCGGCCTCGACGTCGTCGTCTCTTCGCTGCACGACGAGCGCGGCCGGACCGTCGAGGCGCCCTTCTCGCGCATCTTCGTGCCGGGCTCGAAGATCGACTTCTACGTCATCGAAGACGAGTAGGCGGCCGCGGCCAGGACCGCGACCAGCCAGCCCGCGACCCCCACGAACGCCGACGCGGCAGCGCGCAGGGCGGCGTCCGTGCGCGCCCTCCCCGGGCTGAGCGCCACCCCGCACCAGGCGCCGAGCAGCGCCGCCCAGAGGAACCCGAGGGCCCAGCCCGCGCGTCGCACCAGCTCGCCGCGATCGACGGTCCAGGCGGCGCCGGACGGAGCGGGGGTCGTGAGCCTCGCCACCAGGCGTCCGGTGCTGAGCGCGGCCGGGGACTGCTGCCAACCCGGCGGAGGGTCCCCCCACGAACCGTCGTGCCACCAGTGCTCCGCCCCCGCCGGGATGGGGGCCACGGTGCCGATGCCGGTGCGCGCGTCGGGGCCCGGACCACAGAGGCTGAGGCCGCCCACCACGGCCCCGAGCGCGGCGACCCCGGCGAGCAGCCGGACCGGCGACCAGCCGAGGGACGTCGCGGCGCTCCAGGACCCGTCGGCGACCCACTCCGCGACCGCCCAGGCCGCGCCGACACCGAGGCACGTCGGACCCAGGAGCATCGCCACGGTGCCCACGGGCCACGCGTCGAAGCCGCGGTCGAAGAAGGAGACGAGCACCGTGGTGGGCACGACCACCGCGGCCACCGCGAACGTGCGGACGACGACCCGACGGGTGAGGGCGAACGTGGGGGTCATGCCCGGCCCCGTCCGGCGCGAAGGAGGGCGGTGGCGAGGGCGGCGAGGAGGACCGGGGTCCAGCCCAGGAGCGCGGGTGGCGCGGATGCACCCTCCACCAGACGACCGACGCCGAGCACGAGGACGGGCAGGAGGACGAGCGCCGCCCCCGCCGCCCCCACGCGGCGGCGTCGCACGCCCGCGACGGACCCGAGGCCCCACCCCGCGACGGAGAAGAGCAGGACGAGCACCGGGAGCGAGGACCGACGGTGCAGCAGGGTCGCCGCGCGGCGATCTTCCGGCGCCCGACGGAGGAGTCCCGGGAGATCCACGGTGAGGACCGAGGGGCGGCGGTCTCGGGGGACGAGGCGGCGCTGCAGCGTGACCTCCCGGGCGGTCCAGGTCCCGGCGGCCCCTTCGACGACGACGGGGCCCGCCGATCTCGTCTCTGCGTCGAAGGCGTGCAGGGCCGCGCGGCCCTCGACGGTGAACAGCCGCATCGTGTCGCCGTCGCGCTGGGCGACGCCTCCGTGGGGGAGCGCCACGGCGTGCGCCGTCGCCGTCGCCACGGCCTCCTTGAGCGCGATCGTCTCGGCCCAGGCGGCCGGCTCGATCCAGCCCGTCCACAGCAGCCCGCCCACCGCCAGGCCGACCCACAGCGGGGCCGTCGCCGCCCACTGTCCCCAAGGGCCGATGCCCATGGTGGTCCACGCGGCGCGCTCGCCGCTCCGGCCCAGGGATCGGGCGGCCAGGAACGCGCCCATCAGGGCGGCGACGGGCACGAGGACGGGGGCGGCGGCCCCGGACCAGGCGGCGGCGGCTCGCAGCGGCAGGGCGAATCCGAGCGCCCACGCCTCCGGCCGCGAGGCCCACGACGCGAGCCCTGCGGCCAGGGCGGCGCCGCCCGACACGAGGAGAACGAGGAGGACCGAAGCCGTCGCCGTGCGTCGAAGAGCCCGCCTGGCGGCGGTCTGGGATAGGGCCATCTGTGCTAGACTGCCATGCCCTTGGGCGCCGGTCGGCGCGGAGGGGCCGTCCGGCGAGGGGCCGGATAGCGGGCACGCAGAGGGCGCGTGAGCACCCTACCCGATGTTTCTCCCCTCAGGAGCAAGATACGCATGGCTTTCAAGGTGGGTGACATGGCGGTCTATCCCGGACACGGCGTCGGCGTCGTGGAGGGAGTAGAGACCCGCGAGATCGCCGGTTTCACCCAGACTTTCTACGTCCTCAAGATCCTCGAGAACGCGATGACGATCATGGTCCCCACGTCGAACGCAGACGCGATCGGCATGCGGGACGTCATCCCGGCCACCGAGGTCCAGCAGATCTACGACGTCCTCCTCGACAAGGACGTCGAGCTCGACAAGCAGACCTGGAACCGCCGGTACCGCGAGTACATGGCGAAGATCAAGACCGGGTCCCCGTACGAGGTGGCCCGCGTGCTGCGCGACCTCTACATCCTCAAGGGCGACAAGAACCTGTCCTTCGGCGAGCGCAAGATGTTCGACACGGCCATGGGCCTGCTCGTCCGAGAGCTCGCCGTCGCGCGCAGCGAAGAAGAGGCCGTGATCACCAAGGAGGTCACGGACATCTTCGCGACGTACTGATCTCGCGCGCTGGTCTCTGAGCCGGGCGGCGGGTAGCCGCTACTTGCCCTCGGCTTCCTTCTTGGCCGCCTCCTCGGCGGCCTCCTTCTCGGCTTCCTTCTTCGCCTCTTCCTCGGCCTGCGCGATCTCGGCGCGGGAGCGGTTGGGCTTGAAGACGTTGCACGTGTTGCCCACGAGCTCGCGCTTGCCGTCGCAGGTCTTGTACCGGTGCAGCTCGACGTACACGCCGTCGGCGCTCGACTTCTTGAACGCGTAGTCGATGCGCCAGTCCACGCGCTTCGTCTCTTCGTTCACGGTCATCGCGACCCTCTGTCGATCCGTCACCCGCTCGTCGCGGATCCAGAGCTCACCGTCGTAGGTGCAGCCTTCGGTCGGCGTGATGTGCGCCTCCTTCATCTGCTTCTCGCGGAGCGCGTCGTCCTCGTAGAGGGGCGGCAGGAAGTGCAGCCAGGTCTGGTCCAGCGCGTACACGCCCTCGAACGGGTTCAGCGCCTTGTCCGTCTCGAGGTCGATGACCTCCTTCTCGAAGGCGATGAGGGAGCGAGGAGCGTCGCAGTGGACCATCGACAGCTCCTTGTCGAGCGCCGCGTACTCACGCGTGCCCGTGGGGTTGCTGTCTTCGATCTCTTCGCCCCGCACGTAGGTGACGTAGTAGTCGCCGACCTGCAGGCGGCAGCGCCGCTCGAGGATCTTGATGTACAGCCGCCCCTCGAACTTCATGCCGAGGCTGCGGTTGTCCTTCTTCAGGCGCTCGATCCGCTGCTTGCTCTTGCCCTTGATCATGTTGACCGTGAAGAGCAGGTCGCCCAGCGTCGTCTTCTCCTTGAAGTCGTACGTGTACTTGTTCGTGGCCGGGTTGCCCTCCTGGAGCTTGCCCGCCGTGTAGATGACCTGCTTCTTGCCCTCGTCCGTGGTCGTGAACTTCAGCCGAGCGAACTTGTCGGGCGTGTCGTTGCCGGTGCCGTCGCCCTTCATGCTGACGTACATGCCGTCGAGGTTGTCGAGCGACAGGTCGCATTCCGGGGCCTTGGTCGTGGTGGTACCACCACCGCAGGCCACGAGGGCGAGAGTGAAGGCGGCACCAACGAGAGTGGCGAACCAACGGGACATCGAGGTCTCCTACGAGCGCAGAGGGCGAGTGATATCAAAGGCAGGGGCGGCACGTCCACCGAGCGTGGCGCCGACCGTACAAGGGGATGCATCCGGTCCCTGGATTTGAAGGGGATGCCGACCCCATACTCCCTCCGTCACCCCGAGGGATTCCCTCTCCGAAGGACTGTCCGTGCGCTTCCCCCTCCTCGTCTCTGCCCTCGCCGCCCTCGCCCTCCTGCCCCCGTCCCCGGGCTGGGCGACGGACATCGACGCGTCCGCCATCGATATCCAGTTCCACATCTCGCACCCGGCGAAGGAGTACGACGCGAAGCTCCTGGAGAAGGGCGCGACCGCCACGGTGACGTTCGATCCGGAGGACATGACGACGCTGAGGCTGGAGACCTCGATCAAGGTCGAGCTCTTCAACTCCGACAACAAGCGTCGGGACAGCCACATGATCGAGACGATGGAGGCGTTCGTCTTCCCGACGATCGACTGGAAGGTGACGTCGGTCGCAGGGATCGAGGGCCCCATCGCGGCGGGCACCTTCGAGATCGCCGCGAGCGGGCCGCTGACCCTTCACGGCGTCACCAAGGAGATCAAGATCCCGGTCACGCTGGTGGTGGACGACGCCCACCACATCACGGCGACGTCCGAGTTCTCGGTGAGCCTCGAGGCCTACGGCATCGAGCGGCCGACGCTCTTGTTCGTCCCGATCGAGGACGTGGTCCCCATCAAGGTGCGCATGGCGTTCCCGGGGGCGGGTAGGTTCGAGTTCCCCGAACCGGAGGGAGGCATCGAGTGATTCGAGTCCTGACGACGGCCTTGGTCGTCCTTCTCGCGCTGCCGGCCGCGGCCGCGGCCGCCGATTTCCACCTCGACGTGGACCGATCGGCCTGGCGACCCGTGACCATCCCGACGGCGAGCGCCGCGGACGGCGACATGACGGTCGATGAGCGGAAGGCCATGCAGGCCCGCCTCAAGACGCGGCGCCGGCTGCTGGACATCCACCAGGCCCTCAGCTTCGTGGCCGCGGGGGCGATCATCGCGGCCGACGTCGTGGGCATGTTCAACCACGAGGCCCTGGACCTCGGCGCCCCCGTTCGCTCGGAGCTGGAGGGGACGCTGGCGCTGCACCGAGTGCTCGTCGCCACCACGGTGGGGACGTACCTCGGGGCGGGGGTCACCGCCTGGGCCGCCCCCGCCGCGTATCGCAACGCGCAGGCGGAGGCCGCGTCCAAGGCCGGCGGCAAGGCCGACTCGGGGGACGTGCACGTCGCGCTGTCCGTCGCCCACGCCATCGGCATGGGCACGATGATGGCCACCGGCGTGATCATGGCGAACGTCGCCAAGGGCGAGGCCTGGGACTCGCTGTTGACGGTCCACACCATCACGGGGTTCGCCACCGCGGGGCTGATCATCGCCGCCGGCATCACGATCGGGACGTTCTGATGCGCACGTTCCCCGGCTGCGTCCTCCCTGCGCTCGCCGTCCTCGGCCTCGCGTCCCTGCTCCTCGCCGGCTGCGACGAAGAGATCCCATCGTCCTGGCGCCTGAACGCCGCCGACTGCTCGGATCCCGCCAACGGCACCGAGGAGTACTTCCAGTCGACGATCAAGCCGCGGGTGTTCGAGCAGTACTGCGCCTACTGCCACTGGTCGGACAAGGAGGGGGAGGCACGCCACGGCGCCACGACCGACGTGATCGGGTCCGAGCTCAACTACGACGTGTACGCCGAGGCGACCTCCCGCAACGGGCTCACCTGGGGCCGCGTGAAGGCGCGGAACATGCCCCCCATGGGCGCCGTGCCCACGGCCGACGAGGCCGCGCTGCTGCTCGACTTCCTGAACTGCAGCGAGCCCACCGGCGACGACGACGACTCCGCCGGCGACGACGACGACTCGGCGAGGTAGCTCGACTCGGTGATCAGCGCTTGGTGGTGTCCCACACGGGCACGCGGAGGAACGCGCCGAGCCTCGCGGCGTCCTCGCGCAGCTTGCGACCGTTGCCGTGGTCGACGACGCCGACTCGGGTGCCGTCCCGCCGGACGGCGTTGAGTTCGTAGCTCTTGAAGCGGGTGGTCGAGCCGGTCTCGGAGTCGGTGGACGTGTGCACGTCGTAGACGATCTGCAGCGCGTAGAGGTCGGTCAGGCGCAGGTTGGCGTTGCGCTCGCGGCCGTACTGGAACCGGCCCTGAGTCCGGTCGAACATCCGCGGGGACCACGTGCCGTACAGGTCTCGCGCGCCGATGACGATCGGGGGGACCGCGAACAGCGCTCCGAGGCCCAGGAGCCCGAGCAAGGGTTCGTAGTCGGTGAAGACGCCGACCGAGAGCATCCCGAGAACCATCAGGCCGAACGTGACGAAGGCGCACCCGAAGAAGTGCGAGAGCAGCGTGGGTCGGAAGAACGCGCGGTCGCCGCGGATGCGCAGGCGGTGAGTGCAGAAGTTGGCGCCGCCGCCCTGGTGGGGCCGGGTGGACGTCTTCGCCGCGACGGGATCGTCGGACCAAGGGTGCCGTTGGGTCATCCGGGGGAAGTATCCCCCACGGGGCTGTTAGGGTCCGCGGCCGACGCGGCCCGCAGGTCTCGTCCCGAGGACACTCCATGCGCCCCGACGGCCGTTCCCCCTCCGAGCTTCGCCCGGTACGCATCACGCCGAACTGGCTCGACTTCGCCACGGGCTCCTGCCTGATCGAGGTCGGCAAGACCCGCGTCCTGTGCACGGCGATGGTCGAGGACAAGGTGCCGCGCTGGCGCATGTCGAGCGGCAAGGGCTGGGTGACGGCCGAATACTCGATGCTCCCGGGCTCCACGCCCACCCGAAGCGGCCGCGAGGCCTCGCGGGGCAAGCAGGGCGGACGGACGGTCGAGATCCAGCGCCTCATCGGCCGCTCGCTGCGGGCCGTGACGGACATGAAGGCCCTCGGGCAGCGCTCGGTGTGGGTCGACTGCGACGTCCTCCAGGCGGACGGCGGCACGCGCTGCGCGTCCATCACCGGCGGCTGGGTCGCGATGGCCCTCGCCATGAAGCGCCTCGTGGCCGACGGCGACATCCCCTCCGTGCCCCTCAGGGACACGGTGGCCGCGATCAGCTCGGGCGTGGTGAAGGGCGACGCCGTCCTCGATCTGCCCTACGTCGAGGACAGCACTGCCGAGGTCGACATGAACTTCGTGATGACCGGCGACGGTCGCCTCATCGAGGTCCAGGGCACGGCCGAGGGAGAGCCCTTCCCGCGCTCGGTCCTGAACGCCCTCGCCGACCTCGGCGAGTCGGGCTGCGCCGAGCTGCGGGCCCTCCAGCTGGACGCGATCGGGGGCCTGGAGTTCGGCAAGTGACCGAGATCCTCATCGCCACCGGCAACCGCCACAAGCTCGAGGAGATCCGCCAGATGCTCGAGGGCACGCGGTTCACCGCCGTGGGGCTCGACACGGTCCCGGACGCCCCGGAGGTCGTGGAGGACGCGGACACCTTCCGGGGCAACGCGGACAAGAAGGCGCGCACGCTTGCGATGCTCACGGGTCGCGTCACGGTCGCGGACGACTCCGGCCTGGTCGTGGACGCGCTCGACGGCGCCCCCGGCATCTACTCGGCGCGCTTCGCCGGGGTATCCGGAGACGGAGCGGACGAGGCCAACAACGCCCTCCTGCTCCGGAAGCTCGCGGACGTCGCCGACGCCGACCGCACGGCGCGGTTCCGCTGCGCCCTGGCCGTCGTCACCCCCGACGGCCGCGCGAAGTACAGCGACGGCACCGTCGAGGGCCGCATCGGGCACGAGCGTCGCGGCACGAACGGGTTCGGCTACGACCCGCTCTTCCTCCTCGAGGGGGACGCGGGCGGGCGCACGACGGCCGAGCTGCCGTCCGAGGAGAAGAACGCGATCAGCCACCGAGGACGCGCGCTGCGCAGCTTGCTGCCGATCCTCAAGGAGCTGACCGCGGGATGAGTACGACGGGGCGTGGCGCAGCCTGGTAGCGCACCTGCTTTGGGAGCAGGAAGCCGGAGGTTCGAATCCTCTCGCCCCGACCATCAACGTGAACGCCCGATCGGTCGCTGTGCCGGTCGGGCGTTTGCAGTTCAAAGACGGCGAGACCCGACAGGATGGATGGAACTCGCCGGCTCCAGGATGGCCGGCGGGGTCGGGGCTCAGGCGGCGGAGTCAGTCGCCGAACGGGTTGAGCAGACGCACACCGCTGCGGTGCACATCCCGAGTGTTCCGGGTCACCAGCGTCATGTCGTGGACGAGTGCCGTCGCAGCGAGGAGCCCGTCCACGGTCGGAACCGGATCGGGCACGTTGAGCGGTCCCCAGCGATCGGCGATCACCGCGTCGACCGGCAGCAGCCGGTCCGCGAACGTCTCTTTCAGCCTGTGCAGCCACTGGTCCAACGCCTCGGCGCTGATCGGGTCGCGTCGTCGAATCGACTCGACGCCCCGGCGGAGCTCTCCCAGGACCAGGACGCTGGTGAACAGGTCGGCTTCGTCGGTCGCGTCGAACCAGGCCCGGACCTCGGCGTGGGCGCGATCGCCCTTTCGGAGCTCCGAGAGCACGTTGGTGTCGAGGAGCAGACTCACCAATCCACCGTCCGGGGCAGATCCCGCGGCGGCGCGAAGTCGTGGTCCTCACCGACGTCCGGCATGCCGTGGAGGAACTCCTTGAACGAAGGGCGCTCCATCTCGCTCGCGAGGACTTCGCGCAGGATCTCCCGATGCTCGGCTTCCGCCGAGCGACCGGCCCGCGCGGCCCGTCGCTTGAGAGCGAGGACGACGTCTTCCTCGATGTTGCGCACGATGAGCTGCCTCATGACTCACCTCCGCTATCAATGATAGCAACCGGTGGGCGACGAGCAAGGGGGCGTCTCTCCGAGCGGGCCGCGGATCGACCCCACGATCAGCCTGAGGCGAGCATGGGATAGTCCGTGTAGCCCTTCGGCCCGGGGGTGTAGAAGGTCGAGAAGTCCGGCGGGTTCAGCTCGGCGCCGGCCCGCAGTCGAGCGGGCAGGTCCGGGTTGGCCAGGTACGGCCGACCGAACGCGACGAGGTGTCCCAGGCCCGCGTCGAGGTCGGCGTCGGCGCGCTCCCGGTCGTAGCCCCCGGCGAGGATGATCGTCCCGCCGAACGCGTCCCGCATCCCCGTCTTCGTCGACACCGGCACCACCGGTGCGCCCATGCTGCTGTGGTCCACGATGTGGATCCACGCGAGGTTCAGGGCGCCGAGCTCGCCGGCGAGGGCGACGAAGTCCTCCTCGACCGACTCCCACGGCGTGATGCCGTTGAAGACGCCACCGGGGGACAGCCGGATGCCCACGCGCCCGGCGCCGATCGCGTCGGCCATTCGGGACGCGACCTCGACCGCGAAGCGCCTGCGTCCCTCGGCGTCGCCGCCCCAGCGGTCGGTCCGGATGTTCGTCGACGGCGTGAGGAACTGGTCCCCGAGGTAGCCGTTCGCGCCGTGGATCTCGACCGCATCGAACCCGGCGTCGATCGCGTGGCGGGCGGCGGTGACGAAGCCCGCGATCGCGGCCTCGACCTCGGCGCCGGTCATCGCCTCGGCGGTGGGGTAGGGCTGCTCACCCTCGGCGTCCGTGTACATCTTCCCGTCCAGCGGGACCGCCGAGGGCGCGAGGATCCGCGCTCCCTCGGGCATGTTCAGCGGGTGGCCGACGCGGCCGGTGTGCATCAGCTGGACGGCGATGCGCCCCCCCGCGGCGTGCACGGCGTCCGTAACGACCCTCCAGCCCGCGATCTGCTCGGCGCTCCACAGACCCGGGATCCGGGTGTAGCCGCTGCCGTCGGGGACGGGAGCGGTCCCCTCGGTGATGAGGAGGCCACCGTCCCCCCGGGCGCCGTAGTACTCGGCCATCAGCGGCGTGGGGACGTGGTCGGCGGTCGCCCGGCTGCGGGTCATCGGCGCCATCACGATGCGGTTCGGGAGCGTCAGGTCGCCGACGGTCGTGGACTGGAAGAGGGTCATCTCGAACTCCTTCGGGGCTAGGCGGCGGCGCGGACGGCGGGGCGGACGGGGCTGTTCGCGGGGGTGCCGACGGTCACGATGCGGCGCGACTCCGGGCGGAGCATGTAGGACGCGACGGCGAGGCCGGTGAGGAACAGCGTCGGCGCGGCGGTGGCGATGGCGTCCCCGGCGAACAGGTGGGACGCGAAGGCCCCCGTCATCTGGAAGACGATCCCCGCGTAGGCCCACTCCTTGACGCGGGCGAAGCCGGGGGCGAGCAGGACGACGGCCCCGGCGACCATCCAGGCTCCGAGGATCGTGAGGAGGTACGTGGGGTAGCCGAGGTGGGCCATCGACTCGACGAGCGGCTCGGCGCCGGCGAGCTTCCCGAGGCCGCTGCCGAGGACGGCGGCGGCGAGGAGGGCGGTGGTGGACCAGTAGGCGATGTTGCGGGCGTTCATGTTCTGTCTCCTTGCGGTGTGCGACATCAACCTAGGAGCCTCCGTAGATGACGCAAATGTGAAATAATGAGATTCATATGACAGAAAATCGTACAGATGTCGGATGACGCCCCGGAGACCAGCGAGGTGGCGGCGTTCGTGCAGGTCGTGGACGGTGGGTCCGTCTCCGCGGCGGCTCGCGAGCTCGGCCTCCCCCGCGCCACCGTCAGCCGCCGCCTCGCGCGACTGGAGGAGCGGCTCGGGGTGCGGCTGGTCCACCGCACGACGCGCCGGATGCACCTCACCGAGTCGGGAGAGGAGTACTACCGCCACGCGCGGGGCATCCTCCAAGCCGTCGACGCCGCTTCGGCGTCGGTCCAGCGGGCGGACGACGTCCCCAGGGGCCTGCTGCGGGTCTCCGTCCCGCCGGCGGACAGCCCCGAGCTCCGCGGGGTGCTGCTCGCCTTCGTCGAGCGGTATCCCGAGGTCGAGCTCGAGGTCATCGCGTCGACGCGGATGGAGGACCTGCGGGCTCGAAACATCGACGTCGCGTGGCGCGCCGCGCGGAACCTCGACCCCGGGCTGATCGCGAGGCAGCTCTCCACCAACAACATCGTCGGCGTCGCCTCGGCCGCGTACGCGTCAGCTCACGGTCTCCCCGAGGCTCCCAGCGAACTCTCCTCCCACACGTGCCTGCTCGGGTTCGAGCGCGGCGAGCGCCCAGCGACCCACTGGCCGCTGCGGGACGGAAGCCGGGTGCGAGTCCGTGGGCGCCTGGTCTCGAACAACCTGCGGCTGCTCCTCGACGCCACCCTGCGCGGCCTCGGGATCGCGCTGCTGCCCGAGCCGTTCGTCGCGGAGCCCCTGGAGGCCGGCCGGCTCGTCGCCGTCCTGCCGGAGCAGCTCGGCGCGACGTCCAAGCTCGCGCTCGTCTACCCCGATCGGCGGCTGCTCAAGCCCGCGGTCCGCGCCTTCGTCGACCACGTGCTCGAACACGGCAAGAACATCGCTGCCCCACGGCGTCCGCTGGACGGCTGACGCGGCCGATGTCCGGCCCCCGGATGCGGACCTGTCCTCTCCGGGGAAGCGACCGTTTGAGAGTGCGATTGGTTCGACCGGCCCGCCAGTCGGGCGTCTGCGGTTCAGGGACCGGGGGACCTGAGAGGATGGCTGGTCAAGGCGGGCCGTCGGCGACTCGGAAGGCCCGACTCATCCGGTCGCGGGCGGCTCTGCTGAGGCCCAGACTCGTCGCGACCTCGGTCCACTCCCTGACGGCCGCGACCACCTCCTCTAGGATCCCGTCGGCCCGCGGCGCCTTCAATCGGAAGAACGGTGCGACCTCCCGCACAAGGTCGAGGGACTGGGCGTTGTCCGTCTCGGAGATGTTCAGCTTCAGGCCGTCGCCGTATGGGTCGGGGTTCAGGTCGTAGGCCGGCGCGAGGGTCCAGCCGCTCGGACCAAGGACGAAGCCGTGGTTGCGGAGGTGGTCGTCGGTGTTGGAGACGCAGACGGAGAACCCGATGCGCCGCCAGAGTTGCTCGAGATCCTGCGCCGGCTGCGACCCGCCCCGGATCAGCAGATCGGCCAGATCCAGGTAGCTGACCCCGTCATCGGCGTCGTCGCCGTCACGGCGCTCGAGCAGGGTCATCGCCGAGCAGAAGTGCAACCGGCGCGCCCCCTCCGTGCGGTCGAAACGACGGCTGAGGAAGGTGTGATGGGCCGAACCGAATCGTTGGACCTGGGCGGTGGGCACGTCGACCCCCGCCCGACGCGCGAGCTCATGCACGACCTTCTCCCAGGCGCCCACGTCCACCGAGTCCCCGCGGCTGGGGAACTTCGCGATCCAGAGGCGCCCGTCCTGGTCGGTCACGCTCGCCTTGGGACGCGCGCCGCCGAGCGAGCCGCCGGGAGCAATGAGCATCCTCAACCAGCGCCCGTAGCTCGGGTCGGCAGTGGCCCCCTCGCGCTCTATCTGCAGACTCGCGTGCTCCAGGTCGCGTAGAGAGGTCCACGGCGGCGACGCGAGGTCGTCGTTGTCGTCCAGGAACGGTCCGTCCAGCCGGAAGCGCAAGGCTCCCATTCGGTGACCGTCGTGCACTCCGAGGAGGTAGTCCGACTCCAACAGCCGACGCTCCCCGCGCCCTTCTGTCCGCGCGAGTCGTGCCTCGCGCCGCCCCATCAGGACCCGGCCCCAGCGGTCAGGACAGGAGTCGAGGAACAGGCCGAAGTTGCGGCGCTCCGGTGGGGGGTACTGGGGTCCGCCGTAGAGCTGCAACGTCGGATCGAGCTGCTCGCGGTGGGTCGATCGCAGCCACCTAGCGTCGTACTCGAATGAGAAGATCTCCTTCCCCCGGGACGGGGTCGCGAAGAGCCACCCCATCAGGGTCGGGTCGTCCAGCCCTTCCCAATCTGCGAAGACCTGAATCTCCCGTCGGTCCGTCATCTCGAGGGCGTCTTCGGCGTCCGGACCCGCGCAGGCATCGCTGCGTCCTGCAGCTTCCGGCCGAGCTCGTCATCGCCGGCCACGAGGGCGAGGTCCCGGTGCAAGCCGAGCGCGTGCAGGACGTTCGCGTACGCCCCCAGCGTGACTCCAGCGTCCCCCCGCTCGACTCCGCGGAGCGTCGTGCGGGACATACCGGCTCGCTCAGCGACGAGCTGAGCGGAGAGCCCCCGCCGGGCCCTTGCGAGGCGGATGTTCTCTCCGAGGTCCCGGAGGAGTCGCTGCACAGATGGATGCTGGATGTTCGTTCGTCGCGCCATCGGTCAGAATTCTAACCATTACCCCGGTTTGTGGCTGGATTTCCGTTCACATAGTGACTTTCGCCGGTCCCCGGGCGCCCGTAGAAGTTCCAAAACCATCCTGTAAGGCCGACCATCGACGTGAACGCCCGATCGGTCGCTGTGCCGGTCGGGCGTTCGCAGTTCCATGCAGCCCAGACCGGACAGGATGGACGGAACTCGCCGTGCCAACCTCCGGCGAACAGCCCGGAGGCGGGGCATCGCTGCGCGTGCGAATCATTCGCGTGCTAATAGCGTCGCCATGTCGCGCCGATGTCGCACTCTGGCCCGGTGGGCCGTCCTCGCCCTCGCCGTCGCCGCCGTGGGCTGCCGCGGCGCAGCGCCACCCGCCGAGCCCGCGACGGACGGGCCCCTGGCGGTGGGCTGCGACACCAACTTCATGCCGTTCGAGTTCGAGCGCGACGGGAAGTACGTCGGGTTCGACATCGATCTGTGGGCCGAGATCGCCAAAGAGCTCGGCCGCGACTTCGAGCTGCGGCCCATGGACTTCAACGGGCTCATCCCGGCGCTGCAGGCCGGCACCGTCGACGTCGCCATGGCCGGCATGACCATCAAGGCCGAGCGGGAGAAGGTCGTCGACTTCAGCCAGCCCTACTACCGTGCCGGCCTCACGACCCTGGTCCGTGCCGACGAGACGGCGATCCGCTCGGTCGAAGACCTCCGCGGGCGCAAGGTCGCGGCCCGCCTGGGCACGACGAGCGCCGACTTCGCCAAGAAGAAGACCGAAGCGTCCGAGGTCGTCGTGTTCCCCAACATCGACGGCGCCTACATGGATCTGCGCAACGGCGGCGTCGATGCCGTCATCTTCGACTCCCCCGCCGTGCGCTACTACGCCAACACCGCGGGCAAGGGCGCGGTCAAGGTCGTCGGGCCGCTCTACGACGGGCAGTCGTACGGGTTGGCCTTCCCCCAGGGCAGTGCCCTGCGCGAGCCCGTGAACATCGCCCTGCTACAGATCATGGAGGACGGCCGGTACGACACCCTCCACGCGCGCTGGTTCGGGGACGACGACGGCCCCCCGTGAGCGCCGCCGGGCTCCAGCCCTCGGTCGTCCTCGATGTCCTGCCGGCCCTGCTGGAGGCCGCGCTTCTCACCGTCGGGATCGCGGCCGCCGGACTGATCGGAGGATTCGCCCTGGGGACCGCGCTGGGGTTGGGGCGCCTCGCCCGCTCGGTCTGGTTCCGACGCGCCGCCGGTGCGGTCGTCGAGGTCGTCCGGGGCACCCCTCTGATGGTCCAGGTCATGTTCCTGTACTTCGGCACGCCGATGGTCACCGGGATCCGCTGGGACCCCATCACCGCCGGCATCGTCGCCATCGCCATCAACGCCGGCGCCTACATCGCCGAGATCGTGCGGGGCGCCGTGCAGGCCGTCCCTCGGGGACAGACCGAGGCCGCTCGCTCCCTGGGCTTGAGTCGCGGCCAGACCCTCCGGCTGGTGGTCTGGCCGCAGGCCTTCCGGCGCATGATCCCGCCGCTGGGCAACCAGTTCATCATCAGCCTCAAAGACACGTCCCTGCTCGTGGTCATCGGCGTCGCCGAGCTCACCCGCCAGGGCCAGGTCATCATCGCCGTCAACTTCCGGGCCTTCGAGGTGTGGGCCGCGGTCGCGCTGATCTACCTCGCCATGACCACCTCGCTCGCGTGGGTCCTGGGGCGGGTCGAGGCCCGCCTCGCGCGCGCTGGGTGAGGGACCGAGGGAGGACGCAGTGATCCGGGTCGAAGGGCTGCACAAGCGGTTCGGATCGCTCCTCGTGCTGGAGCAAATCGACCTGGAGGTCGCCGAGGGCGAGGTTGTCGTCGTCATCGGCCCCAGCGGCTCGGGCAAGAGCACCCTGCTTCGATGCATCAACCGGCTCGAGGACGCCGACCGCGGTCGAGTGGTCGTCGCCGGCCGCGATGTCTACGCCGCCGGGACCGACCTGGACGCCGTCCGCTCCGAGCTCGGGATGGTGTTCCAGCGCTTCGAGCTGTTCGGACACCTGACCGCCCTGCAGAACGTCGCCATCGGGCCCCGGCGCGTGCGGGGCTCCTCTCGAGCCGAGTCCGAGGCGACCGCCCTCCGCCTCCTGGAACGGGTCGGTCTCGCCGACAAGGCGGGCGAGCATCCCGCGCGGCTGAGCGGCGGCCAGCAGCAGCGGGTGGCGATCGCCCGGTCCCTGGCGCTCTCGCCCAAGGCGATGCTTTTCGACGAGCCGACCAGCGCGCTCGATCCCGAGCTCGTCGGCGAGGTGCTCGCCGTCATGAAGGACCTGGCCTCTTCGGGCATGACCATGCTGGTGGTGACCCACGAGATGGCGTTCGCCCGCGAGGTCTCCGACCGGGTCGTGTTCATGGACGCCGGCCGGATCGTCGAAGCCGGCCCCCCCGACGAGCTGTTCGACCGGCCGCGCGAGGACCGAACCCGGGCATTCCTGGCGCGCGTCACGCGGCCGACCGCCTGATCGCGACGGCCGGCCCCGCCCCTCGCCGGCTCGGACGAATGATCCATGTGCTCAGGAACGCCTATCTCGCCGACGGCCCGGCGATGGCTTACTCGGCGCCGACCCCCGAACCCGTCCGCCCGGCGACCGACCCCGAACCCGCCCGCCCGATCCAGCAGGCGCTGAGGCGATAGGCCGGCCCGGCCGTCCGCTCGGACCCCGTCGATCCGCCCTGACTGGCCGCCCCCCGTGCGCTCGCGCGGGGCGGCCGGAGCCAATCCGGCGTTGACAGATCGCGGCCCTGCCTCTATACCCTTCGCCCACTAAGTATTCGGCACCAACTCATTCGCATTGCACCTTTTCGAGGGCGGTGGGTCGTCCCGGTATCCCGCTCCCCCCTCCCCGAGGCTCGATGCGCACCGCTCCTGTCGGCAAGTTCAAGGCCTGGTCCGGCCACCGTCTCTTCGACATCCCCCAGGTCCAGGCCCTCCCCGCCGATCACCGGGCCGCCATCGACACCGTCGCTCGCGTCCTGCCGTTCCGCGTCAACCGGTACGTCGTGGACGAGCTCATCGACTGGTCGGCGGCGCCGGAGGACCCGATCTTCCGGCTGACGTTCCCGGACCGCCGGATGCTGCCGGAGGAGGACTTCGAAGCCGTCCGTTCGCTCGTGGCGAGCGGAGACGGCGAGCGCCTCAAGGCCACCGTCGCGGGCATCCGCGCCCGGCTGAACCCGCACCCCGCGGGCCAGACGACGGCGAACGTGCCCCGGCTCGACGGAGAGCCCGTGCAAGGGCTGCAGCACAAGTACCGCGAGACGGTGCTGCTCTTCCCCATCGCCGGCCAGACCTGCCACACCTACTGCAGCTACTGCTTCCGGTGGGCCCAGTTCATCGGCGACGCCGACCTGCGCTTCGCCACGCGGCAGATGGAGCCGGTGACGCGCTACCTCCGCGCACACCCCGAGGTGACCGACGTCCTCATCACCGGCGGCGATCCGATGGTGATGAAGACGAAGGTCCTGCGCCGCTATGTCGAGCCGCTGCTGAACATCGACTCGGTTCGGACGGTCCGCATCGGCACCAAGTCGGTGGCCTGGTGGCCCCATCGGTTCGTCACCGACGACGACGCCGACGACGCCCTGCGCCTGTTCGAGGAGGTCGTGGCGAGCGGCCGCCACCTCGCCCTGATGGCGCACTACAGCCACCCGCGGGAGCTGCAGCCGCAGATCGCGCGGCGAGCGGTGCGCCGCATCCACGCGACCGGCGCCATGGTGCGGTGCCAGGCGCCCCTCATCCGGCGGGTCAACGACGACGCCGACGCCTGGGCCGAGCTCTGGCGGGCCCAGGTCGCGGTCGGGGCCACGCCGTACTACATGTTCGTCGAGCGCGACACGGGCCCTCGGGGCTGGTTCGAGGTCCCCCTCGCTCGCGCCCTGCGCATCTACCAGGCCGCGGTGGCCCGAGTGGGGGGCCTGGCGCGCACGGCGCGGGGCCCGGTGATGTCCTGCAAGCCGGGCAAGCTCCGCGTCGTCGGCACCACCGGAGCCGGGCGCGACATGCGCTTCGTGCTGCAGTTCCTCCAGGCGCGCGACCCCGCCGAGGTGGGGCGCCTGCTGTTCGCGCCCTGGGACGACCGCGCCACGTGGGTCGACCACCTCTCGATCGAAGGATGGGGCGAGCTCAGCTCGATCCCCAGGAACGGCGGCGGCCGCCCCGCGCTGCACGTCGTCGAAGGAGGCGCCGATGTGCGGCTTCTTGGGTAGCTTCTGCCCCACCCGCCCCCTGGGCCCCGACGCCGTCCGCGAGGCCGACCTGCACGCGCTGCGGCACCGCGGACCCGACAGCAGCGGTTGGTTCGCCGACGACCACGCCGCCGTGGGCTTCCGACGCCTGTCGATCATCGACGTGGCCGGGGGCGCTCAACCGCTGTTCGACACCCGACGCGAGTCGGTGCTCACGCTCAACGGCGAGATCTACAACCACCGCGAGCTGCGGTCGGGCCTGCGGGACGATCACCGCTTCGGCAGCGACACCGACGCCGAGGTCCTGGTCCACCGCTACGCCGAGCTCGGCCGCCGCGGGCTGGTCGAGGGCGTCAACGGGATGTTCGCCTTCGCGCTGTACGACAGCACGCGGCGTCGCGTGATCCTGGGCCGCGATCGGGCTGGCCAGAAGCCGTTGTATTGGAGCTGGCGCGACGGCGTCCTGAACTGGGCGAGCGAGCTGAAGGCCCTGCTCGGCACCGAACGCCCCCCCATCAGCGAGCAGGCGGTCAACGACTACCTTCGCTTCGGCTACGTCCCCGCTCCGCTCACGATGTTCGAAGGGGTCCACAAGCTCCCCGCCGGGCACATGCTGGTGTGCGACGAGCGCGGTCCACGCCTCGAGCGGTACTGGGCGCTCAGCTACGTTCCCGACGGCGATCGGATCGTCCGCCCGGGCGAGCTCGAGGACTGGCGCCAACGCCTGCATCACGGGATCGAGCAGGCCGTGTCACGCCGGCTGGAGAGCGAGGTGCCCCTGGGCTTCCTGCTCTCGGGCGGTGTCGACTCGGCCTCGGTTTTCGCCGTGGGAGCGCGGGCCAAGGCCGAGAGCGTGAAGGCCTTCACGATCGGCTTCCCCGGCGACGCCGTCGACGAGTCGACCGTCGCCGCCGAAGTCGCGCGTCGCTGGGGGGCGAACCACGTCGTCCGCCCGGTGCGCCAGGACGAGTCGCTCGACCTCGGTCGCGTGCTCTTCCTGACCGAGGAGCCCCTTTCCACCGACGCCCTGCTGCCGACGGCGCGGGTCTTCGAGCAGGTCTCCGAGGCCGGGTTCACCACCGTGCTCACCGGAGAGGGCAGCGACGAGATCATGGCGGGCTACCGCAAGTTTGCCGCCGCCTGCGGGTGGGTCCAGGGGGGCGAGGCGTGGCCCCAGGAGGGCAGCCCCCTGGAGCGGTACCTCGCCTACGAGGAGTTCGCCTTCCCCGACGCCGGCGACCGCGAGGCACTGCTCGGCCGACCGATCGACGACTCGCGCTTCGCCGCGCTCGAGGAGGAGGCTGCCGACCTCGACCCGCTGGGACAGATGCTCCAGCTCGAGGCACGCCTGCGCCTGCCCGACCGGATCAATCCCCGCCTGGATCGCCTCAGCATGGCCTGGTCGATCGAGGCGCGGGCGCCGTTCATGGACTACGAGCTGCAGGAGCTCTGCGCGACGATGCCCCACCGGCTCCGGCGGGCGCCCGACGTCGACAAGTACCTGCTGCGCGAGTCCATGCGAGCGCTGCTCCCCGACTCGGTCCTCGACACGGCCAAGGCCCCGTTTCGCGCGCCTGCCCGCTGGTTCGTGACGCCCGAGCACATGAGCCGCGAGCTCGACGCCGAGTCGGTGGAGGCCGCAGGCCTGCTGGCTCCCGACGCCGTCCAGGCCCTGGTCTCCGAGGAAGGCGAGGACGCCGGTCGCCGGCAGGAAGAGCTCTACAACCTGTACGTCCTCCATACCTGGCACCGGCACTTCGTCCGCGAGCCCCCGGCCGGCGTGGACGAGGCGACGGCCTCCGCGGGCGCGCCGGCGGCGTAGCCCGAACCCCCGGTCCGGAGGCCGACCGTCGGTCTCAGACTCTTGGTGGCCTCAGCTCCCGCCGCCGCGGGGCGCGACCTGGGAGCCGGGGATCAGCATCGGGGCGGCGTCCAGCTCCTCGGCGCCGAGCAGTTCCACCACCTCCTCCAGCGCGGCGAGGAGCCGATCCCGCTCCGTCGCGGGGAGCCGATGGACGCGCGCCAGGAACCGGTCCTGGAGCTGACTGGGCGCCCCCCGAAGGCGCTCGGCGCCGTCTCCGGTCAGCGTGAGGTGGACCCGTCTCCGGTCTCGGGCGCTCCGCTGTCGGTCGACCAGGCCCGCGCGGACGAGGCGCTCGATGATGTTCGACACCGTCGACTGGGACAGCTGCAGCGCCGCCGACACCTTCACCAGCGTCACGTCGTCCTCGTCCGTCACCATCCCCTCGATGGCCCGCATGCACAGCAGCTGAGGGACCGTCAAGCCGGTCTGCGACGCCAGCTCTCGCGAATGCACGGAGATCCGCCGCACGATCCGGCGGATCGCCTGGAGCAGCAGATCGCCAGAGGCGACATCTCGGTGCGATGTCGGGATCTTGGACTCCCACGGGCCCGGTCCGAGGCCCCGGGCGAGTGCTCAGGGTAGGCAGATCCGCGCTCGCGCGCGACCACTCAGGTCAGTTGTTCGAGCGAACCACCCGGGCGGTCCATCGTGGTCTCTGGCCCAAGGCCCCGAAAGTTCGAAAACCATCCTGTAAGGCCGACCATCGAATCGAACGCCCGACCGGACGCTGTGCTGGTCGGGCGTTCGTGGTTCAAAGATGGGGGGACCTGACAGGATGGATTGAACTCGGCTGACGGCCGGCGAGACCGTGGGGCTCACAGCCGGCCACCTCGCCGGGCATGACTTCGAGCGTCGAGAGAACACCCTGTGGCTGTCGTCGGCGCTCGACGAAGCTGTCCCGCTCGCGCTCGGCAGCACTGCCCCCCACCTGCTTGAGATCCTGGGTCATCGGGGACGGCGTGAAGGCGGGGACGGAACTCCTGCAGCAGGTCGTCATCGGCCTCGACGAGGCCGGCGCAGCGGTGCGCGATCTCGATCATGGTCGAGTAGAACTCCTCGAACAGGTCGCCGTAGACGTCGATCGCCTGGTTGCCGGACTCCAAGCAGTGGACCAGCAGGTCGACCGCTCCCCGCCGATCCGCGGTCTGGCGCTCGTAGCGCTCGACGAGCTCCTCCGCTGCTTCGAGCTGGAATGAGTCCTCCGGGCCGGGCGCCACGTACCTGCTGATCTTCGCCTTGCTCTCCGCCAGCAGCGCCTCGTCCGGTGTAGGGACCGGGAGGCGGTGAGGGTTCATCACGGTCCTCGACCGCGAGGAAGGTGGCCGTCCCCTGCGAGAGCGCGACCCGCCCCGGGTGTTCCGCCCAGTCGCCGAAGACGCACGCGAACGACCCCGCCTGCTCCGACTCGCCGTAGGCGTCGGTACAGATCTCGTCGCGGAGGTCGGACAGGAGCTCGCGTTCGGGTGGCCACGGTGCTGCGAAGTAGTCGTCATACTCGTACAAGATTCTCGGCCTCCGGTGCCGGTGTCTGTTACGGCTCGCCGGTTGGGACGTCTGGGTTCCACTTCGTAGACGATGGCTCCCAGCGCAGTCCTTCCACCCGCTCGGTGAGTGCAGGATCGGCGAACTCGGCCGCCGCACGGAGCACCGCCGCGAAGTTCGCCGGCAGCTGATCCTCCAGGGCCTGTCTTCTCCGCCACGCCACCCAACGGGTCTGCGCGATCTCCGCGAAGCCTGGAAGAGCGTCGGACAGCGGGAGCAGAGTGACCCCCCGGAAGGCGGCGACTTCGGAAACCGCCCGCTGAAGGTCGTGTCCGCGCACAGCACGCGTCCGGGAGAGGCAAAGCAGGTCCGCGAAGTCTCGCCATCGGGTGTTCGCCGTGCTCCGCTGGACGGCGGTGACGATCTTCTCCGCCAGCACCATGTGCAAGGGCGATCCACGTACCGCGAGAGGAGCCGGGTCCAGCAGACGGGGTAGCAGGACGTCGTCGGGCCCCGGCCACAGGGGGTCGCCGACGTTGACATCCACGTGGAGATCGAGCCGTGCGCTCGACAGGGTCACCGGAAGGCTGACCCGGACTCCGGGATACACGTCTTCCGTTCGGAGCGCCCTCACGCGCGAACTGCGCGAGTCGAACTCGAGTCCGTCGTCGGCAGGGATTCGCGCGACGGATCCGATGAGGTCTCGGATGACGTGGAGCTCCCCCGGAACCCCCAGAGCCAGGAAGTCGAGGTCCTTCGTCGGGCGCCTTGCTCCGAACGCCGCCAGCAGTACTCCGCCCTTGAGCACCAGCTGGTCGTGAACGGGCGAACGGCTGAGCCGTAGCAGAAAGCCCTCCAGGGTGTAGAGCTGGATCAGCTCGGCCGTCGACCGGCCGGACTGGCGGCCGAGCTTCCTCAGATCCAGGTAGGCGGCGCCCGCCGCGGTGGCTCGGCTCGGCCGGTCCGTCACAGGAGCAGCTCGAGGGCCTGCCGGATTGCTGGCTCCGTCCTCGGGAACCGTCGCGCAAGGGCGAGGAGGTCGGCGGGTTGTGAGTCCCCCGCTCGAAGCCATCGCTTCAGCGACGCGTGGGCGAGGTCGACTCCCTCCAGGTGGCGGATGCGGAACACGTCGACGAGGGTTCGCTCTGCGGAATAGAGACCGATCCTCCGCCGACCATCCAGGGCCACCAGTTGCCGTCCCAGGGAGAACGTCTCGTCGGCGAATCGGTGCCAGAGTACCGGGGCGTTCAGCTTCGGGGGCCGACGACTGCGGGGAAGCGCGACATCGAATCGGCTCGGGATCCGATCGGTCAAGTCGTGGCGAGCGAGGGCGCTCAACAGACAAAGGGTCGCCTCGGGAGCAGCGGCGGCGACCAGGCAGAGATCCTCGTCCACGGAGAGAACCTCACTTTGGTGGTAGATGCCTCGCCCCAGACGCTCGAGGCGCCCCTCCGCGACGAGGCGCCTGACGTGGTGCTCGGAGAGCCCAGACGCTCGTCCTTCCCGGTAGGTGAAGACACTTGGCAGCATCGAGAGAATCTCGGTGGCGGAGGGAGAGGGCAGGATGCAGTCCCGACGGGGGTTCTCGATAAGCGTAGCCAGGTTCGGCTGATATGGCTACATCTGTCGTGGTTCTCGGCTCTCCCCAACCTCGATGCCCTCGCCGATCAGGCCTGCAGCGCCACACTGAAGAGGTCTGCTCGCCGGTTCGGCGGCACCCCGGAAGTTCTAAGACCATCCTGTAAGGCCGACCATCGATCGAGGAGGCCGCTCGGAGTGATCCGGGCGGCCTCTTCTCCTTCAGAAGCGAAAGACCTCCCCGGTGGCGTCCCAGAACGGAATCGCTTCGTCGTCCAGGCCGAGCTCTCCATAGAAGTCGGAAACGAGGTCGTGGGCCACCCGATCAGGCCCCGCCCGCAGCTTGCCCCACGTTGTCCGAGTCGCGATCTGCAGGGGGTCGGACGCGGGTAGGGGCCAGTCGCGTCCGGGCAGCGCGAACTGCCATCCGTACGAGTCGGGAGCGCCGGGAGCGAGCCCCCATCCCCCCGTGGTCCATAGGGCCATCGTCAACTCCACCGCGCCGACCAGGGAGAACTCCTCCCCGAGCAGAGCGAGCAGCCTCGCGAACGACGATGGCCCTTCGGTGACCGCGTAAGGGTAGATGGCGCGCCAGGGGGCGTTGGGGGGCTGTCGATGCGCAAGGTAGTGCTCGCCTCCCTCGAAGCGGAGATCGAGCCTCCTGCTGAGTGAGAGCCACCGGGCCGGGCGCTGGTCCCACGTCCCCTTCAGCAGGTCTTCGGGCCGCAAGTGCCCTCGTAGGATCTGCCAACCGATCCTCCCGCTGCCAAGCTGCTCCGCGGTCCGAGCCAGCAAGGAGTTGAGCTCCTGGTACTTGGGGCGGCGAACGCCGGCGCCCCCCGTCGCTGGCTCCTCTCGGAAACTCCGCAGCACCAGAACTGCCGAGGCTCCGGGCCACCGTTCGGGGATGTCTTCGTCCCAACGCGGCGCCTCCGCTGCGAAGTCGCGGCGAGGTGCGTCACCGGGCCACTTCTGCACGATCTCGTCCCAATCGAGTGCGCGGCTCGTCGCACCGGACCGGAACCAGAACCCCCAGCGCCCGCCGCTGCGGTCGGCGTAGAGCACGCCCGGCAGGGGACGCAGGCCGATCTCGAGGACCCTCGCGGCGCCGACGGGTGTGACGCGTACCTCCGCCGCCTTCAGAGGGCGCGGCCGGATCCGATCGATGAGCAGCTGCTGAAGTCGATCTCGCTCCGCCTCGGCTCGATCGACACCCTGGACCACTCCGGAATCCTCGACGCCGACCACAACGACTCCGCCGCCTCCGTTCAGCATTGCCACGCACGCGCGCGCGATCCCCGAAGCATTCCGGAGCGCCTTGGCGGCTTTGTACTCGAGCTTCTGGGACTCGCGCGAGCCGTGCCAGGCGGGAGCAACTACCACGCCCACCTCGCCCCGGTCCGTCCTTCGAGTGCCAGCAAGAGGTCGTGAACTCCGAGGATCACCACGCCCGTTGCGGGATCCTCGGTGGGCCTGTCGAACCTGTCGTGGACTACGAGTCCGCGGTCCGCGCGAACGGCGTCCATGGCGGACTTCAGTCGCACGAGCTTCTTCTCGGGGGGGCCTACGGTCACCTCGATCGCGGTGCAGCAACCGTCCTCGACGTGGACGAAGTCGACCTCCCACCTGGCGGACTTGCCCGCCCAGCCGATCTCTGCGCCCGTCTCCCGGCTACTGCGCCTCAGACCAGTCGCAACCACAGTCTCGACCATCGAAGGCCACGGGCCAGCGGGAGGGGGTGGGGCGCCGGGGTGCTTCGCCGCGACGAGCGCGGAGTCCACCGAGTAGATCTTCGGCTTTCCGCGGAGGCGCCGCCCCTCAGAACGGTCCACCTGCGGCAGCTCCCAGATGAGTCCGCTGTCCAACAGCGCACGCAGCCAGTTGCGCTGGGTCGGCTCGCTCTCCTTGCCCGGCAGGTCCTTGTAGGACAGCTCCTTGCCGGACTGGCGGAGGATGCTGTCCAGGATCGCCTCCAGGGCGTCGGGCCGTCGAATCCCGGCGATGGGTGCCACGTCGAACCGGGTCGCCTTGAGCACGACGTCCTCATTGAGGAGCCGGTGTACGTACCCCATGCGAGCCTCTTGCAGGGCGTACTCCGGGAACCCCCCGAGCTGAATCCAGGTCCGGCAGGCGTCGGCCAAGCTCGCAGGCGGCAGTTCCTCGACGGACACTCCAGTCTCGACTCGCCTCAAGTCCAGCCACTGACCGAACGAGAGGGGATCGACGTCGATCCGGGTCCAGCGCCCCGTACCGAGCGACTCCCTCGCCCGGGTGAGCACGGCCGCGGATGAGTCGGCGACTACCACCTTGGCTGCTCGCCGGTTCACGAGGTCGGTGAGCTGCTCCGCCCACCCCTGGACGTGATGGACCTCGTCGAACAAGAAGAAGTGACGAGGCTCGTCTCCAGCCGAGATCTCGAACGCAGACACGACTCCGGCGAGGCCGGTCTCCCGTAGCGTCGGCACGGTGAAGTCGTGATAGACCACCTTGGCGCCAGGGACGGTCCGTCGAAGTTCGTCCGCGAGTTGGAAGAGGAGCCTGCTTTTTCCTACGCGGCGCGGACCGGAGAGGACCACGGCTCGCCAAATCCCGGCGTCGAGAAGCGCCGACATCGTCTGGCGGAGCTCTGGACGGGCATACCGGGGGACGAGCGGTCGGATCGCCTCCGTCGAAGCGCCTACAGCGTTCCTGATTTCGCGTCCAGCCACCCAAAAACTATAGATTCATCAATTCGACCGTCAAGCGGAAGTATACTTTCGTTCTTGTGATTGTCCGCTCCCGAGAGTTCCAAAACCATCCTGTAAGGCCGACCATCACGTGAACGCCCGATCGGACGCTGTTCCGGTCGGGCGTTCGTGGTTCAAAGAGGGTGGGACCTGACAGGATGGGTTGAGCTCGGACGCCGATGCACCCGTCCTTGAGTTCCTCGGCCTTCGTCGAATCAGAGGGACGCGTCGAGGACCCGCGCGGCAACGGCGAAGCCCGACTCGCGCAGCGTCGCTACCTCGGCCTCCAGCTTCGCCGCAAGTGCCTCTGCCGGTCCTTGGTTGATCACCGATCGCCGCCGCCGGGCCTCCCGCCCGCTGTCGTCCCACTGCTCCGGGTCGAACCAAACCACCAAGAGCAGACCCGATCGACGCCGGCTCCGCCGAAGGTAGTCGGCAGTCTGGCCGTGAAGTCCGCCCAGGAGGTTCGGATGCCATGCGCCCTTGACTTCGATCAGGCAGCTGATCTCCATATGTTCGCCGGACGCCCCCCGCACGAGCTTCGATAGGAGCAGGTCCAGCTCCTGGCCCCTTCTTCCAGGGCCCGGAGGCAACGTCTCCGACTCTCGCGTGATCGAGACGCTCTGCAGTCCCTCCGCCCTGCTCAACTCCCGCCTCAGCCAGTCGCTCAAGAACGACTCCGACCGCGGGCGCCGAGGACTTCGCGGGGTGCCGCCTTCGTCCCAGAGGTGGTCAGCGGATGGAGGATCGCCCGCTCGCATCTCCGTCTGGATCTCGTCGAGCGCTCGCTCGACCGCGCGGAGCAGGTCGCGCTCGTCGCGCACCGGTCGGACCGTACCGAGCTTCAGGACCTCGTCCACTCTCAGTGGGACCCAGGCTTCGACCTCCACCCGTTGTTCGATCTCGCCTGCCACTCGCCCGAGCCACTCCAACTCCGGAAAGCTCTTCTGCAGGCGTCTGACGGCCTGCAGTGCGTCTTCGTCCGCGCGACCCTGGAGTTCGCGCAGCAGGGCATCCCGCCAGTCCTCGGCGCGCGTTCGCGGCGTCTCGGTGAAGGCTCCGCTCCTTCTTGAGTCCCGGCTATACGGGAACCTCTGGATCAGCCAGCTGAGCAGTTGTCCCACAGCTTCTGCGCTCAGCGAACGCTCGGGACGGGGACCGCCGAAGTCGAAGCGCCGGGTCACGCGCTCGACCACCCGCTCGCCGCGCTCCGAGTTCCCGGTCAGGTAGTCGAACAACTCCGTCCACGAACGTCCGGGATCGGAGAGGAGCAAGGCCGAGGCAATCGCCTCGGCAGCTTCCGTCGAGGCCTCCCCTGCCAGCGTGCCGAGCGCGGTCCGGCGCGCCCTGGGGCTCCCCGCCTGGAGGAGTGCTTCGAAGGCTCCTTGCACGTCCTTCAGGTTCCCGGCTGCGAGCTGCTCAACCACCACGGCGGCGGCCTCCTCACGCGTCTCCCCGTCATCGAGGAGGCTCCCCAAGCGCCGCCATGCCCGCTGGCTGAGCCACGACTCAGCGGTGAGCAGCCGTCCCAGGCCAGCCAGGATCTCCGATCTGGCAGACTTGGCGCCGGCCTCGAGAAGTTGGCTGACGGCTGGCTTGTCCACTTCGGGAGCTTCCGCCACCAGCAGTGGTGGAGACCACGAAGACCAGAGACCTGCCCCGACTGACTCAGGGCCGACGAGCACGAGCGCCCACACGGCCCGAGGTACTAGAGACGGGATCCTCCCGGTAGCGATCCAGTCTTTCCATCGGGACGGGGTCTCCTCCAGCCAGCGAATCGCACAGGTCCGCACTGCTTCTTTCAGATCTTGATTGGCCTCCCGCCAGAGCAGTCGCTCGGTGAGGTCGCTCGCCGCCGCGAGCGTCGCAGAGCGGCCCTCGGGCTGGGTCTGGAGGAGCCACGACACCTCGGGCCACGCGGGTCCCGGGGGGACTGACAGGGGGGAGAGGAGCTCCCGAAGCCGGGACATCGATGCTGCCACGGCGCCTTCGTCCGGAGCTGGGGGCGCATCCGCACGTCCACGTCCGGTCGCCTCGTCGCGGACGAGGGCAGCGAAGCGGTGCTCGGGATCGAGGAGGTCGCCGACGGCGGCCTTGTACTCAGGCTCCTTGTCGACCGCCGTCTCGAGTTCACGCCAAAGCCGCTCGCCGGCAGCGGTCGCTTCTTCACTCCAGCCCCCCCAACGCTGGCGGATCAGCTTCAAGACACCTTCTCGGGAGGCCCACAGCCACCAGGCCTTGACGGCATCCGTCTTCGCCCCGAGCCAGCCTTCCAGCAACCACGCAAGGTGCCCGTGTAGGAACAGCTTGTGCTTGAGGGCCATCACTAGCGCCCGCTGTTCGTCCTCGATGTAGTTCGGTGGCCCGATCGACGCTCCGACGTCCAGGATGGTGCGAATCAGTGCGCGCACCGAGTTTCGGGACCAGTCCCTGTGCCAGATGCCGCTCCAGGAGCGGCCCGGCTGCGAGCCGTGCACGATCCACCGCCGGACCGTGGCGCGGAACTCATCCTCTGGTACTGAGCCCGACGCACCCACCAGGGCGACCCGCACCACAGCTTCGGCGACCCGTCCCCTCGAGATGTCTCGGAGGTCCCCCGTCAGGACGCCCTCGGCCCAACGGAGCGCCGGGAGCAGGTCGCCTGGCTGGAGCGTGGCTTCGAGGGCGCCGGCGGCTAGGTCGTGGAGGAAGGCCTCCCCGATCCCTGGGACGAGGTGATCAAACAGCTCCCGTGTCGAGACCGCTTGCGGCCACAGGGCCGACAGGGCAGCGCCGCGAATCCGCCCACTCGGATCGGAAGCGGGCAGAGTCGCGAGCAAGACACGCAGGCGGTTTCGTCCAGTGGACGTCGCAAGCTTCCCCACGGCGTCGATGCTGACTACTCGGACGATCTCCGACTCCTCCGTGTCCAGCGCGCGGGCGACGAGCGCAGGGAGGAGTGCCAGGGGACCAAGGGCTGCTCCGAGGCGGGCAGCTCCCACGCGGACCGCCTCGGAACGATCCTCGAGAGCGAGAGAGAGCTGGCAGACAAGGCCAGGGTGGTCCAGCGGGACACCCCTGCCTTCCAACCACGGCTCGTACGGATGGATGCGTCCATCCGCCAGGCCTTGGAGGACCGCGTCGACTGCCGCCGCACGAGCCCCGACGGGAATGGCTGGGGATGGCGCAGCCAAGAGCGCTTCCGGCTGCGCCGCTGCGACCTGCTCCGCCACGTCTGGGAGGAGAGCTCCGAGCCATGCCGCCAGGGGCTCGAAACCGGCGACGACCCTTCCGCGCAGGCTTCCGGGAGGACGCAGCAGGTCGAGGACAGCGGATGGCTCTACGCGCCTCGTCACGAGGAACCTCGCCGCGAGGAAGGACGCGAAGTCGTCGTGTTCGAACCGGATGTCGCCGGAATTGGAGGCGCGGAAGATCGCGCACTCCGAGAAGATCTCGTAGAGCTGCGCACGATCTGCCGGGACGACGCGAACTCCGTCGACCCGCTCCTTCCCACCGGTCAACTCGTCCACGGAGAGGAGCGCACGATGCGGCGGTGGCCCGCCGCCGATCCACACTCCGGCCTTGCCTCCGAGAACGATCGAAGCTGCTACGCGGGCCGCCAGCGCCAGCCGGGCGAGGGGCGAGCACTGCCAGTCTCCAGCGGGCGGGATCCGCTCTTGCGGCGAGACACAGAGCCGCGTCAGCCCTTCGACGAATATCGTCGAGCGTCTTGTATCCACTGCCGGCTCCAGCGCGCTCGAAGCAAGCAGCCGGAGGCCCAACGGCCAGCGAACGAAGCTGCTCATCCCCGCGCTGGCGGCCTCGACCAGAAACCGCCTGGCTTCCGAATCAGTCATCCCCGAGCGCGTCCATCGCTGGAGGCCCGAGACGGCGTCTTCGAACTTCAGCGGGCCCAACTCCACTACCCGAAAACCGTCGGGGCCCCAGAGGGCTCGGAGGCTGTCCGCGAGCCATTCGATTCTCGACCACGCCGTCTGCCTGCAAGTCAGGCGGAGAGACAGCCTGCTCAGGGCCGACCGATCCAGGCCCAGTTCCTGCCGCAGCGCTCTCGCCAGCTTCCGAGGGTCATCGGGAGTCTCGTCGACCCCGTCGAGGATGAGGAAGAGGTCTCCTTCGCCGCGGCGCCAGCGCTTGAACGCATCCGCACTCCGCAGATGGCCGAAAAGCTCCTCGGTGCCGACGGCACACTCGATCAGTAGCCTGGCGCCCCTTTCTTCCTCCGCTGCGGATCCTGTAGCGATTCGACGGACCTCGACGCTCTTGCCAGCGCCGGCGACACCCAGCAGCACCAGGCAGGGGACCTTCGCCAACTGGTCCAGCGTCTGCGGGTCGAGTGTGTCGGGGTCCCGCTCGAACGTGCGGACGAATCCGTCTGCCTGGTCCGTCATCCATCCGTGTTGATCAAGCCATCGCGCCATGCCCACGGCCTGGCCGCTCGGAACCCAGTAGCGAACCCACGGGAGCGGGGCTTCGTTCACGGCGACCGGGATGGCTTGGGGGAAGCAGCGACATCGCTGCCCTCGTCTAGCAGCCACTGCCTCAGGGGCGTCATGCGCGCGGCCCCCTCGTCCACCGCGATAGGTCCGCCTCGATCCGCGGTGATGAGGATGCCCTCGGGCGCGCTGGTCGCTGACATTGCCTCGATGAGCCCACCTGTCTCGCGAGGTGGGATGACCGCATCTGGCTCGCCGTACCAGACCTGCACGACACGCTCGGCACGTTCGCCCCGCCAGACCACGAAGTCGCACTCTCGGTCACCCTGGAAGTAGAGCAACGTAGTGTCGGGGTCCTGGTCGAGAACCTGGAAGACGAGGGTCTCGGCCAGCCACCCACGGTCCTCGGAGAACCGGAACGTGACCGCATTCCTCAGACCGAGGTCCGTCGCGTAGACCTTCCGCGGGTTCCGGCTTCTTTCGTGTGCCTTGAAAGAGAACCGCTGGATCTGCCGAAGGAGGTAGCTCTCCTCCAGGTAGCCCGCGTAGCGCCTGACCTGGTCGAGCGACAAGCCGTATCGGTTCTTCAGGCGGTTGTAGGACGCGATCCGTGCAGTGTTCGTGAGGAACCAGTGAGCGACCTGCTCCAGGTCTCCCGGGCGGCGCACCTCGTGCCGATGGAGAACGTCACGGTTGAGGATGTCATCGAACAGTTGCCGGAGGCGCTGGTCGCGCTGCGAGGGGGCGAGCCGGACAACCTCCGGAATCCCGCCATAACGGAGCACGTCTTCGAGCACGCGGGCACCCAACCGATCGAACTCGGACGGCAGGCGACTCCGCTGTTCTCGAACCGAGAGGTCCCGCAGGTCCGCACCCTGCAACGCCAAGCGCTCTCGAAAGGAGAAGGGGCTCAGATTCACGGTGATGTGACGACCGGTGAGGACCGTGGCCAGCTCAGGTTCAATGATCCGGCTCGTCGAGCCGCTCACGACGAAGTTCGCACGCCCCTTGTCGTGGGTGGCCCGCGCCCAGCGTGCCCACTCGTCCACGTGCTGGATCTCGTCCAGGAAGACCCACGGCTTGCGTTTCGGGTGGAACTCGGTCAGGAACACGTCGAGGATCGCGTCGAGCACCCGCCGATCCCGCCCGAACTCCAGAAACACCGGCTCCTCGAAGTGGGCGAGCACGACTTCGTCGGGAGACGCTCTTCCCGTCCGGAGAAGGTGGTCGATGAGCTGCCGCATGAGGGTCGACTTGCCTGCCCGCCGCATCCCGCAGATCGCGAGTACGGGGACGGTCCCCAGCCACCCCGCTGCCTGCTGGAACACGTCGCGATCGACGAGGCCAGGCTCAAGGACTGGGCTGCCGCTCCACCACGGGTTCCATTCCCGCAGCGCGGACAGCAGCCGGCCGGGATCTAGCTCCACGTCGCTCATCTGAGCCGGCCTCCAGGCATTACCTCTATAGAGGTTAGCATCGACGAGGCTGTTGACGCCTCGGTTGTCCCTGCCGGCGAGAAGTTCCAAAACCATCCTGTAAGGCCGACCATCACGTGAAACCGGAGCGGTCATCGGTAGTTACGCCGGTGGCCGCTCCGCGTCTCGGGGTCAGAAACCGACCAGCGGCGAGCACTTCGCGCACGAGTAGCCGCCCTGCCTGTGGGTGTAGCCGCCCTCGCTGAGGACGATGATTGCCCCGCAGTCCGCGCACCTCGTCGGCTCGAAGGCGGGTGGGTCCTCCAACTTCACGAAGTTGAACTCATTGGTAGCCGACCAGACGTACATCTCGGTTTCGGCGAACCCGTTGCGGCACTCCTCGCAGTCGCGCCAGTCTGCGTCCGCGTGCCCTTCGGCCCAGTGCGCCCCGCAGACGGTGTACCGGCGGTGGTTCCGCGAACAGCTGTTCTGCGAGTACGAGAAGAGTACGTACTCGTCTTCGTCGTCGCAGATCCACTTGCCACAACAGGGTGTTCGGGCCAGCCGGTCGCGTTTGCCGCACAGCCCGCATCGCTTCTTGCCGCTCGTCCGCTTCCGGATCTTGGGACGTCCCACCGGCTGCTCCTCTCACGCGGTTCATGGCCGGGCTATGTGCTCCGACGCCTCCGGTCAACTGCGACCGTCACGGGGAACTCCGGTCGCGAGCGGACGACGCCCGCAGCCTCGACACCCCGGGCGATGACGAGTTCGCCGAAGTCATGGTCCGCAGTCAGGACGACAGGGTCCTGATCGAGGGCGCGACGCAATACCTCGGCGTCCTCGATACCCCGAGCTTCCTCGAACACCGATCGAACCTCGAGGTCGTCGAGCTGGCGAAGGCGTTGGATGAGCGAAGCCGGGATGTTCTCGTCGGCCGGCAGCCGCAGGGTCACGCGACGGTCTCGTACACTCGCTCGTGCTCCACGGCCTCCGCCGCGAACATCAACGCCGCCTGGACCGCTTCCGCCGTCAGCGCGGGGTAGTCCTCGACCACCTCGACGACAGTCGCTCCAGCGGCTAGCTCGCGGAGGATGTGCTCGACCGAGATCCGGGTCCCGGCGACGCACGGTTTGCCCAGGAGGATCTTGGGGTCGCTGACGATTCGAGGCCGTTCGCTCATGCGATCAAGGATAGGCCCACCGCGCCGAAAGTTCTAAAGCCATCCTGTGAGGCCGACCACGATCTGGAGAGGCCGCTCGGAGCGATCCGGGCGGCCTCTTCTGCTTGGCGCGCGGCCCGTGGCCGACGTCCCCTGCGCGGCTGCGAGCCGGAACATGAGGACCTCGAGCTCGTCGCAGGATGGGGTGTAGGTGGCGGGGTCCCCGCGACAACCAGCGAACAGGGAGATCGTCAGCAAGACCCCCAGGACTCTGCTTCGGCTCCTTCGACAACGAGAGGACACGCCGCCCCGTTCACGCAGCGGACGCGAGGTTTTCCCTGATCAGCTTCGGATGCCTCGCCGCGATCCGCAGCAGCGCGATGGCCGGCCCCTCCGGCCGCCGCCGGCCCTGCTCCCATCCCCGCAAGGTGTGGACGCTGATGCCCAGCGCCTTGGCGAAGTCGACTTGGCTGAGGCCGACGAACGCGCGAAGCGCCGCCACGTCCGCCCCGTCGCGGAACTCGCCCGCCATCAGGCGACGGCGGTGGTCCCGTCGCAGGGAGCGGCGGAGGTCGTCCTCGGTCAGCTGGGGGATGTCGGTCATGGTCTCGTCTCCATGTGGCGGCGGTAGAGGTCCCGTTCCTGAGCGCTCGCCCACCGGGCGCTGATCACGCGGACGATGTCGATCTCGCGCTCGGTCCAGACGACGAGCACCAGGTCATCGCGAACGGGACCGATCGTGATGAACCGCTCCTCGGCGTCGGAGTGGGCTTCGTCGAAGATGTCCAGACACTGCTCCTCGGAGTCGAACACCTGCACCGCTTCCGCGAAGCTGATGCCGTGCCTCCGCTGGTTCTCGAGGTCCTTGGCCGGATCCTATTCGAAGTCCACCCCCTCATGGTAAGTCAACGACCTACTGCGTCAATGACGGAGTTCGTGCCGCAGAAGTTCTAGAATCATCCTGTAAGGCCGACCATCATCGTGAACGCCCGATCGGACGCTGTGCCGGTCGGGCGTTCGCGGTTCAGAGATGGCGGGACCTGAGAGGATGGGTTGAAATCGGCCGTCCGGCGGTCGGGGCCGTGGCCTTGCGGACAGACGTCATATGAGGCATCACGTCGACCGTCGAGGAGGGCACCGTGGCCGTCATGTACACCAATCGCAAGGGCGTCACCTACTACCTCCATCGGCGGGAGCGCCGCGGGAAGACCCGCTACGTCTTCTGCCGCGAGCTCGGGGATGGGCCCGTCGAAGAGATCCCGGAGGGCTACGAGGTGAAGGAGACCCCGAACGGCCAGGTCTCCCTCGTCAAGAGCGAGCCACGAGCGATCACTGCGAGCGAGGAGGCCGCCGTTCGCCACCGCCTTCCGCCCCAGTGCAAGCTGGAGGTCAAGGGACGGGAGCTGGTCGTCTATGAGCCGCTGGGTGGCGGTGGCGCGGGGATGGCCCGCTCAGCTCCTTGGCTGCGAGCGGCCATCGCCCAGCAACTCGAGCGGCGGGCGCAGTACGAGCCAGTCATGCGACTGACGCTCGTCGATGACCAGATGCGGCGGTTCGAGGTGACCCGGTGGCGCTACTCGGGCCACGGGGGCTGGACGTACCCTCTCGGAGAGGGCCGATGATCTCGAAGAGCATGTCCTCGTAGCCCCAGCCGACGCCAGCGGCTCCGGCCAGGACCGTTCGGAGGCGCGGCAGGAACTCGTCGGTCAGCTCGGCGTCCAGAGCATCGACGCAGCGCTGGGCGACGCCGATCATCGAGTCGTAGTACTCCTCGTACAGGTCGCCGTAGGCGCGTATCGCGTCGTTGCCCGCCTCGAGGTAGTGGACGAGCAGATCGACGGTCCCGCGCCGATCGGCGGGGTGGCGCTCGTAGTGTTCGATGAGCTCCAGCGCAGCCTCGAGCTGGATGCGGTTTGATTCGGCTGCCTGACGACATGCGGGAGCGCCCAATACGAGGGCTCCTCTTGGTGCGCCGATCCCTGGCGGCAGGCAAGGCATCATGTTTCGTGCAATTGCGCGCAATTGCGCGTAATGTGTCGACGTCGACGACCTGGAGGAGCGCATGCCGGCGGATGCCGAATCGATCGGGGAACTCATCGCGGCGGGTGAGTCGGCCCAGCGCGAGTTCAAGTCGACGCTCGCGGACAGCAGGAGGCTGGTCGAGACGATCGCCGCCATGGCCACGATCGGTGGCGGCGTGATCCTGGTCGGCGTGCGAGATGACCGCACCGTCATCGGCGCGGAGCTCGGCGACGGAGAGATCGAGCGCCTCGTGCAGCGGATCCTGGCGGGCACGGACCCCCGCGTCTTCGTCGACATCGACCAGCCGAGGCACGCCGGCACTCGACTGCTTCGTATCCGGATCCCTCCCGGGGATGGGCCCCACCTGGCATTCGGCCGCGCCTTCTACCGCAGCGGTCCCGCGACGGTGGCGATGTCCCGCGACCAGTACGAGCGTCGCTTGCTCGACCGGCTGCGGGAGTCCTCCGGATTCGAGCGGAGGATCGAGCCCGGGCTGTCGGCGGATGCCCTCGATCGGGACGAAGTGGGCCGGTTCTGTGAACAGGCCCGAGGACGGGCCACGTTCCCGCTGCAGGACGTCGAGCCCGACGAACTGATCGAGCGCCTCCACCTCGGAGCGGCCGACGAGGTCCGGCTGGGGGCGCTCCTGCTCTTCGGCCGCGACCCACAGCGGTTCGTGCCTCAGGGGGTGATCCGCGCTCGGGCGGTCCGCGGGGCTTCGACCGATGTCGCCTCCCTCGAGGGCACCCTGCCGCGCCAGATCGAGGGTGCGGTCGAGTTCGTGATGCGGAACGTCAAGCTGCGCCCGCGGCGGGACGGAGTCGTCCGGGAAGACGTCCCCGAACTGCCGCTGGACGCGGTCCGGGAGGTCGTGGCCAACGCCGTCGCCCACCGCGACTACCGGAGCACCGCGCCGATCCAGCTCCGCCTGGACGACGACGGGCTCGATGTCTGGAACCCCGGGCACCTGCCATCACCGCTGACGGTCGCCAGCCTGCGGGAGCGCCACCCGTCGATTCCGCCCAACCCCTTCATCGCCCGAGCCCTGTACCTGTCCGGATACATCGAGGAGTGGGGGACGGGCACGCTCCGGGTGATCGCTGCCATGCGGCGCGCGGGCAACCCGGAGGTCCTGTTCGAGACGACGGGCGATACCGGCATCCGGGTGGTGCTCCCGCTCGCAGGCGCCCAGCCGCCGGGCATCTCGCCGAGGGCGACAACGACCCTATCGGGCTTCGAGCCCGAGGAGCTCTTCCGCAGCGCCGACTATGCCCGGATGGCGGGCGTCTCGGTCCGGACCGCGCTCGGCGACCTTGGCGAGCTGGAGTCCATCGGCCTGGTCGAACGGGTCGGGACGGGCCGCGCGACCCGATGGCGAAAGGTCACGCACCGACCCGTGCAGTTCTAATACCATCCTGTGAGGCCGACCAATCCGAGAGGCCCGCCGCGGATGCAGTCCCGGCGGGCCTTTCTTGGTTCTATCGGGCGGGGGACCTGAAAGGACACCCGAACTCTTGATTCACCCGTTGGACGATCGGCCGAGCCAGGAGCCCGGCTTTCGCCGCTCTTGGACGAGGGCCGCGACCTCCAGGATCTCGCCGCGGACCTCGTAGAACAGGAGGTAGGGGAACCGCTGAAGGCGAGTCTTGATGAAGAGCCCGCCCGGAGCGACCCGACGGGCTCTTCTGCTTCAGAAGCGAAAGACCTCCCCGGTGGCGTCCCAGAATGGAATCGCGTCGTCGTCCAAGCCGAGCTCTCCATAGAAGTCGGAAGTGAGGTCGTGGGCTACCCGATCAGGCCCGCCCGGAGCTTGCCCCAGGTTGTCCGAGTGGCGATCTGCCCGGGGTCGGACGCGGGTACGGCCCAGTCGCGTCCGGGCAGCGCGAACTCCCATCCGTACGAGTCGGGCGCGCGCCGGGAGCGAGCCCCCATCCCCCGTGGTCCATAGGGCCATCGTCAGCTCCACCGCGCCGACGAGAGAGAACTCCTCCCCGAGCAGAGCGAGCAGCCTCGCGAACGAGGATGGCCCTTCGGTCACGGCGTAAGCGTAGAGGGCGCGCCAGGGGAGGTTGGGGGGCTGTCGATGCGCAAGATAGTGCTCGCCGCCCTCGAAGCGGAGATCGAGCCTCCTGCTGAGTGAGACCCACCGGGCCGGGCGCTGGTCCCAGATCCCCTTCAGCAGGTCTTCCGGCCGCAAGTGTCCTCGTAGGACCTGCCATCCGATCCTCCCTCCGCCCAGCTGCTTCCTAGATGCCCACGGCGGAGATTCTGCACCGGCTCGACTTGTCCCGAACGCCGATGGCGTCGTTCCTCGTCGGTCACGGGCCCCGGCCCGCTCCACTCCTCGGGCCTCGCCCTCGTCGCCCGGTCCGTCGCCGAGACCGGTGCGCCACTTCCGCCGCGGACATCTAGGGTGCGCCGCGCACGTGATCAGCGCACGACTCCGAGCTGCGAAGACCGCGTCCCAACGTCGTCGGATAGCGCATCGAGTTGGTCCGGCGGGCCAACTCGACCCCTTCGGCCAGCGACATCACGAACGTCCCGGGGTGCTGTTCCACCCACCGCTGCGCGCTCGCCTCCGACTCGAAGAAGTGGACGTAGTGGCAGAACGCCTTCTGGACCTCGTCCGTCAGCCCCTCGGGCGGGGGCTCCCGGAACGAGAGCACGAGGCCCTCGTGGCTGAGGTTGCGGACCGACGCGTCCACGTCCACGTCGAGCTCGATGACCGCGCCGCTGACCGGGTCTTTCGCGCGGACGTGCGCGGAGCGCCCGACGACGGCGGGAAGGAACAGCGTGTCCCACGAGCACCACGCGGAGCGCTCGGGCCCCCCGAACGAGATCCGGTTGGGCATCTCCGCCGCGGTGAGCCCGAGGAAGCCGACGACGTCGCCCCCCTCGTCGCGGAACACCGCCTTCCAGGGGGCGAGGACGGCGTCGACCTCCGCCGGTCCCAGGCCGGCGCGCGACGCGATCGCGACAACGGTCGCGACGCCGGCCTCGGCGAGTTCTGCGTAGGTCGCCAACGCGACACGCTCCTCGTCCGGTGTGTAGACATTGCCCCCGGCCAGCTCGAGGAAGGGGGCGACCCTGGGGGACAGCTCGGGCATCTCGGCACTCCTCACGCCGCGCAGCACGACAGCTTGGCGACGTCCTTGTGGAAGGTCTGGCAGGCCAGCTTCATCGCCTCGGCCCACGTCAGGTAGGCGTGCAGCGCGCCCGCCTGCTCGGTCACGGTCGTGCCGGCGCGGATCATCTGGGCCGCGAGGTGGACCAGCTCCGCCGCCTCGGGCGCGACGACGTGAGCACCCAGCAGCAGGTCGGTGGAGGCGTCCGCGACCAGCTTGACCAGACCTTCGGTCCGGCCGTTCACGATCGCGCGAGGGACGTGCTCCAGGGGCAGGCGGCTGACCATGACGTCGTGGCCCCCCGCGCGGGCTTCGGCCTCGGTCATGCCGACCGACGCCACCTGCGGAGCGACGAACGTGACGCGCGGCATCGCGGCCAGGTCGATCCGGTCGTCTCCGTCGAACGCTGCGGCGCCTGCGACCTTGCCCTGGTGGGCGGCGACGTAGACGAACATCGGTCCCGAGACCACGTCGCCCGCAGCGAAGAGATCCGGGTGCTCCGTGCGGCCCTGGTCGTCCACGCGGACGGCTCCTCGCTCGTCCAGAGCGACGCCCAGCGCCTCCAGTCCCAGCCCGGCGGTGTTCGCCCGACGCCCGGCGGCGTTGAGCAGGCGCTCCGCCTCGAAGGTCCCCTGCTCGCCGCGGACCGTCGCCTCGACCACGACCCCGGCCTCGGAGCGGCGCACGGCCGTCGCGCGGGCGCCGGTGACGATCCGGACCCCCTCGGTCGTGAGGATCCGCTCGATCTCCGCGCTGATCTCCTCGTCCTCGGCCGGCAGCAGCCGGTCCCGCGACATCAGCACCGTCACGTCCGCGTCGAGACGCGACAGCATCTGGGCCGTCTCCAGCCCCACGACGCCGCCACCGACGACGACGACCGAGGCCGGGATCCGTTCGGTGTCCAGGGCGTCGGTGCTCGTCCAGACATCCACCTCGTCCATGCCGGGGATCGGCGGGGTCCAGGGGCTGCTGCCCGTCGCCACGAGGACGCGACCGGCGCGCAGCCGGCGGTCGCCGACCACGACGTCGATGCCGTCCGCCGCCGCCTCCAGACGCGCCCACCCCCGCACGAGCTCGACCGGGGCGTAGGCGTCCAGAACGCTCTCGTACTTGGCCCCCCGGAGCGAGCGGACCAGCGCTCGCTTCTGCGCGACGAGCGCGGCCTGGTCGTGCGGACGACGCTCGTCGCCCCGCCCGTCGAAGCCCGACGCGCCTGCCTGGTGCTTCAGCTCCGCCGCGCGGATGAAGAACTTGCTCGGCACGCAGCCGACGTTGACGCAGGTGCCTCCGAGCGTGCCCGCCTCCACCATCGCGACGGAGCGGTCGGCCTCACGGGCGGCGATCAACGCGGCGAACGCGGCGGAGCCCGAGCCGACGACGACGAGGTCGAAGTCACGGTCGGAGCGGAGGCTCCTCGGTCCCTGGTCCCCCGCGGCTCTGCGCAGGGGAACCACGTGGGCCGGGTACCCGGCTTCCGTCGCCGCTGCCGCCACGGCGTCCTCGTCGGCGTCCCCGGCCAGCTCGACCAGGGCGCGGCCGTCGGCGTGGGAGACGGAGGTCACGGCGACCACGCCGTCGGCGCCTCGCAGCGCGTCGGAGACGTGGCGTTCGCAGCCGGCGCAGGTCATCCCGGCGACCGTCAGCTCAAGAGTGGAGTGGCTCATTCGGTGGGTTCCAGGTTGTAGGCGCCGACGGTGTCAGCGCCGTAGTTGGAGACGTAGAGGCGCGCGCCGTGAACGACGACGCCGATGGGCTTGGTTCCGGTCCGGTACCGCAGGGGGAGCGGCGCCCCCGTCTCGAGGTCGAACGTCAGCACGAAGCCGGACTCGAAGGAGGCGACGAAGAGCCGGCCTCCGGCCTGGTCGGTCGCGGGGTCCTCCGTGACGCCGACCCCATCCGGCCCCGCGGCCGTCGGCAGCGGCACGCCGATCGAGCCGTCGTCGGCCCGGACGGGGTAGACCTTGTTCTCCTGGGGCGCGACCACGAAGAGCCGCGATCCGTCGGGAGAGGTGACGAGCCCCACGGGCCGAGGGGGACGTCCAGCTTGTCCCGACGCCTCGTCCAGGTGCAGTGCGTCGGGCCCACGTCCCACGGGCCAGGTCGCGACCGGCTCGACCGTCGACCCCATCCAGCCAGGCCGGGTCGCCTCCCGCTCGGCCCCCTTCTCGGCGGTCTCGGCGGTCTCGGCCGCCTCGGGGACGCCCGCGGGCGTGGCGGCCGGCTCGGACCACGAACGTACACAGCCCGCGGCGAAGACCAGGACGACCACCGGGACGCGTCCACTGAAGCGCATCGAGGCTAGGCGAGGACGGCGATCAGGTTGGGCGAGAGGAGCAGGAGGATCACCACGGCCGTCGCGATCCACAGGCCGATCCGTCCCGCCTTGTTCGCCTTCGGCACCTCGCACCCGCAATCGTCGCCCTCCTCCACCTTCGGGGGTCGGTAGGTGAACCAGAACCCGACCCCGAGGAGGCCCAAGGTCACGGTCCCGAACAGGGGCCTGTAGGGCTCGAGCTTGATCAGCAGTCCGGCCCCGCCGATGCCGAGCGCGGCGAACAGCAGGGGGCCCAGGCAGCAGGCCGACGCGAGGAAGGCGCCTCCCAGGGCGCCTGCGACGCCGGCCCTCGCGGCTTTGTCGTGCGTGGCCACGGTCACTCCCCTCCCGCGGGCGCGCCGCGGACCGTGGCCGTGTAGCCGAGCTTCGTGATCGCGGCGGCCAGCGCGACGGGATCGGTCCGCTCCGGATCGAACGTCGCGCCGGCGCGGCCGGCCTCGGCGTCGGCGGTGACCTCGGCGACGCCTTCGATCTTCTTCAGCGCCACCTTGATCGACACCTCGCACGAGGCGCAGGTCATGCCCTCGACGTCGAAGTCGGCGTGCTGGGTGTTCGCGAGCGCGACCTCGCCTTTCGCGGCGGCGGAGTCCGAGGACGATCCGCAGCCGACCGAGCAGACGCCGACGAGCGCAACGGTGGCGAGGAGGGGTAGGAGGAGGGTGACGAGTCTCATCGCGGTGGTCTCCGTTGGCGGGGCCAGACTCGCACCGCCTTGTCTTTGTGTCTAGGCAGATGACTAAATATTACTCTCCTCCGCGTCAAGGCCTTGCGTCACGACACGTTCATGGCATATTTCGTTACCGTCCTAAACACAGAAACACCCCCCTCAGCCCATGCCGTCCGTCCCCTCTCGATCCGTGTTTCTCCTCGGCCTGGCGCTCGCCTTGGGCGGGTGCGGCGCGTCCGCGGACGACGACGACACCGGAGGAGCGGCTGTCCTCGACGACGACGACACGACCCCGCCGGCCGACCTGTTCGCGGTCGAAGGCCTCTGGCAACAGCCGGACGGTGGCGCCGTCGAGGGGATCGCCGTGACGGTCAGCACCGAGTTCTGCGTCGGGGACATCACCGATGAGGCGGGCACCTTCCGGGTCGAGGACGTCTCCCCCGGGCCGAAGCGGTTGATCACCTACGGGTCCACGGCCGAGTACCGGTGGCCGTCCGTCGCGTTCGCGTTCGACGCGCCGGACGGCGGCGCCGACTTCTCCTTCGGCGCTCCCCTGGTGTTGCCGTCGCTGGACGCGGGGGTCCCGATCGATCCGGAGGCAGGTGGGAGCGTCGAGCTGGCCGCGGGACCGCAGTTCTCCTTCGAGGCCGCCGCGCTCGACCTCGCTCCGCTGACCGACCCGCTCCTCCGCTCCGGCGCGCTGGACCCCGGCGACGCCGCCTACTTCTCGGACCTGCCGGCCGGAGCGCTGGCCGTCTTCGCCGTCGAGCCGATCCTCAGCAGCTTCGACCCGCCCGCGACCCTGACGCTGCCCGTCGAGGACGCCGCCGACGGCGACCTCCTGGGCGTGTGGTCCATCGACTACGACACCGGGCTGTTCGTCCAGGAAGGCACGCTGCTCGTACAAGGCGGCGTCGCCATCACCGAAGCCGGTGGCATCTCGAACCTCGGCTGGCACGCCGTCGCGCCCTTGGAGGCACCATGACCCGCACCCCCTGGACCCTGTGGGCCGTCACGCTGGCCATCGCCCTGTGGGGCTGCGTCGATCCGGCGGATGACGACGACGCCACCCCGGAGCCCCCCGGTCCGGCAGAGGAGTGCCTGTCCGGCGACCTCGGCTTCGGCACGGAGGAAGGCGACTGCGCCCAGGACTTCGCCCTGCAGGACAAGGACGGAGTCACCTGGACGCTGCACGAGCAGGCCGGGAACGTGATCCTGATCGACCTCTCGGCGTTCTGGTGAACGTCGTGCCAGTCCCTGGTTCCGGGGGCAGAGGCGATGTTCGAAGAGTTGAGTCACGAAGGGTTCATCCTGTACAACTCCATCCACCAAGGAGCGACCGCCCAACCGGTGACCACCGAGGAGCTCGCGGACTGGGTCGAGGCGTTCGAGCTGACCTTCCCCGTCCTCGGTGACCCCGAGGCGGAGGTCTGGGACGCCTGGAACGTGAACAACGCGCTGCCGTCGCACATCATCATCGACCGGGACCTGGTCGTCCGGGTCCGCGACACGGGCAGCTCGCCCGAGGTCGTCGAGGAATGGCGCGAAGAGATCGAGGAGCTGCTGTGAGTGAAGCCGAGGCGACCATCCACCCGCTGCCGGGCGCGGCCGACGTCCGCCCCGACGGCGACCCGAAGTACCGATCGTCCTGCTGCGTCGGGCCGACCCTGTCGGAGGACGACCTGACGCAGCTGCGCGAGGTCCATCGGTTCACCCCGGACCTGGACGACCTGGCGCTGCTGCACAGCCTGGCGTCCAGCAACACCCGGTTGAAGATCCTGGCGCTCCTGGCCCGCTGCAGGGAGGTCTGCGTCTGCGATCTCGCGAGCATCCTCGAGGTCGCCGTGCCCACGGTCAGCCAGCACCTGAGCAAGCTCAAGGGCGCCGGACTCGTCGTCTACCGACGGGACGCGCAGACGCTGTACTACCGACTGACCGACCACCCCTTCCTCGGGCGGTTGCTCGACCCCCTCCTCGCGTCCGTCGATGGGCGCTGAAAGGACGATGGTGGCCAAACGACCCCTCCTTACCCTGCTCCTGGCGCTCCCGCTCGCGGGTTGCACGACACCTTCCGGCGGTGGCGGCGCTCCTTCGGACGATGACGACGGCGCCCCGGAGGACGAGGGCAACGTCTGTCACGGCGACGCCCTCGCCGACGGCGTGCCGATCAGCGGCGACCTCGACGCCCTGGCCGAGCGCTTCGACGTCAACGAGGACCTCGTGCGGATCATGTTCCTCGGAGAGCCCTTCTGAAGCACTTGCCGGGCCGGTGCGGCCCGACTCGAGCAGGTGCTCGAGGCCACCGACGACGAGCGGCTCCGCGCCGACATGATATGGACCCCGGCGTGGGGGTTCGCGACGCTGGAGGACTCGGGGGGCCAGACCCCCACGAACCGCGATCCCCGCGAGCGGGCCTGGTTCGACGAAGGACCGACGATCGGTCACGACATCGCCGACAAGGTGCCCGGCAGGGCCCCGGTCTACGACCTCCTGATGATCTGGGAGCCGGGGCGGACCTGGGGTGAGGACGGCGACGACACGCTGCCGGAGCCGGACGCGGTGTGGAGGCCGGGCTGGTCGGTGGACGAGGTCGTCGAGGAGATCGAGGACCGCCTGCCGGACTGCGACGAGGTGGTGACCGAGTAGGTCACTCCGACGGGGGAGTCTCCTTCGTCAGCGGGCTCTCGACGACGGAGCGGATCCGCTTCTCGTCGCCCTCGGTGAACCCGGTCTGTCGGTGGTGGATTCGGCCATCGATCCCGACGATCGCGATGACCGGCATCACCCCACCGAAGGAGGAGAGGGTGAAGTCCGGAGCGAGCTCCAGGCTCGGAGCCATAGGATCGCCGGCGAGCCCGACGCCGCCCATGCCGAGCCGGACGGCCACGCCGACGGCCCAGCCGAGGCGGGCCACGGGGCTGAATTCGGGAACGTTGGCCGGCACCGTTTCGTCAGTCGATGCGGGCGGCGGCCAGCACCAACGTGGTCCGGCCTCGCTCAGCGGGGCGGTGGTCGCGAAGCCGTCCTCGGCGACCATGTCCCAGACGACGAGCGACCAGCCCCTCGGGGGGTCCAGTCCCCGAGTCCGCCGGTGGGTAGCTGGTCGGGCGCGAGCTCGATCCCGCCGAGTCCGACCGTCTCGAACACCCGCGGAGGTTCGACGGCGTCCGCGTCGAACGCGATGGTGAGCCCGCCGTCGATCTCGACTTCCTGGGGACCGGCGAGGTCCAGGACCGCGCCTTCGTCGCGATCAGGCGACGGCGGACTGACGCCCCGCCGCGGTAAAGGACGGTCGTGCCTACCCTCCTTGTCTGCCCCCTAAGGGCCGCTCGGCTTCGGCACGGCGGAGAGGTGCAGGTACATCGGCAGCGGCTCCGGCCGGTCGCCGAGCGCGCCCCCGCGGGGGGGCATCGCCCGGAAGCCGAGGCGTTCGTAGAAGGCGACCGCGCCTGATTTGGCATCGACGACGACTCCTGCGCAACCCACGGTGCGGGACATCTCGTGAGCCAGCGTGAAGACCGTGCGGAGGAGGACGCGGCCGACGCCCTGGCCGCGAACCCGCTCATCGACTGCGAGCCGGGCGAGTCGAAGAACGGGGAGCGGATACCGTGGGAAGCGTCGTCGGTCGTCGTCGGGCAGAGCTGCGATCTCCACCTGGGAAGCCGCGACGGTCGCAAAGCCCACGACCCCGGCCTCTTCGACCGCCACATAGGTCACTCCGAGGTGGTGACGAAACTGGTTCTGGCCTGCGTAGCGTGCGAAGAACCGATCAAGGTCCGCGTTCCCCGAACGGAACCTGCTTCGGTCGTCGTCACGTCGAAGGACTCGAACCTCAGCCAACGTCCTCGCCCCGGTCGGCGAACAGGTCGCGCATCGCGTCGGTCGGCTCGGGCGGGTTCTCCATGAGCTGCAGCAGCCACTCGCCCGTCTGGGCCGTTACCACGATCCGGGGCGGGATGATCACGTCCTGCGGCAGGTCCCGCAGCGCTTGGAGGTGGTGCAGGAGCGCCATCTCAATCAAGTGCCCCTTCTTGACGCCGTGGGCCTCGACGTACTGCTCAAGGGCGGCGCGAGTATCCGGCGAGATGTAGGCAGATACCTGGGACTGGCGGGGCATTGCAGGCTCCTTCTACGAAAACGTAGGTACGGCCCTCGCCGAAGTCAAGCGGCAGGGAGCCACCCCGAAAGTTCCCAAGACCATCCTGTAAGGCCGACCATCATCGTGAACGTCCGATCGGACGCTGTGCCGGTCGGGCGTTCGCGGTTCCAAGATCGTCCCTCCGCCTCGCGGTCGAGTGGGTCGCCGCCGGGCGCTGGCCGGTGATCCGGTCGAGCAGGTGATGTCGGTGTTGGCCCACTCTTGGGGGCAACGGTCGGGGTCCCGCGGTTCTCGCGGGCGGAGACCGACAGGATGGGTCGAACTGCGGGCCGCGGAGGACCCGCTTCCCCCTGGGCCGGACCGGAGGCATCGGTCAGTCCGCCAGGCGCCCCGCCCGGTACTCGATCGCCCGACGGAGCTTGCGGATGCGCCGCTCATCGAATGGGAGCTCGTCCAGTCGGTCGAGCCAGGACGGCATCGCGCTCAGGAGTCAGTCGCCGAACGGGTTCAGGAGACGTACGCCCGTTCGCTGCACGTCCCGCGTGTTCCGGGCCGAGCTCTGGCGCGACGACGGCGTCCGGTTGGTCGAGTTCTCGCCGGACGGCGCTCGGCTGCTGTGGCAGCGGTACATCCCGTCCCAGGCGGGGGGGGGACTGGTTGCACTTCGGGGTACGGATCGCGCGGACGGGCCGAGCGCTCGACACCTGGTCCGTCTTGGGCCACGACCTCGGGGCGGTCACCCGGGACTCCCGGGGAGGGCGCATCCTCGAAGGCGAGACCGGCGCCCCGCCCCCTGCCGCCTACGAGGTCCAGGATCCTCCGTGGCCACAAACGAACTCACGTCCCCGCAAGGAAGTGACCCGGCCTCATCGGCCGGCCCGGTCGCGCCAGGCATCCACGTCGGGTCGCTTGGGCGACACGGTGAGGGACTGCTCTCGGAAGGACACGAACAGCTTCACCTCGTGGCCGTCCAGCTCGTGCCGGATCGAGAACCAGTCGTACTGCTCGTCCTGGTTCAGCGAGACCAGGGCGCGGTGCCTTCCCTCCTCGAAGACGATCTCCTGGGTGCGCCAGTTCTCGTTGAACTCCACCGGCCGCATGAAGTCGTCGTCGTCCCGGAACCCCTGCGCGATCGTCCCCTCCTCGGGTCCGAAGGTCTCCGGCAGGGAGCTCCAGTCGTGAAGCTCGACCAGCACCGACCGGAACCAGGTCCAGGCCTCCAAGAGCTCGGCATGACCGACCCGTCCCGCGTTGGGAAGACGGACTGGGAAGACGAGGGGAGGGAGGGGCATCGGGCGCTCAGGCAGCCAGCTCGTCCCACACGGGGACGCGCTGCGCGAGGCGGGCCCGCAGGGCCTCCAGCACGACCTGGACAGGCATGGGCACCAGCGTTCGGTGGGGAGTGACCCCGTAGATCCCGAGCACGTGGTCCACCCGCCAGTTCGGCAGCACCCGCACCAGCGTGCCCTCGGCGAGCTCCCGCTCGATGACGAAGGGCGGCACCGCGGCCACGCCCAGCCCCGCCCGCATGCTCTCCACGACGAGGGCCGACGAGTTGAAGGTGAGCCGACAGCCCTCCATCCGCACGTCGGCGACCTCGTCGCCTCGCCGGAAGCGCCAGTCCTGCGCCCGAGGGACGCCGTCCCACAGGATCCAGTGGGGGCGAAGGTCGGCCGGCTCCCGCACCTCGGCATGCTCCACAGCCCAGGTGGGAGAAGCGACGAGGACGTGCCGCCAGCTCGCCAACTTGCGCGCGATGAGGCTCGAGTCGGGCATGCGTCCGACCCGCACCCCCAGGTCGTACCCGTGCTCCACCAGCGGCGTCATGCGCTCCTGCGTCCCCAGCTCCACGCGCAGCCGCGGATGCGCGGCCCGCAGCACGGCCAGGGCGGGGACCAGGACGGACTGGGCGAGGGATTGGGCCGACGCGATGCGGATCGTCCCCTCGAGCCGGTCGGGCGTCCCCGTGTTCGCGAGCGCCGCCAGGGCATCCGCCACCGGTCCGCCCGCCTCGTCCACCAACCGCTGCCCCGCGGCCGTGACGTGCAACGAGCGGGTCGTGCGGTTCAGGAGCCGGACGCCGAGCTCCTCCTCCAACGCCTTGACGCGACGGCTGAGCACGCTCTTGTCGGAGGACGTCCTGCGCGCCGCTGCGGTGAAGCTCCCCGCCTGGACGACCTCCAGGAAGGCGGCCAGCCGAGGGAGCATGCTTGTTGGCATTTGCGCAACAGGACTGGGACGGTTCGGCTCCATTGGCGACTCGATCGCTACAAACTACGTTGAGGGCGCAACCGAGGCAACCCGCCGCCCACCAAGGAGACCACATGTCCATCCTCACGCTCTCGCGGACCTACCCGCAGAACCCCTCCGAGGTGTTCGCCGCTCTCAACGACTTCGCCGGCGTCCACCGCTTCCACCCGCTGCTCGAGAGCTCTCCGCTGGTGGAGGGGACCCCCGCCGGAGGCGCCGGCTCCGAGCGTGTCTGCAACCTCTACGACGGCAACACCATCCACGAGCGCCTGATCGACACCGAGGCGGACAAGTGGCTCAAGGTCGAGATCGTGGACACCTCGATGCCGATGGCGCGGGGCGACGGGCTCTTCGAGTTGGCGCCGACCGCGAGCGGGGGCACCGAGATCACCCTCACGATGGACTTCGAGCTCACGATGGGGTGGTTCGGCAAGGCGCTCGACAAGCTCGTGATGGCTCGGAAGTTCAGGAGCAACCTCGATCTGCTGCTCGCCGCCCTGGGGGAGTACCTCGCGACCGGCGAGCCGATCGAGAAGGGCTGGAGGGCGCCGGCGGCGTAGGGCACGTCGCCTCGATGCCCTTCCGGCGGCCGGAGGCGGGTGCGTAGACTCCCGCGCATGCGACTTCTCCTCGCCGTCGGCCTGTTCGCGGCCCCCGTGCTCGCGGGCTGTCCGTCGGAGCAGGACGAGCCGATCCCGTTCCCCGCCGCCGCCGACGACGCCACGGACGACGACGACGCCACGGACGACGACGACGCCACGGACGACGACGACGCGACCGACGACACCGACGCGGCTCCCGGGCCGACGCCGTACCCCGCGGGCGTCGTGCACTCCCCCATCACCGAGTCGGTCTCGGCGTCCATCGACGCCATCCTCGCCGTGCCGGGCGCCCACCAGGACGACGTCTTCATGAAGATCGGCGCGTCGTCCACGGTGTCCTCGAACACGCTGCACTGCTTCGCGGGTCCCGTGGACCTGGTCGACCACGCGGCCCTCCAGCCGACCCTCGATCACTTCCTCGGCGGCGACGCGGCGGGCTCGACGCCCTTCGATCGCGACACCCTCGCCGCCCGATCGGGGCGCACGGCGTCCTGGGCCATGGACGGCGCGCCGAGCCCCGTGGAGCAGGAGATCGCCGCCATCGCGCCGCGCTTCGCGGTCGTGCACTACGGCACGAACGACATGGGCATGGGATCGACGTACGGGAGCGCCCTGCCCCCGTTCGTCGAGCACATGGAGGTCCTCCTCGATCACCTGGAGGCCCAGGGGATCGTCCCCGTCATCACGGGCATCTCCCCGCGCCTCGACTCGGCCGGGGCGAACCGCTGGGTCCCCACCTACAACGCGGTGATCCGCGGACTCGCCCAGGCCCGCCGGCTGCCCTTCATCGACCTGTGGGAGGCCACCTGGGACCTCGACGACCACGGGCTCGCCGGCGACGGCCTGCACCTCGCCCGTCACCCGTCCGGCGCGTGTTTGTTCACCGCCGAGGGCCTCGAGTGGGGCTACAACGTGCGCAACCTCATCGTCCTCGAGGCGCTGGACCGGGTCCTCGCGGCCGCGACCACCGGCGCCTTGGATCCTTCGCCCGCCCCCCGCGTGGGCGACGGCTCGCCGGAGGACCCCTTCGTCGTCGACACGCTGCCCTGGGTGCACGTGGCCGACACGTCGACGTCGCCCCACTCGAACATGGAACTCTACGACTGCGACGACGCGGACGAGTCGGGCCCCGAGCTCCTGTATCGCATCGACCTGGACGCCCCCACGGCCCTCCGGGCGATCGTCCTGGACCGCGACGGCATCGACGTCGACGTGCACCTGCTGAGCGACGTCGACGAGGACGCGTGCATCGCCCGGGGCCATCACATGCTCGGCGCGACCGTCGAGGCCGGCACCTACTGGATCGCCGTGGACACCTGGGTCGGCGCGGAGGAGTTCAGCGGGGAGTACACGCTCGTGGTGCTCGAGTGCTCGCCCGGCGACCCCGCCTGCCCCTGAGGGCCTGCTGGGGGCTCCTCAGGCCGAACCCCGCCCCCGCCTCTGCGCGAGCCGCGTGCGCCCCGGCCGCCGCGAGCATGCGCGCAGTCCCTCGACCCGCGCCCCGGGTCGCCCCGGCCACGACGGCCACGCGGCCCTCCAGCGGTCTGTCCTCGGTCATCGCATCCTCCTTGTCGGAGCTCAGCCGCCGCGGGTCTCGCGTCCCACGCCCAGCAGGTGATCGATGAGGGCCTGAGCCGCCGCGGAGCGTTCCCGCCCGGCGGGGTACACGACCCACCCCTTCGCCGAGTCCGGAAGCGCCCCGCGCAGGACCTCGACGAGGGCCCCCGAGTCGAGGTCCCGGCGGCAGGTCATCTCCAGCAGAGGAGCGATCCCCAGCCCGTCCAGCGCGGCCGCGCGCGCCGTCGCGAGGCTGTTGGACCGCACCCGGTTCCGCATCGACACCTTCACCGGCCCCCGGTCCCCGCCGAGGCGACGGATGGCGTTCGGGGCCCAAGCGTCCATGCAGATGCCGTCGTGCTCGGCGAGGTCCTCCACCCGCGTAGGGGTTCCCCGCAGGGCCAGGTAGGCGGGGCTCGCGGCGAGCAGGATGCGCGAGTCCCACATCAAGTGAGCGGTGAAGTCCGCGCTGTCCGGAGGGGCCCCTCCTCGCAGGGCGACGTCGATCTGCGCCTCGATCAGGTCCACGTAGTCGAGGGAGTGGACGATCTGCAGATCGACCTGCGGGTGGCTGAGCAGGAACCCCCGCAGCGACTCCCAGATCACTCCGCCGTCGTCCGGCGGCGCGGCCACGCGGAGGCTCCCCGACGGGACCTCCCGGGCGTCGACGAGGGCCCGCTCGGCCTCCTCCAGCTGACGGGGGATGCCCGCCACGTGCTCGTAATAGAGCCGCCCGGCGTCCGTGAGGCCCACGCGCCGGGTCGTGCGCATGAGCAGTCGCGTCCCCAGCCGCTCCTCGAGGCGCTTGATCCTGCGACTCACCGCCGACGGCGCCAAGCCCAGCTGCCGGGCCGCCGCGCTGAAGCCGCGCGCCCGCACCACGGTCGCGAACACCGTCACGTCCGGGAGGTCCGCGGTCAATTATTGCCCAGAGAGCAATAGCCGCTGTGAATTCTCAACACTTCTCTCATTTCGAGATTAATCATATCCTCGTCTCCAACATCTGCAGCCCCTTGTTCGGGGCGGGAGGAAGATCGATGGACATGCCCTTCTCGGACTTCAACTGGGCGGCGATCGTCGCGAGCATCGTGGCCGGCCAGGTGATCGCGACCGTCTGGTTCGTGGTGCTCTTCGGCGACCCGTGGGCGAAGGAGTACGGCGCCGCGGACAAGAAGCAGCACACGGCGGAGGTCCCGGGCTACACGTACGGCGTGCAGGTGCTCTGCACGGTGGCCCTCGTCTTCGGCATCGCGACGCTCCAGCGGTGGCTGGAGGTGGACACGGTGGGCGAGGCCCTGGGGTCGGCGCTCTTCGTCTCGCTGCACTTCGTCGTCGCCACCCTGCTGCCCGGGCAGGCCTTCCTGAAGCGCTGGCGCGTGGCGGCCATCGCGGGCGGCAGCCAGGTCGCGATGATCGTGGGGATCTCCCTTATCCTCGCTCTGTGGCAGTAACGACCCCGCGCGTTCTCGCGCTGCTCCTCTCCCTCACGGCCCTGCCCGCCGAAGCGCAGGTCCCCGAGGCCGACGCCGTCATCGACGCGTTCTACGAGGCCGTGCGCGGCGGGGATCTCGACGCGGCGTATGCCCTCACCGACGGGAGCACGGCCCGCGGGGACTTCGACAAGACCTGGACCGGCTTCGACGAGGTCGAGGTCTACCTGCGCTTCACGGGTGAGGTGTACGAGGGGCTGCTGCTCGGACACGTGGACCACTGCGTGGGGCCGCGCGACGCGACCTACTCGAACTGGGCGGGGCAGGTGCGGCTCAAGAAGGTCGCGGGGGCGTGGAAGATCCACGACTGGGACGACGACACGATGGCGTACTCCATCGGCGACGACTGCTGGGCAGGGGGGCAGATGTCGATGCTCGGCGACGAGGGCGGCGGCGCGCTGATCGGGGCCATGTCCGGCTCCATCGACGGGGAATCGGGGGGCGCGCTCGGCGCCGGGATCGGCGGGCTGGGGACGGGCACCGGGACGGTCGCTCGGGAGGGGATCGGGCCCACGGAGCCGGGGATCGCCGCCAGGATCGAGCTCGTGGAGGTCGCGGTCGAAGGGGGCCGGACGAACGCCGAAGAGGTGGTTCGGCGACGGCTGAACGCCCTGCGCTACTGCTACGAGCGTCGCCTCCAGGACGACCCGGAGCTCGCGGGCGCGGTCGAGCTGACCTTCACGGTGACCGCCGACGGCGGGAAGACGGCGGGGGCCGCGGTCGCCCAGGGCATCGAGCCGTCCGTGGACGGGTGCATGCTCCGCCAGGTCGGCAAGTGGCGCTTCAAGGCCCCGGAGAAGCCGACGAAGGTCCGCGTGAAGGTCGCGCTGACGGAGAGGACCGGAGAGTGAGGGCGGCTCTGATCCTGTGCGTCGCGACCCTGGCGGGCTGCATCGAGGGGGACCCGCCCCCGCTCGACGACCCCTGCTCCGACTCCCTGCGCGGGTCCTCGGAGCTGCTCGCCGACGGCTTCCAGGGCACGGAGGGCATCACCTTCTCGCCCGACGGCCGCATGTTCGCGGGCGACCGCGACGTCCTCACGGAGGTCCGGCCCGACGGCAGCTGGTCGGTCGTCGCGGACGTGCCGGGCGTCATCGGGCTCACCTGGTGGCGCGACCGCGTGGTGGCGGCGACCTCGGACTCGGGCGACGGCGACGACCTCGACGGCGTCTTCTTCGTGGCCCCCGACACCGGCGACGTCGAGCGAATCGGGCCGGGGCTCGAGGGGGCGAACTTCGTCACCGTGACGCCGTGGGACACCCTGATCGTGAGCGATCCCGACGTCGATCGACTGTTCGAGCTGACCGCCGAGGGAGACGTCTCGGTGTGGCTCGACGGGGTGGAGTCACCCAACGGGACGGCCTTCGACGAGGACGGGTCGGTGCTCTGGGTGGCCACCACGTACGCGAACCCTGCGCCGATCCGACGGGTCGAGGTGGCGGGCGAGGCCGCCGGGGCGGTGGAGGACGTGGCCTCGTTCGAGGCGGGGATCACGCCCGACGGGGTCGCCGTCGGGGCGGGGGGCGACCTGTACGTGGCCCAGATCGTCGCGGGTCGCATCGACGTCGTGACCGACGACGGCGCGAGCTCGACGCTCTCCGGAGCCGTGGGCGCGCCCGCGAGCGTCGCCTTCGGGGTCGGGGACGACTGGGACGCGTGCTCGATCTATTCGACGTCGCTCTTCAGCGACGAGATGTACCGGACCGAAGTCGGCGAGACGGGCCTGCGACTCCGCTGAGGGGCGACGGGTAGGCTGTCCGCATGCTCGCAGGCCACTACGCACCCGCCCTCGCGCTCCGGCGCTCCGCCCCGACCCTGCCGCTCTGGGCGCTGTTCATCGCGGTGCAGTTCGTGGACATCCTCTTCTCGCTGTTCGTGCTGTTGGGCATCGAGGAGCTGGCGATCACCCCCGGGATCACCGAGTCCAATCCGCTCGACCTCCGCTACCTGCCGTTCTCTCACAGCGTGGTCGCGACGGTCGTGTGGAGCGTGGTCGTCGCGGTGGGGTGGCACGCCTATCGACGCAAGGAGCCGGCCGCCCGCCGCGAGGCCCTGGTGATGGGCGCGGCGGTCGCGTCGCACTTCGTGCTCGACCTCATCGTCCACATCCCCGACCTCCCCATCGCCGGGGGACACGGCGACAAGATCGGCCTCGGGCTCTGGAACCACATGCCCGCCGCCCTCTCCTTGGAGCTCGGGCTCATCGTCGCCGCGGCGTGGTGGGCCGGCTCCGTGGCGGCGATCCCGAAGCGCTGGAAGATCGTCGCGGGCGTGCTGGTCCTGCTGGGCGTCACCGGCTACTTCGCGCCCGCCCCCGACGCGCCGAACGCCGTGGCGATCCTCGGGCTCGCGATGTACCTGGGCCTCGCGCGCCTCGCGGGCTGGGCCGGGGCCGTGGGCGCCGGCCGCGGGAGGGCGTAGGGCGCGGCGGGGGCCGCCACTCGGGACAAGAATCCCGAATGAGGCCGGCCGGGCGTGCCGGAGCCGCACATGCGGGATTTCCGTCCCGGATGGTGCCGCCGGGCCGTGCCGAGGCCCGCCGGGGAGCGTCGGAGACACCTGCGCGCGCGCCGCGCACATCGAGCGCGCGCGCACCCTTCTCGCCCCTTCATCCCCCCGCATCGCGGCGACGTCCGTCGATCGCGAAGCCGGCACGGCTCCTGCTCCTGGTAGCGGCGAACCTCACTGGAGCCGCCACCGATGCACCGCCTCGCCCCCCTCTCCCTCCTCCTCCTCCTCGCGCCGTCCCTCGTCCAGGCCCAGCCGGTCACGGTCTTCTGGAGCCCGCCGACGCCGGAGCCCTACGACTGCAACGCGGACGGCGTCTCGGACGTCGACCAGGCGTCGGGCATGAGCCCCGACTTCGACTGCGACGGCCGCGCCGATCTCGTCGTGCGCAGCGCCGGCGAGAACGAGGTCCATGTGCTGCACGGGACGACGTCCGGCGCCTTCAACGATCGCGAGGTGTGGCGCCAGGACCGGGCGGACGTGTTCGGCTACCTCGAGCACCAGACGACCAACTGGTGGAACCCGCCGCGCGCGGACCAGCTCGGCGCGTCCACGGCCGTCGGCGACTTCGACTGCGACGGCTTCCCCGACCTCGCCGTGGGCGACCCCCGGGACATCACCGGCTACTACGGCTCCACCGACCCCACCGACCTCTCCGAGCAGGGGCAGGGCTCCGTGCTGTGGATGCGCGGCGGCGCCGACGGCCTCTCCTCGGACATCGAGGACCGCATCATCCGGTGGGACACCGGCGGGGGCGGGATGATCGGCCAGAAGTTCGGGGCCGCGCTCGCGTCCGCCGACTTCAACGGCGACGGCTGCTCGGATCTCGCCATCGGCGCCCCCGGAGAGGCCCGCCTCGTGGTCGTCTACGGCCACCCACTGGGCCTCACCGACGGGGTCGCGAGCCCCTGGGGGTGGCCCGGCGAGATCCTCCCCGGCGGCGACATCGGCTGGACGTCCCCCCTGGACGACGAGCTCGGCGGGACCCTGGCCGCGGGCGACTTCAACGGCGACGGCTTCGCGGACCTCGCGGTGGGGATCCCCGGCGCGACCGTGAACGGCCACGACGACGCGGGCGAGGTCCTCATCTACGAGGGCGACGGGGCCCGACTGTGGTCCTCCGGCCCCCGCTTCGACCAGGCGGACCTCGCGACCCTCGCGGAGCCCGGCGACCGCTTCGGCGACACCCTCGCGGTGGGCGACTTCGACGGCGACGGCTACGACGACCTCGCCGTCGGCACCCCCCACGAGAACTTCGGCAGTCGGGTGGACGTGGGCCTCGCGCACGTCGTCTTCGGGTCCGCCGGCTCCGTCCTCACGGGCAGCGCCGTGATGCTGAACCAGAACGTCGCCGGCATCACGAGCTACGGAGAGGCCGGCGACCGGTTCGGGGCCTCCCTGGCGGCGGGCGACTTCGACGGCGACGGCCACGACGACCTAGCGATCGGCGTCCCCGACGAGGGCTGGTACGTCGCCGACGCGGGCATCGTCCACATCGTCCCCGGCAGCGACTCGGGCATGAACACGACCGCCTCGCAGGTCCTGATCCGCAACAACGACGGCCGCGTCGGCGCGGTGACGAACGACCACTTCGGCGCCGCCCTCGCGGTGGCGGACTACGACGGCGACGGCGTCCCCGACCTCGCCGCGGGCGCCCCCGGCAGCACCGCCCGCTACGGCGGCGACGTCCACGTCTACGAGGGTCGCCTCACGACCGGGCTCCCGGCGCTCGCCGACACCATCGTCCGCGACCACCGCACCGGGGTCACCTGCCTCATCTCCGACTGCGGCTGGACCCCCGGCGGGTTCGGCGCGAGCCTCTGACACGCAGCCTGCGCGGACGGCTTCGCCTTCCCGGGCGCGCACGTCACCCTTGCTCGCGCATGTGCTTGACACGCGCAGACGCCTGTATGACATTCCCGAGCCGGTCGCCTGCCGACGCTCGTGAGCGCCAGTAGCTCACCGGGATAGAGCAGCGGCCTTCTAAGCCGCAGGTAGCAGGTTCGAGTCCTGCCTGGCGCGCCAGAGTTTCTTTGAAAAGCCGACTTCGTGGTGGGAGTAGCTCAGTTGGTAGAGCACCGGTTTGTGGTACCGGATGTCGCGGGTTCAATCCCCGTCTCTCACCCCATTTCTTCTCGACGCGGATGCCGTTGACAGTCCCCCGGGGCGTCCCTAGCATCCGCTCCCCGCGCGCCCGTGGCTCAGCTGGATAGAGTAGCGGGCTTCGAACCCGTTGGTCGCAGGTTCGAATCCTGCCGGGCGCGCCATTTGGAGACGATTTCCGGGCCCATAGCTCAACTGGCAGAGCATCGGACTCTTAATCCGCAGGTTGAAGGTTCGATTCCTTCTGGGCTCACCATCCTCGACGACCCGCCGGCAGGACTCTCTTGTCGGCGGGTCGTTCGTTTCACGCGGCGCCCGCCGCACTCGTTGCCGCCGTCGCCTGAACGCGAGAATGGCGGAATTGGTAGACGCGCCGGATTTAGGATCCGGTGGGGCAACCCATGGGGGTTCGAGTCCCCCTTCTCGCACCAGGGATAGCCATGCAGGTTCAAGTCGAAGACCTCAGCTCCGTTTCCAAGAAGCTCACGTTCACGCTGCCCAAAGGCAAGGTCGACACGGCCCTGGCGGAGGCGTACACGAACCTCGCCCGGGACGTCCGCATGAAGGGCTTCCGCAAGGGCAAGGTCCCGCGTCGGGTGCTCGAGTCGCGCTTCGGCAAGCACATCCAGGGCGAGGTCGGCGGTCAGCTGATCAGCGAGGCCTTCGACTCCGCCCTCAAGGAGCGGGAGCTCGTCCCCGTGTCCCAGCCCGTCGTGGACCCCGGGACCCTCAAGAAGGGCTCCGAGTTCGTCTTCTCGGTGACCGTCGAGGTGAAGCCGTCGGTCGAGGTCAAGGACTGGGAAGGCCTGGACGTCGAGTGGCCCACCGTCGACGTGCCCGACGAGGAGATCGACAAGGAGCTGGAGTCCATCCGCCAGCGCAACTCCACGGTCGAGGCGCTCGACGACAAGAAGTACAAGGCGCAGACGGGCGACATCGCCCTGGTCACCGCCGAGTACGAGGTCGAGGGCAATCCCGAGCCGTGGACGGTGGAGGACCTCATGGTCGTCGTGAACCAGCCCATGGGCTTCGGCGCCGCGGACTGGCTCGGCGCCAAGATCGAGGGCATGACGATGGCCCGCAAGAAGTCCTGGAAGGCCGAAGAGGTTCCGGACGGCGCCATCGACGAGGACTGGAACGGCTCCAAGGGCAAGCTCAGCGTCAAGCTCACCGAGATCAAGACGCAGAAGCTCCCCGAGCTCGACGACGACCTCGCCCAGGACGAGGGCTTCGACAGCCTCGACCTGCTCAAGGCCGACCTCCGGTTCAAGCTGCAGGAGCACCTGTCGGCCCACGCCCGCGAGGTCGCCGCGAACTTCGCGCTCAAGAAGCTCGCCGAGATCAACGAGTTCGAGCTCCCGCCCGGCCTCGTGAAGAACGAGGCGCAGAACATCCTGCAGGAGCAGCTCAACCGCATGATGGGCCAGATGGGCGGCGCGGGCGGCCAGATGCCGAAGATCGGCCTCGACGACCTTCAGGACGAGCAGAAGACCGCGCTCATGGCGGACGGCGAGTTCTCGGTGCGTCGCGCCCTGATCCTCGAGTCCATCGCCACCCAGGCGGGCGACGCGGTGGAGGTCACCGCGGCCGACCTGGACGGGCGCATCGAGCAGCTCGCCGCCCAGATGAACCAGCAGCCCGCGGCCGTGAAGGGCCTCCTGCAGAAGAACAACCGCATGGACGATCTGAAGCAGCACCTGCGCGAAGAGAAGGCTCTCGACCTGATCTTGGAGCGGGCCAACGTCATCGACGTCGACCCCGTGGGGCACGCGGGCGCTCACGACCACGACCACGCTCACGACCACGATCACGGCGACGATCCCACCCCCGAAGCGGACGCCGAAGCCGACGCGGGAGCGGACCCCGAAGCCGCGGAGTAGGCAGGTCCCCTGGCACCTCTCGGAGGCCGCCCTACAATAAGCACCGTTCGTGCCCTCCATCCGGCCGCAATTCGACCGATGGGGGCATGACCCACCTCGTCAGAGGAAGACGTAGATGAATCGATTCGCCCCGTCCGCGCTCGTCCCCGTGCCGCACATCTTCGAGCAGACCCACCGCGGGGAGCGCTCCTACAACATCTGGTCTCGGCTCCTGCTGGACCGGATCTTGTTCCTGGGCACCGAGGTCACGGCCGAGATCGCGAACCTGATCATCGGGCAGCTGCTGTTCCTGGAGTCGGACGACCCGGAGAAGCCGATCCACCTTTACATCAACAGCCCCGGCGGCGACGTGTCCGCCGGTCTCGCGATCTACGACACGATGCACTACATCAACGCCCCGGTCGCCACGCTGTGCGCCGGTCGCGCGATGAGCATGGGCGCGTTCCTCCTCGCCGCGGGCGAGCCCGGGATGCGGTCCGCGCTGCCGCACTCCAACATCATGATCCACCAGCCCTGGGCGGGCGGCGTCGGGGGCCAGGTCTCCGACATCGAGATCCGCGCCGCAGAGCTGATCCGCACCAAGCGGACCCTGAACGAGCTGCTGGCCAAGCACACGGGCAAGGAGCTCGACGAGGTCGCTCGCGACACCGACCGGGACAACTTCATGAACCCGGAAGAGGCGAAGGCCTATGGCATCATCGACCAGGTCGTGGACAAGAAGGAGCTGGAGGACTAGCTCGTGGCGAAGCGAGGGACCGACAACAGCAACCTCTGCTGCTCGTTCTGCGGGAAGTCGCAGAAGGAGGTCCGGAAGCTGATCGCGGGGCCCACGGTCTACATCTGCGATGAGTGCATCGAGCTGTGCAACGACATCATCGCGGAGGAGTACGACCAGGGGGACTACTACACCTCCAAGGACTCCATCCCGAAGCCCCAGGAGATCAAGGCGCACCTGGACGACTACGTCATCGGGCAGGACTACGCGAAGCGCGTCCTGAGCGTCGCGGTCTACAACCACTACAAGCGCATCGAGGCCCGGCAGGGGCACGACGACGTCGAGCTCCAGAAGTCGAACATCCTCATGCTCGGGCCCACGGGCACCGGCAAGACGCTGCTGGCTCAGACCCTCGCGAAGATCCTGAACGTCCCCTTCACGATCGCGGACGCCACCTCGCTCACCGAAGCGGGGTACGTGGGCGAGGACGTCGAGAACATCATCCTGTCGCTCTTCCAGGCGGCGGACTACAACGTCGAGCGGTGCCAGAAGGGCATCATCTACATCGACGAGATCGACAAGATCAGCCGCAAGACCGAGAACCCCTCCATCACGCGCGACGTGAGCGGAGAGGGCGTGCAGCAGGCGCTGCTCAAGGTCATCGAGGGCACGATCGCGAACGTCCCGCCCAAGGGCGGCCGCAAGCACCCCCAGCAGGACTTCCTGCAGATCGACACCACGAACATCCTGTTCATCTGCGGCGGCGCGTTCGTCGGGCTGGACAAGATCATCGAGCGTCGCGTCGGCAAGAAGACGATGGGCTTCGGCAAGGCGGTCAAGCCGAAGGCGCGCAAGACGGAGGTGCCGGTCCTGAAGCCGGGCGAGTCCCCGATCCGCTACGCGGAAGCGGAGGACCTCCTGAAGTTCGGGCTCATCCCCGAGTTCATCGGCCGCGTGCCCGTCGTCGCCACGCTCGAAGAGCTGGACGAAGGGGCCCTGGTCAAGATCCTTCAGGAGCCCCGCAACGCGCTCGTGAAGCAGTACCGCAAGCTCTTCGAGTTCGAGAACGTGAAGCTCAAGTTCACGGACGACGCGCTCCGCGCGGTGGCTCGAGAAGCCATGGACCGCAAGTCCGGCGCCCGAGGCCTGCGCGCCATCCTCGAGAAGCTGATGTTGGACGTGATGTACGAGGTGCCGAGCGTCTCGAACGTCAAGGAATGCATCATCAGCGAGGAGGCCGTCCTCCAGAAGAAGATGCCGATCCTCGTCTACGAGGACGAAGCGGAAATCGCCTGACGTCGCTGCAAGCTAGACTCTCCCCATGATTTGGAAGAAGTCGGACGGCCCGCGCCTCGCGAGCGGCGCGAAGGTGCTGCCGCTCCTGCCCCTGCGCGACATCGTCGTGTTCCCGTACATGGTGATCCCGCTCTTCGTGGGCCGGGAGAAGTCCATCGCGGCCCTGCAACGGGCCATGAACGAGGACAAGGAGATCTTCCTCGCCGCGCAGCGCTCGGCGAAGACGAACGAGCCCGGTCCGGACGACATCTTCGAGGTGGGCACGGTCTCGGCGATCATGCAGCTGCTGCGGCTGCCCGACGGCACGGTGAAGGTGCTCGTCGAGGGCAAGCGGCGCGCCGCGGTCAAGAGGTACGTCACCAACGACGAGTGCTTCCTCGTGGAGCTCGACGACACCGCCGAGACCTCGCCGCAGGTCGCGGGCCTCGAGGCGATGCTGCGCAGCATCAAGTCCGCCTTCGAGAGCTACGTGAAGCTCGACAAGCGCATCCCCCCGGAGATGCTGCTGACCATCTCGGGCGTGGACAACCCGGCGAAGCTCGCCGACATCCTCGCCGCCCAGCTGAACCTGAAGCTCGCCGACAAGCAGAACATGCTGGAGACGTGGGACGCCAAGACCCGCCTCGACCAGCTGCTCAAGCACATCCAGAGCGAGATCGAGATCCTCCAGGTCCAGAAACGCATCCGCTCGCGCGTCAAGAAGCAGATGGAGAAGACGCAGCGCGAGTACTACTTGAACGAGCAGATGCAGGCGATCCAGCGCGAGCTGGGTGAGAAGGACGAGTTCAAGAACGAGCTCGCCGAGCTGGAAGCGAAGATCGCCGAGAAGAAGCTGCCCGACGCCGCCCGGGAGAAGGCCCACAAGGAGCTGCGCAAGCTCCAGATGATGTCCCCGATGTCCGCCGAGGCGACCGTCGTGCGGTCGTACATCGACTGGATCATCGCGCTGCCGTGGCTCGAGTACAGCGACGAGAAGCTCAACATCGAAGAGGCCGCGCACATCCTCGACGAGGACCACTACGGCCTGCACAAGGTCAAGGAGCGCATCCTCGAGTACCTCGCCGTGCAGGCGCTGGTGGAGAAGATGCGCGGGCCGATCCTGTGCCTCGTCGGGCCCCCCGGCGTGGGCAAGACGTCCCTGGCGCGCAGCATCGCGCGGGCGACGTCGCGCAACTTCGTGCGGCTCTCCCTCGGCGGCGTGCGCGACGAAGCCGAGATCCGCGGCCACCGTCGGACCTACATCGGCGCCCTCCCCGGTCGCCTCATCCAGCGGCTCCGCAAGTGCAAGTCGAGCAACCCGGTGTTCCTGCTGGACGAGGTCGACAAGATGGCCTCGGACTTCCGGGGCGACCCGGCGGCCGCGCTGCTCGAGGTGCTGGACCCGGAGCAGAACTCCGAGTTCAACGACCACTACCTGGACCTCGACTACGACCTCAGCCGCGTCTTCTTCATCACCACGGCCAACACGCTGCAGGGCATCCCGCTGCCGCTCCAGGACCGGATGGAGATCATCCGCCTCGCCGGGTACACGGAGATGGAGAAGCTCGCCATCTCGCGCCGGTACCTGATCCCGCGCCAGCTCGAGGCGCACGGGATCACCGAGGCCCACTGCAACATCCGCAACACCGCGGTGCGCGAGATCGTGCGTAGGTACACCCGGGAGTCGGGCGTGCGGACCCTCGAGCGCGAGCTCGGATCGGTGTGCCGCAAGGTCGCCAAGAAGGTGGTCGCGGACCGAGAGCAGGAGCGCGAGACCCACGAGGACATCACCCCGCAGCGCGTGCACAAGCTGCTGGGTGTCCCGAAGTTCCGCTTCGGCGTGGCCGAGGGCGACGACGAGATCGGCTTCGTGAACGGCCTCGCGTGGACGCAGGTGGGCGGGTCGATGATCCCCATCGAGGCGGCCGTCGTCCCCGGCACCGGCAAGCTGATCTTGACCGGCCAGCTCGGCGACGTGATGCAGGAGTCGGCCCAGGCGGCGCTCACCTACATCCGCAGTCGCTCGGGCGTCTTCGGCCTGCAGCCGAACTTCAGCAAGGAGATCGACATCCACGTGCACGTCCCCGAGAGCGGCCCCGTCGAGGGACCGTCCGCCGGCGTGACGATGTGTACGGCGATCACGTCGGCGCTCCTCCGGATCCCCGTGCGTCGAGACGTGGCGATGACGGGCGAGGTGACCCTCCGCGGGCGCGTCCGCCCCATCGGCGGGCTCAAGGAGAAGGCGTTGGCGGCGCACCGCGGCGGCATCCGTCACGTGCTGATCCCCCGCGAGAACGCCAAGGACATCCCCGAGATCCCCGCGAAGATCCGCGAAGAGATCCGCATCACGCCGTGCGATCACATGGACCAGGTCCTGCAGTCGGCGCTCGTCCTCGACGACCCCGCGGGACTCTTCCGCGGTCCCGACACGCTCGACCGGCCCGACCGCCAGCTGCAAGCGCCCGCTCCCTAGTTCCAGCTCCTGGGCTGGAAGGCTTCGAAGAAATGGTGGGCGGGACAGGACTTGAACCTGCGACCCCTGCCTTGTAAGGGCAACGCTCTACCAACTGAGCTACCCGCCCACGGCGAGCGTTCTACTCGCTATCGTCGCGAGGTGCGACGGCTCCTCCTCATCCTCTCCCTGCCCCTCCTCGCCTGCGACGCGACCGTCGAGGTCGAGCTCGCCCCCCTGGAGCCGATCCACGACCACGTGGACGTCTTCACCGGCACGGACAGCCTCGGCTTCGGCGTGGGCTCCGCGTTCCCCGGCCCCGCGCTGCCCTTCGGCATGGCCCGCCCCGGCCCGGACACCCGCGGCGAGTCCTCCACGCTGTGGTCCCTCCACTGCTCGGGCTACCGTTGGACGGACCCGTGGATCGCCGGCTTCTCGGCCATGCGCCTGCACGGCACGGGCGTCCCCGACTACGGGATCGTGGCGCTCCAGCCGGTGGTCGGCTGGGACGAGCCGAAGCGCACGCAGCCCGAGTACAAGCTCGCCAAGGACTTCGACTCCGAGGTGGCGGCCCCGGGGTGGTACTCGGTCGCCCTGGCCACCGACGCCGGCGCCGTGACGGTCGACCTGACCGCGTCCCTGCGCGCCGCCCACCATCGCTACACCTTCCCCGCCGACGCGGGGCCCGACGCGGGCGTGCTCCTCGACATCTCCCACGTCCTCCCCGAGATGACCTTCCACGAAGGAGAGCTCTCGGACGCCGCCGGCGACGGCACGGTGTGGGAGGGCCGACTGCACTTCAGCGGCTCCTACTCGGGCCGCCACGGGGGCGAGGAGGTCTGGTTCTCCATCCGGTTCGACCGCGCTCCGACCTCCAGCGAGACGTGGACGCCGGCCGACCCGGACGTGGACCCCGAGGAGCCGGTGCTCGGCGCCTTCCTGCGGTTCGACACCGCGACCCCGGTGCACGCCCAGGTCGCGCTCTCGTACGTCGACCTCGACGGGGCCCGCGCCGCCTTGGACGCCGAGCTGGGGGACTGGGACTTCGAGTCGCACCGGGCCGCCGCGGTCTCCGCGTGGGAGGACGCCCTGGCGGACTTCATGGTGGCGGGCGGCGACGAGGCGTCCCGGGCGAACTTCGCCACGTCCGCCTACCACGCGCTGCTCATGCCCACGCTCTTCACGGACGTGGACGGGCGCTACCGTGGCTTCGACGGCGAGATCCATACGGCCGAGGGCTGGACGTACTACACCGACTTCTCGCTGTGGGACACCTACCGCACGCTGCACCCGCTCCTGAACTTCGTGGACCCGGAGCGGCAGGTCGACTTCGTGCGCTCGCTCCTCACGATGGGCGAGCAGGGCGACATCGGCCGGGTGCCGCAGTGGCCCCTCGGCACCGGGTACACCAACGGCATGGTCGGAGACCCGGCACACATCGCCATCGCGGACGCCGTCATCCGGGGGCTGGGAGCCGAAGAGCTGGACGCCCAGGCCGTCCTGGATCAGCTGCTCGAGTCGGCGACGCTGCGCGGCCGCTGGGGCCAGTGGGAGCCGAGGGGGTGGCTCGCCGCCGACGAAGGCGGCGACTCGGTGGCGGTGACGCTCGAGCTCGCGTGGGCGGACGCGGCGTTGGCGGAGCTGGCCGAGTTCGTGGGGGACCCGCGCGCCGAGGCCCTGCGCGCGAGGTCCACCGGCTATCGGGAGCTCTTCGACCCCGAGACTGCGTTCATGCGACCCCGCAACGCCGACGGCACCTGGGTCGAGCCCTTCGACCCCCTCCGCAACGGGCCTGCCTACGTCGAGGGCAACGCCTGGCACTACTCCTGGATGGCCCCCCACGACGCCGACGGGCTCATCGCGCTGTTCGGGGGGCCCGAGCCCTTCGTGGAGAAGCTCGAGCGGTTCTTCCTGGGGGCCCTGGACGACCCGGAGTTCAGCTTCCCCAGCAGCTACTACTGGCACGGCAACGAGCCCAGCATCCACGCCTCGTACCTGTTCGCCCTGGCGGGCCGCCCCGACCTCACGCGGCAGTGGAGCCGATGGATCGAGGAGACGCGCTACTTCACGGGGCCCGACGGCCTCCCCGGGAACGACGACGCGGGCACCCTCGCGGCCTGGTACGTCCTCTCCGCGGCCGGGATCTATCCCATCGCCGGGACCCCCGACTACGTGCTGGGGTCGCCCCGCTTCGAGGCGGTGAGGCTTGGATCGCTCACGGTCCGCGACCCGACGGGCGTGCGGGAGGACCCGACGATCCCGGCCGAGGTCGTCCTCGACGACACGGCGCTCGGGAGCGCCTTCCAGTGGAGCGATCTCGGGGCCGAATCGACGCTCTTCTTCCACGACCCGCGGTGACACACGCGGAGGCCTGAGCGCGACCCGAACGACGTCCTCAGGGTCTCCTCTTCGCGGCGGCAGCCGCGCGGGCCCGGTCGCCGCACTCTCGGTCGCCCGTCTGGTCGCACGCCCACGCGAGGTGGTCGAGGGTCTGGACGTCGACCTGGTCCCCCAGGCGCTCGACGGCGTCCTCCGCGACCTCCCGCGCCCAGTCGGCTCGGAACGCCGCGCGCAGGATCTCGAGCCTCAGGGCGGCGACGGCGGGGCTCCAGGGGGCGTCTTCCAGAGCCGCGAAGGCAGCCCGGCCGTCGCCGGAGCGAGCGGCGAGGAGAGCAGAGAGCCACGGGAGATCGGCGTGCCGGGGGCGTGCCGCAGCGGCGACCTCCAGGTAGCCCGCGGCGCGCTCGAGCAGAGGCGCGGCACCGCACTCCAGCGCGAGGAGCACCCCGAGTCGGGCCATGCCGTCGTGATCGGGGTCCTCGAGGAGGGCCCGGTCGACGGCCGCGAGGCGCTCGACGAGGTCCGAGCGGGTCCTGCAGGCGTCGACCTGGGCGAAGGGGCCGCCGCAGGGCAGCAGCGCGGAAGGCTCCCGCGGGGCGCGGACGAACACGGTGTAGTGCGGCGACCAGGTGTGCAGCGACCACTCGGGGTCGGAGTCCAGATCGCGGCAGACACCGTCGCGACCGCGTACCACTGCGACCTCGAAAGCGTGCGCGGCGTCGAGCTCGGACCACGCGGGGCCCCCACGGTTCGCGGCCCGCCAATCGGCGAACCACGCCTCGTCGAAGTGGGTCGGCGTTCGACCGTCGATGAAGACCCGGTACCGCCCCAGCCCGCGGAAGCCGAGATAGCCGCCGACGTCGAAGTGATTGAAGACGACGCCCCGGGGGTCGAGGCGGTCCAGGGCGTCGCCGACCGCCCGCGGCTCGGCGTCGGCCACGAGGCCCGGGCGGCCGACACGCGCAGCCCAGGAGGTGGCGGCCACGGCGAGGGCGGCACCCAACAACACCGCGGGCCCGCCTCGTCGGACGCCCCCGATCGGCAGGGCGGCCGTGGACGCCAAGGGCACTGCGAGGATCACCGACACCGCGAGGAACCGGTTGGCGGTCATCACCAGGAGGACGCCGAGGACCGCGAGCGGCACGGCGGGCACGGCCGCGCGCCCCGCTCGAAGCAGCCCGAATGCGCCCACGAGGAGCAGGACCTCGAGGAACGCGGCCCGCGGCCCCCAAGCGCCGTCCCCCAGGGGCCGGAACGGCCAGAAGTCGCTCGGCTTCGGGGGGGCCATGTCCACGATGTGGTGGGCGGCGTCGGTGCCGGCGTGGGACAGGACCTGCACGACGAGCTCGAGCCCGAAGGGGCCGAGGAGCGGCGCGAGCAGGGCGGCCGCGACGAGCAGGACGACCGCCGGGTCCTCACGTCGCGGGCCCCGGCTCTCCGGCCTCCCCGGCCCCCAGAGGAGGTGGGGGGTGGCCAGGACCACCGCGGGCGCGATGGCGATGGAGCTGTGACTCTGGGACCAGATCGCCAGCCCTGCGATCGCGGTCGCCGCCCACCCGAGCGCCTCCCGACGTCCCGTCGCGGTCGCCGATCGCACGACCGCGAGCAGCACCATCGGCAGCAGGACGAGGAACCAGGCCTGGGGCCGGGGCGTGATGCGCAGCTGGCTCCCGCCCGCGGCGAGCAGGGCGAGGACGAGCGCCGTCCACGCGTGCGCGGAGGGGAGGGCGACGCCCTCAGCCGAGGGTCGCAGGCAGGCGCGCGCCAGGCCCCAGACCGCCAACAACGACGCTGCCCCGCACAGCGCGACGAGCGCGAACACGCCGTGGAGGCCCGCGGCGTCCCAGAGGGTCGAGAGGGTCGCGTCGAAGAGCCACTCGGGGGCGACGTACTCGCGCGCCGGGTCGGGCCCCGTGGGGTCGGGAAAGCGTCGGGCAGCGTTCTCGATCGCCGCGCGCCCCATGCTCAGGTGCCACCAGAGGTCCGGGGTGTCCAACGGCCGCAGTCGCAGCGCTCCGAAAACGGCCGCGGCCGCGAGCGCGAGGGGGACGGTGGGATCGATGGACGTTCGAGCCATGGACCGGCGATCGTACCGAAGCGACTTTCGACGGCGCGGGTACCCCGGGGATCCTTCTTCTCGCGCTTGACACCCCCACCCGAGGTGCCCTACAAATCTCCTCCCGTACGGCAGCGGTAGCAGCCGAGCGCTTTGAAAAGCAGACCACGCTGGGGTGGTAGTTAAGTTGGTTATAACGCCGGCCTGTCACGCCGGAGGCCGCGGGTTCGAGTCCCGTCCATCCCGCCATCTCGAGAAGCCCGTGAGTTCACGCTCACGGGCTTCTTGCGTTCTCATTCGCAGTAGGGGCTCGGGGGGGTGACTCCGCCGACGGTCGCGGTGGCGCCGTCGGTGACCGCGAAGCCGGAAGGCCCGTCGTCGAACGCCTCGCCCGAGACGCTCGAGGTCATGGGGACGAACAGGATCGTGTTCGCGTCCGAGTCGTAGAGCAGAGGCGGCACGAAGCTGCTGCTGTAGCGGACGTTGTCCGACAAGCGAAGCCCCGCGATCTGCCCGTCCCAGTAGTTGCCCGAGGCGACCCCGATCGCCCCGCCGATGTAGAGACCGAGGTCTCCGAAGTAGGGGGTGTAGTACGGGGACGTGTCGCGCAGGAAGCCGTCGATGTACGAATACACCTGCCCCGCCGAGGAGTCCCACACCCTGGCGACGTGGTGCCAGGCGCCGCCTTGGAACCAGCCCGCGAAAGGCAACCCGGAGTGCAGCCACGCGACGCTCAGGGGGTTCGAGTCGTACGAGGTGACCACGTACCCTCCGTTCGCCGGGATCCCGCGGATGTACAGCTCGAGAGTCATGTCCGGATGGGGGCTGCCCGTGAGCGCATTCGGGCCCTGCGTCCAGTCGAGCACCAGCCCCGCCGGCGACCCCAGGAAGTCGATCGATCCGCACCCCCGCACCTCGATGGAGTCGGAGTCCGTGCCCGACGTCGCGGGGACCGGGTCGTCGTCGCTCGCCGAGACCGTGCACGTCCAGACCTCGTCGTCCGCGGTGTTCGCCCCCGCGATGCGGTCGCCGGAGTGCACGCCCGTGGTGGAGACCGGTCCGGTCCATTGGGTCCCGCTCACGGCCCAGGTGAAGTTGTAGGTCAGCTGATCGCCCGTGTCCAAGTCCACCGAAGGGACGAGGATGATGCAGTCGAGATCGTCCACTCCTGCCTCGGGGACGGCCGGGAAGAGCTGGACGGTCGGGGTCGAGGGGGTCGAGTTCTGCACCGTCACGGGGCCCGCGGTCATGGTGTTCCCCTGCGTGATGCCGTCCCAGGCCGCCGAGGAGACCGCGAGCAGGTCTCCCTTGAGGAAGAGGGCGGGGCTCAGCGAGGGAGCCACCGCCACCAGCGTGGACGTGCCGTTGCGCGTGCGGGTCCAGTTGCTGATGAGGGAGACGGCGTCTCCGTCCGGGTCCGTCGCCGTGAACGGTGTCGTCGCCGGCGCGTCCCGAGTCACGGGCGTGTCGATCGAGAGCGACGTGAGCACCGGGGCCCGGTTCGAGATGGTCACGCTGTTGGAAGCCGGCGGGCCCTGGTCGATGCCGTCGAACGGGATCACGTTGCAGGCGACGGTCTCTCCGGAGCTGAAGCCGCCCGTCTGCGTCGCCGCCGTCCCGATCACGGCTCCGCCTGCCGTCCACTCGAACGTGGACTGGTCCGTGTCGCCCGCGTCCGGGTCGACGAACCCCGAGTAGCTGCACGTGAGCGTGGTGGTCACGAAGGCCGAGCTCGGCGACACCGTCACGTTGCCCACCGTGGGCGGGGCGTTGACGATGGTGACGGACGCGCTCGTCACCGGCGGTCCGGTCTCCACGCCGTCGTCGGGGGTGCCGACCACGTGCACCACGTCGCCGCGGTCGAAGTCGGCGCCGGTGAGCGTGTCGATGGTCGCGCCCGCGATCGGTCCGGCCTGGTCGTGCCACTGCCACTGCATCGTCACGGTCTGGCCGTCGGGATCGCTCGTCACGGCCGACGCGACGATGGCGTCGTACTCGTCGGCGGTCCCGGCGGGGGTCGTGCTCAACGAGACCACGACGGGCGGGGTGTTGAGCGTCGCGGTCGCCGAGACGACGGTGTTGCCGGCGTCGCTGCCGTCCCAGGCGGTCACCTCGCACGAGAAGACCGACCCCGGCGGGAAGCCCGACGAGTCGAGCGTGGCCGCGGTCGCCCCGCCCTGGAGCTGGCCGTCGACGAACCACTGGTGGGTGTATCCCTCGGGGTCGCCGTCGTCGTCGGAGAAGCCGACCCCGACGACGGAGTAGACCGTGCCCGGGACACCGAAGGGGGGATCCACGTACGCGCTCTGGACGGTGGGCGGCGTGTTGATGATCGACGCCGTGGCGAGGGCCGGGGGGCTGGTGCCGATGCCGTCGGTCGCGGTCACCGAGACCTCCCAGGTCTCGCCCTTCGTCGTCGCCGACGACGGCAGGGTGGCGAGCCCGCTGTAGGACGGCTGCAGGACCCCTCCGACGCTCCACTCGTAGTCGTAGACGGGGATGTCGCCGTCGACGTCCGTGGACGCCGTGTCGATGGAGACGACCAGCGGCTGGGCGGTGAGGGCGGGGTCCGGCGCGACGCTGACCACGGGCGCGGTGGGGGTGCCGTTGACGACGATCGGGAGCGTCGCCGAGGCGGGCCAGCCGCTCGAGTCGACGATCGAGGCGGTCACCACGTGCACGCCCGGGCTCAGCCCGAGGAAGTCCAGCTCCGTGTCGCCGCTCGCGAGGGGGATCGAGTTGCCGAGCAGTCCGTCCAGGTCGGACTCCCAGACCACGGTCAGGGTCGTCTCATCGTCCTCGGCGTCGTAGGCGATGGCCTCGAAGTGCACCGTGTCGGTGTCGTTCCAGACCGAGTGCCGATCGGGGGCGTAGATGCCGATCGACGGCGGGCGGCTGCGGTCGAGCTGCACCGACGTCGTGCACTCGGCGCCCGCGTCGTCGAGCACCGTCAACGTCAAGGTGTGGACTCCGGTGGAGAGCTCGTCGGTGGAGTGGCTCACCGATCCGTCGCCCGCGGGCGTGAGCTCCGCGACGAGGTCGTCGATGCTGGAGTCCAGAGTGACCGTGAGCTCGTCCAACGGCGTCTGGTCGTCCCCGACCGTCCCCTCGAACACGAAGGTCGCGACGTCGGTGATCACGTCGCCGTCTTCGGGGGTGGTGATCGCGCAGGTGGGCGCGACGTTCGCGGGCCGCACCTCGAGGTCGAGCCGGGCGGTGCCCTCGAGCCCGATCGAGTCCGTCGCCGACGCGACGAGGGTGTGGCTGCCGGCGGCCAGATCGAGCGTCGTGGACCAGTCGCCGTTCCCGTCGAGCACGGGCGTCGCGATCTCGGCTCCGTCCCCGTCCACCAGCGCGACGGCGAGGTCCGCGGGGTCCTTCTCGGCGTCCTCGACGCGAATCGCCACCGGCACGGGCGCGCTCGCGTAGAGGATGGCGTCCGCCTCGGGGGCCGTGAACACGACCACGGGCGCGGAGTTCGCCCGGGCGACGACGGAGACGGAGGCGGTGCCGGTGGCCCCGCCGCTGTCCGTCACCGAGAGCACGACGTCGTGGGCCCCCACGGAGAGGGCGCCCCAGGGCGCGGTGGTGACTCCGTCTACGAGCGGGCCGGACGCCAACTCGGTGTCCCCGGACGTCCAGGTGGCGACGAGCTCTCCGGACGGGGTCGTGTCGTCGGTCGCCGTGCCCGAGAACTCGAGCGCCGCCCCGACGAACGCCGAGAAGCCGTCCTCGGGCGCCCCGATCACCACATCCGGCGGCTGGTTCTCGGCCTCCTCCGTCGGACACCCGACCAGGCTCGCCACGCACACCAGGAATCCGATTCGTCGCGCTGTCATGTCCCCTCGCTAACTGAAGAACCCCTTCTTCTTGGCCCCCCCGGCGCTCGTCCCTCCCGCTCGGAGCGACCACGGAGGCGGGTCCTTCTTGGCGTTCTGAGTAGCCGTGGATCCGGCCCGACGCAAGGACTGAGCGGGGGCCCCGCCCCGCGGCGGAGGCACCTGCTGGGTGGTCCGCGTGGCCGCCGTGGACGCCCCGGACTTCGGCGGCGGCGGCGCCTCCACCTCGTGCCCCCGCTTGCGGAGCTCCCGCTCGAGCGAGTCCTTCTCGATCGCCTTGAGGTAGGCCTCCTCGGGGTGGACCTTGTGCTCGTCCACGAGCTTGAGCAGCGCGGTGTTGAGCTCGACCATCCCGAGCTTGCCCCCCGTCTGCATCGCGAGCGGGATCTGGTGGGTCTTGCCGTCGCGGATGTTGGCGGCGACGGCGGTGTTGTTGATCAGGACCTCCATGGCCGCCACGCGCCCGCCGCCGATCTTCTTGAGGAGGGTCTGCGAGACCACGCCGCGGAGCGTCCCCGCCAACATCACGCGGATCTGCTCCTGCTGGTCCGGGGGGAACTGGTCGACGATGCGGTCGACGGTCTGGTGCGCCGTGGTCGTGTGCAGGGTGCCGAAGACGAGGTGCCCGGTCTCCGCCATCTCGAGGGCGATCGCCACCGTCTCCAGGTCGCGGAGCTCGCCGACCAGGATGATGTCCGGATCCTCGCGCAGGGCCGCCCGGAGCGCCTTCTTGAAGGACTCGGTGTGGTTCCCGATCTCGCGCTGGTTGATGAGGCACTTCTTGTTCGGGTGCACGAACTCGACCGGGTCCTCGATCGTGATGATGTGCTCGTCCCGGGTGCGGTTGATGTAGTCGATCATCGCGCAGAGCGTCGTCGACTTGCCGCTGCCCGTGGGGCCGGTCACCAGCACCATCCCCTTGTTCAGGCGACAGAGCTTGAGGATGGCGGGGGAGAGGCCCAGCTTCTCGGCCGTGAGGATCTCGCTGGGGATCACTCGGAACACGGCGCCGGGGCCTCGCAGGTCGCGGAAGTAGTTCGACCGGAAGCGGGCGAGGCCCTCGATCTCGTAGGCGAAGTCCGCGTCGCCGGTCTCCTGGAACTCGCGCCAGGGGTCGTCCTCGGCGATCTCCTGGAGCAGGCCCGTCATCGCGTCGGGCGTGAGCGGATCCATGGCCATCGTGACCATGCCGCCGTCCACGCGCAGGCGCGGCGGCTCGTCCGAGGTGAGGTGCATGTCCGACGCACCCCGCTTGACCATCTCGTGAAACAGCTTGTCCAAGCGCGCCATGTCAGCCCTCCTCTCGGGCCGAGGCGTCGGGGCCACAGACCAGCTCGATGATCGCGTGGAACGGCACCAGGTGGAGCCGGTCGTCCTCGGTCCTCAGCCACAGCGTCACGGACCCGGCGTCTTGATCCGCCCGCACGAGTCGGCCCTTGAGGTGCCGCGAGCCGCGCAGGTGGATGTCGACCTCCGCCCCCGTGGACACGAGGTCCCGCATCGACAGCTGGGCCGCGCCCGAGACCTCGATGCCCCACGCCAATGAGTCCTTGAGGGCCTCGTTGGTCGTGCGGAGGCGATCCATCATCATCGCCGCCAGCCGCCCCATGATCAGCAGGCCCTCCTCCGGGTTGCCGAGCATGAACTCGCGGAGCAGGCCCGCGTCCAGGACGAGCAGGTGCGCGTCCGAGGCGGCCGTCGCGCTCGCCGAGCGGAGGTCGCGGTCGATGATGGCGGCCTCGCCGAACATGGCGCCCGGCCCCAGCTCCGCGAGGGTGCGGCCCGCGTCCAGAGAGATCATGTGGTGGATGCGGATCGTGCCGTCCACGACCACGAAGACCTCCTCCCCGGCGTCGCCTTCCGTGAACAGGGAGTCGCCGGCGGCGAGGGTCAGCGACTCCGCGGAGACGGCGACCGCCTCCAGCTGCTCCCTCGACAAGAACGAGAACAGGTCCAGCCCTGCGAGCACTTCAACCGACACATTTCCTCCCTATCCACGCTCCGGAGCGCATCCCGGCAACGGCGCAAGTCGCCGACTACGAGCGAGGATAGCCCGGGGCTACAGCCCCGTGCACTCGTGGGTGATGGTGAGGAGGTCGTAGTCGGCGAGGCCGGGGCAGTCCTCGGCCTCGAGGAGGATCTGGTACGTGGTGACGGCCGTCTGCCCCACGCCCGAGGGCGCGGTGGTGGTGAGGGTGGCCACCGGGTTGGGGCCCGTGGTCGAGCTGAACGACACCGTGCCGCTGCCCGCGACCGTGAACCACGTGTAGGTCAGCGCGTCGCCGTCGGGATCGGTGGACGCGGTGGCATCCAGCGTGGTGGCCATGGCCGTGCAGGCGCCGCAGATCATGACGCCGTAGGTGTTGGCGGTGCAGGTCACGTTGTCGGTGAGGACGATGTCGGGTCCGGCGTCGGCGACGGGCGCGGTGTTGTTGGGGCGCGAGGTCACCGAGACGCTCAGGGAGCCGACGTCGCTGGTGCCCAGCTGGTCGGTCACCGTGAGGTCGAAGTCGTAGGCGCCGACCACGTCGGGCGTGAAGAAGGTCGAGGACGCGAGGGGGTTGTCGATGCTCGACTGCGTCACCGCGGACGCGGCCGGGGCGCCGGTGGACAGCCACGCGTAGTTCACGACGGGGGTGCCGATGGGGTTGAACGAGCCCGTGCCGTCCAGGACCACCGGATCGCAGGTGTAGGCGGGCAGGCTGTGCACCGCGACCGCCACCGGGAGCACGTTGTCGATCGTTCCGTCGCAGTCGTTGTCCACGCCGTCGAGCACCTCCGCGGCGCCGGGGAAGACCGCCGAGTCGGTGTCGTCGCAGTCGCCGTCGCAGATGCGGAAGGTGTCGGCGTCGGCGTCCGCCTCGGTGGCCGCGGGGGGCGTGCCGTCGCAGTCCGTGTCGAGGCCGTCGCACAGCTCGACGGCGCCGGGGTTCACGGTGGGGTTCAGATCGTCGCAGTCGCCGTCGCAGACGAAGAAGAGGTCCAGGTCGAGGTCGACCTCGCCCGGCGGGACGATCCCGTCGCAGTCGTTGTCGATCGCGTCGCACACCTCGGGGTTGCCCGGGAAGGCGGCGGGCTCGTTGTCGTCGCAGTCGTTGGCGCACACGGGGAAGCCGTCCGCGTCGGCGTCGGTCTCGTCCTCGATGTAGGTCCCGTCGCAGTCGGTGTCGTAGCCGTCGCAGATCTCGGTCGCGGCCGGGTTCACGCTCGCCACCAGGTCCTCGCAGTCCCCCGCGCAGGTGGTCCAGCCGTCGTTGTCGTTGTCGAAGCCCTCGTCGATCGCCGCGTCGCAGTTGTTGTCCACGCCGTCGCACAGCTCGGGGAGGCCGGGGTTCACGGTCGCGTCGAGGTCGTCGCAGTCCCCGTCGCACGTGCGCCACCCGTCGCCGTCCATGTCGTAGCCCTCGTCGAGCAGGCCGTCGCAGTCCTGGTCCAGGCCGTCGCACAGCTCGGGGGCGCCGGGGCCGATCGCGGGGTCGTTGTCGTCGCAGTCGCCCGAGCAGTTCATGACGTTGTCGTTGTCGTTGTCGACCTCGTCGAAGCGCAGGTTCCCGTCGCAGTTGTCGTCGAGGCCGTTGCAGAGCTCGGACTGGGCCGGGTGCACGACGGGGTTGGTGTCGTCGCAGTCGCCCTCGCAGACGCGATGGTTGTCGCCGTCGTCGTCGGCCTCCTCGGCGGGCACGACCTCGTCGCAGTCGTCGTCGATCCCGTTGCAGAGCTCCGGGGCGCCGGGACGGATCGTGTCGTCCTCGTCGTCGCAGTCCCCCTCGCAGGGGGCGGACAGGTCGCCGTCGCCGTCGAGCTCGTTGTCTGCGGGCACGCCGTCGCAGTCGTTGTCGAGGCGGTCGCAGATCTCCTCGTTGCCGGGGAACACGTGGGCGGCTTCGTCGTCGCAGTCGCCGTCGCACATGCGGACGCCGTCCTCGTCCTGGTCCCACTCCTCGGGGGGGAGGTAGTCGTCGCAGTCGTTGTCGAGCCCGTCGCACAGCTCGGCGGCGCCCGGGAACACGGTGCGGTCCTCGTCGTCGCAGTCCACGTCCGCCCGGAAGCCGTCGCCGTCCGCGTCGGGCGCGGGGGCAGGCGTCGGATCGTCGGGGGTGTCGTCCCCGCGGTCTCCAGGACACGCCGCCAGCATCACGACGGCGGCACACACGCTGATCACTCGAAACATCGACATCTCGACCTCCCGCTACCCGATTCCCGCAGTATCCGACGTTTCCGGGCGTCGGTCCCGGGACCCCCGCTGCACGGACCACCAACCGGCGACCGGGCGACGGGGGAGAAACCCACGATAACGTGGGGTCGTGAGCGTGTTGCGGGCCACTTCGAATGAGCTGATCAAGCGCCTCGGCCGCGACGAGGTCGTGCAGCGGGTGGTGCGGATCCCGCCCCGGGCCACGCTCTTCCCCTCGGCGGACGTGCTCTTCGACGTGTGGCACGACGGGCGACCCTGGGGCGCGAAGATCCGATCGGAGCCGTGCCTCTGCGGACGTCCCCCACGACCACACCGGCACCGATACCTCGAAGGCGGGGAGCTTCACGCGGGGCTGCGCTGGGCGGTGGGGGCCGAGCTCCGATTCCGCCGCCGCGGCGACCGCATCGTCGTCACGGGAGACCTCGAGGGATGACCCGCCGCCTCCTCCTCGTGCTGCTCCTGTGGATCCCGTTCGGGGCCTACCTCGCCGGGTTCTGGCCGGGCGTGATGACGTTCGACTCGCTCTCCCAGTGGGCCCAGGCCGTGGGGCGGCTGCCCTGGACGGACGTGCACCCCGCGCTCTCCACCGCAGGCTTCTGGATCGCCGCGCAGCTCGGGTCCCCGGCCGTCCTCGCGGCGGCCCAGTCCGTCTTCCTGGCCTGGGCGATCGTGTCCTTCCTCGTGGCGATCGCCGGCCTCGGGGCGCGACCCGCCGCGGTGATCGTGGCGGGCGCGGCGGTGTTCCTGGCCCCGTCGGTGGGCCTCTTCTCCGTCACCCTGTGGAAGGACGTCCCCTTCACCGCCGCCGTGCTGCTCCTCGGCGCGAACGTGCTGCGGATGATGTCGGTGCGGCTTCGACTCACGGGCGACGACACCCCGGGCGCCCAGGCGATCGCCCTCCGGGCCCTGTTCGCGCGCGCCGCGGCGTGGGGTGTCCTCGCGACCCTGCTGCGTCAGAACGGCGTGGTGGTGGCGGCCCTCGTGATGGTCGCCGTGGCCGTCGCGTTCCCCAGGCTTCGCCGCCGCGCGGTCGCCGCCGCCGCGCTCTTCCCCCTCGGATTCCTCCTCGTCCGCTACGCGATCCTCCCCGGGCTCGGCGTGACCCCGGCGAAGCAGTCGGTCGTGCAGGCGACGCTGGCTCACGAGGTCGCCGCCTACGTGCGGCACCAGCCCGCGGCGCTGAGCGCAGAGGACTGGGCGATCGTCGAGTCGATCGGGCCGCGCGAGGCGTGGGCGGTGGGCTACGACTGCCGCTCGGTGCACCCGCTGCTCGACGGCGGCGGGCTGCGCATGGGCGCCGTGGACCAGTTCCCGGAGGTCCTCCCTCGACTCTGGCGCACCCTGATCTCACGGGCCCCGGGGACGGCCGTCCGGCACCGCATCTGCGCCTCGGAGCTCGCCTGGCACCCCTTCGGCGTGGCGAACACGTGGTTCTTCACGGGGGGCCGGGCCATCGAGCGGAACATCTTCGGGTTGAAGTCCGCGCCGCTGCACGACGGGCTCGACGAGCTGCTGAACGAGGCGGTCTCGCTGACGGAGTTGGCGGGCCTGCGCCCCTTCTTCTGGCGGGCCCCGATCTGGATCGGGCTCGCGCTGATCGTGCTGACGCGCGAGGCGATCCGCAGGCGTCGACCGCTGTGGCTCGTCCCGGCCGCGCCGCTCGTGGCCCAGCAGGTGGCGATCGTGCTCGCCAACCCCGGACAGGACGCCCGATACATGGCCGCCGCGGGCATCGCCGCCGTGCTCCTGCTGCCCCTCGCCACGCGGGAAGGGATGGAGGCCTCGGTGAGGTCCACCTACGTGAACCCCGAGGAGCCGAAGCCTCGACGACCTTGGCGACCCGGCGAGACGCAAGCGCCCCAAGCGCGCGCAGCGGAACGGAGTGAAGCGGAGGTCCGAGGTCCCCGCGGGGCCCCCGGCGAGAAGCTGCCGACCGAAGGGAGGCGGCTTATCGAGAGGGGTGCTTGGAGGCCTGGAACGCCGCCAGCTGAGCCGGAGTGGCCGGCTTCTGGTGATTCGCCTTGAACTGCGCGTAGGGCATTCCGTAGACGATCTCGCGCGCCTGCTCGTAGTCGAGCTCGAGCCCCCGCTCCTCGGCGGCGGCGCGGTACCACTTGCTCAGGCAGTTGCGGCAGAAGCCCGCGAGGATCATGAGGTCGATGTTCTGGACGTCGGTCCGCTCCTGGAAGTGGGCGACCAGCCGACGGTAGGCGGCGGCCTCCAGCTCGGTGCGGGTGGCGGGGTCGAAGTCGGGGGGGTGCGTCGAGGGGAAGTCGGACATGGCCGGTATCCTCGTTCGCATGACCGAGTCCGTCCAGGAACGCTTCGCACCTCACAACACCTGCTTCGGCTGCGGCCCGGCCAACGCCCGGGGCCTGCGCATCCGCTCGTTCCCCAACGACGACGGCGAGCTGGTGTGCGACTGGACGCCGGACGGCCACCACGAGGCGTTCCCCGGGATGCTCAACGGCGGGATCATCGGCGCGCTGCTCGACTGCCACTGCAACTGGGCGGCGTGCCGCTCCCTGATGGTCCGGGACGGCCTCGACTCCCCTCCCTGCACCGTCACCGCGCGCTACGAGATCAAGCTGCGTCGACCCACTCCGTCGGACGCCCCGGTGCGCTTGCGGGCCTGGATCGAGCGCAGCGAGGGGCCGAAGGTGTACGTCGCCGCCGAGCTGACGAGCGGCGGCGACGTGTGCGCGACCTGCACGGGGCTGTTCGTCGCGGTCCAGGAGGGGCACCCCGCCTACCACCGCTGGTAGGCTCCGAGTCCCGAAACGCGGGGAGGAGACGATGCGCGTCGACATCCGAATCGATCGCCTGCGGGCGCTGCACGCGGGCGAGGCCCAGGCCGAGCCGTATCTCTGGCCGATGTTCTTCAAGGTCGACTCGGGGCTGTTCTCCGAGGCGCTGGGAGGCACCGGCGGCGCGAGCTCGTTCGTCTCCCCGGGCGGCGCCCACGGCAACCTGCCCGCCATGCAGTCCGGCCAGACGGTCTCGGTGGACGTGGGCTGGTCCACGACGCTGCACGACGGCGACGGCACGCTGCGGTCGCGTCACTCGGTCGTGGGGCTCGCGGCCGTCCTCTTCGAGGAGGACCTGATGCCCGGGAACTCTGCGGTGAAGAAGGCGTACGCCGAGTGGACCGCCACGATGCAGAACCGCGTCCGGGCGGCCGTGAAGAAGCGCATCGCCGCGGCCCCGGACCTGCCCGGGCCCTACTCGTTCAGCTACCGCACCGGGCGCGACCGCCACGAGTCCTACGAGTTCGACCCCATCGAGCTCGAGGCCGAGCTGACCAAGAAGATGCCCCACGTCCACCAGGGGCTCCTGATCGACCGCGACGACTTCATCGGCGCGATCGTCTGGTGCGTGTCGGCGGCGGAGCTCGTGTCCGAGCCGCGCATCGAGTTCAAGAAGCTCTGGACGCCCACGACCGGCTCCGAAGAAGGCTCCTGGGAGCTGTACGTCTCGGCCTCCCAGGCCTAGAGACCGAAGGGCCCCGCCGTTCCCTCCCGAGTCTCGCTCGCGGACCTCACCACCCTCGGCGTCGGCGGACCGGCGCGGGTCGTGGACGTGGACGACGCCCCCGGCGTCCTCGCGGTGCTCGACCGGGAGGAGGACGTGTTCGTGCTCGGCGGGGGATCGAACCTGCTGGTGGCGGATCGCGGCTTCGACGGGGTCGTGCTCCGGCTCGGCGACGACGAGGTCGTCTTCCACGATCAGGGGTGCGGGGACATCGTCGTGGAGGCCGCGGCGGGCGCGAGCTGGGACGACCTGGTGGAGGACGCGGTGGCCCGCGACTTCGCCGGGATCGAGTGCCTGAGCGGCATCCCCGGGCTCGTGGGGGCGGCGCCGATCCAGAACATCGGGGCCTACGGGCAGGAGGTCGCCGAGGTGATCACGGCGGTCACCGTCGTCGATCGCGGGGACGGCTCGATCGAGAAGATCGGGGCCGCGGACTGCGGCTTCGGGTACCGCCACAGCCGCTTCAAGGCGGAGCCCGGGCGCTGGATCGTGACGGGCGTGCAGCTCCACCTCCGCCGGGGCGGGAGTCCGACCATTCGCTACCCTGGGCTGCAGAAGGAGCTCGACGCCCGGGTCCCGTCCGGGCGCCCGGCGACGCTCCAGGACGTGCGGGACGCGGTGCTCGACGTGCGGGCGAGCAAGTCGATGGTGCTCTCCCGCACGGACCCGAACCGCCGCAGCGCGGGCTCGTTCTTCACCAACCCGATCGTCGCCCCCGGGGTCGCCGACGCCATCGACGTCGAGGGCGTGCCCCGGTTCCCCACCGACGACGGCCGCGTGAAGCTCTCGGCGGCGTGGCTCATCGAGCGCGCCGGGTTCCCGCGCGGCTACGGCGAGGGGCCCGCCGGGCTCTCCACCAACCACTGCCTCGCGCTCGTGAACCGCGGCGGAGCGACGGCCGCAGACCTGATCTCGCTGGCCGGTACCGTGCGGCGCGGGGTCCGCGATACGTTCGGGGTCACGCTCGTCCCCGAGCCCGTGTTCCTGGGCTTCGACCGAACCGCAGGCGAGCTCCTGGACGCACCATGAAGCGCAGCGAGAAGGCCGCGAAGATCGTCGAGATCCTCGAGCAGCTCTACCCCGAAGTCCCCATCCCGCTGGACCACGAGTCCCCGTTCCAGCTGCTGGTGGCCGTCGCGCTGTCCGCCCAGACGACGGACAAGAAGGTCAACGAGGTCACGCCGAGGCTGTTCGAGGTCGCGGGCACGCCGCAGACGATGGCCACGCTGGAGCTCGACGAGGTCCGCGACCTGATCGCCCAGATCGGGCTCACGAACATGAAGGCCAAGGCGCTGTACGGGATGAGCCGGATCATCACGAACGAGCACGACGGCGAGGTGCCGCAGTCGTTCGAGGCGCTCGAGGCGCTGCCGGGGGTGGGCCACAAGACGGCCTCGGTGGTCATGGCGCAGGCCTTCGGCGTGCCCGCCTTCCCCGTCGACACGCACATCCATCGCCTGGCGGCGCGCTGGGGCCTCAGCAACGGCAAGAACGTCGTGCAGACGGAGAGGGACCTGAAGGCGGTCTTCGCGAAGGAGCTGTGGAACAAGCTCCACCTGCAGATCATCTACTTCGGCCGCGAGTACTGCCCCGCCCAGCACCACGCGCTCGCCGACTGCCTCATCTGCGGGTGGGCGGCGAGCAAGAAGCGGATCGCCGAAGAGGCGCGCGAGGTGGCGAAGCGCAAGACGGCGCGCAAGAAGCGCGCGAAGCGGTAACTACTCGACGCGCGTCCAGCCGTCGTACTTGGCGGCGGGCTCGGGCCCGGCGAACACCTGGATCGCGACGAGCTTCTCGGGGCCGTTGGTGTAGTGCACCTCGGCGTTCGCGGGCATGTAGACCGTCGAGCCCGGCTTCAGGGCGTGCTCCACGCCGTCGATCGAGATGGTGCCGCTGCCCTCGAGCACGTGGATGTACTCCTCGGTGGCGTCCCGATGCACGGGGACCTTGCCGCCCGCGTCGAGCTCCAGCTTGCCCACGAAGGCGTTGTCGCCCCGGGCCAGGAACGTGATCTTCGCCTTCTTCGACTCGGGGCTCCGGGCCTCTGCGTCCTCGAGGTGCACGACCGTGGCGGGCGCGGCGGCGTAGGCGTACAGGGCGGCGCCCGCGACGACCGCGGCGAGCAGGGCGGGGAGGCGCTTCATGTCAGCTCCGGCGGCGACGCACGGCGATCAGGCCGAACAGGCCCACCAGCCAGGGGCCGACCTGCGCGGGCACGAAGTTCTCCTGGCACCCGCACGCGTCGTCGCCCGCACCGTCGCCCTCGACGTCCACGGTGAAGGCCCCCGGCAGCGAGTTCGACCCGTGCTGGGTGGTGATGGTGATCTCGTAGGGCACGGCGTCCGCGGGCAGCGTGCGCGGGACCGTCGCGTCGATGCGCTCCGGCGACACCAGGTTGACGTTCCCCATGGCGAAGCCGCCCACGAAGGCCGAGGCCGTCTCGTCGAAGCCGGTGCCCTGGATGGCGACCACCGTGTCCACGCCCTCGAAGGCGCGGTTGGGGGTCACGCTCAGGACGATGGGGCCTTCGGTGGCGTCGTCGTCGTCCCCCGCGTCGTCGTCGTCGCTGCCCACGTCGTCGTCGTCGCCCGCGTCGTCGTCGTCACCGCCCGGGGGGTCGAGCCAGTCGATCGGGGCGTCGCTCACGCGGATGGCCCAGTCCCCGGACACCCCACCCGCCGCCGAGGCGATCCAGGCGAGGCTGTCGCGGGGCTTGCTGCACTCGTCTTCGGGGTCGGTCTGGAGGCCCAGGAGCGCGTTCACCCAGTTGGGGGCCGACTGGCTGACGTCGACGTTGCCGTCGTGCATGGGACCGTGGCCGGCGCCGGGCCGGAGGTCGGTCTGACTCTCCTTGCCGTAGTTGTAACAAAAGGCCACGGAGAACTGCTCCCCCTGGGCGATCTGCGGGGGAGTGATCTGCGACTGCGCGACCCCGACCTCCATCAGCTCGGTGCCGTTGGACTGCAGGGGCAGGAAGATGCCGATCGACTCCACCCCGTTGCCGTCCACGTACGGGGCCCCGGGATCGAACGCCGTGGGGCCCTGGAGGATGTAGAAGTCGAAGTAGATGTCCACGGGCTGGGTGCTGCCGTAGAGCAGGTAGATGTAGTTCGCCGAGAAGTCGTCGGGCGCCGTGAACGTGGACCCGAAGCACTCGTACTCGCAGAAGCAGGGGCACGCGATCTGCTCCGAGGGGTTGGTGTCGAGCACCGACCAGTCCATGGAGTCGTTCTGGGCGATGACCACCGCGGAGGCGGGCGAGGAGCCGGTGACCAGCGCGAAGAGGAGGACGACGGCGGGGAGGATCGAGCGCAGATCGGGTCGCATGGGCAGCAGTCTAGACCCACCGGTACGATGTGACGGTGTCTCTGGAGTTGATCGCCGCTGCGTCGCTCTTGGCCTCCGGCACCGTCGTGGACGTGTCCGTCGAGCGGTCGGGGGTCGAGGCCGGGGACCTGGGCACCACCACCGTCACCCTCGAGGACGACGGCCGGGTCACGCGGTTCCTCCTCCCCGGCGACAACCAGCAGTCCGTGATGGTGTTCGGCGTCCCCCGCGTGGACGTGGGCAGCGAGTGGCTCGTGGAGCTGGTCGACGGGCGCCGCGGCTGGGTGCCGAAGGGCCTCGGGCGCGGGATGCAGCGCCTGGACGATCCGCCGCGCTGGGCCGTGAACCCCGTGGAGTTTCGGGACGACGAGCTGCCGCTGACCTTCCGCCTCGTTCGGCCGGGGAGCGTCGACCTCGGCCTCGAGGTGACCGAAGCAGCCCTGGACGCGTCCATCGCGCAGTGGAACGACGTGGGGTGCAGCGACTTCGTGTTCGCGCGCGGCGCCACCTACGACCGCGACGAGATCGAGACCGGCGACAGCTTCGTGCGGTGGGAGGAGGAGGCCTGGGACCAGGACCCGCTGATCGCCGGGGTGACGGGCGTCTTCTTCGACGACGTGGACGGCGAGTTCGTGCCCGTGGGGGCGACGATGATCTTCAACGGTGTGGACTGGTCCTGGGTCGCCGGGCGGGGCAACGCCTACCTGCCGCGCCCGGAGGTCAACATCGACTCGGTGGTGGTGCACGAGATGGGGCACGCCGCGGGGCTGGCGCACGAGACCGAGCTCGTGGCGTCCACGATGTTCTTCGCCTACCTCGGCGGCGACTGGCAGGCCTCCATCTCCGGGGACGACCGCCGCGGGCTCTGCGAGACCTACGGCACGGGCGCCGACGAGTGCACGACGAACGAGGACTGCGCGCGGTTCGGCGAGACCCGGTTCTGCGCGGACATCGACGGGATCCGCGTGTGCGACGAGCCCCGCGACCCGGTGGGCGCGGACTGCTCGGTCGAGTACATCAACTGCGGCGACTTCTGCGTCCTGGACCGCCCCGACGAAGGCGCCGGGTACTGCTCGATCCGGTGCGAGCCCGGAGACTGTCCGGACGGGTTCGTGTGCGGACTCACCGACGACGTGTACGTGCCCCAGGAGGCGAACGTCGCCCTCTGCGTGCCCTTCGACTCCCCGGACGACGACGACGACGACGACGACGACGACGACGGATCCGCATGTTCGGGTTGTGAGGGCGGCGCCGCGGTCCTACCCATCGCGCTGGCGGGCTGGGGACCCCGCCGGAGGAGGCGCCCGAGCACATGAACAGCGATCTCGAGCCACGCGTCGAGTTCTCGGAGCTGTGGGGACGCCTCACGGACGAAGAGACGCTCGACTCGATCTCGCTCGAGCCGTCGCTCACGCTGCGCCCGGACTGCGAGGTCGCGCCCACGGACCTCGACCTGCCGCCGCTCCTCGGGGACGCCACGCACGTCGAGCTCCTGGACCTCATCGGCAAGGGCGGCATGGGTCAGGTCCACCTCGGTCAGCAGAGCGCCGCCCGGCGCGACGTGGCCGTGAAGGTCCTCCGGCCGGACACAAAGTCGCCCCAGGCCGCCCGCGCCCTGCTCCGCGAGGCGCTGATCCACGCCCGGCTCGAGCACCCGAACATCGTGCCCGTGCACATGGTCTGCGCGGACGGCGACGGCCACCCCGTCATCGTCATGAAGAAGGTCGAGGGCACGGCCTGGATCGAGCTGCTGCGCGACGCGAACCACCCCGCGCACCCCGAAGCCGACCGACTCGCGGGCCACCTCGGCATCCTCATGCAGGTCTGCCGCGCCGCCCACTACGCCCACAGCCGCGGGATCGTCCACCGCGACATCAAGCCCCACAACGTGATGATCGGCGAGCACGGAGAGGTCTACGTGCTCGACTGGGGGCTCGCGCTGCCGATCTCGGACGAGGCCTCGGCGGGGCTGCCTGCGCTTCAGAACGCGACCACTGTGTCCGGCACGCCGTCGTACATGGCGCCGGAGATGCTGGAGCCCGCGCCGTGGCGGGTGGACGCGCGCACCGACGTGTACCTGCTCGGGGCCGTCCTGCATCAGATCCTCACCGGCAAGCCCCGGCACCGAGGGGAGACCGTGCAGGAGATGCTCCGCTCGGTGTACGACTCCCAGAAGGTCGAGTTCGAGCCCGCGGTCCCGGCGGAGCTGGCGGCCATCTGCAACCGCGCCACGCACGCCGCCAAGTCGAAGCGGTACAAGTCCGCGGACGAGCTGCGTCGCGCGATCTCGGAGTTCATGACCCACCGTGAGTCCGCGCGCCTCGAGGCCGCGGCGTTCGAGCGGCTCTTCGCCCTGGAGCAGGCGGTGGCGCGGCCCCGCGCGGAGCACGACGAAGGCGCGATGTATCGCTTCGCCGAGGAGGCCCGCTTCGGGTTCCGCGCCGCGCTCGACGCCTGGCCGGAGAATGCCGACGCCCGGGTCGGCCTCGACGCGACGCTCGCGACGATGATCGGCTGGTCGCTCACCGCCGGGAACCTGCAGAGCGCGCAGCTGCTCTACGGCGAGCTCCAGGAGAAGGATCCGAAGCTCGAGCGTCGGATCAAGAAGCACCTCCAGCGCCGCGACGACCGGAACGAGGAGCTGCAGACCCTCCGCCAGGAGGCCCTCGACTTCGACCCGTCGCGCGCCCGGAAGGCCCGAGGGCGCCTCGGCATCGGCCTCGCCCTGCTCTGGCTGGTGGTGCCCGCGATGGTCCACGCGCTCACCGCGACCGGGCGGCTGGAGTACACGTACGAGCTGTCGCACCTGTCCCAAGGCGGGGCCTGGGCCGTGACCGTGGCGCTCGTGGTCGGGTTCCGCAAGACGCTCTTCCTCGGCAAGGTCAACCGCCGCCTGATGTTCGCGCTGCTGGCGATGATCCCGGCCATGGGGCTGGCGGTGCTCGTGACGAAGTCGATCGGGCTCACGCCCATGGAGTCGGTGGCCACCAGGACGGTCGCCCTCGCCGGGGCCTGCGCCGTGATGGGGATCGCCATCGACCCCCGCCTCTGGGGGGCCGCGGCCGCGTACGCCATGGCGGCCCTGCTGAGCGCGCTGCGTCCCGATCTGGCCCTGCTGCTCCAGGCCCTGGGGAACCTCGCGGCGCTCGCGTCGGTGGGCGTCGCCTGGACCGTCGGCCGGGACGCACCGGAGGACCGCCCCGAGCTCCTCAAGGAGACGGCGGATCTGGCGCCCGTGGCCGATCCGTACGACTGGCCGCCCACGCCCGTGACGACGCGCGCCGTGCGTCGCCGCTGACGGTCCCCCTCAGCGCATCAGCCGGTAGCCGTTGTAGCCGAGGGACATCGACAGGTAGTTCCGCGCCTTGCTGTGCAGGCCGCCCTGAAGCTGCGCGAGCACCACGTCCTTGTATCGACCCAGCAGGACCGAGTCCCGGGTGAGGTCGTCGTCGCGCCACTGCTCGCCGGCGACGGCCAGGAGCGTCATCTGGTCGTCGATCAGGCGCAGGGCCTCCGAGGGCGCGCCGGTCTCGATCATGCGACCGGCGTGCACCAACGCAGCCCCGGCTCGGAACCCGAGGAGGTTCTTCTTCACGTCGCGATCGAGGGACGCGACCATGTCCTGCCGCGACGACGCGCGGTCCACCGAGACCACCACGCGCTCCTCGATGTTGGTCCGCGCGAGCAGGTCCTTGCTCTTGAGCTCCACGGTCGCGAGCTCCTGCGTCGAGCGGCCCGGCGGGACCCGCACCTTCAGCAGCACCACGTGGTGTCGCCCCAGGTGGAAGTTCGGGATGAGCAGCTTCAGCCCCTCGTCCGGCGTGCTCCGGCGGTCCGACGCGATGCCCAACTCCTCGGCGAGGCGCGCGTCCAGGGCCTTCTCGGTGGAGCGCGCCCGCTGCGAGGCCTGCGGGTCCATGACCTCGGCCCCCAGCACCTCGAGGATCTCGACGTCGTCGTCGACCTGGATCGTGAGACGCAGGGCCTGGGCCACGACGTGGGTGAGCTCGTCGACCTCGCGCCGCAGCACGTCCTCGATCAGCTCCGGGGCCCCGATGAAGTGGTAGTTGCCCTGGCCGTCGCCGGCGATGTGCATCATCAGGTCGCTGTTGAAGTCGAGGCCCACGCCGAGCGCGGTGGTCTCCACGCCCTCCTTGAACGCGTCGTGGACGATGCGGCGGATGGCGGCGGGCTGGACGTTCCCGGCGGTCGGCTCCCCGTCGGACAGGAGGAGCACGCGGCGGACGGCGTCGGAGCCGCCGATGGAGGCCATCCGATGGGCCACGGCGAGGCCGTCGTGGAGGTTGGTGGAGCCCCCGGACTTCACGCCCTCCAGGGCCCGCCGCGCGTCGCCGGAGGTCCCCAGACGGCCCATCGGCCGCACGACGGTGGCCGCGTCGGCGTAGGTCACGATGCCCAGCTCGTCGCTCGGCGCGAGCTTCTCCAGCAGCTTCAGGGCGGCCATGCGCGCGAAGTGGAGCTTGCCGTCGCCGCTCATGGAGCCGGAGACGTCGAGGGCGAGGACCAGCCGCAGCGGGGGCCTCTTGGGGAGCTCCTTGTGGGTGGCCTGGACGCCGATCTGAAGGTGGGTCTCGCCCCCGGCGCGCTCGACGCGGCGGTGCTCGGTGCCGGTGAACAGAGCGACCGCGCGGTCTCGGGGCACGGGGACGGACTGGTGGTACTGGGCCGCGAGGGCCTCGAGCTGCACCGTGTCGCCGTCGAGCAGGATGCCGCCGTCGACCAACGCCGCCATGTGCTCCCGGGCGCCGAATCCGCCGGAGTAGCTGCTGGACAGGTACCCGTCGCGGGCCACGGGCTTCGAGGGCTTCGCGTGCGGTTCGCCGCGCGGCCCGCGGCGGGCCGACGGAGTGATGATCTGCAGCCCTGCGGCCTTGTCCCGCTTCTTCTGGATGCGGTCCCGCACGTCGGGGGCGGCCGACTCCGCGGGCGTCGCGAGCGCGTCGCGTGAAGCCGAGGCGCGGGCGAGCTCGCCGTGGGCGAGGCGGGCTTCGACCTGCTTCTGCCTGAGGTCGGCCACGATCTTCTCCTGAATGGCGCCCAGCTCGCCGTCGGAGACGTCCCCCACCCTCTCCGCCCGGACGGGCGGCGCGGCCGGGATCTCGTGGTCCACGCCGTCGATCTCGGCCGACGCGGTGGGCTCGGGGTCGTCGCCGCACGCGAGACCCAGGCAGACGATGAGGAGAAGCAGTCGTTTCATGGGGATCTCTCGGCGGCACGAGGTCGGGGACGGTGGAGGTCTTCGAGGCGCTCCAGCTCGTCGGCGGCGGAGGCGACGGAGCCCGCGGCGACGGTGAGCTCGGCGAGGGCCCCGTCGGCCACCTCGAGGGCGGCGTCGACGTCTCGGCCCGAGGCGCGGACCTGCCGCGCCCGCACCTGATCGTCGAGCTCGCGGACCACGTCGGCGATGCGCTGGAGGCCCGCGAGGGCCGGGTGGTCGTCGCCCGCCACGTCGCGGTGACGGTCGAGGTCGGCGGCCAGGGCCTCCGCCGCCCGTCCGCTCGCGGCGAGGACCCGGGTCAGGTAGTCGCTCGCTTCGTCGCCGTCGCGCAGGCGGGTCCGGAGGTCGGCGACGCGGCGCGCGATCTCGCGCTGGAGGAGGCGCGCGCGGGTGTTGCGACGCCGGCGCGAGTCCAGGCCGAGCGGGACGAGGCCGATCAGCAGGAGCGCGGCGCCGCCGGCGAGGGCCGGGGAGGCGGCGGCCCAGGGGGATCCCAGGGCCGGTCGGTACATGAGCATCGCCTCGAGATCGCCGGACAGCGAGGCCCTCGCCACCGACGGGGCGACGAGGTACGCGTCCACGATCGGGTCCGTGTCCACGGCCATGGAGATGGTCCGCCCCGCCCGCAGCCGGTCGTAGTGGAGGACGGCGCGCCCGTCTTCCGTCACCCGGATCTCGGTCGGGGTCGGCTTCACCGTCACGAGGGAGCGGGTGCCGATGCGGGGAAACTCGACCCCCTTGAGCAGGGCGGCCGCGGGCAGGTCCTCGCCGGTGTGCGCGAACCGCCAAAGGCCGGTGACGGCGACCTCGATCTCGCCCTCGGAGGACGGGACGCCGAAGGCGGGGAACACGTCGGCGTTCGGCTGCAGAACGAGCGTGTCGCCGGCCTCGAGGGGCGGCGGCTCCACGGGGCCGAGGCCCGCCGTGACGCCGCCGCCGATGAGCGCCATCCCGAGGATGACCGCGATCGTGGCGGCGAAGCGGGGGAAGATCCTCACGTGGGTCATGGTCCGTGGAAGATCGACCCGATCACAAGGGAGAATGTTCCCCATGACCATCGACGCCTGGCTTCAGCACCCGACCTCCGGCTTCGTCGGGCACCCCATGTTCGCGTCCCTCCGCCGCTGGATGGGCATCGAGGTGGTGCCGGACACGATCCCGCTCGAGCTCACCCTCGGGGCGATGGACGCCGCGGGGATCGAGCGCGGCCTGCTGTCCGCGTGGTGGGGGCCCGGCGGACCGCTGATCTCCAACGACGACGTCGCGGGCTGGGTGCAGGCGGCGCCCGACCGGTTCAAGGGCGTCGCGTCCGTCGATCTGAAGCGGCCCATGGAGGGCGTCCGGGAGCTCCGGCGGTGCGTGCAGGAGCTCGGGTTCGTGGCGGTGCGGCAGCTGCCGTGGCTCTGGGAGATGCCCCCCAACGACCGTCGCTACTACCCCCTCTACGCGGCCTGCGTGGACCTCGGCGTGCCCTTCTGCCTGCAGGTGGGGCACGCCGGGCCGCTCCTGCCGTCGGAGCCCGGGCGGCCGATCCCGTACCTCGACGAGGTGGCGTGCGAGTTCCCCGAGCTGGTGATCGTGGGCGGGCACATCGGCTACCCGTGGACGGAGGAGATGATCTCCCTCACCCGGAAGTACGAGAACGTCTACATCGACACGTCGGCCTACACCCCGAACCGCTACCCCGAGGAGCTCGTCGAGTACATGCGTGCCAAGGGTCGGACGAAGGTCCTGTGGGGCAGCAACCACCCCATGATCCCGCCGCCGCGCGCCCTGCGCGGGATCGACGACCTCGGCCTCGACGACGAAGCCCGCTACCTGTTCCTGCACGGCAACGCCGAGCGGGTCTTCAAGCTGGGCGAGGCCGGGTAGAGCGCCGCTACGGCAACCCGCGGACGCCGCCCGCGAAGGTGACGCTGGGGAAGAGCAGCCGATCGGCCGACGCGCGGGCGGCGTCCATGGTGCGCACCACGACCTCGTAGGAGATGTCGTCCTCGGGGGCGAGGATCACGGCCTCGTCCGCGGGGTGGTCGGCCTTGACGATCTCGAGGGCGGCGGTGAGGGCGTCGAAGTCCCACCCGTCGCCGAGCCGCGGGATGGCGGCCTGCGGGATGGTCTCGGCGTTGCCGCGCAGCACGAAGCCGTCGTCCGTGATGCCCACGGTGAGGTGCAGAGGCTCACCCTCCGGGGGTCCGGTCACCACGATCCCGGGGAGGGACGCGTCGATCACGGAGAGGTGGACGAAGTGCGCCGAGATGAGCAGGAACGGGATCAGCAGCGTCATGAGGTTCATGAACGGGAGCAGGGTCAGCTCGGGGGCCTCGGCGGCCGCGCGGCGGCGGAAGGAGATGGGGCTGGAAGACATGCGAACACTCCATGGGCGTCACGATTCGGACACCCAGCGGTCGTGGACGTTCCCGACGGCTCGCCTGTGTCACGAACGCGACGGTGGGCGCCCGCCGGCACCCTCCGTCAGTCCAGGCAGGCCGGGCGGCCGGTGTAGCGGAGCTCGTACGGAACCCAGACGAGGCAGGACCGCGAGGACTTCAATCGACCGACGCAGACCTCGTCGCAGACCTGGTGTTCCTCGCGGTGGCCCTCCCGGCGGCTCTTCCCGTCGGCGGTGGAGACCACCCAATTCGCTGCGGACCAGCCGTTCTCGGCGCTGGCGGCGTCGACCTTGGTGACGATCGCCTCGGGCACCCCGTTCGCCCACATGCCGACCTTCGACCGCTGCGCTTCTCTCTGGATGGCGACCTCGTCGGGATCGGCCTCCCGGTCGAACGGATAGAGGTGCCCGTGGCCGGTGCGCAGCAGCTCGCGGCGAGCGTCGAGGCAGTCGACGAGGAGGCGGTCGTACTTGTCCTTCTCCCCCGTCGCGCGGCAACTGCGTGCGGACCGAGCGGCCACGTCGGCGCTGCCCCGGGCGAGCTCGAGGAGGTCTCGGGGATCCCACGTGCCCCATCGGTGGACGGGGCCGTACGTCTCGAGGGTGTTGACGCCCCGCAGCCGCGCCTTCCCGCCCCGCCGGGGCCCGTCGGCGAACACGAAGGTGTCCCCGTCGGTCCAGATCACCGAGCGGGTCGTGTCATTCAGCTCGAGGGTCGCGTGGAGGCCGTCGGGGAGCGGACCGTCGCTCGCCCGGGGGACGGTGGCGCAGGCGGCGACGGCGAGGACGAGGATGAGGATGAGCCGGAGCGGGCGAAGCACGCCCAGAGTCTAGACCCCGGCTCGCAGCCCGCACGAATGAGCCGTTCCCCCCGGGTAGCGACCCACACACGGCTCGCAGCCCGCCCGAATGAGCCGTTCCCCCCGGGTTGCGACCCACACACGGCTCGCAGCCCGCCCGAACGAGCCGTTCCCCCCGGGTTGCGACCCCCACACGGCTCGCAGCCCGCCCGAATGAGCCGTTCCCCCCGGGTTGCGACCCACACACGGCTCGCAGCCCGCCCGAACGAGCCGTTCCCCCCGGGTTGCGACCCCCA